>JAMCSN010000231.1:123911-124262 GCA_023381535.1 Bacteroidota bacterium
TAATATTGGAAAGCTCTTTTGCAAATTCGAAATAACCTTTCCGGTCGATCTCATCCAACGTCTTCATAAAATCCAATACCGATTGTCTAACCAATGGCGAAACATCAACAAGAAAATCTTTCACGCTTTCCAGTTGTTCAATGCTGCGATTAATTGTGTTCACGTTTCGCAAAAGGTATTTACCGAGGTGTAAAATATCTTTCGTATTCACGTGATCATGAACTGCTTCAAGTTCAATAACTGCTGTATCGTAAAAGTCTTTACCCACACGCATTAAGTCGTCTTTCAAATCCTCCATTTCGCGTCTATGTTTTCTCTGAAGTTCGATCTCTTCGAGAATCAAATCGAGTT
>JAMCSN010000163.1 GCA_023381535.1 Bacteroidota bacterium
GGAGGCAACGACGGAAAGTTGAGCAACGGATTTGAGAACACGGTAGTGACGACGGAACAAGCATACACGGGACTTCACTCGTTGAAGTTTGACTTACCGTTTACACGAGCGCCTCATGATGCGTGGGTAGGAACCAAGAGATATTTGTTGAATGATGTAAAAGCTGGCGATATGGTAAGAATCAGCGTATGGATAATGGCGAATAATCTTGTGCCGGATTCGGCAGCAAAATATCCGGGAACGTGGTCGGTAGGAATCACACCTATATTCCACAGCGGATACTTACCGAATGATGCATACGATGAAATAGGAGCGAAGGATTTGGTATTCACATTTCCGAATGTAACTTCGTTTGGTTGGACGAAGTATTATGTTGATGTGCAAGTCCCGAACGATCCGAAAGTAAAATCGTTGTCGGTAAGACTTCATCCATACTCAAGGTTTACGGGAACGATTTACTTCGATGAAGTAACGGTAGAGAAGTTAGACATACCTCAGATAAGCGGAATCGGAAGTTTTGAGGGAGAATTGCCGTCGTACTGGACGAAGGGCACTGAACCGTCGGGCTCAACGTTGACGTGGGCAACGGATCAGTATCACTCGAAGACACATTCATTGAAGATAGAGAAGAGTGCGACGAGTGATGTAGCGAAGTGGGAAAGCGAGAACATGCTTGACTTGTGGGCACCGACGCTGAGTAAGAACGTAGATATATTCATCGGAGCCTACGTAAAGACCGAAGGAGTGAATGTAAATCCGGCAAACGACGATGAGAAGTGGATGGTTAGTTATTTGTTCTACGGGCAGTCTGGGAATTTGATCGGCGAAGTAAAATTGCCGATAGATCAGAGTGTAGCCAGCAGTAATGGTTGGATAGCCGATACGAATGCGGTAGGATCGGCGATATTACCGGAAGATGCCTACAAGTTGATCATCAGATTTGTAGGAGGCAAGAACGCGACAGGGAAGGTATGGGCAGATGATTTTATGTTGTTGGGAAGAGCAGGTGCATGGGCGGGTCAGAACTGGAACACATCGGTAGAGATGCCGACGGGCTGGAATTACTGGTTACCGCCGAACGGAGGTAATGACGGAAAGTTGAGCAACGGATTTGAGAACACAGTAGTGACGACGGAACAAGCATACACGGGACTTCACTCGTTGAAGTTTGACTTACCGTTTACACGAGCGCCTCATGATGCGTGGGTAGGAACCAAGAGATACTTGTTGAATTCGGGTGGAACATCAAACAGTAAGCAAGACTTAGGAAATGGTCAGTTGAAAGATATTACCTCCATCATGAATGCGAAACCGGGCGATGTTCTTAGAATCAGTGTATGGATAATGGCAAATAATCTTGTGCCGGATTCGGCAGCAAAATATTCGGGAACGTGGTCTGTAGGAATAACACCAATATTCCACAGCGGCTACTTACCGAATGATGCATACGATGAAATAGGAGCGAAGGATTTGGTATTCACATTTCCGAATGTAACTTCGTTTGGTTGGACGAAGTATTACGTTGACGTAACAATCCCGAACGATCCGAAAGTAAAATCGTTGTCGGTAAGACTTCATCCATACGCAAGGTTTACGGGAACGATTTACTTTGATGATGTTGAAGTTCAGGTAATTAATACCGTAACTGATGTTAACAATAATAATGCAGTTCCTGTATCTTATTCATTGAACCAAAATTATCCTAATCCTTTTAATCCGAGTACAATCATAAGTTACTCCTTACCGGAAGCAGCGATAGTTACACTCATGATATATGATGTTCTCGGCAGAGAAGTGAAGACTCTTGTAAGCGAACAACAAGCTGCCGGAACATATAGAGTAAATTGGAATGGCGACAATAATTACGGGACAAAAGTTGCAAGCGGTGTTTATATTTATAGAATAGTAGCCGGTGCAAACTTTATGCAGACTAAAAAAATGATCTTGCTCAAGTAGTGCATTTCGGAGCCGGAATAAAATTATTATTCCGGCTCCATTTTTTATAATTTTTTGTTTTTTCGAATTTGTAACTCAAAGAAAAAGTTAAAATGCGCGGGTGAATTTAATGTTCGCTAAAAGAATAATTATGAAATGGTTGTTTTTGATTATTTGCTTTTCCATTTGCAACAGCAGCGCTTTGTATGCGGGAACAACGGGAAAAATAGCCGGAAAAGTTATAGATAAAAAAACGGGTGAAACATTAATTGGAGTAAATGTTGTTCTTGTAGGAACAACAATGGGAGCCGCTTCCGACCTCGACGGAAATTATTTCATCATTAATATTCCGCCGGGAGTTTATGAAATCAAAGCTTCCTTAATCGGTTATGCACCGGTAGTGATTCAAAATGTTCGGGTTTCCATCGATCAAACTACCAGAATTGATATCGAGATGGTGGAAAAAGCTCTTCAAGTTGCAGATATTATTGTAACAGCTGAAAAGCCGATGGTCAGAAAAGACTTAACCTCAACAGAAGCAAAAGTGAGCGGCGACAAAATCGCTATGCTGCCTTTGGAAGATGTTCAATCCGTTGTCAATCTTCAAGCGGGTGTGGTTGATGGACACTTTAGAGGCGGACGAAGCAACGAAGTTAAATATTTGATAGACGGAGTTTCGGTTAACGATGCATTCTCCGGTGCTTCAGCTTTGGAAGCAGAAGTAAATAGTATTCAAGAAGTTGAAGTCTTAACAGGCACCTTCAATGCAGAGTACGGAGAGGCGCTCTCCGGCGTCGTTAATCAAGTAACAAAAATTGCCGGTGATAAAATTGCCGGCGACATTTCGGCATACACCGGAGATTATTTTAGTACGCGCTCAAGCTTATTTCCAAACATAAACCGGCTCGATCCTTCCAAGATTTACAATGTGCAGGGAAATATAAGCGGTCCAATTCCGGGTACAAATAATTTTCTAAAATTTTTTCTATCCGGTCGTTATTTATACGATGACGGATATATTTACGGCAGACGCATGTTCAATCCTTCGGACTCATCAAATTTTTCTGCGAATGATCCGAAAGATTGGTACATAGGCGCCACCGGCGATAACAAATATGTCTCGATGAATTACAGCAAGAGACTTACACTGCAGGGCAAGCTATCGATAAATGTCGGTGGTGGAAAAGGAATTGTCTTAAGCGGACTTTACCAGGACAATCAATATAGAACTTACGATCACGCTTTTCGGCTAAATCCCGACGGTGATTATACATACTATCAAAAAAGTTATTTGGGAAGTATTAACTACACACTCGTTCTCAGTAATTCGGCATTCATAGATTTTTTAGGTTCCGCTTTTGTTAGCAACTACAAACAATATGTTTTTGAAGATCCGTTCGATCCGCGTTATGTTAAACCGGAAAGAATGCGCGATGTAAGCGGCAATGCATTTTTAACCGGAGGAACTGAGAACTGGCATTTCAACCGGACGACAACAACGTTGAGCGCTAAAACCGACCTGACCTGGCAGATCAATAATATTCATCAGTTTAAATCTGGCGTGGAATTGAAGCTGCATAATCTTGATTATCTCGATTATCAAATCGTAATTGACGCAACAACTCAATACAAACCAACTTTGCCTTCACCTGGTTCTTTCAATTATAATAAGTACAATACCAAACCGTACCAGTTTGCCTGCTACATGCAGGACAAAATCGAATTAGATTATTTAGTTGTGAATATCGGTTTGCGTTTGGATTATTTTGAACCCGACGGAAAATATTTAAAGAATCCGGATAACATTGCGGCGCTTGACGGATTATTGCCGCCGTTTCCGGATTCGTTGATGGCAACCGCAAAAGCCAAATATCAAATTAGTCCGCGCATTGGAATTTCTTATCCCATCACGGATAAAGGTGCGATACATATTTCGTACGGACATTTTTTTCAGATTCCGCCGTTCGAATATCTTTATCAGAATCCAAACTTCCGAATTCCACTCACGGGAAATTATCCGAACAATATCGGGAATACTATCGGCAATGCTGATCTTGCTGCCCAGCAAACAATAATGTACGAAATAGGACTGCAGCAGGAGCTAACGCCGGAAATTGGAGTTACCTTAACAGGGTATTATAAAGATATTCGTAACCTTCTCGGAACAGAAATTCATATCAAAAACGACTTCAAAAAATTCAGCAAGCTGATTAATAGAGATTACGGCGCGGTAAAAGGATTTACAATTTCATTCGAAAAAAGATTTAGCGATGGATTCGGTGCAAGCTTAGATTACACGTTCCAGGTTGCAAAAGGAGATGCTTCCGATCCGAACGATGCATTTAACAAAGCACAGGCAAGTCCTCCAATTGAAATCAACAAGCAACTGGTTCCATTAAATTGGGATAGACGCCACTCTCTCAATTTTACAATTACAGCAGGTGTGCCGGGAGATTTTATTGCTAGCGCTATCGGCAGACTTGGATCAGGACTCCCTTACACTCCATCGTTAATTAATCAAAGAACCGGTTTGGAAAACAGCGAGAACAAACCGACTTATTTTAATGTCGATCTGTATCTAACAAAATATATGGAACTTTTCGGGACACGATTTTCAGTCTTCTTGAAAGTTTATAATTTGTTTGATACTGCTAACGAAGTTGACGTGTTCGGCGATACGGGAAGAGCTGGTTACACTCTCGAACTAACGCGTGCGCAAGAAGCTCCGCGCGGTGTTAATACATTGCAGGATTACTTCACGCGCCCAGATTTTTATTCGGCACCGAGACAAATTACGCTTGGTGCATCTTTCAATTTTTAGTTTTGCGAAAACGGAGGTTTAAGTTGTTCATGCGAATGACTTTTTTTACACTAATTCTTGTTTGCATTTTCTTATCCAACTATGGCTATGCTCAGAGAATAGTGGATAAGAACAAAGGGGACCATAATCAAACCAGAAAAGGGTTCATGGACGGCAATCTTGCCGCAACTGTTTATTACAATTTCGGAGAGATTGCGGACTGGCAAAATGAACCAAGCAGAAGCGGTGTTTGGCCTAAGGGAACGAATCACACTTACGTTGACGGCGTCGCAATCATTGTACAAGCCGAAGCGAAAGATCCTGCTGGAAATTTAATTCATCCTCTCGAAACAAACTATTATGAGTTCACACGCTACGACCCCGCAACCGGAATTACTTATGGTTGGTGGCCGTTGCCGGGATATGCAGCGCCGTACTCTTCATCTCCTGCAAGAAGCGACGACAATTCTACATGGCCTATGACGTGGCCTGATAGAACTTCGGATTGGAACGGTTACTGGAATGGATTTTTCGGCAAAGGCGTTATGAATGCCGACGTTGAAACATTTTTTGTTTTTGACGACAACGAGGATAGAGAATACATTCTGAAAAATAATTTTAAACCGGATACATTCGATCCTACGCGCGGCGGTTTGGGAATGCAAGTTAAGGCAAGAGGATTTCAATGGTCTCAAGTTCTAGCGCAAGACGTAATCTTCTGGTATTATGAAATTACCAACATGACTACTACCGATTATGATAAGACTCTTTTTGCTCAGTACGTAGATTGGGGAATCGGAGGTCATGACAATTCTTCCAACAATGCAGGAGACTACAACGAAGTTTTGGCTATGTCCTATGCATGGTCAACTGTTGCATTTGGAAATCCGGGTAACTGGAGCCCGGTTGGGTTAGCCGGATACGCATTTCTGGAAAGTCCGGGAATTTCGAACGACAGAGTTGATAATGATTATGACGGTCTTACCGACGAACGCAGGGACAACGATGCAAAAGTTTTCATCAATAATGTTAATCAAGATCCTTACATAAAAAATCCGGATCGTGATACAGTTAGGTTTCACCAATTCTACGGCTATGCATGGAGACCTCACTGGGATGCTGATGAAAATGCAAATTGGCGATCTTACACAGATTTGAACGGCAACGGTAAATGGGATAACGGCGAACCTCTGAACGATGATGTTGGTACCGATGGAATTGGACCTTTGGATGCCGGATATACCGGAACTGATCCCGACGGATCGGAAGGAGACGGCAAACCTGAACAAGGAGAACCAAACTTTGGAATTTTGGATAAGGATGAATCCGATCAATTAGGCTTAACCGGATTTGCAATTTATCCGGTTCACAAATACGAATTGAACAGGGACGAAGAAAATTGGCAAGTGCTTTCGGGTCTGCCGGCACCGCACGGGCAATCGTTGGCTGGCGTTAACCTTGCAAATTATTTTTCAAGTTATCTTTTCCACCTTGACGGAAGAAACACTTATTCTCAAAGTACCGGCACTATGGAAGAGACCGGCGAGACCGAGCGATTTTCAATGTCTATGATTTTCGGTATCGATCAAGATGATCTGTTCCGAAGAAAAAGAACCGTGCAGCAGATTTATAATGCGAATTACAGATTTGCCAAACCTCCGGAAAAACCGATCGTAAAAGTTATAGCCGGCGATCACAAAGTAACTTTATTTTGGGATGATAGAGCTGAGCGCACATTCGATTCATTCTATCAAAGATATAATTTTGAAGGTTACAGAATTTATAGATCGACCGAAGCGAATTTTCTGGAAGATCAGGTTATCACCGATGCTTATGGTAAAGCTACATTTCGCAAACCGATAGCACAATTCGATAAGATCGACGGCGTCAAAGGTCTTCACCCAATTGATGTAAACGGCGCATTATTTTACTTAGGTGACGATTCCGGACTTCAGCATTCGTACATTGATACAACTGTGGAGAACGGTCAAACTTATTACTACGCTGTTGTGGCTTACGATCAAGGTTTTACAACTACAACAGTCGAAGGAAAATTTGAAGGAATTCCTCCTTCGGAAACAACGAGCATTATTAAAGTCGATATTAACGGAAAGATCAAAACAGATGTTAACACGGCGGTCGCTACACCACGCGCACCTGCTGCAGGATATATTGCACCCCAAATAAAAAACTTTACCGCCACTGGCCCAGGAACCGGAACGGTTTCAGTTCAAGTGCTTGACCCTGACTCAGTAAAAAAATCTCATACTTACAGAATTGAATTCAAAGACAACACGGTTTTTCATACCAACCCGCATCCTTCATTCAGTTTAATTGATTATACTTCTAACGATACATTGTTTAATTACACTCGTATCATCGGGAATAAAGCTCAGACCTCAGTCAAACACGGTTTTACAGTTGAGATTAATAACGATACTTCAGTCGTCGTTGATCAAGATAAATCCGGATGGAGAATTGGAAGCAGCAACTACATTGTGAAGCTCGGGTTCGATTCGCGCTACGCCGGTGCATACAACTCAAAGAGAATAAACTATCCCGGCGATTTCGATATTTATTTTGTGAATTCATCCGAAGGCGATCAAGGATTTCCGGCAACTTCATTTAGCAGTCCCAATCCTTCCAACATCATAATTAAAAATCTTACAGACGGCATCGATCATAATCAATTTATTTTTAGAGATATAAACAAGGATGGATTATTCAACGATGACGATGCGATATTTCTTGCGTTCGGAGATTCAACTGGAAAGAAAGCGACGGATTTTTCGAACTTGCGAGTCGGATGGTCAATCACGCTGACAAGAGATACTACAATCGCCGCGGATAAACAGAAAGCGCCACAGACGGGAGATATTTTCCGTGTTATAACAAAAAAACCTTTCAGAACGGGAGAGTATTTTCAATTTCAATCTCAAGCTCAAGCATTCGAAAACGCAAAAGCCGTAAAAGATTTGGATAATATCGCAGTGGTACCTAATCCTTACGTTGGCGCTGCTTCATGGGAACCGACTACAACTCAAGTTGGACGCGGGGACAGACTAATTTATTTTATTCATCTTCCGGCAGTATGCACAATTAGGATTTACACTATCAGCGGTAAACTTGTAAAAACATTGGAACACAACAGCGGTATTTCTAACGGACAGGAACCGTGGAATCTAATTTCTCAGGACGGAATGGATATAGCATACGGTATGTATATCTTTCACGTATCCGCACCTGGAATAGGAGACAAAATAGGAAAGTTTGGAATCATCAAATAAGAAAATAAATATTAAAGCAAGGAAGACAATGTTTAGCAGGCAACTCGCAAAATACGGCGTGCTGATACTTTGCATAATTTTTAATTCGGGAACAATGTTGGCACAAAGAGTTTCTAAAACTGGAACAACAGCTGCCAGTTTTTTAGAAATAGGTGTCGGCGCCAATGCAGATGCACTGGGTGGTGCTTTTGTCAGCATTGCAAATGATGCTTCGGCATTGTACTGGAATGCAAGCGGCATAGCAAATGTTTCTCAAACCGAAATTCTGGTCTCGCATACAAACTGGATTGCGCAGACTTCATTTGATTACGCTGCTCTAGTTCTCCCCTTGGGCAATTTCGGCAATCTTGGATTTAGTTTCACTTCTCTGAGTATGGATGATATGAAAGTACGTACCGTTGATAAGCCGGAAGGAACGGGCGAATATTTCAGTGCCGGTGATATTGCAGTCGGGTTGTCTTACGCAAGAAACTTAACCGACAGATTTTCAATTGGATTCACTGCAAAGTTTATTCAACAGAAAATTTGGCACATGAGTAGTACGGGTTTTGCTTTCGACGCCGGCACTTTGTTCCGTACCGATTTATTCGGCGGAATGGTTATCGGAGCTTCTATTTCAAATTTTGGAACACCGATGCAGTTGGCTGGCAGAGATAGCCGCCAGTATATTAGTGTTGATGTCACCCAACTTGGAACTAACAGCCAAATCCCATCCAATATCGAAATGGATTCGTGGGACCTTCCTATGATTTTTCAGATTGGAGTTTCAACGAAAGTTTTGAACACGCAGGATTACAAACTAACTTTAGCTGCCGATGCTATTCATCCCAACAACGATTATGAAAGTATGAATGTCGGCGCAGAATTTTCATTCAAGGATTTTGCATTTATTAGAGGAGGATATCAGTCTTTATTTCTAAAGAATTCTGAAGGCGGACTGACTTTAGGATTAGGAGTCAATACGAAGATGTTATTTTCCAACACGATTGTTAGTTTTGATTATGCATATAGAGACTTTGGAAGACTTGAGGGTGTGCATATATTTTCTGTCGATCTCAAATTTTAGCTAAAATATATTCGGTCATAATGAACAAGAACTTGCATGCGATTTTCATATTCATTCTTTTTTTGAGCACATCTATCATTGCTCCTTATTCATTAGAAGAGCAGCAGCACTCAAAACATTTGTCATCTACTTCAGATGAGAGAGTTGTAGCTTCAGTTGGAAAGCTAAAGATTACTGCTGCGGAGTTCAAGAACGGCTACAACTTTGGTCCCGCATTTTATAAGAGAGAAAAAAACTCCAAAGAGGTTTATCTAAAATTTTTGATCAATGAAAAATTATTAGCTATCGACGGATACAAAAGAAGAGTTGACACGGTTAAACAAGTTTCCGACATGTTCCGCGCGTTTCATAACGATCTGATTACGGATGAATTGTTCAAAGATGAAATAGTAAGTAAAGTAAAAATGACGGACAATGAAATCGATTCCGTAGTAACGCAGAAACAGTTGGATGTGAATTTAAGATGGCTCTACTCAGACAACAAAGAAGAGGTGATCGGTTATGTTGTCTCGATGAACAAAGGCGTGCCTTTTGATTCGTTGTTCAGTAAACAATGCACCGATAGCTCAATCTTAAATGATCGTCAGATGAAAACCGATTTTTATCATCTTAAAATGAAGAATCCTGTTATTGCTAAAATCATTGATACGTTAAAGGTGGGACATGTTTCGCTTCCAATCCATGTTCAAGACGGATGGTATTTGGTAAAACTTGAAAATTTGTCGCGCAATTTGATAACGACCGAATCCAAACGGAATGAATTACGAAACGAAGCTATTGAAGCGGTAAAAATGAATAAGCTGAATATTCTTTCGGATCAATTTGTTAATAAGCTAATGAGTGATGCTAAACCAGTAATCCGCAAGGATGAGTTCGGTATACTTCTGTCTTACATCGGAAATTACGTTTTGCCTAAAAATAAATTTGACGAATGGGATCTTGCCGGTAAATTGGATTCTACTTTATCTCAATTGCAAATTAAGGATAAGAGAAAAATACCCGGGCTTACTCTCGTTGATTTGAAAAACGGTTCGGTAACGCTTTCGGAACTTTTGAGTTGGTTCTGGACGCGGGATCAGTACATCAAGCTCAACGAAAAAGATTTTACTTCATATTCAATTTCACTCAAAGAAATGATTTGGAGGATGGTGAGAGATAAACTGTTGGTTGATGAAGCCAACAAAAGAAATCTTGCAACAAGGCAAAGTGTGAAAAATCAGGAAAGTTGGTGGAGGGATAAAATTGTTTACAGTTATGTTAGGAATGAATTGACTAATTCAGTTTTGTTGCAAAACAAAGAAGTCCCATCGGTCAAAAGTGACTCTGCGAACAAAACTGGCGCCGATGAACTTAGTATGCAGCTATCAAAAAAGATTCTGCACAAATTAAATTTGCTTAGGCAAAAAGAAAACATAAAGATTAACAACAACGTTCTTAATTCCATAAATGTTACTGATGAGAATGATCCGCGTGCCATTGAGTTGTACATTGTGAAAAAGGGTAGCCTCATTCCTCGTACACCGTATCCTACAATTGATAACGACTGGAAAAGTTGGGAGTGAAATGAATTCAATTCTTTTGCGGCGGTTACGTTGGTGGGTTACATTGTTATTAGTTTTAATTGCTGTCAATTCATGCAGTAGAAATGAACGTAATGATTCAAGCCGAATCTTGTATTGGTCGTCGAACAATAGCTATGAAATTGAGTTTGCGAAATACATCACCGAAAGCTGGAACGAAGAACACCATGCAGACCAAGTAAGTTTTCAACCTGTGCCGGAAGGTCAATCCAGCGAAGAAGTAATACTTGCGGCGGTCGTTGGAAAAACTACTCCGGATATTTATTCGAACATGTGGGAAGGCGATGTTGAATCTTACGCTCGCGCAAATGCATTGGTTGCTCTCGATACTTTGAAAGGATTCAAAGAGTTTCTTGCCGAAAGATGCGACAGCAGCGTTATTGCAGAGATAACTTCCACAGACGGACACATTTACCAAATACCTTGGAAGATAAATCCGATCATGCTCATCTATAACGAAAATATTATTCATGATCTTGGTTACAAGCAAGCGCCGCGCACCTATTCGGAATTCTTCGATGCTTCCAAGAAATTTCAAAAAGATATTGACGGAGATGGTTACGTCGATCGTTGGTTCGGGTATTCCGAAGTTCTTGTTACATGGTGGCAGAGATTTTTCGATTTCTACCCCTTGTACTTGGCAGCTTCCGGTGGGGCGCCGCTCGTTAAAGGTGACAGTGCCGCATTCAATAATAAATATGCGGTAGAAGTTTTTAGATTTCTCCAAGAGCTTTACGCGAAGAATTATTTTTCCAAAGACCGGCTTTCTGCGCGTCAGGATGTTTTTTTATCCGGCACAATAGCAACCAGATTCACCGGACCGTGGGAGATTGCGCATTCTGAAAGATACAAACCGGAAGGTTTCAAATATAGTTTTTCTCCAATGCCTGTACCGGACGATCGTAAAGGACCTGTTTACACTTACTGCGATCCAAAAAACATTGTGATATTTAAAACGTGTCCCGATCCACAGTTGGCTTGGAGCTTCTTAAAATATATGCTTGAAGAAAAAAACGATTTGAAACTTTTAGAGATGACAAATCAATTGCCTCGAAGAAAAAATCTTGAAACGAATCTGTTGTTTGAAGATTATTTCAACAAGAATCCAAAGATGAGAATATTTGCCGAACAGGCGAAGTATGTTAAAGGAACCGATCAATCTCCGGTTCTTAAAGAAGTTTTTGATTTGATTTCTCAAGAGTACGAAGCATGTGTAATTTACGGCACAAAGACACCGGAAGAAGCAGTAAAGGATGCTGCGAAAGCAGTTAATCTTTTATTTCTGAAGTGACTGACTATGATGAAAAAGTTAACACCATATTTACTTGTTTCACCGTACTTAATTCATTTTGCATTGTTCGTTGCGTTCCCGGTACTTTTTTCTATTGTGCTAACATTTCATAATTGGAATATTATTTCACCAATGCAATACATCGGTGTTAGTAATTACAAGAGATTGTTCAACGATGCAGTATTTTGGAGATCAATGTTCAATACAATTGTTTTTCTTGTAATACACATTCCGCTTCAAATAATTGTTGCACTCACGTTGGCTGAAGTACTCAACCAGAATATAAAGTTCAAGGCGTTCTTCAGAGGCGCATTCTTTCTACCGGTAATTGTATCGGGCGTTGTTGTCACAATCCTTTGGCAGCAACTCTACGGATTCGATACAGGCATTCTTAATAGATTGTTAGTTAAAATCGGGCTGGGAAAAGTCGGCTGGTTAAACGATCCCGTCTGGGCAATGCCTTCAATTGCGGTTATGGCTACTTGGAAAAATGTCGGTTTATACGTTGTACTTTTTCTTGTCGGACTTCAAACTGTTCCGTTGCAATATTACGAAGCGGCAGATTTGGAAGGTGCGACACATCGTCAAAAATTTTTTAAGATAACTCTGCCGATGATTAATCCGACTATACTGATGGTAGTTATACTTTCTACGATTGGCGGATTCTCTCTTTTCATCGAACCGTATGTCATGACCGGAGGCGGTCCGCTTAACAGTACAATCTCGGCTGTGCTTTACATTTACAAGCAAGGATTTTTCTATTATCACATGGGCTACGCCGCCACACTTGGTTTCTTCTTTGCGTTAATAATTCTCGGTGTAATTGTTCTTCAAAAAAAGTTTGTGGAGCGAGAGAATTAAATGAAGAAGATTGTATTCTACATTTGCCTAGTTATTTCTGCGTTGCTGTTTATTTATCCTTTCATCTGGATGTTAAGTGCATCAATCGCACCGGAAAATCAAATTGGCGGATTAACATTATTGCCGACGAGTTTTACTTTGAGCAGTTTTCAGCAAATGTTCGATAAGATTCCTATCGGCAGAGCGTTTCTTAACAGTCTTTTAGTTGCTCTCTCAATTACCTTTGGCGTTTTGATTTTCGGTTCGATGGTGGGTTATGCTTTATCAAGATTGCGGTTCAAAGGGAGAAGTTTGATTTTTTATGTGATCATCTTTACGATGACACTGCCTTTTCAAATTACGCTCATCCCGCAATATATCATCATGGTAAAATTAGGTTGGGTTGATACTTATTGGGCGCTGATCGTTCCATACTTTATGAATTCGTTCGCCATAATAATGTTCCGACAATATTTCAATACTTTACCTCAGGATTTGATTGATGCTGCACGCATCGACGGATGCAATGAACTCGAAATTATTTTTAGAGTCTTATGGCCGAATTCCATACCGGCACTTATTACGGTTGGCATAATTACATTCATGGCGTCTTGGAACGAGGTACTTTGGCCGTTGATTGTTATTCGTCAGGAAGATATGATGACAATGCCGCAGCTTGTTACTTTATTTGCCGTGGGCGGTAGAGCGGAATCGCAGCTTGGTGTTAAACTTGCATCTGCTGTTGTGCTGGCTCTGCCGATTGTAGTTGCGTATATCTTCTTCCAAAAATATTTCATACAAAGCATGGCTTCATCGGGACTTAAAGAATAGAGCCCAGTCGGAGATTGAAAATGTCATTAGAAAGATTATCTGTAAGAATATTACCGAATTCCAAAAGAGTGATAGAGCAATTCTTTATGCTCAAGCCGGAAAGAACACGACGGGTTGTTGAAAAAATCATTTCGCTATCGGATGAAGAAACTTCCATGCAGCTTGCAAAAGTTAAATCTCAATTCGAAGACCGGCATAAAAATTTTGAAGAAATAATTCTCGCCAATTATGAAAAGGTGCGCGGCTATATTCCAAACGGCTCAAAAGTCACACAAGAGAAAAAGTTATTGACCGGCGCGTATTTTTCCAAAGAATATTCGATTGAAGCAGCAGCGCTGTTCAATCCTTCTATAGTTATGCATCCGGATCAGTCCGGGTTAAACGAGGGCGAGCAAAGATTTGTAATGAGCCTGAGAGCCACCGGTGAGGGGCATCTTTCGTCAATAGAGTTTAGAGAAGGCTTGATTAAGAACGACGAAATTATTCTGCCTACAACTTCAAAGTTCTGTGAATTGCCGCGGAGAATTGAAAACAAAAAGTTTCAAAAAAGTTTTGTGAAAGAAAGAATTCAAACAGAGCAAAAACCTTTCGAAAAATTTATGAAGGATCTGAGTGATAAGTTTTCCCTTGAGGAGTTCGAAAAAGCATCGTCCGGGAAAAGAAATTTCAATAGTGAGAATGAGTTATACAATGAGATCATGGATGTTCTGGAATCTAATTATGAAATTGAATTTAATCCGAACACACGATTAGATGAAAGAGTAATCTTTCCGACTGCTAAAAGCGAATCAGTCGGAATGGAAGATGTACGGCTTGTAAAGTTTCAGAACGACGATGGTTCTTTTTGCTATTACGGTACATACACGGCATACAACGGCAAAACGTTTAGAGTTCAACTGCTTGAAACAAAAGACTTTCGCGAATTCAAAATTCGCACTCTTCACGGAAGTCAAGTACAAGATAAAGGCATGGCTCTCTTTCCAAGAAAGATAAAAGGTAAGTACGTCATGATTTCCCGCAACGACGGCGAAAACTTGTACCTCATGTTTTCGGATGATCTTTATAATTGGAACGAAAAGAAAATATTATACGAGCCACGCAATCCGTTTGAGTTTATGCAAGTGGGTAATTGCGGTTCTCCTATCGAAACTAAATACGGCTGGCTCTTGATAACTCATGCGGTAGGATACTTCAGACGATATTCGATCAGTGCAATGCTTTTGGATGACGACGATCCTTCAAAAATAATCGGATCGATGAACGAGGCTTTAATCGAACCGGACGAAAGCGAAAGGGAAGGTTATGTACCAAACGTTGTTTATTCTTGCGGCTCAATGGTTTATAAAGAAAATCTAATAATTCCTTTCGCTATGTCGGATTCTTCTTGCGGTTTCGCAAGAATTCCGCTTGAAGAATTGTTTTCTAAAATGAATTAATAATTCTCGATTAACTGAAATTAATATTGGTGATAATTATGGACATTAAGAAATATTCTAAGAATCCAATCCTCACAAAAGAAATGGTTCCTTTTAAAATTAACAGCATCTTTAATCCCGGTGCTGTTAGGTTTAAAGATAAATATCTTTTACTCTGCCGTGTGGAAATGCCCAACGGCCGTTCGTCTTTTGTTTTGGCGGAAAGTAAAAACGGAATTGATTTTCAAGTTCGGGGAAAACCGACTTTAACGCCTGAGGATCATAAGGATTGTTACGAATATGCGAATTGGGGAATCGAAGATCCGCGCATAACTAAAATCGGCGATAAATTTTTTATTGTGTATACAGGTTATTCCAAACATATGCCTCTGGTAATTTTAACAGAGACGGAAGACTTTGAGTCGTTCAAAACTCATGGGCCTATATGTCAACCTTCGAACAAAGATGCAGCATTGTTCCCGGAAAAAATCAACGGTTATTATTGGAAAGTTGACCGTCCTGCTGCCGAAGACAAAAGAGAAATTTGGATTAGCAGCAGTCCGGACTTGATACACTGGGGAAATTACAAATGTTTAACTGAACCTTTGCCTGGAACCTGGGAAGCAGATAAAATAGGTAACTCCAGCACTCCGGTAAAAACTAAAGACGGATGGTTAATGCTGTATCACGGCGTTAGAGGATTCGGAATTACATCCACCTATCGTATCGGAGTTTTGTTAATGGATATCGAGAAACCGTGGATCGTGAAAAGAAGAAGCATGGAACCGATTTTAAGTCCCGAGTTGGATTATGAAAGAATCGGCGATGTAATGAATGTTGTCTTTTCGAACGGATGGATTGTAGAAGACAACGGTGATGTGAAAATTTATTACTCCGGTGCAGATACTAATATTTGTTTGGCAGAAACAACAATCGATTATTTGTTATCGGTTTGCAAATGAAAAGTTCGAAGCAAATATTAGTTGTGCTGTGTTTAATCTTCGTGTTGGTTGCCTCCATCACAATCATTGGGAAGGATCTTCCGGAGTTTAATTCACAAAAAGAAATAGCTCTGGTAAATCCTTCCCACCTTGATGAACTTTATGAAGAGATTATAGTTGACGGAAAGAAGATGGCGATAATTCACATCTACAGTGATTACCCCGAATACAGATGGGTTGAAGCGAAAGGAGAAGGGATAGCGTGCATAGACGATGTTGCGCGTGCCGCAGTCTTTTATTCAATGTATTACAAAACTACCGGCGATAAGCGATATTTGCTGAAGGTTAAACTTCTCAATGAATTCATTTTGCACATGCAATCCGAGAGCGGTTACTTTTATAATTTCATTCAAAGTGATTATTCAATAAACAAAACTTTCAAGACGAGTATTGCTCAGCCCGACTGGTGGAGCTGGCGTGCAGTATGGGCGCTCTCAGAGACTTATAAATTATTTTCTAAAACTGATACCACATTTTCGGGTCGGCTTTATCAAAGCATGAACAGATTGTTTGCGGCAGTTAAAAAAAGTCTTCCACTGCAAAAAAGTTTTAAGAATATCGGCGGATTTGAAAGACCGACATGGCTTCAAGCCGAAACCGGTGCCGATCAAACATCAATATTGGTTTTGGCTCTCGTAAATTATCTTAAGATAAAGAAAGATACTGTCCTGCTTACTTATCTCGAAGACCTTTGCGATGGAATTATACGAATGCAGGAAGGAGGCAGAGAAACTTTTCCTTACGGTGCATTTATGAGCTGGGAAAATCTTTGGCATGCGTATGGTAATTTACAGTCTTATGCGTTATTGAAAGCATATAGTTTAACGCATGATAAAAAATATAAATTTGCTGCGCTTAGCGAGATAAATAATTTTTATCCCTATTTAATCAAAGAAAATTTTCTCAATTATTTTTCGATTAAAAAGAATGACGGTAAGATTGTCTTAGATGAGCGCAAACAGTTTTCGCAGATTGCATACGGAATTAGACCGATGGTATTTGCATCTCTTGAAGCAGCAAAGGTTACCGGGAAGCAATCGTATGCTAAGTTAGCTGGAGAAATCGGATTGTGGTTCTTCGGAAAAAACGCGGCGGGGCAAGAAATGTACAGCACCAAAACCGGTTTATGCTACGACGGAATCAACAGCGAAAAAGAACTAAACAAAAATTCCGGTGCGGAATCTACAATTGAAGCGTTGCTTAGCTTATTGACTCTGGAACAAAACAAAACTTCGGCGGCTGTCGTTAAAAATTTTCTGGAGAGGAAATGATTTGCATGCATGCTTTAAGACCAAGTTTGTTGTTGATTCTGTTTTTTTATTTTTTGCCGCTATGCACATTGGTTTTTCCTCAGAATGAACGTGATAAAATTATTGCGGTCAAATATAACGGTGATGCAAAAGTAGAAGTGGGAAGCCCGTTTGTCGGTATAGAATTTCACCACAGCATGCCCGTTCCACAAAGGATTAGTTTCTATTATCCGGTTGCAAATAGTCTGGATCTTAGCACCGATTATTGGAAACGCGATACAACATTTGTTTCGTCTCTTAGCTTAAAAATTGATAATCAGCCGTATCATGAAATCGGGAAAGAACCGTTTCAACTGGAAGTAACTCCGTATTACGCATCATTCACAAAAAGCAGTTACGGCTATCAGATCAAAATCACGTACAATTTTTCACGGAATCAATCCGCCGCAATTGTAACTTATGAACTCACGAACACAACGAACCAAACCAACTCATATGAGTTCGCTGCAAAATATTTTTTAACGTTGAGGACTTGTCACACTTATGATTTCGTTGATAAAATTAAGCCGGAATTTAGCGAGGATAAATCGGCATTATTTGTTGATTATGAAAATAGAGGAACTGGTGGAGCTCAAGTTTTCGTTGCAAATGCTGGGGCTAAACCGGATGGATATGAATTGTCGCGAGAGCCGGGTACATTGAAAGTCGGTAACCGCACCATCGAAAAACCGTACATAAAATATTCCTTCAAGAA
Organism: Bacteroidota bacterium; assembly: GCA_023381535.1. Next base: position 18,051 of record JAMCSN010000163.1, read on the forward strand.
AAAATTATTGCCAAAAGAAAAAATGGTTGTGGTACAGATAATCGGTTCAACGAAAAACGGTGAAGGGGAAAAAGTTGCCCGTTACATGACCGAAAATTATAAGAAGGAGATTCATGATTATTCAAATTATGTCTTAACAAAAAGTATTGAGAATGGGAAAATAAAATTGAACGACTCAGTGATGGATCATTCTGTTTATTGGGCTAAAGCAATACTCGCTGCTAATTCTCATTACATAAACGGCGGTTTCGAACCGATGCCATGCCCTGCCGAGTATAATTTTTTCTTTACACATGATGTTTTGCTCACAGATCTTGCAGCCGTGAATTTTGATTTGCAGAGGGTTCACAATGATCTTACTTTCATAATTGATCACGCCGACAAGGATAAAGTAATTCCGCACGCATACTATTGGAAGGACAGCACATACCAAACCGAGTATGCCGGTTCCGATAACTGGAATAATTTCTGGTTCATAATTCTTTCCGCAAAATATTTGATGCACTCAGCGGATACTACATTTCTCCACCGTCTTTATCCTTACATAAACAAAAGTTTGGAAACCGCTCTCTATATGAAAGGTGATGACGATTTGATTTGGTCCAACCGTCCCGACTGGTGGGACATTGGTAAAAAAGACGGACCGCGTACGTACGTGACGATTCTTGCCGTTAAAGCGCTCCAATCTTACAATTACATTTCAGCGTCGCTAAATCTTAATCTTGATCACTTAAAACAGTATGAAGAACTTGCCCAGAGGATGAAAGAGAGCCTGAACAAAAAATTATGGGCAGACGATGTTAATTACCTGATGAATTTTTATTCTGATGGAAAACGTGACGAACATTTTTATATGGGCTCATTGTTGGCGGCGCATTATAATCTTTTAAATTCAATGCGGACTGAAAAGCTGGTAAATACCGTTGAAGAAAAATTGTTCGATAAAAATATTGGCGTGTTTACAGTTTGGCCGATGGATTTTAACAAGCTCATTGATTTCTGGAATTTCAGCGGCAACGAGGCGGGTGATCCGTATTATTACATCAACGGAGGAGTTTGGTCTCACGCGAACGCATGGTATGCACTTGCACTGTCAAATCTGAATCGGAAGAGTGAAGCGATTGACTTCATAAAAAAAACTATGACGGTAAAAGGTATAATGAAAGGTCCGAACGGACAGCCGGCGATGTATGAAGTTAGGAATGCCAACTCGAAAGATCCAAAAGTTTACGGTACGGTTGATAAGCCTCAGTTTCTTTGGGCTGCCGGCTGGTATTTGTATGATCTATACAACATTTTTCTTGAAAAAGAAAACGATTGGAATTTGCAGCTTGATCCGTTTCTAATTAAGAACCAGAAGTTTGCGGATTTCGATTATACCTTTAACGGTTCCGATGTGAGAGTTGAAATTCGCCGTGGAAGTAAAAACAGCCCGACTGTAAATTATGATGGAAAGTACATCCCAAGTTTAGTGCTGCCGCTAAATCTTACCGGAGTAAAAAAAATAAACCTGAACAATGCCTCGGATAACCGACCGTTGTTAGTGTCCACCACCTCCATTCTGAACAAAGCAGAGTATCATGGTAAAGTTATGACCTTGGCACTCAAAGCATTTGAAGGTCACAAAAACGTTACAGTGTTACGCGCTCCGAGCATTCCGAAAATAATTATAATAGACGGAATTAAACTCGAAAATTTCGAATCAATCAAGAACGGCAATAACTTCGAAATAACTTTTGAGTTCTTTCATAAAACTAATTCGAGTGAATTGGTTAAAATAAATTTCTAACTAAAGTGTGACAAAAAAACGATGTTGAAAATTCCCCTGGACGGCAACTGGAAATTCAAATTAAACAAGAGCTCCAATACTACTGGAATTCCGTCGCCGATACTAAAACATATAAGAAAATGGAATGATGCAACAATTCCCGGCACGGTTCACACCGATCTTCTTAACAACAAACTGATCGACGATCCGTTTTATTCGGATAATGAACTTAAGCTTGGCTGGATTGCCGAAAGCAATTGGCACTATGAGACAAAATTTAATCTTCCGGGAAATTATGAAGTATCAATCCCGATCAATTTGGTATTCGAAGGCATTGATACCGTAGCCGAAATTTCTCTGAACGGCGTGAAGATCGCCGACGTGAATAATATGTTCAGAAAATATTTGTTCAGTGTGACAGATATACTTAAACCGAAAAACAATGTCCTATCGGTACTGCTTTATTCACCATTGAAAGCCGCTAAGTCACTTGAGGATAAATACGGTAAACTCCCAGTTGCGCTGAACTCAGAAAGAGTATATCTCAGGAAAGCCCAATATTCATTTGGGTGGGATTGGGGACCGTCTTTTCCAACATCGGGAATCTGGAAAAAAGTTTTTCTCGAACAAATTTTGCCGGTGGGACTGAATCAAATTACATTTAACACGATCGATGCAGACGAACGAAGAGCAGAAGTTGAGATTGGAATTTTATTGAATGGAAAAATCGAGAATGTTGCCCAAATAAACGTTACGCTCCAACACGGCGATTTCAAGCTTGTAAAAGAAATTCTAAAACCGGAGAAACACGAGATTAGTGCAAAGATTATTCTCGATAATCCGAAACTTTGGTATCCGAACGGCGAAGGAGAACAGCCACTTTATAATCTGCGTGTGGAATTAATTTCGAACTATGGATCGATACTCGATTTCAATGAACGAAAAGTTGGAATTAGAATAATCGAGTTAAAACTTGAGGACAATGGAAAACCGTCTTTCCATTTTGTAGTAAACGGAAAGCGAGTTTTTATTAAAGGAGCGAACTGGATTCCGGCAGATTCATTCTTACCGCGTGTCACAAAAGAAAAATATTCAGCGCTTCTCAAACTAGCGCAGCAAGCTAATATGAATATGATCCGAGTTTGGGGCGGTGGAGTTTATGAGTCGGATTACTTTTACGAATTGTGCGATGAAATGGGTCTTCTGATCTGGCAAGACTTTTTGTTTGCATGCGGTTCATATCCCGAGCATCAGGAGTTTATTGAAAACGTAAAAGTTGAAGTGGAAGAAAATGTTAAACGACTACGGCATCATGCTTGCATTGCGATCTGGTGCGGTAACAATGAAAATGAATGGCTCTGGTATCAAGAACGAAAAACATCCTACGAAACAATGCCCGGATACAAAATTTATCACGAAGTCATTCCGTTCTTGCTAAATACTCTTGATCCTCGTCGCCCATACTGGCATTCAACGCCGTTTGGAAAAGGAGAGGATCCGAATTTCCAAGGCAGCGGCAACAATCATCAATGGGATATTTGGAGCCGCTGGATCGATTATAATACAGTTGTGAATGATCACAGTTTATTTGTTACTGAGTTTGGTTTTCAAGGACCAGCTAATATTTCAACGTTGAATAAAGCCATTCCTCAAAAAAACAGAAAAACGAATGACCGAATATTTGAACATCATAACAAACAGATCGAGGGCACGGAAAGAATTTTCCGTTTCATAGCAGCGCATCTACCGGTTAGAAGCGGCTGGGAAGATTTTATTTATCTCGGTCAGTTGAACCAAGCCCTCGCATTAAAAACATGCATCGAACATTGGCGATCAAATCATCCACAGACCAGCGGAACGATTATTTGGCAGATTAACGATTGCTGGCCAGTGACAAGTTGGTCACTTGTGGATTCAAGCTTAACTTCAAAGATTTCATATCATGCCGTTAAGAATGTTTTCTCGTCGAGCTTAATAATTTTCGAAAAGCAAGGGAACTCCGTCGGGGTGAAATTTATAAACCAGCAATCAAATCCTTTTCGGGGCAAACTAATTTTGCGATCGTATCATCTTCAAACGGGTAAAGAAGTATCGGCAAAAATATTTGAACTAAACTCTTCACCAAATTCATCCGAATTAGTTTGTGAAATACCGGTAGAAGATCGAAGCATCATTTTTGCTTCCCATCTTTATAATGTTGACGATGAAGTTATTCACAAAAATATTTTCTATCCTCATCCGTGGAAGCATGCACCATTGCCGCAGGTAAGTGTGCGCAAAAAAATTGTCATGAAGGGAAATGATTACTATCTGGGAGTCAGTACTGCTAAACCGGCTTTGTTTATGGATTTCTATCATCCAAGATTGATTTTCTCCGAGAGAGGATTTTCACTTATGCCGCAAGAAAAAGTATTGATTAAAATGAGCGGTAAAGATGTCAATAAAGTTAAAACCGATGAGATCAAAATTTTTACACTCAACGATTATCTGAATGATTGAACCGGTTATAAATAAAAAAATAATTTTATTTCTTCTTGTTGCTTTAATTTTGTTTAGCGGAACTGCCGTGAATGCTCAGCAGATAAACATCACAACGATCGAAACAATGCCGAACATGCCGACACATTATTTAATGCGCGATTGGAAAAAAGTTGCTGCCGGCTACGACTCACTTGTTTTCAATTCGAATCTAAACGGTCAGTTTTTGCCGTTAATTTTTGACCGCGATAATACTGTTAACTATCCCGGACAGAAAAGTTTTGGGATTCAATCTTATGTCGGTACTAATAGTCCACAGCAGGGAGAAGCAATAAATGTACTACCGGCTGTTGTGGGGGCGAGATTGGTCGGAATAGATAAGAGCAATCAGAACGGAAGAAATTATGTTTTGGAGTCGCGCGAATATTTTAATAAGCGCCCCGAAGAAAACATTTATCTCAACGAACCTGTCGTGAGCAGCGGTGACGATTGGTGGTATGAGACAATGCCGAATGTTTTCTTCTATCAATTATATAGTCTTTATCCCAACACATCGGAGTTCCATAATCAGTTTGTTACAGTTGCGGATAGATGGCTTCAAGTTGTTTATGCGATGGGAGGTGCAACAACCCCATGGAAAATCCCTTCTATGAATTATAGAGCGTGGAGTTTTTCTATGATGACTCCGAATGCGTCCGGTGTTCCCGAACCGGAAGCGTCCGGCGCGATCGCATGGATATTGTACAATGCTTATACAGTTACGCATGATGAGAAGTATCGCATTGGCGCTGAGCTTTCTATGGAATACTTGAATTCATTAACTTCTAATCCAGCGTACGAACTACAGCTCTCTTATGGCGTTTATCTTGCAGCTCGAATGAACGCAGAACTTGGCACCGACTACGATATCGAAAAACTTATTAACTGGTGTTTCGATTTCAGTCCTTTGAGAAACTGGGGAGTTGTGGCTAATGATGAGTGGGGAGTATATGATGTTAACGGACTGGTCGGCGAACTTTCGCCTCGCCATTATGCTTTTGCGATGAATACATTTGAACAGATCGGTGCATTAGTACCGCTTGTTAGATATGATTCGAGATTTGCGAGAGCAATCGGCAAATGGGTTTTGAATGCGGCTAATTCATCGCGACTTTTTTATTCGAACTATTTGGCTGAAGCTGACCAAGACAGCAGGTGGTGGGCAAAACAGTACGATCCTAACTCGGTAATTGCTTATGAAGCTTTATTGAAAACAAACAACGGATGGATCAAAGCTACCGGCGACGCAATGTCGGGCGGCTGGGCTGCGACAAATCTTGGGCTCTACGGCTCATCTCACGTAGGAATTCTCGGTGGTATAATCGATACAACCGATGTTTCGATGATTCTAAAACTCGATCTACTTAAGACAGATTATTTTCACAAATCGGCTTATCCCAGTTTCTTGATTTTCAATCCGTACGGCGTTGATAAAAATGTTTCGGTAGATGTCGGTTCAAACAGCGCCGATGTTTATGATGCCGTTTCGCATTCGGTGATCGCTCGAAACGTTCAGGGAAAGACTCCAATTAACATACCGGCTGATCAAGCAATTATTGCGGTGGTCATTCCGGCTGGAAGCAATTTAGTATTTAATGCCGACAAGACTTTGGTAAACGGAATAGTAATTGATTTCAAAAACGGAATGCCGGTTCAGAATTATCCGCCAAGAATTAAAAGTTTCACTGCGGTAAAAAGTAATATTATCGTAAACGATTCAACAAATATTTATTGCACAGCGGTTGATAAGGAGAATCAGCAATTAAACTATGCTTGGAAAGTTTCAGGAGGAAAAATTTCCGGTTCAGGTTCAAGCGTTAAATGGTTGAGTCCAAATTCACCTGGAGTTTTTTCGATATCAGTTACCGTTACCGATTCGCAAGGTGCAACGGATTCTGCTAAGATAGAAATTACAGTAAGTCAGTTTATCAATTATCCGCCGGTTATAGAAAAAATAAAAGCCACTCCACGAAAAATCGACAAAGGCGCATTGTCTTCGATTAGCTGCATTGCGTCCGATCAAAACGGTGATTCGCTCACTTACACATGGAACGCATTGTACGGAACAATAATCGGTATCGGAAAAAACATTTCATGGCAAGCTCCTAACATTGAAGGAAATTATTATATCAAATGCATTGTAAATGATACTCACGGTGCTGCGGTCGTTGATAGCCTAAGTTTAGAAGTCCGCGATTTTAGCAAGGACCAAAGCGGAAACTTGATTGCATTTTATCCCTTCAACGGAAACGCTGATGATCAAACCGGAAATCATAATGGAATCGTTGATGGTGCTTTCTTGACAAAAGATAGATTCGGGAATATCGATCTAGCTTACAGCTTTAACGGTACTACCGATAATATTTGTGTACCAAATTCGTCCTCTTTGAATTTCGGTTCATCAATTACCGTAAGTCTCTGGTTTAAGATAGGTACATTGTACAACCGTGAGGCATTTTTAATTTCACATGGGAGCTGGCAAAACCGTTGGAAGATTTCCATTACAAATAAAAAAATACGTTGGACAATCAAGACGGATTCTACTGTTAATAACTCCGATACTAAAGATTTGGATTCCGAAACTAGTCTTGTTGCTAATAGATGGTATCTTGTTACAGCTACCTATTCCGGTTCCGATATGGAATTATGGATTAACGGTGAACTGGATTCATTTACAACATGGAGCGGAAAAATATTGCCGACCACGTATGATCTAACAATTGCGCAAATGCTTCCGAACGATAATAATTACAATTTCAACGGCGTTATTGATGATGTTAGATTGTATGACTATGCGTTATCTGTTGATGAAATTCAGAAGTTGTATGACTTTCAGACAGACGTAAAAATCGGTGAAAGCGGAGACACGCCGGGGGAATTTCAGTTATATCAAAATTATCCCAATCCATTTAATCCGGAAACAGTTATCAGTTATCGGTTATCCGCTGCGGGAAATGTAAGCCTAAAAGTTTATGACATACTTGGGAGAGAAGTTGCAACATTGGTTCATGAATATCAAACCGTGGGAATTCATAATTATAAATTCCTCGCCTCGCGAGACGCCAGCTTCGCCCGCGAAGTGAGGCGAGCAAGTCGAAGCGGGTCAATTATCAATTCTCAATTAACCAGCGGCGTTTATTTCTACCGTCTAGTCGCCGGTTCCTTTTCATCCACAAAAAAGATGTTATTGATAAAATAGTCACGAAGGAAATACAAAATGGCTCAAGTAAAACTGGTGAATGTTTCTAAAACGTACGAAGGAAAGAACAAAGCTGTAAACAATGTTAATCTTGAAATCAACGATAAAGAGTTCGTTGTTCTAGTTGGACCTTCGGGATGCGGCAAATCGACTACTTTGCGAATGATAGCGGGGCTCGAAGAGATAAATGAAGGCGAGATTTATATTGACGGCAAGCTCGTAAACAATATTCCTCCTAAGGACCGCGATATTGCGATGGTATTTCAAAACTATGCACTCTACCCTCACATGACCGTTTTCGATAACATGGCTTTTGGCTTGAAGCTAAGGAAATACAGCAAGGAAGAAATTAAGAACCGTGTGGATTACGCGGCTAAGATACTTGAGATAGAGGAACTGTTGAATAGAAAACCGAAACAACTTTCCGGCGGACAGCGGCAGCGAGTTGCAGTTGGACGCGCAATCGTGCGTAAACCGAAAGTGTTTTTATTTGATGAACCTCTAAGCAACCTCGATGCAAAATTGCGCGTACAGATGCGTTCGGAAATAGCACGATTGCATCAGCGTCTTGAAACGACAATCATTTATGTAACTCATGATCAGGTTGAAGCGATGACAATGGGCAACCGGATTGTTGTTATGAAAGACGGAATAGTTCAGCAAGTTGATGCGCCGCTCAATCTTTACAACGATCCGGTTAACAAATTTGTCGCCGGATTTATCGGAAGTCCCGCAATGAATTTTATCGATGGGAAAATTACGGATGAAAACGGACTAAGATTTATCAGCAACGGGAAATCCTTAAACATCTTGCTCAACGAATCTAAAAGGTCAAAGCTCTCTTCATACATCAACGAAAACATTTCAGTAGGAATCCGCCCCGAATCATTTCGCCTCGAGTCTTTAACAGAGAACAAAATTGCAATTCAACTTGATATCGTCGAACAAATGGGGAATGAATCGTATCTTTATTTTAAACTGGATGACTCACAATGCGTTGCGCGTGTAAAACCGAATGATAAATTGCACCATGACGCCCAAGTATCGCTGTACTTCAATAGCGAATCTGTGTATTTGTTTGCTAGTGAAACGGCTAATCGTATTGATTGATTTTTTTAGCTGCAAACCGGAACAATTCTCTAAAATCTATCTTCAACTTCTAAATACTTTTTGATTAATAGTAATTTTTAAGTTAAGTTCGTTTAGAAACAACGGGGTATTTTACTGTGGGGAAACGAATTTAAAAACTCTTCTCATTCATTCTCTTGCGGACTCAAATTCGTAGGAAATCTTATTCGATAACCTGTTGCATGAGGCGGCTAAGGATTCCTTTGTAACATAAAAAGTAGCAGGGGGTTGTAAATATGCCTGACAAAGATGTTCAAACTATTCGCGATTTGATCTTCTACCAATATTCCAAAATTATAGCTCGAAGCGCCTTTAACATGCATGACGGTCGCGATGCTAAGAAAAGTCATTACGGATTTATTAAAAAAACATTCAGCGAATTAAAGAGCGGCAAAAAAAGCTGGTCGAGCATAACTAGGGAAGATTGGCAGTTCGTCGAGCTAATAAAAAAATGCATCTATTGCGGCGCAATGGTTAACCTTCAAGCGGAACACATTGTCCCCAAGTCTATTCAAATCAAACCCGGGTGTGAGAAGTGCGATCATCTTCAAGGCATTCACAATCAAGTGTGGGCATGTGTTGATTGCAATAGTTCCAAAGGCACTCTCGGACTTTATCAGTACTTCAAAAAGAAAAATCCCGATAACGAAAAATACTACGACTCAATCCCTTCGCTTCTTGAGAAAAAATATCTAAAGACAATCTACAACTGTCATGATTGTGCCGGCACTTTAACGGGCGGCGATATTGACGGCGACGGAAAAATTACAGTGCTTGATCTCGATTATGTAATTCATTGAATGATGTTTTTTTTGTTTTGTCCTTGTTGTCATTAACCCCAAGGAGAACATTATGAAAAATCAAAAGTATAAGAATCTGTTCGAAGAACTTCTTTCATTAGCCGACATAAAAATCAACGGTAATCGTTCAACTGATATACAAGTTTTCGACGAGAGATTTTACAAAAGAGCAATCACCGAAGTAGAGTTGGGTCTCGGCGAATCGTACATGGACGGATGGTGGGACGCCGAAAAACTGGATGAAATGATTTTCAAAATATTGCGTGCCGATCTTCAAAACAAAGTGAAACACAATTACAAAATTGCTTTGCAGCTTGCCGGTTTCTGGCTGATCAACATGCAGGCACGTCGCAGAGCGTTTATCATCGGCGAAAAACATTATGATTTGGGAAACGACCTTTTCAAGAGTATGCTGGATAGACGGATGAACTACAGCTGTGCATATTGGAAGAATTCTTCCAACCTGGATGAAGCGCAGGAAAACAAGCTCGAGTTGATTTGCAAAAAGATTTACCTAGAACCCGGAATGCGGGTTCTCGATATTGGATGCGGATGGGGCGCATTTGGAAAATATGCCGCGGAAAAATATAACGCTCAAGTTGTAGGTGTTACCGTTTCCAAAGAACAAGTTCAGCTCGGAAAAGAATTGTGCAAAGGTTTGCCCGTTGAATTCAGATTGCAAGACTACCGGCAAATCAATGAGCCCTTCGATAGGATAGTTTCAGTTGGAATGATTGAGCACGTAGGCTACAAAAATTATAGAGAATATTTTGCTATAGCCAACAAATGTTTGAAAGATACGGGTTTGTTTCTGCTTCACACAATCGGTGAGATACGCTCGGTGAAAAGTACAGACGCTTGGACTCACAAATATATTTTTCCGAATGGAATGCTTCCTTCGATTGCACAGTTGGGCAAAGCAATGGAAGGGTTGTTTGTAATGGAAGACTGGCATAACATCGGCGCAGATTACGATAAGACCTTGATGGCGTGGTACCAAAATTTTTCTGCTGCATGGAATAATATTAAACAACATTATAGCAATAGGTTTTTCAGAATGTGGAAATATTTTTTGTTATCGAGCGCGGGTGCGTTTAGGGCAAGAAGAAATCAATTGTGGCAAACTGTTTTGTCTAAGCGGGGATTGGTTGGCGGATACAATTCCGTTAGATGAGTTAATGCTGATTGCTCGCCTCGCATTCGTGAGAACAAAAGCTGTCATTTGTGTAAGTCCAGCAGGCTGCTCCACCTACCTACCCGGCAACTTCAATTTTTGACAAAATGAACTCCTTTTTAGGTGAAAAATAATTGTTTGCGGGAAGCGTAGAATCGTTTGCGGGAGAGTTGGAATCACTCGCCGGAGGCGGGAAATGGTTCGCGGGAGAGTGGAAACGGTTTGCCGGAGAGTGGAAACGGTTTGCCGGAGAGTGGAAACGGCTTGCCGGAGAGTGGAAATGGTTTGCGGGGAGTTAGAAATCACTTGCGGGGGAATAGAAATCGTTTGGAGGAAGAGAAAAATGGTATTTTGGCTGATAAAAACGGTTCGCGGGAAAGGGGAAATGGTTTTTTGGCGTGAAAAAGCAGTATTTGGGCTTATCAAAATCGTTATTCGGCAAGGAAAAATCTTTTGAGATGGAAAAGGATGGATGGATGATGGATGATTGGTTGTTGGTTATTAGTGATTGGTTGCCGGTGATTGGTTATCATTGAACAGAAGTTGCAAAGTAACAGTTATCATTTCTAATTTGTCATTTGTAATTTGATCACCGGTTGTGGGTTATCGGTGATCGGTTATAATTGAAGAGAGGTTGCAAAGTGCCGTTTATCATTTCTAATTTGTCATTTGTAATTTGATCACCGGTCATTGGGCATTAGTCATTGATCTATGCAGTTAGTGAACACCGAAAGCTGACCGCTGACAGCTGTTGCAAGTTTGACTCGTTTAGTTTATGTTGTGAACGGAGGTAGGGGAATTGAAATATTTTAGCGGAAGGAATTTTAGCTCAAGCACCATTGACCCGCCCGGTCATTCCAGTACAAAACACACGGGGGAAAACTACGAAGGTAAGCGGGAAGCACACAATAAATTAGAAACCGTTTTGTTTGAAGATAAAAGTCGTGCGGACAAAGCTGCGTCCGTCCGGAATATAGATGCCTGTCCGACGAAGAGGCGGACGCACGGGATATTTTTAATAATTAAGAGAACAAATCAAAAACCAAATAACTGGAATGATAGACTGCAGCATTCCGCATGCCTGTCCGCCCCTGGTGGATCTATGTTCCAACGCATGGTAACTCATGCAGTATAACGTTATATGCTAAAATAAAATTGGTGTATTGATGATACATAATAGAAGAAATATACCTGACTATGAAAAATTACGAGATGAGCTATTCAAAGTAAGTGTTGATTACAAAGCATGGATGCGTAGTCTTAAAATTATCGCAATTGCTATCACAATAATACTTACACTACTTGCTTTCTTTGGTTATGATAAAATTGATACTATTGAAAAAACCATACTTGAAAGAGCTAATCTTCGGTTAGCAAAAACAGATTCAATACTTTCCAAAATTGATGACAAAAAAATTAATGAACTTAATATGCGGTTAGTTGAAAAAGAGAAACAATATGAACAAACTCTTTCTAATTTCGAAAAATTACTTTCACAGAACGAAAAAATAGAAGATCGTATTCTTCAATTGCTACCTAATAATAAAAGAATAGAATATAAATTGAGTACTTACATTATTAAATCACCAGAGGACTATTTCCAAATAAAACCTATAAAAAATATCTGGCATTCAAATGAAATAATGAACCTATATCTAGTATTCAATGACAATTTTGATTTAAAAAAGGTTACGGCTCTTAGATTTCAATTGTCAGACTCAAAGTATCTTGTTAAAGACTATTATTTTCAAAATGAACAAAGATTTAATAAAATAGAAATTACTTTAGATGTTGGGAAAGGAGATTACTTTTTCGAATTCGGCTTTATTACAAAAGAAAATAACGAGGATGTATTTTATCGTTTTGTAAAAAAAATAAAAATATTATGAGACGCATATCTCGCAATTCAAACGACCGCTATCTTCGATGCGGTCTTTTGATATGGTTATAGGCATTCGTTTTCAAAGTTAGTTTAGTGTGTAAAGTGGGATTAGTTAACAAAGTTGATTTAAAAATAAAAAGGTGGTTTGCAATATGTAAATTGTAGTTTTGGGCGGCGCTTTAATTGTAAGAGCGTATATTTCTTTTATTGTTGTATTCAAATAATGTAAGGAGAATTATGGGTTACAAAGAGAAAATATCTGTTCTTGCAAAAAAAGTTCCTTCAACAATAGTTGATTTTGATGAAGACCGTTTGAGAGGACGAGCGCCCACTCAAGCATTTTCTGAATTTCTTACAAATAGAGAACAAGGAGATTGGGCAGAAGATTTAATAATTAGAGCTATTAATTCACTTTCCAAAAATTATGTTGCAGTGAAATATGGCAAATCCGATAATTTAGTCGCTGGCGAAGATGGTTTTGATGACTTCTATGAATCATATCAAGATGAACTTGATGATATTGGGAAAAGACCAGACTTACTTCTGTTTCAAAAGGATAAATATGATGATAAATGGCAAAAAAATATTAGTCGTTTTTCAAAAGATGAGTTAGATAAAATTGTTCCTTTGGCTATTGCTGGATTAGAGATACGTTCTAGTTCATTCCTTATCGATAAATATGATGAAGAAATGAATAGAAGGACAACGGAACATATAGCCAAAGTCCTTGACATAAAAAATAAAATTCTTACTGAATATAAGGGATTATTAGAAGATGCTACGAAAAAGAAATATATAGCATTACTTGAAAAAATGGATGATGAGAATTTAAGTATTATTGATTTTCGAGTCCCTTCTTGGCGTTCATCTGAAGAATTAATAGCTCTTTCCGAATTATTCAAAGAAATAAAATCATCTATAAAGGTAATTCAAAAACGTGATTTTCTAAGTATTACCCCAAAAGTAGAAGATATAAAAATTGTTTATAAGTGGATTCAGACATACAATGTCCCCCATTATTATTTTCAAGTCTTTTTTGATAAAGTTTATGGAATTGCTTTCGAACATATTCTTGAACTAATTACAAATGCCGATAATGAAGGCGTACATTTTTTTGTCGAAAGCGGGGACGCTAAAAATCAAAATAAAGCAACAATTAAAATTAATGCAAAGACTGGACAAGAAATTGCACACAAAGTTGATATGCCAGAACATTTTAGCCAGATGAAAGAACTTGAGCGTGGAAGGTTGTTATTTCACGTTTCTTTTCGTGGTGGTGAAGCATATCTTAATGTCACGAATTTATTGGAATTACTAAATATTGACTCCAAAGAGTTTTAACGAATGAACAATAATATTACATACGATATTAATCCAATTGAAAAAGGGTATTTGAATTCAACAGAAATTGCACATAGAAAAAAATATGCGCAGTTCTTCACTCCACAAAGCATTGCTCTCTTTATGTCAAAATGGGTGCTTGGTAATAAAACCGGCACTCATTTTTTAGACCCTGCAGTTGGAACGGGTATATTTATCCGTTCATTACTTGAATTGGATAATGATGTTTTTATTAAAGGTTACGATGTAGATTCAAACATATTGGACGTACTCAAAATGTATGTGCGAAAGAATCAATTAAAAGAAAAAGTAAATATTATTTGCAAAGATTATATGTTCAATGACTGGAATAATCGCTATGACGGTATTATATGTAATCCACCGTATCTTAAGTTTCAAGACTTTTATAACAAGGATGAAGCCCTTCAAGAATTCCAGATAAGATTAGGTATGACGCTTAGCGGATTCAGCAATATTTATACTCTTTTCTTATTAAAATCAATTAACCAATTAAATGTTGATGGGAGAGCTGCATATATTATTCCATCCGAATTCCTTAACTCAGATTATGGTAAAACAGTAAAGAGATATTTAATTGATAATAAAACTTTGCGATATGTAATAATATTTAATTTTGATAAAATGGTTTTTGATGATGCTCTTACTACATCCAGTATTTTTTTATTTTCAAATGATGATTCCAAACAAGATATTGAATTTATATCCATTAATAAGGCTGAAGAATTAGAAGACTTATCAATGAAATTAGCAGCTTACCCTGATGTTGTGCTAAAATCAAAAAAAATTAGTTTTTCTTCACTTGACCCAAATATTAAATGGCGGAATTATTATCAAGGTACTTCTGAAAATAAGTACACAAACTTAGCTCCCTTTTCTAATTTTTGTAAAGTTGTGCGAGGTATTGCAACTGGCTCAAATGATTATTTCACTTTTGACATTGAAAAGAAAGAATCATTTTTAATTCCTTCAAAATATCTTATTCCTTGTATAACAAAATCCAACCAAGTAAAATCACCTTTTTTTACTAATGACAATTTTATTGAATTAAAAAACAGAAATCAGAAAGTATTTTTATTTGATGCTTCAAATTCAGAAGACGAAAATGTTCGTTCTTATCTAAAATTGGGTGAGAAATTAGATATTGATAAAAAGTTTTTGACAAGTCACCGTACCCCTTGGTACGCAATAGAAAATCGTCCTCCTTCACCTATTTGGGTCGGAGTATTTAATCGTGGAGGACTTAGGTTTATTCGTAATGAAGCAAACATTAGAAATTTAACAACCTTTCATTGCATTTATGTTACTGCTCTATTCTCAGAAATGACTGATTTAATTTTTTCATACTTGTTGACAGATGTTGCTCGTGAAATATTCAATGATAATAGACGCGAATATGGTGGTGGACTTGAGAAATTTGAACCAAATGATTTAAATACTTCATCAATATTCGATTTTTCTGTTCTATCAAAAAAACAAACCAACGATATTCTTCATAATTATAATACATATAGAGATTCCTGTTTAAAAAATAAACCTAATCTTCAAATGCTCTCTTTTTTGAATGATATTTATTTACAATTGCTGAAAAAATGAATGATGAAATATAACAAGCCAATCAACCCGACCGCCTTTTCGCATTCGGCATTTTAGTAATTATTGGTTTTGTTCTTCCGTGTAAAGGTTCTTGTGCAAAGTTGTTCTATTAAAAAATTTTTTTATAAAATAAAAATTTGCTGGTATTGTTTGGCATCCTTGTTCTGGGGCGCCGCTTATCGGCAACGTCGTTATATGGCTAATAGTTGAACTTGAAAATTGGATTAATGATACGTATTTTATTGTAAGAATATTTACGTATTATTAGAAGGGAATTATATGAATACCAAACTAACATTAAAACTCAATAAAAAAGCCATTGATCGTGCTAAAAAATATGCTCAAAGAAATAAACAGAGTCTTTCAGTAATGGTTGAAAAATATTTCAATCTGATATCAGCCACGTCTGACAAGTCTGATAAAGAAAGCATCACGGAAATTGAAATATCACCAAATGTTCTTGAACTTTCCGGGATTATCAAGTTACCAGAGCATATTAATATGAAAGAGGTTTATAGAAATCATATTGAGGCAAAATATTCCAGATGATTAAACTTTTTGTTGATTCGGATATAATATTAGATCTACTTGCTGAAAGGGAACCGCACTATATACACGCAGCTCGATTATTCACGTTAATTAATCAAAATAAAATTACTGCTTACACGTCCCCACTTATTTTTGCAAATCTGCACTACCTTCTTAAGAAACAAATCACAAATTTCGTAGCCTTAAAGAGCTTAAGAAAACTAAAAACTCTCATAAATATTCTACCAATAGATGAAAGAGTAATAGAACAATCACTTAATTCTGAATTCAATGATTTTGAGGATGCAATTCAGTATTACACAGCAGTCAATAATGGCATTACACTTATTATTACTAGAAATAAAATAGATTATAAGCGTAGTAAAATCGATGTTTTGACAGCGGAAGAGTTTCTTAAAAGTTTAGATACGAAATTAAAATAGTAAACGCCATATAACCGCTTAAAAAAAGATGCCGCAAAGAACGCGGGACAAGCTGGGCAGCGCTTTAGTTGCGATGCCGTTATGCCTTCTCAATAGTGAATTGAATGTATGAAAGGTTAGGTTTATATTTAAGCGAAAATAATTTAGAATTATTGAGGAAAACATGGTAACAAAGGAAAGAATTAAACGCGAAATAGATCGTATGCCAAACGATTTATTGGAAAAGGTTTACAAATATATAAATGGGCTGAAGTCCCCAAAAACAATTAAAAAGAAATTCCACACTTATAAATTGAAAGGACAATTCGATAATATAAATGTTCGAGAAAGAGCATATGAATAATGTATGAGGCGAATCTAAAAAGGTCATTTTCAAATTTTTCTACTGCTAATTTATACCGAATCGTAACTTTTGAGCAACTGAAATACCTTTTTAGAGTAGACTCATGTATTATTTGATACAAATTTATTACTCTATTCTATTGATGAAGATTCGAAATATTCTAATTCAGTTCAAGAACTGCTAAGTGATGTATCATTAAAACTGTATACTACTTCAAAAAATATTTCTGAATTTCTATCCGTAGTTACTCGAATTCCAAACTCTACTATTTCTGTAAAAGAAGCTCTTAATATAACCGAAGAATTTAGAAGTACATTTACAATATTATATCCCACCGAAAAGTCATACCTAATATTTATTGAATTGCTTAAAAAATATTCTCCACGCGGTTTAAAGATTCATGATTACGAAATAATAAGTATAGCATTATCAAACAAGATAAAAAGCATCGCCACAATAAATCAAAAAGATTTTTCTGGAATAGAGGAAATTGAATTAGTTCCAATGCAATAAATTTATTTAAAGGCATAACTGCTTAAAAAAGGATCCCGCAAAAAGCATGGGACAGGTAAATAAAAAGTTGTTGCAGTTATTCGGCTTTGTTATTCCCCGCAAAGAAACTGCGGGGCAGGCCCCCGCAATAAAACTGCGGGACAGATGTGCTGTCCCGATAGTAATCATCGGGATAAACCGGTTAGCGGCAAGAGCGTTATAAATCAGTTTCTATCTACCGCATAATCCGGTAGTTACTAAAAAATGGGTTGTTGTTTTCATGTTACATCAGAATATTGCCTTGGGCATTCTGGTGAGACATGAGATTAAAGTTCTACGTTATTTTTTTCTTATTACTTCTCTTAACAAACTGCCGGGAAGGTATAGTTGAGTTTCAACAGCCCTCTCAAACACAAACCGCAGTGCAAACTGCTAACATTTATATCTCCTCATTTCCAAGCGGCGCTGATATTTATTGGGAGAACAATTCAACCAACAAAGTTACTCCCGATAGTCTAATAGCATTCAGCCCGGAAGCTACACTGTTAAACTCAGACTTCTTGGCTATGCCGATCAAAGCGTTCCGGTTGTGGTAACTCCGGGGCAAAAGAAATATATTAGCGTAAGGTTTAATGAGTTTTAGCTTTTGCAAAAAATAATTATTGCAGCAGTTACCAAAAACAACGTTTTAGGAAAAGACGGAAAAGTTCCGTGGCATTCCGAAGAAGAACTTAAACATTTCAAGCGCACCACAGTTGGGTTTCCGGTCATTATGGGAAGAAAAACTTGGGAGGCGATCGGCAAGCCTCTTCCCGGAAGATTGAATATTGTTGTTACCGGAAATCCCGATTACGCAATTCCGTTTCATGAGGTTATAATCTTCAGCTCGTTAAAATCAGCGGTTGATTTTTGTTCAAGCGCTAAACGTGAGAAAGTTTTTTTCATCGGCGGCGGACAAATCTACGAACAGGCAATCGGAAGCGCGGATAAAATCATTTTGTCGGTCATGAATTTTGAAACCGAAGGGGATGTTTATTTTGTTCATATAGATGAGAACAAGTGGCTGCTGAATTCAACAGAAAATCATACGGATTTTGAGGTTCATCACTATATTAGAAAACCGGATTTGAAATTAATAGGATAGTTTTGATTCAAAAAATTAAAATATTGCCCGAAAACCTTGCCAACAAAATTGCTGCAGGCGAGGTGGTTAACCGTCCCGAATCTGTTGTTAAGGAATTGATGGAAAATTCTCTTGATTCCGACGCAACGAGTATCGATTTATATATCAAAGGTGCAGGTAAAACTTTAATTCAAGTTTCCGATGACGGCGAAGGAATGAGCGAAGAGGATGCGCTGCTCAGTATTCAGCGTCACGCAACCAGCAAGATCGCGTCAATGGAAGATTTGGAAGCGATAAAAACTTTTGGGTTCCGCGGTGAAGCGCTCGCCTCGATTGCATCGGTTAGCATATTTGAATTGAAGACCGAAAGAAAAGATCAGGAACTCGGAACGTTTATTAAGATTGATGAAACTGCCGGCATTACAAAAGAGAAAGGTTCGTTTGCAAAAGGTACTTCCGTAGCGGTAAAGAATTTGTTTTACAACGTACCGGCGCGCCGCAATTTTTTGAAGACCAACCAAACAGAACTGAAACATATCATCGAAACATTCAAAAAGATTGCGCTCAGCAATCCGGGAATCGCGTTTAAGTTTTATAATGACGATGAAATTGTCTTCGACTTCCCAAAATCATCAATCGAAGAAAGAATGAAATCCGTATTCGCAGAGAACATACTCGATGCTGTTTTGGAAGTGAAGGAAATAACGGATTACATTTCGCTTACAGGTTACGTTACAAAACCGGCGTATCTCCGCCGCAGTAAAGGCGAACAATATTTCTTTTTGAACGGACGTTTTGTTCAGAGCCGAATCGTGAATCATGCTGTGTTCAGCGCTTTCGAAAATATTTTGGAGAAGGGCGATTATCCGTTCTTCGTACTTTTTTTGTCGGTCGATTCGAAGAAGGTTGACGTGAACGTTCATCCCTCCAAGCTTGAAGTTAAGTTCGAAGATGAAAAAGAAATTTACTCTTTCGTCCAAGCGGTGATTAAGAAAACTTTGGGCAGCTATGATCTTGTCCCGACAGTTACGTTCGATGCCGCTGCCGGATCGAATGAAAAGTTAAGTTTTCAGAACCGCGGTGGTGTTGCTCGTAATGATTTTGCCGACAGACCTTTTGCCGAGGCGGATCGCGCCACGCGGCGTACATCACCTCTTATGAGCGAAGAAGAAGTCGATCAATTGTTCGACGATCTGAACCGCGAGATCAAATCGTCGTCGCCAGCCGGAAGCGTATCGGGACCGTTCGACGAAAAACAACCGACTGAAGTTTACCATGAAAAAGAAATTTCGCCGCAGACTGAAACTCCGTTCATCGTTCTGCTTCACAACAAATATCTTTTGTCGCAAATTAAAAGCGGACTGATGATAATTGATGCGCACGTTGCGCATGAAAGAATCCTTTACGAGCAAGCGATGAATTCGTTTGAAGCTAACATTCCGTTCTCGCAGCACTTGTTGTTTCCTCAAACCGTTAATCTTGATCCGGCTGATTATTTGTTAGCGAAGGAACTTGAACCGTATCTTACTAATCTCGGGTTCGAACTGAAATTCCAATCGAAGAACACGATTGTTATTATCGGCATTCCTTCGGATGTTAAAATTGAGCATGAAGTTGAAACGCTGCTCGACATTCTGCATGAGTACAGAAATAATGAGCAGCACAAACAGTTGGAAGTTAGAGATAACCTTGCAAAATCATACTCGTGCAAAGCCGCAATTAAAGCGGGCGATAAGCTGACTGAGAACGAAATGAGAATTCTGGTCGATAAACTTTTTGCGACTTCGATGCCGTACGTTTGTCCACACGGCAGACCGATCGTAATAAAAATCCCGCTTGAAGAATTAGATAAAAGATTTGGACGGACATAAACTGTTTTGTATTTTTTCAGCAAACGTGAACAACAAATTTGTTTCATCATGCAGTTTTGATTGGACAATAATAATACTGTTCGTATATCTCGGATATCATTTATTACTTGTAATTGTAAAAAAAACGGTAGCAGCATTTTTCCAAATAACTTTAATGGTAGGGAAAATATGTCATACGAATCGGTAGATAAACTTCAAAAGGCATTAGTTGAAAATATTTTTTATTATGCAAAGGACTC
Organism: Bacteroidota bacterium; assembly: GCA_023381535.1. The sequence continues at coordinate 38,513 of JAMCSN010000163.1, forward strand.
AAAAAAAGCAGCGGGCCGTGCGCTTGGGACTATAGTTGAAATCATCACTTACTACCTTTTAAAGACATGGGGATTGAATAACCAAATTTCTATTGAACGAGGACTTGAAGAATACGGCAACCCTGAGATTACTCACAATGTTGAATTTTCGCTTCATCCAATTGTTCGTAGTTCGTTCTTGACTATTAACAAGACCGACAAATCAATAACCGCTAGCAAAATTCTAAAAGAACTTGAAGAACAAGATTATGAATTGAAAGGATTTGAAATAAAACAAAATCAGCTTTTGAACAATGGTGTGCTACGCAACGCATGCACTATTGCGACCTCAAAAGACTCTTTTCTACTTTGTAGTATCAAAGCTGATAAAGGGAATAAATTTGAACTTCATGTTTACGAACAAAGTAGAAAGCCATATTCAGTTTTTGAATGCAAAAGAGTAGGTGTTGAGGAAGGAATAAGTAAGGGACCTCAAACAATCGAGAAAGCTAAGCAAGGTGCTTATGTTGCACGGACAGCATCTTCGCTTCAGAAAATTAGAAACGAATCTGGTGAAATGTATGGCATCATTTATAAGAGTGATGGTTCATATCTTATTAGACCATTTGTGGATTTGATGGAAAAAGTAATTTACTCGAGCGATAAAGAATTATTAAGGCGTTTCATTTTGACAGTTGGTGTTGTGAGTAATCACGGCAACTGGTTCACATCCGACAACCAAAACAAAGAACTAAAAGTTCTTGCTCAATCGTATGACTGGTTGCTTTTCCTCACGGACAAAGGACTATCAGAGTTCATAGAAAAATTACTTTTCAAACCGACAAAGAATTATGCACCCATTCGGGATGCATTTATTTCAAGTTATACAGCGACAAAAAAGAAAAATCAATTCACGAAAGTTCAGATGAATATTGATGCCGATAGAGCTTTGCTTGACTATTTTAGTAAGAATATAAAAACGATTGAGACGTGGTTCAACATCATATCACCACATAAGAAAAAATTATCCGCGTTAACAAATGAGTTAAAAGAATTGAAAAATAAAGACTGGACAAATATCTTAAAATGAGTGCCGGGAGAAACATAAATAGTTTAAGTCAAAGCTGGGGAACGCCGCACAAGTATGTGAAGGCTGTTAAAGAAGTCTTTGGCGGACATATTGATTTAGACCCATGCTCTAATGAATATTCAGTTGTAAAAGCAAAAGTTGAATACACCTTACCGAAACATGACGGCTTGAAGGAAAGTTGGGACTATCCGACAATCTATGTTAATCCTCCATATGGAATTGATAAAGTAAGAGGAACAACAATTAAAAGTTGGCTTGCCAGATGTGCTGGTGCCTATGAAGAATATAATTCAGAGGTTTTAGCCCTTGTTCCAATTGCTGCTAACACTGAGCATTGGAAAAAATATGTCTTCACCAAAGCAAAGGCAATTTGCTTTCTTTATGATACGCGACTTCGATTTCTTGAAAATGGAAAAGACGGCGGCAAGGGCGCACCAATGGCATGTGCAATGATATACTGGGGCGACAACTATGAAAGATTCTATGAGGTATTTATTGAGCATGGTGCTGTTGTAAACATATCAAATTTAATCGGTGAGAAAATCGGGAAAGAACGACACGTATTTAAACTCTTCACAGATAAGAAAATAAGTGATAATGTACAGCGACTTCGTGATGCGAGCCAGCATCTTGCTCGAAATAAGATCAAACAACGCTAAACAATTTTTGGTTGTAAGTGACTGTGGGCTTTGAAAAATGCTAATTCACTCTAAATATACAAAGCTTTGAAAGATGGGATAAAAGAAGTTGAAAAAAAATATTTTTGATGTAGCCATTTTTATAAACATGTAATATTTTGAAGAAAGCTGAGGATAAAATGTTCTCGGATGAATATAAAAGAGCCAAAGAAAACTATTCGAAAAAATTAGAGAAAACTTCCGAAACCGGGATGAAATTTACTACTGTTTCCGGCGAACCGATTGAACCGCTTTATAATCCGGACGATCTAAACGGCGAAAACTTTTTGAAAGAAATCGGTTTTCCCGGCGAGTATCCTTATACACGCGGAATTCACACGAACGGTTACAGAGGAAGAATTTGGACGATGCGGCAGTTCGCGGGATTCGGAACACCACAAGATACAAATCAGCGATTCAAATATTTGTTAGAACATGGTCAGACCGGGCTTTCGGTCGCATTCGATTTGCCGACTTTGATGGGTTGGGATGCAGATGCAACGATGAGCGAAGGTGAAGTCGGGATTTGCGGCGTAGCAGTATCATCGCTGCATGATATGGAAACTTTGTTTGAAGGAATTCCGCTCGGTAAAGTTTCGACATCGATGACGATCAACTCGCCGGCTGCAATGATCTTTGCGTTTTATTTAGCCGTAGCGCAGAAGCAAGGTGTAACGTTTGATAAACTCCGCGGGACACTTCAGAACGATATTTTAAAAGAATACATCGCACAGAAAGAATTTATTTTTCCGCCGCGTCCTTCCATGAGAATTATTACCGACATGATCGAGTACACGACGAACGAAGTTCCGCAATGGAATCCGGTTTCGATAAGCGGTTATCACATTCGCGAAGCCGGTTCGACCGCAGCGCAAGAATTGGCTTACACGCTTGCGGATGGATTTGCATACATCGAGGCTTGCTTGGATCGCGGTATGGATATCGATTCATTTGCGCCGCGTCTATCGTTCTTTTTTAATTCTCATTTGGACTTCTTCGAAGAGATTGCAAAGTACCGCGCGGCAAGAAGAATCTACGCAAAACGGATGCGCGAAAAATACGGTGCTAAGAATCCGCGTTCGTGGTGGCTCAGATTTCATACGCAAACTGCGGGATGCACATTAACGGCGCAGCAGCCGGAGAATAATATTGTAAGAACTGCTTTCCAGGCGCTGGCTGGAGTGCTGGGCGGAACACAATCGCTTCATACAAATTCGATGGATGAAACTCTTGCGCTTCCAAGCGAGAAAGCCGTGAAGATTGCATTACGCACGCAGCAGCTTCTTGCTTACGAAACCGGCGTTATCAATACAGTTGATCCGCTGGGCGGAAGTTATTTTGTCGAATCGCTCACAAATAAAATGGAAGAACAGGCAAATAAAATTTTTGATGCCATCGATTCTCTTGGAGGAGTTATCTCTGCGATTGAAGCCGGATATTTCCAGAAAGAAATTGCCGATTCTGCGTACCGATATCAGAAAGAACTTGAGCGAAAAGAAAAATTCATTGTTGGAGTAAATGAGTTCGTTGAAGAGAGCGGTGAGATAGATATACCTATTCTTACCATTTCTCCCGAAGTTGAAACTCAGCAGAAAAAAAGGCTTGCAGATTTGCGCCAAAGCCGGAATCAAGATTTGGTGGAAAAAAGTTTAGAAGAGATCGGTGAAGCTGCTACGGACGGCAAAAACCTTATGCCGGTTTTGTTAACCGCCGCGCATAATTACGTTACTCTCGGCGAGATGGTTGATGAGCTGAAACAGCATTTCGGAACATATGAGGAAACAGTTGTTTTCTAAATCGGTTGGTTATCTCAAACTTATCAGAGTATCAAACTGGTTTAAAAACATTTTTGTGTTTGTGCCGCTCGTTTTTTCAAAATCACTTTTTGGCAGAGATTATTTCTTAGCTGTAGTAGCCGCATTTTTTATTTTCTCTTTCGCCTCTTCCTTAGTTTATGTTATAAATGTTTCCGTTTCCAACCGGCTTATTCTCACCACTATTTTTATTTCGTTGTTTCTCGCGATCATGAAACGGCGTGTGGAAATTGTTGCAAATCCAAATTCATCGGCGCACAGAAGCGTACTAAAACAATATTCCGTTCAGTTCTTGGATCAAATTGCTGCTTACAGATCTACCGATGTCGGTCAATCTTTTTTTATATGTTTGAAGCGTAATTTATATCATTTATTTATGAAAGCGTTTTGAAATACAAATGACAAACGATTTATTCATACTGGTAATTTTGCTTTTGCTGAGCGCATTTTTTTCCTCAAGCGAAATTGCATTTATTGTCGCGAACAAAATTAAAATTGAGGTGAGGGCGCGGAAAAGAAATCTGTACGCTATCAATGCACGATATTTTCTAAATCATCCCGATAAATTCTTTTCTACCATTTTAATTTCGAACAGTGTGGTGAATATTACGTTCGCTTCACTAAGTTCTATTTTTTTGTTAAGCATGTTCGGTCTGCATGAATTTGAAATACTTCTCATCACCACATCGTTAATCCTTATCTTCGGCGAGTTAGTGCCTAAATATCTTGGAAGAGAACTTGCCGATAGTCTGGTTCTTTTTGCATCGGTACCTTTAAGACTTCTTACTTTTGTACTTTACCCGTTTGTGAAATCAACTTCGACAATTTCGAAGGTATTGAGCCGAACCAATCACAAAGAAGAAGAAGGGATGCTGCAAGTTTTTGATAAGGAAGATATTCAGAATTTGATAGAGGAAAGTTCGGTTGCCGGCAAAATGGATGAAGAACAATCCGACATCATTAATAAAGTGATCGATATACGCGAGCAGCGCGTTTACGAGGCTATGACGCCGCGAACCGACATTGTCGGCGTGGAAGTAACAAACTCATTCGAAGAAGTGTTGAGCAAGTTTATTGAATCCGGCTATTCTAAACTTGTAGTGTACGAAGACAATCTCGACAACATAAAAGGAATTGTTTTCAATAAAGATATTTTCAAGCCGCAGCAAGAACTCCAACAGTTAATACGTGAAGTTGTATTCGTACCGGAAACCAAGAAAAGTTTGGAAATGCTGAATGAGTTCCTCGATAAACAATTTTCTTTTGCAATCGTAGTGGATGAATTTGGCGGTACCGCCGGCATTCTAACCATAGAGGATTTAATCGAAGAACTTTTCGGCGAAATCAGAGACGAATTTGACGACGTTAACGAAAAAGTTGCAAAGAAGATTGACGCAAACTCTTACCTATTGAATGGAAAAGTTGAAATAGATTATCTGAACGAAGAACTCGAACTGAAAATTCAAGAAGGGGATTACGCCACGATAGCCGGTTACGTAACGTGCAAGCTTGGGCGCATTCCGATGAAAGGGGAATCTTTTAAGATCGACAATTTCTCGATACAGATACTCAAGTCGGACAAAACCAAAATCGATCTGCTAAAACTGAACATTGTTCAGGAACCGCTGGATTGAACTTTTTCCTCACTTCTTTGTTAATCAAAATAAATTCATGAAAAATTTATGGGCTTAATAAATTCTTTATTCGGCGGTCGAAAGGATGAAAACGACCTCGACTCAAACACATTTCAAAAAATGGTGAACGAAGATCCTAACGCGGTTTTGCTTGATGTTAGGACACATCAAGAATTCCAAACCGGGAGAATTCCAAATTCAATTCTGATAGATATCTATCAACCAACCTTTCTCGAAAAAATCGAACGGCTTGAGAGAAATAAAACCTATTACGTGTATTGCCGGAGCGGACACAGAAGTCTTGCTGCTTGCAAGCATATGAAGCAGCTCGGTTTCGAAAAAGTGTTCAACCTCAAATCCGGTATAATCGGTTGGCGGGGTGAAACCGAACAAGGCTGAGCGACGTGCTTTGTCGGTCCAATCAATGCATCCTTCTTAATGGAGAAATTTCCAATTTTAGCTTATCTTTGGCTGCAAATTATTCAGATCCGATTTGTTAACATTTACTCTTAAGCACAAAGATTCAAAGTCGAAAGC
>JAMCSN010000230.1 GCA_023381535.1 Bacteroidota bacterium
GCAATTGTAATTCTGATAGGTGTCTTTCTTCTTTTTATTTATTCTGGAATTTATAATGTAAGCGCTGTGGAACCGCACAACGGACTTACTTTGTGGATGATGAATACTGTGAAAGATAATTCTATTGAACATCAAGCGAAGGAAATCAAAGCGCCAAATCTTAACGATTCCAGTTTGGTGAAGTTGGGCTTTTCTCATTACCGCGAGATGTGCGTTGGATGCCACGGCGGTCCCGGGCAATCCCGCGACGAGATAGGACAGGGCCTTTACCCAATGGCGCCGACGCTTGCAAAGTCCGCTAAAGAACTTTCTCCTTCAGAACTTTTCTGGATAACTAAAAACGGGATTAAGATGACGGGAATGCCTGCATTCGGACGAACGCACCCGGACGATAAAATTTGGGCAATCGTTTCCTTCTTAGAACAACTTCCGGGTATGACAAAAGAGCAATACCAAGCGCTAGACAAAGCTACAAAAGATGAAAGCGACGAATGAAAAAATCAACAGATTCATAATTTAATCGCTAATTCCCCGACGCTTGCGTCGTGGGTTACAACTTTTTGCAAAAAGAATAACAACTAGATACCCCGCTGCCCAATGCTGTCAGGTTAAGGTTAATAGACTTTGGACTAATTCGCCGAGGTGAACCAATGAGAAAAGGTTTGTTTAGTAACCCCACGCTTAAGAGACCGTGTTAAAATTGTAGTGCGAAATTTATTTCGCACATGGAAACTGCTAAAATATTGCCAATTCATAACAAGCGAGATAAATCTCGCTCTACGATTCGAATATTCACACAACCTCTTAAGCGTGGGGTTTGAACAAGTAAAAGCGAATAGGGCTTTAGCCCAATAATTCTTAACCTGACAGCATTGCCCCGCTGCCTGCCTCGCTTCGCTCTCCGAAGCGGGTTGCGGCGGGGAGATCCATTTTACCAGAATTTGCAAAAATCCCAACAAATTACTATAATTCAATTAGTCAATTGAATAATTTAGTAAAAGGCATTATGACCGGACGAGAATTTAAGGACTTAACATTCCAGCAGTTTGCCAACATTGCAACCGCTTTTGCTAGTCCCAAACGACTTGAGTTGATCGACATTCTTTCTCAAGGTGAAAGAGATGTTGATACGCTTTCCATCGAAACAAATATGAACTTTGCAAACACCTCACGTCATCTGCAAATATTAAAAAACTCGAAAATTGTAGTGAGCAGAAAAGAAGGTGTTAGAGTTGTTTATAGTTTGGCAAATGAGGAAGTAGTTAAATGCTGGAAAGGATTACAGATATTGGCAGAAAGAAGCGCATCTGAGATTAGAGAAACTGCCCGTCTCTTTTTCGAAGAGAGATCCGCTCTTGTTCCAATCTCATCAACTGAATTGTTGGACAAACTTAACAAAGATGAAGTTACCTTAATTGATGTGAGGCCGGAAGAAGAATTTTTAAGCGGTCATCTTCCAGAGGCAATTTCGATTCCATTGAAAGAACTAAAAGAAAAATCAACTGACTTGCCCTCTGGCAAAGAGATCGTAGCTTATTGTCGTGGCCCATATTGCGTGCTCGCCGCCGAAGCCGCAAAACTTTTGACGAAGAAGGGATTCAATGTCGTTATCCTAAAGGAAGATGTAAATTCTTGGCGGGCTGAAGGGTTGCCAATTCAATCTTAATTTATCCGTGAGTTTCTTATGAACGATCTTAATACAATCGATTGGACTTTGAATAAAATTTTTTCTGATCCCGTTTTGGTTAAAGTTATTTGTTCTATGTATGACAATTATTTAACAGTGAATGATATTGCAAATCTACTTGACCTACACCATTCAATTGTTGAAGAGCATCTTAGTTCACTTTTCAAAATGAACCTTGTTAAGAAAACTCTACATAGTAATGGAGATTATTACACTATCATAAATCCCCAAATATGTGACTCGATATTGATGTTGAGAGATTCAATTTACATGGCAGCAATTAAAACATGTAATTCACAGAATAGTTAGAAAGGAAATTCATTATGAATAGAACTACCATCGTTATTCTCGGTGGCGGTGTTGGAGGGATTGTAACCGCCAATCATCTTGCTAAACTGATTCCCAGAGAAAATGAAATAGTTTTGATCGAAAAAAATAAAGACCACTCGTTTGCCGCATCTTATTTGTGGCTGATGGTTAATAAAAGAACGCCACGGCAGGTCACTTCACCGTTGCGGGAACTTGTTGATAAGCGCGTTAATATTTTGTTTGAAGAAGTAAAACAAGTAGATGTTGAAAGCAAAACAATCTCAACCGGGAAATCCAAAATAAATTTTAATTTCTTGGTTATTGCTCTTGGTGCCGAGCTGGATAAAACGCATTTTGATAAGCAACAATACGGCGTTCATAACTTTTTCACGTATGAAGGTGCTAGAAAACTTAATGATGAATTGCAAAACTTCGGTGGCGGGAATGTCTCGATTGTTATTTCATCGCTTCCATATAAGTGTCCCGGCGCACCTTATGAAGGCGCAATGTTGATCGCAGATTTCCTGAAGTGCCAAAAATTTCAAAACAAGGTAACAGTAAATCTTTATACTCCGGAACCTCAGCCGTTGCCTGTTGCTGGTCCCGAGCTTGGGAATTCCGTTAAAGAAATTATGATCTCAAAAGGGATCGGATTTCATCCTCAAAATAGGTTAACTACCGTTAATTACAGCGAGAGAAAAATTGAATTCGAATCCGGCAGTTCAGTTAAGTATGATTTGTTAGTTTTAATACCTTCCCATAAAGCACCTGAAGTGGTTATAAAATCCGGACTTGTTGATGAATCCGGCTGGATACACGTAAACAAAGACACACTTGAAACAAAACATAATAATGTTTTTGCAATCGGTGATGTAACTTCAATTACAATACCCGGCAGATGGCAGCCCGATAAACCGATGAAACTTCCGAAAGCCGGGGTGTTTGCACATTCACAAGCTTTTACAATTTCAGAAATTATTGCTTCAAGAATTCTAAATAAAGAATCGAAAGAAATCTTTTGCGGTGATGGATTCTGTATGCTTGAAGTAGGTGAAGATTTAGCCGGTTTTGCTTACGGAGACTTCTATGGCTCACCTCATCCTGATGTTAAATTAAAGCGTCTTGGTAAGATTTGGCATTGGGGTAAAGTTTTGTTTGAAAAATGGTGGTTAGCTCCAATCGGATTTAGAAAAAACGTTCTTCAATCATTACTGAAAGTTGGTTCCTCTGTACTTAAAATCCCGGTAAAACTCTAAGTAAGAACATCTATGAAAATACGTGAAAGTGGAATGCCTGAAGAAAATTATTGGGAATCCTTTTTCGATACTCAATATATTTTTTCGCAATTGCAGTTGGATAATAAAATTGATGATGTGGTAGAATTCGGTTCCGGCTATGGAACGTTCACGATTCCGGCTGCCAAAATTATTAAAGGCAGTCTTTATGCTCTCGATATCGACCCGGTTATGATACAGCGATTAAAAAATAGAGTTGTGAAAGAAAATTTGTCGAATGTTGAGGTTCTCGAGCGCAACTTTGTGAATGAAGGAACTGGACTAAAAGACAGCTCGATAGATTATGCAATGCTTTTCAATATACTTCACGCTGAAAATCCTCTTGCGCTTTTGAATGAAGCACACCGGATACTTAAACCCGGCAGTAAAGTTGGAGTTATTCACTGGATCCATTCTTCAATAACTCCGCGCGGACCTTCTTTGGATATCCGCCCAACTTCTCTTCAATGCACCGATTGGTTGTTAGAAGCAAAGTTTGGAATAATAAACAAAGAAATTTCTTTACCGCCATATCATTACGGAATATTAGCAACTAAATAAAAGGAGAAAAATGAAATATCTTATCATCATAAACGAAGCGCCTTATGGAACGGAAAAAGCATACAATGCGCTTCGTCTTGCAATGCAAATTCAAAAAGACTTTCCTGAGAACGAAGTAAGAATATTTTTAATGGCAGATGCCGCTACTTGCGCTTTGCCGAATCAAAATACTCCAAACGGATACTACAACATAGAACGTATGTTAAAATCTGTTTTACTAAAAGGCGGACAAGTTAAAATTTGTGGAACTTGTGCAGATGCTCGTGGAATTAAAAATCTTCCTTTGATTGAAGGAGCACAAATCAGTACTATGGCAGAATTAACTGCATGGACAATTGATTCAAATAAAGTAATAACATTCTAAAAGGATAATTATGTTACAAAAAATGATGGAGTTATTTATTTCGCCCACAAAAATGATTGATATGTTTACTTATCAAATAGTATCCGATCAACCAATTGAAATAATTGCTAACAATGTTCAACAAGCATGCGATAATCACAAATTCGCCTTACTTAAAACCTATAACTACCATGAAATAGTTGAGAGCAAAGGTTTTCCTATAAAAAGGAAAGTTTTCATTTATGAAATTTGCCAAGCAAAAACTGCATCGCTAATGCTTACGGATTATCCGAATTTTTCAATCTTCATGCCTTGCAAGTTGGCAATTTATGAACACAACGAAAAAACCATTATCTCTACGATGAATATGGAAATAATGCTTAAAGCAGTTAGTTTAAATCAAGAACTTTATAGCGAAGCAACAAGATTATTCAACACTTTGAAGTCTGTGATGCAATCATTATCTGGCAAATAAAAAATTATACTCTAAAATGGCAATTATTTTTTAAGCATACTCAAAATTAACTCATGAGTATGCTTTTATTTTTTCTCCCTGTCTTAAAATTCTTAAAAATCATTTAAGATTCTTGACATCTCCAACTAATCGGGTTTGGTTTTGCGCAATTTTCAGATGAAAATCATGGCATTAGTTTTGTCCCTATATAATCAACAATTTAATACGGGCAAAATCATGAAAAAGTTACTTGGTTTAATTATTGCGGCAACCGTTTTATCAACCCCTTCACATATTTATTCACAATCCAAAGAAAATTGCTATGAAGAAAGAAATCCGTTTCTTGTGGAGAAAAGGCACGGTGCTGTTTTTATATATTCATACAATGTAAAAATGCAGTCTGATAATCTTGTAGCAGAGACAAATCCTTTTCTGTTAGATAAACGACATCTTGCTGTTTTTATTGCAAGCAGTAACAGCGATGTTAACCTGATAAAGGCAAATCTTGAAGCAGAGAGAAATCCATTTCTAGTTGACAAACGGCACAGCGCAATTTTTATGATGAACAAAAGCATGACTAACGTTGCCGAAGGACTTCAAGAGGTAAAACCAAGAAATATTTTTTTAGAACAGAAACGTCATCAATAGTTGAATATGTTATTGATAAAATGAATGTGGTTATCGAAATAACTGCAAACATTGATAGACATCGGTATGAAAATAAAAAGACAATTTGAAAAGAACTTACTCAACCTTGGAAGAAATAAATTAAAAAGATCTCGCCGGATATCCAAAAGCTTTTGTCTGACAGTTTGGTTGTGCGCGTTAATGGATATGATTACCGAATCGAGGAATAAAACGAGCGAACGAAATAAAGAGAGATTTATCTTGGTCAAAAAATCATTTAATAATACAACTTCGGCAGGAAGAAGTGTGAAAAATATAATTGTTATCTTAATTATGTCTGTTGTGATAATGCCTCTAAGCGTTTATGCTCATGGCGGAAAAGAGCATAACAAAAATCAACACGCCATGATAGACACGTTCACAGTAGCAAATGGAGATACAATTGCCGTTAACGGAAAATCCGTTAAAGCACTCAAAGAAAAACATGTCGAGGCAGAAAAGGAAGAACCGTTTGTATTGAAACCATCGGAGGAAATTTTCGAACATCTTCATAATAAAATGGTTCACTTCCCTATCGCTTTGGCATTTGCTGCATTCTTGTTTTCGTTATTGAATATAAAAAAGCAGAGTCATTGCACTTATCAAACGATCAAAATTCTTTTGGGGATTTCACTCTTTACGGCAATAATTGCCTACTTTACAGGAAATTCACAAATAACAGTATTTATCGGAGATCCCAGAGAATGGCTTGCTAAAACACATCGGTTGATCGGGATAATATCTACAATTTTGATTCTGATCTGGTTTGTGTTTTCACTAATTGAGCGAACAAAGAAACGTTCATGGGTGATCGGCTTAATCGTAGTAATAGCTATTTCAATTACAGGTTTTTTAGGCGGAGTGCTGGCACATTAAATTTAGCAAGAAGCTTATGCACAAGATCATTAGAAAAAATTTAGTTTTAAGCTACTTTACAATAATTCTTGTATCAATTTTTGCAACGCACTTTTTGTTATCAACCAGACATACTCATTTTGCAAACGGATCCTACTATTGGGAGAATTTTCTTGATTCTGTTTTAATGGCCGGGATCGTATTTCCTATTTTATATTACTTTTTCCTTCATCCGCTCACGCTGGAAATAAAAGAAAGAAAAAAGATACAAGTTGAATTGGAAGAAGCAAAAGAAAAGGCTGAATTATCGGATCGGTTAAAAACAGAGTTCTTGGCGCAGATGTCGCACGAGGTAAGAACACCAATTAATGTACTAGTAAATTATTCGCAGTTGATAAAGGAAGAATTGAATATTCCAATTGATTCTAATTTGAGCAACTATTTTGATGAATTGGAGATCGGCAGTAATAGACTGATTAGAACAATCGAGTCTATACTTTATATGTCACAACTTCAAATTGGGGCTTATCATCCGACATTTACTAAGGTTGAGCTTAAAGAGATATTAATACAAAAAGTAAAAAAGTTAGAACGCTTTGTACGAAAAAAGGATTTGCAAATAAAACTGAGGATTAGTGAAGCAGATTATTTTCTGACTGCTGACAAATTCGGCATTGAACAAATATTCAAACATCTACTTGATAACGCCATAAATTTTACTTTTCAAGGATATATAGAAATCAAACTTAATAAAGATGAATCGCGAAAAATTATTTTTTCGATCACTGATACCGGCATTGGAATTTCTAAAGATTTTCTCTCCAAACTTTTCCTCCCTTTTACTCAAGAAGATCATGGTTACTCAAGAAAGTTCGAAGGCAATGGTTTAGGCCTTGCGTTAGTAAAAGGATTTTGTGAAATAAATAAAATTTCGATAAACGTAGATAGCAAAAAAGGCAAAGGATCAACGTTTACTCTTGTTTTCGAAAATGTAACAGATATTTAACTGGAGTATGAAAATGAAAAACAAATTTATCAAATCATTAATTTTATTAACGCTTGTAACAGGCTCCTCATTTTATCTAAATGGTTGTATGATGGCCGGAATGGGAATGATGCACGGCGGTGGTAACCATGGAATGGATATGGAAGAGCATAACATGAGCAACGTAATTATTAAAGAATACAGCACAAGCCAATACAAAATAATAACAGAGTTCCCCACCATGATTATGAGTAATTCGGATGCTTGCAGAGTAAAAATCTACAATAAAACTACTGGTACTTTGCAACCAGATGCTGAAGTTTATCTTGAAATATTGGCAGATGCGGCAGATAAAGACAGCTCTGCAAATAGTTCAACTCTTAGAATAAAATATATGAAATATGAGAACGGCTATTTTGTTTTCAATCCGAGCTTCAGTTCAGCAGGCAGTTACCGATTAATATTTTCGATTGAGAGAATAGGCACGGAAATTTTCAAACCTCCGATCGAAATAGAGCATGCAATTGATAATCAATCAGAGATGAATCACGACCATAACCGGTCCAGCTCCGGCAGTATTTTAAGTTCGCCATATTTATATGTTGGTGCGGCGGCAATGGCTATTATGATGATTTTTGTAATAAGATAGAACAGCAAATGATTTTTTATCAAATCAAAAACATGTTGCAAGAAGCAGATTAAAACAAAATAGAATAGTATATAATCTGAGGTAAACAAAGTGGAAGACCAACATCAACATCACGAAAACAATTCACACAATGGAGATCATGTTGAAAAGCGTGATATCGATACTTATGCAAATCAAGCTGATGTTCATCAATCATCTCATGAAAATCATTCCGGGCATTCGACACAAAAAGGTCATTCGCATCATTCTCATCATGCCATGATGATTGCCGATTTTAAGAAACGTTTTGGGATTTCGTTATTTGTGAGTGTACCGGTATTAATATTTTCTCCTATGATTCAGCACCTCCTCCGTATAAGAGACCTTCTTCAGTTCAACGGCGAAAATTATTTGTTGTTTGTATTATCGAGTTTCGTGTTTTTCTATGGAGGGTGGCCGTTTTTAAAAGGGATTTATGAAGAAATAAAAAAACTCCGACCGGGTATGATGACCTTGATCGCTTTAGCTATTACTGTAGCTTATGTATACAGCAGTTTTGTAGCTATCGGGTTTAAAGGCGAAATATTTTTCTGGGAATTAGCCACTCTAATTGATATTATGTTATTCGGGCACTGGATAGAAATGCGTTCAATCCTTAGCGCTTCCCGCGCATTGGAGGAACTGGCAAAATTACTGCCGAATGTCGCCCATAAAATTTTTGACAATGGAGATATTATTGATGTTGAGTTAAGTAAAATTACAGTCGGTGATAAAATTCTTATCAAGCCGGGAGAAAAAATTCCGTCGGATGGAGAGGTAGTTGATGGGAAATCTTCGGTTAACGAATCAATGTTGACCGGTGAATCAAAACCGGTGTCGAAAAAAATCGGCGATGAAATTATTGCGGGCGCTATAAACGGAGAAGGGTCGCTCACCGTTCAAATCAAACGCGTCGGCAAGGACACTTTTTTATCAAAAGTAATAGAGCTTGTAAAAGAAGCGCAGGAAAGCAAATCCAAAACACAAAACCTCGCAGACCGCGCCGCGCTTATTTTAACTTTAGTGGCAATCACCGTTGGTCTCTTAACATTTTTCGTTTGGAATTTCTTAACGACGAATAACCTGGCTTTTGCGCTTGAGCGAACTGTAACGGTTATGGTAATTGCTTGCCCGCATGCATTAGGATTGGCTGTTCCGCTGGTAGTTGCAGTTTCTACGGGACTTGCGGCAAGAAACGGATTTTTAATTCGTAACAGAACAGCGTTTGAAAATGCACGTAACATAAATGCAATTGTTTTTGATAAAACCGGAACATTGACTGAAGGTAATTTCGGAGTAACCGATGTTTTAGGTTTCGATTCCAATTTCGATAAAGAAGAGATATTAAAATATGCCGCGGCATCAGAATCCAATTCCCAGCATCCGATAGCTAAAGGAATTATTGAAGCTGCTTATGATTTTTATAAAGTGGAAAACTTTGAATCAATAACGGGGAAAGGCGTGCACGGCATAGTAAATAATAAAAATGTTTTTGTAGTTAGTCCGGGTTACTTAACGGATAAAAATTCGACCTACGACATAAACACGGTTTCGGAACTTCAAAAACAAGGCAAGACCGTTGTAATAGTAATAATTGATGAAAAAGTTATTGCCGCGATTGGATTAGGAGATAAGATTCGTCCCGAATCAAATGCCGCTATCAAAAGATTACAAAACATGGGCGTCAAATGTTTGATGTTAACGGGCGATAATAAACAAACTGCGGAGTATGTTGCCAAAAAATTAAGTTTGGACGAATTCTTTGCAGAGGTTTTGCCGAATCAAAAATCTTCCAAGATAAAAGAGATTCAGCAACGCGGATTAATTGTAGCTATGACAGGCGACGGTGTAAATGACGCGCCGGCTCTTGCCCAAGCGAATGTTGGAATAGCAATAGGAGCCGGTTCGGATGTTGCAGTCGAAACTGCCGATATTATCCTGATCAAAAATAACCCGGAAGATGTTGCTTCTGTAATTGCTTTAGCAAAGGCAACATATAAAAAGATGATTCAAAATCTTTGGTGGGCAACCGGGTACAATGTTGTGGCAATTCCTCTTGCGGCGGGAGTTTTATTCTCTTATGGAATTTTGTTGAGCCCGGCTCTTGGAGCCGTCTTTATGTCTTTAAGCACCGTTATAGTTTCTATAAACGCCAAGTTATTAAAAGCATAACGATGAAAGCATGAAGCCGACGCTTTCATAAGTTATGAAAACAGTTCCAGAAAAGACGGGGCGAATAAGACACTGTTTTCACCGCCGGTACTTGCGGGCTTTATTTATCGAGATTTATTTTTTTAATCTGCTCTATTTTTTCGTCTACTTCTTTTTTTTCATCGCTGTTCAATGATAAAGAAGAGATTTGCTTTAATTCCTGTTCCGCTTCATTGTTCAAATTCATGCGGATCATCAAATCGGCAAAATAGATTCTATCCTGGATTTGTTTTTTTGTATCCGGATATTTTCTAAAAGTTTCTTTAGCGACAAGGATTGCCGATTCTTTAAACCCATCTTGAGCAAGCTGTTTGGCGCCGTTAATTTTTTTTATGCCGATATCGCTTACTTGTACCGGCGCCGGTTTGATTGTACTTACTTCGCTTCCATATACGGCGGTATTACGGGTAAACTGATTACTTTTTGTTTTAGGCACGTTCTGAATTTCTTCCATTGCCAGGGCAAGCAGCAGTTCGTTCAAAGTCATTTTCTTAATTGAACTCAATCCTAAAGCCGAATTGCTTTGCAAAACAAATTTGTTTCCGTTGCCGGAAAGTTGAATAAAGGATTTTTCTCCTGTTGAGATTAAATCCGTTCCTTTTAATTTTTGTCCCGCGGAAACTTTTACCCAATTTTCGCTTGTGCCTATAAGCGCTTGAACATTACCGCTTATTTTTTTAACCGTGTAATCCTGCGCGATAATATTTGCAGTGATGACGAATAAAATTAAAATTATCTTTTTCATAATTACCTCCTGTCAAAAATCTACAATTACAACATTGCCTTTAGCAAGACCGAGTTTTTCCAATGCTTCCGTTTCAAATTTATCCGACGCAACCGACCATGCTGTTTCAAAATTATTAAGAGAAGTTGTTTCGAGTGGAATCCAAATTTGATCAACCCCGTCGGAATTTTTTCTTACAAAAAATTTCTTGTCATTGTTGGTGATAAGTTCGCTTTGTCCGGGTTTCAATTCCGTATTTATTAAAAGGAACGGATTTAATCTCAAC
>JAMCSN010000214.1 GCA_023381535.1 Bacteroidota bacterium
AATTTAGGTAAGATGCCCACACTTTGTCAAGTCAAAATCTACTATAGCGATTTTGAGCACAGCGTACTTCATTTAATGCTTTTCAGAGTTTCCAATAATGAAGCCGATTTCAAATAAAGAATAGGAAACTTGCTATCAATGAACCGGATGATTCCATCGCGATCAATTATAACTATCTTCCTTTTGCTCATGCCGGTAATGCTTAACGCTTTATATTTTCTTGAAACTGTGTTGATCAATTAATTCAAAATCGGGAGCTTTCTCGCCAACAATCACAGCCCCAGCAGTTCCTTATTCTTTTTCATTGCATCGATACAAAATTGAATGTGTTCTTCCAGCGGTACTCCAAGTTCTTGAGCGCCTTTCGTTATGTCATCTCTGTTCACGGCGCGCGCAAAAGCTTTGTCTTTCATTTTTTTGATTACCGACTTCACTCCAACTTCATCAATACTTCTGCTTGGACGGACATAAGTGACGGCGGTGATAAAGCCTGCGAGTTCATCGCACGCAAAAAGTGTTTTCTTCAGTAGAGTATCTCGGGGAATGTTCGCGTAATCGGCATGAGACATAATCGAATTTCTAAACTCTTCATCAAAACCTTTTTCTTTTAAAATCTCGAAGCCTTTGAAAGGATGTTCCTCGGCAGTCGGAAACATTTCATAATCAAAATCGTGCAGCAGCGCAACGTTACTCCAATAATTTACATCTTCGCCAAACTTCTTTGCGTAAGCTTTCACGCACGATTCAACTGCGTAAGCATGTTTGAGCAAACTGTCACTCTTAGTATATTCTTGAAGAATGGATAAACAATAATTTCTGTCGCGAACAAAATCATTACTCATTACTTCTCTCCTTTATCCGGCTCACACGGATTTCTTGGTATCTGGGTTGAAAGAAGGACAAACATCAGCTAATACACATTCCAAACATTTAGGTCTATTCGCCACGCAAGTAATTCTGCCGTGAGTTGCCAGCCAATGCGAGGAATTGATCCAATAACTTTCCGGCAAAAGTTCTTTCAAACGCGATTCAATTTTTTCCACATCCTGAGATTTAATAAATCCGAGCAGATTCGATAATCGTCTTACATGAGTATCTACAGCGATTGCCGGTATTCCGAACGCATTGCCGGCAACGACCGAAGCAGTTTTTCTGCCAACACCGGGAAGTTTTACCAACTCATCAAAATCAGCCGGAACTTTCCCGTTGTATTTTTCGATCAACATAGCACAGCAGTTTTTTAGACTTTTAGCTTTCTGTCTGTAAAAACCGGTTGAGAAAATATCTTTCTCCAACACTTTGCTTGGCGCTTTAACATAGTCTGCCGGTTTCTTGTACTTCTTGAAAAGGTCTTTTGTAACGATGTTAACACGTTCATCGGTACACTGCGCGGATAATATTGTAGAGATCAGCAGTTCGAAAGCGGATGAATATTCCAGCGCGGGTTTAACCGCTGGGTAGATTTTTGATAGCAGATCAAAAACTTTTTTCGCGTGTTTTTTTTCAGATGCTGTAACGTTCATTCGAATCTCTTATCTTTTATTTTCAGCCGTTCGACCGGTTGATTATTAATGATATGACTCTGAATAATTTCTTCGACATCTTCCAATTTTACGCCTCCGTACCAGACTTGTTCAGGATAGACAACCACAGTCGGACCAAACTCGCACGCGTCGAGACAACCCGAAATGTTAGCTCTTACCTTCGCGTTCAGTCCCAATTCTTTCAGTCGGTCTTTAAACTTTTTGCGAATCTCGATCGAACCTTTTTCAGAACAGCATCCACGCGGATGACCGGGCTCTCTCTTGTTCTCGCAAACAAAAATGTGTTTCTCGAATCTCGGCATAATAGGTTTTACCTTTCAAACAAAAAAGGGAAACAAAAAATTTCCCAGATCGGGCGCGTACGGGGGTCGAACCCGTGATCTCCGCCTTGAGAGGGCGGCGTCCTAGACCACTAGACGAACGCGCCATTTAAAATTTCTCTATTCGAGTGAACAACTTTTAATTCTTTTGTTTTTTATCTCATGAACCCGTGATCTCCGTCCCGACTTTGTCGGGAGCGGCGTCCTAGACCACTAGACGAACGCGCCATTTTTGAGTAACACAAAAATAACCCAATGAACAGAATAAACAAACCTTGCGCGTAACGGCGAATTAAAAATAGTTTAGAAGCCCAACTCTTTCAGATAACTATCAATCAGTATCATTTCTTCGCCGGTCAATTCATAGTCTCCGGCAGCAATATTTTCTTTCACCTGTGCCGGCGTTCTGGCTCCCACAATTGCAGAAGTAATCGCCGGATTTTTCAAAACCCACGCAACTGCAAGATTGGCTACACTCTTTTTATGTTTTGCAGCGATCGGTCTCAGTTTTTCAACCAGCTCGAGCGCTTTGCCGAATAACGGTTCTTTGAAAAATTCATTCCGTCTTCGCCAATCATCTTGAGCAACCTTGTTCATATCAAATTTGCCGGTTAACAATCCCGCCTGCATAGGACTGTAAGCAACAACTCCAATTTCATTTTTAAGGCAGAACGGTAAAATTTTTTCACTCACTTCTCTTTTTATCATGCTGAACGGCGGCTGCAAGGATTGAACTTGACCGATCTTCAAACATCTTTCGAGAAGCGGCACATCGAAATTACTAACACCAACGTACTTCACCTTCCCTTCCTTTTTGAGATCAATCATCGTTGCCCAAGATTCTTCAACAGGCGTGTTCGGATCCGGCCAATGAAATTGATAAAGATCAATATAGTCTGTCTGCAGTCTTCTCAAACTATTTTCAATTTCCATGCGAATGTTTTTCGGTTCGAGATTATTTACGGCGTTGCCCTTGCCGTCATTTAATAAGCCGCACTTTGTGGCAATGAAAACTTTATCGCGCATACCTTTCACTGCTTTACCAACCACTTCTTCCGAGTGTCCGAAACCATAAACAGCGGCAGTATCAATCCAATTTATTCCGTTGGATATGGATGCTTGAATTGCTTTCACAGATTCGTCATCATCAACTTTGCCCCAGCCAAATTGCCAAGGTCCGCCGATTGCCCATGCACCTAATCCGACGACCGTCAGCTCAGGTCCGTTCTTCCCAAGTTTTCTTGTCTTCATATATTTCTCCTTACCAATTGTCAGTCTAAATGAAAATTTTATTTCGATAGAATGTTGAATCCCAGTTCCGCCAACCGGTTTACAATTTCCATTCGGCAATTTTTCCATTCTATACTATAGAATGGGAATTCCCGTCTCACCGGATAACTGCCTCTTTGCTTTTCGAAAGTCTCAACGGAACTTCGCAGCCTCCCGTCGTCATCAAGAATCTTATAAGTATGAAAAACAGCTTCGGAAAAAATTTGTTGTTCCGACTTATCAGCACAATCTATCATCATCAATTTAGAACTCTCCGCTTGAGGTAGTTCTAACGGGTACCATTTAGGATCGATTCCGAAATTAAAAAATGAGTTGATTGCCCTTACGCAGACCGCAGTTCCGTTTGCTTTGCCGTCGGCGGAATAACCGGCGATGTGCGGAGTAGCGATATCCACACGGGAAAGCAATTCACGGTCGATGTCCGGCTCGTTTTCCCAAACGTCCAGCACGCAAGCTTTTACCACTTTATTATTGATTGCATTTTTCAACGCAGTTGTTTCAACAACCTCTCCACGCGATGTGTTAATGATAATTTTCTCGCGATTAAATTTTCCAAAAAAAGATTCGTCAGCCAAGTGAAATGTTTTGTCACGCCCATCTTTATTTAGCGGCACGTGAAAAGTTATTATGTCGCTCCGTGAAATCAATTCGTCGAGATCAACAAAACCTTGATTGCCTTCTGCGCGCGCGCGCGGCGGATCATTCAACAAAACTTTCATACCAAATGCTTTCGCTACTTTGGCAACCTTCGATCCAACATTTCCGACACCAACAATCCCAATAGCTAGATCGGATAACAATAAGTTTTTCGTTTCAGCAAGAGTTAGAAGAGCCGAAGCAATATACTGCATCACGGAAGACGAATTGCAGCCCGGCGCGCTAATCCATTTTATGTTGCGCGCGTCGCAATATTTTGCGTCGATATGATCAAAACCGATTGTTGCTGTTGCAATAAACTTAACGTTGGAGCCGTCCAAAAGGTTCGCATCACACTTAGTTCTTGTCCGCACAAAAAGTGCATCAGCATTTTTAACGGCTGTTTTTGTAATCTCGCCCGGCGCGAGGTACTCGATTTCAGCGAAAGGTTCAAGCACTCCTTTTAGGAATGGAATTTTATTGTCTGCTACAATTTTCGTTTTTTTCATCTGGTTAATAATGAAGTACCGGCTTTCATGTTTATAAACTTATACGGTGTGAAAGACACAAATGAAAATTAGCAGATAAGACGAACTAATTCCATTTTGGAGAACTTATAAAATATTGGCTGATAACGACCGCGAACGTACCTATCTATGTCAACTTTTACTTTTTCTTTTTTGCTTTCTCCATCAGCTCAAAAAATGGCTTGAACAAATCAATAGGTACCGGAAAAATTGTTGTAGAATTTTTCTCTGCTGCGACTTCGGTTAGCGTTTGCAAAAATCTCAGTTGCAACGCATACGGAGAACTGCTGATGATCTTCGACGCATCCGCCAAACGCTGCGACGCTTGAAACTCGCCTTCGGCATGTATGATTTTGGCGCGGCGTTCTCTTTCGGCTTCAGCTTGTTTCGCAATTGCACGCTGCATTTCAACCGGCAGATCGACGTTCTTAACCTCAACTAGTGAAACCTTGATGCCCCATGGAGACGTGTGTGTGTCGATAGTTTCTGTTAGATGTTTATTGATTTTTTCCCGCGCGGCAAGAAGTTCGTCCAATTCAGATTGCCCAAGCATACTTCTTAAAGTTGTCTGTGCAAGTTGCGAGGTTGCAAATAAGAAATTCTCAACTTGAACTATTGCCTTCGCCGCATCAATTACGCGGAAGTAAATTACGGCACTGACTTTGATCGAAACGTTATCGCGCGTTATCACATCTTGCGACGGAACTTCCATTGCCACAACGCGAAGACTTACCTTCACCATTCGATCAACAATCGGGATCAAGAAAATCAATCCCGGTCCTTTTGCGCCGATCAGTCGTCCTAATCTAAATATTACACCGCGTTCATATTCTCTCAGAATTCTTATTGCGCTTGAAAGAATTATGATAACAAAAAATGCAATTATAAAAAGAACAGTTATGGATTCAGGCTGCATAGTTATTCCCTCCTATAAATTTTTCAATTCGAACTTCGCTTGATTTTTAACTTCAATCCTTCAATTCCAACAACTTGAACTTTCATACCATTAACAATTTCGTCTTCCGGACTTTCCGCATTCCAAATTTCGCCGTGCAGCGATACTTGCCCTGATTGGTCTGGTGAGATTTCCGAAAGAGCAATTCCGACTTCTCCAATCAATCCTTCGCTTCCGGTTGAGGGCTGTTTTCGTTGGGCGGCAAGTCCTTTCCCGATCGCAAAAACAAAAAACAAAACTGTTAAGATAGTTGCGGTAATTATCACGCTGAGCGAGATGGAAACAAACTCAAACGAAACATCCGTGTTGATAAGCATTAAAGATCCTACCACGAAAGAAATTATTCCTCCAGCTGTGAGTAACCCGTGACTTACGATTTTTATTTCGGCGATGAAAAGAATTACAGCAAAAACGATGAGTGCTAAACCGGCGTAATTAATCGGAAGAGTATGAAACGAATAGAACGCGAGCACTATCGAAATCACTCCAACAATTCCCGGTAAGATTGAACCGGGATTGCTCAACTCAAATATTAGTCCGTAAATTCCAATCATCATAAGTATGTAGGCAATGTTCGGATCGCTGATTATATCTAAAAGTTTTTGAACGACATTCATTTCTTTGTATCTGATCCCGGCATTCTGCGTGATGATTGTTCGTTCGCCGCTTGCTGTATCAACCTTGCGTCCATCGAGTTGAACCAGAAGATCATTCAAATCTTTGGCGATGATATCTATAATATTTTCTTTAAGCGCTTCGGTTTCTGATATAGACACACTTTGCCGAACTGCTTTCTCAGCCCATTCGACGCTTCTGTGCCGCTTCTCGGCAATGCTTCGGATAAATGCAGCGGCATCATTGGTTACTTTTTCCATCATAATATCGAGACTGTCTTTTTTATTTGATTGACCGCCCTCGCTCATCATGACCGGATGTGCGGCGCCGATGTTTGTTCCGGGCGCCATCGCAGAAATATTTGCCGCAAGTGTTATAAACACTCCGGCTGATGCGGCTTGAGCACCGGCGGGAGAAACATAAATTATAATCGGAACTTTTGATGCGAGCATATCGCTCACGATTAATCTTGTTGATTTAAGCAGACCGCCGGGCGTGTTGAACTCGATTATCAAACACTCAACATTTTCTTCGTTCGCTTTCTTGATTTCATCGTGAAGATAATCGGTAACAACCGGATTGATGGCTCCATCAATTTTGGCTACATCAATTACCGGTCGGTAATTTTTTTGAGGAAGCAACAAAAGAAGAAATATGAAAAGTAACGATCTCATGTCAAGCTACTCTCAATCTAGTCGAGAATAATCCCACAGAAGCTGGAAATCAAAAATTTGAATTCGATTCGATAAAAAAGTAACTAATTCTTACCCAACAAGCAATGAAATGTAATTACTTATTCCGAGTATCCGCGTAGAAACTGTTGATTCTATAGCGCAAAACTTGTCGGCTTTAAAAAAATTAGGGGAAATAAACTTTTCTTTTCGTCTGCAAACAAATCATAGAAGAACCAGATCATAGCTCATTCGAATACAACCCGCACTTCCAACGAAAATTTTTCCGTTCATTTATTAGAATATCATGTTATCATCAGTTTTGAAACGCTCATCGCTTTTAGCAAAAAGATGATCAAAGCTATAAAACATTGGTCCGACTAACAGAATTACAATTGCAATAATCATTAACGTGAAAGGATATGACGCAAATGCAATAAAGCCTCTCGGCAAAGTCATAATTGTTGCAACCAGCATGTTTATCGTTATCGCAAACGCAGCAGGACGCGTTAGCAAACCAAGAATTAGCAGCAAGCCGCCAACAAATTCTGTGAAGCAGCTTAAGTATGCCAGTGGTGCGGGAATCCCAGCTTTTGTAACGAACATTTGAATTGTTACTTCAAGACCCATACCGCCGAACCAGCCGAATACTTTGCCCGCGCCAACAACAAATAAAATTCCGCCAATAGTGCAGCGTAGTAGAAGTATGCTAATCCCCAGAAGTTTATTGTTGGTTCCGGTAAGCAACTTTTGAAAATTTATTTTTCTCATGTCATCCCTTTTCTTTGTTGCATCAACAATTTTTTATTCAACAAAGTTCTTGAGAGAAGTACCTATAAGTTGAGTCCAACCTTCCACAAAATTTTCTTTCTTGAATTCCGGAACAACATCACCTGGGAAGCTTTCCAATCCTGCATGAGTTAATTTTAGCCGTGTTTTATTGTCCTCGGAGAATAATTCAAACGTCACATAAGAAATACCAACGTAACCATCATAGCGCCAACTGTAAGTGATTTTTTTCATCTTAACAACTTCCGTTACCTTACAAACGTGCAGCCATTTTTTCTCTTCAGTGCCCGCAAGAAATTAATGCCGTAAACCATTATACCGCGGAGATTGTTAAGTTGGAGAGAGATATTGACGAAATAGCTTCATCAATTATTGAATTTAGAAAAGAATTAGTACCCCAAGTAAAGCAAATCTTCAATCTCATTGTATCTATTCACAAAGCTATCTATGTTCAACCTCCACTAAAGCATGTTTTTTCATTTTCAACCAATTTAGAAACTGATTCGATCCTTAGGATGGATATAATGGAAAATACCGGCAAGCAAGGTAAAGGTATCAACAAATCCCGCTCCCTCATCTATGATCTAGCTATTCTCTTTTATTCAATCCAGAATAATATAAAATCACCTCGCTTTATTATTCACGATGGTATTTTCGATGGTTTCGATAAAGCTAAAGCCCTGAAAACTTTCAATTTTCTAGATAAAAAGATAGCCGAAGGTTTTAAATTTCGATACATTGTAACATTAAATGATGAGGGTGTATTCAAAAACTCTGGGAAGAGTGCGGATAAACTTCATGAGAGAATTCTTAACGATGCAAGAGTTCGGCTTACTCCGTCAAAACCACTTTTTAAGAAGGAATTTTAATTATTCAACTTTATAGTTGTATTTATAACAATTAATAAATATTTATTAAACTTTATCGTTGCCTTTTACGATAATAACCCATAAGTTTGATATGCCAAATTCAACCAAAGAACAAGTAGAAAGTTTTCTAAATGACTTTCACACAAAACTCAACATCTTTAGCATCGTTTTTGATCAAAGAGATAAAAACAGACAAACGCTTGCTGATCTTGAAATTTCATATAATCAAAGAATTGATTTTATTAAAAGTATGAAGCCTGAAGATTATATCGATGGCCCTAATAAAGATACTAACGATACTACTCGCCCTGATTACTGGGTTTTTGGGATTAAAGTAAAAGAAAAAGATATTTATGTTAAAATCAATCTTGGTTACAGTAATAAACCCGTTATTTGTATTTCTTTTCACATTGCAGAATTTCCACTAGAATTTCCTTTTAAGTGAGGTATATATGAAACACGAACTCGAATGTCCATATTGCGATGGTATTGCTTCCTTACACATTGAACCAGCAAAATTATCTTTTAGAAAGGAAGAGTTTGAAGTTAACTCTTATTTTTATAAGTGCAATAAATGTAATCAAGAATTTACAGAACAATACACCGATACAATTACATTAGACCAAGTATATAATCAATATCGCCAAACGCACAACATACCTTCAGCGGAACAGTTCAAATTAATTCGCGAACGGTATAATCTTTCAGCTTCAAAAATGTCCTTAATTCTTGGAATCGGTCAAAATCAATATAGCTTATATGAATCCGGAGATATTCCTAACGAAAGTAATTCTCAGCTAATTTCTTTGATAATGGATCCTGAGATTTTCAAAAAACATTTATTAAAAAGAAAATCAATTCTTCAGCCAAAAGATTTTGATAAGATTGTTGAACATTTAGATTCTGTAATTTTAGAAGAACTAGAAAACGCAAATTGTTTTGAATCTTCTTTCTTTAATCCTTTTTCCGCGCCAAGTGATCTCAATGGTTTCCAATCTACTTCCTTAGCAAAATTTGCCAATATGGTAATATTCTTCCTTCAAGACGCATTCCTGGTTACACGGCTTAATAAATATTTATTCTATTCCGATTTTCTTAACTACAAAAACTCTGGCTTTTCTATCTCCGGCTATAATTATGCTGCAATCCCTTTAGGTCCTGTTCCCCAAGATTACAAAACTGTTTACGATCTTCTTGAAGAACATAATTACATTTTAACAGAACCTTACGAAACCGAATTTGATTTTACCGAAAAATTTGTTCTCGCTAAAGAATTTGATTCTTCTCTCTTTTCACAAATAGAATTAGAATCATTAAAAACTGTTAAACAGAAATTTGCGGCTCTAAAGACAAAACAAATAATAGATATGAGTCACGAAGAACTTGGCTGGCTTGAAAACAAAGACCGGAAAGATTTAATTAGCTATCAAAAATATGCCTCACTTCTTAAACATTTTTAGATAATAGCTAATGATCGAATTCAAAGCTAACGAAAGAACTTTTCAAGGTGTGCTGCTCTCTACATTTAACAGCCTACTTCAAGACAATCCCGAAATCAAATTCGATTCTGCTTTTCAAGAATTAAACGTTGGCGTTGGCGAATCTCGCTTTAGCGATACTATCATAACATCAAATGTAGATTCAAAACTAAAAGTATTCATCGAACTAAAAAACCAAAGCTGGGATGCAACTGATGAAGACTTAGTAAACGATGCAATGATGAAAGCATTCAAAAATGGCATTGAATATTTCATCACCGGAACACCGCGCCAGTTGGTTTTATTCAAAACATTCGAGCCGAATACGACACCGCAAGACCGTAAATTAAAGCTCTACTATCTTGCTAATGTTAAAAGCGATAACGATGTAACTACTCCGGCTTATCAATCGCAAATACAACCAACAGTAAAAATATTTTTACAAGATTTAAGCAATCTAATTCATGGCATTACTGATGTCCATTGGGATTCTATTGATAAACAATTTATCAATAAACTATCCACTTACATTCTGGAAGCTTCCGCTCAAATGAGCGAAGAAATGACTCCGGTAATTCAGTCCAACGACAATCTTAAAAAGAGAATAAGAGATTATATTCAAGAGCAAGATATTTTCCACGTTACAATTAATTTTCGTAACGATGATATTTATAATCTTTGCCAGCTTTCAAATTATTTGCTCTACTTAAAAATAATTTTCTATTCTTACCTTCAACGTGATGTTAAGAAACTCAACTTAAAACCTCTTACCATTCCTGAGGAAAAACATCTTCTTAATAAAGCATTGCGAGAAAGATTTAACGATGTTCTTGCTCATGACTATGAACCGATTTTCAAAGAAACCGTCCTTGATGAATTTACTTACCCGCAAAAGTATTTGCCGGAACTTAGAAGAAATGTCAAGCAAATCGGAAAGCTCCAATTTCAAGACCTTAGTTGCGATATAATAGGTTCAATCTACAACACATTAATTGAAAACCAAGAACAACATGATCGCGGTCAGCATTTTACAAATACCAACGAAGTCGATATTGTAAATGCATTTTGTATTAACAAGGAAACAAAAACCGTTTTGGATAGCGGCTGTGGTGCGGGAACGTTTCTTGTCCGCGCTTATGCTTTTATGAAACACTTTAATAAAAAAGCAAAGCATATTGAATTGCTCGAACGCCTTTGGGGAATTGATATTGCACCCTTCCCCGTATTTCTTGCAAGCATGAATCTTTCTTTGCTCGACATTAAAGAAATTGATAA
>JAMCSN010000056.1 GCA_023381535.1 Bacteroidota bacterium
ATGCTCGTCAATCTTTTTTTATATGTTTGTAGCGTAATTTATATCATTTACTTGTGAAAGACGATTTGAAACTCGAATGACTAACGATTTATTAATATTGTTGATTTTGCTCGTGCTGAGCGCATTTTTTTCTTCGGCCGAGATCGCATTTATCGTCGCGAACAAAATCAAAATTGAGGTGAGAGCACGGAAAAACAATCTGTATGCGATCAATGCAAGATATTTTCTAAATCATCCCGATAAATTCTTTTCCACTATTTTAATTTCGGATAACGTGGTGAATATTACGTTCGCTTCTCTAAGTTCTATTTTTTTGTTAAGCATGTTCGGTCTGCATGAATTTGAAATACTTCTCATCAACACATCGTTAATCCTTATCTTCGGTGAGTTAGTGCCTAAATTTCTCGGAAGAGAACTTGCCGATAGTCTGGTTCTCTTTGCGTCGGTACCGTTGAGACTTCTTACTTTCGTGCTGTATCCGTTTGTGAAATCAATCTCGACAATTTCTAAAGTGTTAAGCCGAACCAATCACAAGGAAGAAGAGGGGATGATGCAAGTTTTTGATAAGGAAGATATTCAGAATTTGATAGAAGAAAGTTCTGTTGCCGGCAAAATGGATGAAGAACAATCCGACATCATTAATAAAGTGATTGATATACGCGAGCAGCGCGTTTACGAGGCAATGACGCCGCGAACCGATATTGTCGGTGTAGAAGTTACAAACTCATACGAAGAAGTGCTGAGCAAGTTTATCGAATCCGGCTACTCCAAACTTGTAGTGTACGAAGACAATCTAGACAACATTAAAGGGATTGTTTTCAATAAAGATATTTTCAAGCCGCAGCAAGAACTCCAACAGTTAATACGTGAAGTTGTATTCGTACCGGAAACCAAGAAGAGTTTGGAAATGCTGAATGAGTTCCTCGATAAACAATTTTCGTTTGCAATTGTCGTTGATGAATTCGGCGGTACCGCGGGCATTCTAACCATTGAGGATTTAATCGAAGAACTCTTCGGCGAAATCAGAGACGAATTTGACGACGTGAACGAAAAAGTTGCAAAGAAGATTGACGCGAACGCTTATTTGTTGAATGGGAAAGTTGAAATAGATTATCTGAACGAAGAACTCGAACTGAAAATTCAAGAAGGGGATTACGCCACGATTGCCGGTTATGTAACGTGCAAGCTTGGGCGCATTCCGATGAAAGGGGAATCTTTTAAGATCGACAATTTCTCGATTCAGATACTCAAGTCGGACAAAACCAAAATTGATCTGCTAAAACTGAACATTGTGCAGGAACCGCTGGATTGAACTTTTTCCTCACTTCTTTGTTAATCAAAATAAATTCATGAAAGATTTATGGGCTTATTAAATTCTTTATTCGGCAGTCGAGAGGATGAAAATAACCTCGACTCAAACACATTTGAAAAAATGATGAACGAAGATTCTAACGCGGTATTGCTTGATGTTCGGACACATCAAGAATATCAAACCGAGAGAATTCCGAATTCAATTCTGATAGATATTTATCAACCTACCTTTCTCGACAAAATCCAACGGCTTGAAAAAAATAAAACCTATTACGTTTATTGCCGGAGCGGACAAAGAAGTCTTACCGCTTGCAAGCATATGAAGCAGCTCGGTTTTGAAAAAGTATTCAACCTCAAACCCGGTATAATGGGTTGGCATGGAGAAATCGAACAAGATTGAACAGCAATGCTTTTTTTGTCCAATCAATGCATCCTTCTTAATGGAGAAATTTCCAATTTTAGCTTATCTTTGGCTGCAAATTATTCAGATCCGATTTGTTAACATTTACTCTTAAGCACAAAGATTCAAAGTCGAAAGCCAGAGTCGGTGAAATTCTAACCGGACATGGGTTAATTCAAACCCCTATTTTTATGCCGGTCGGAACGCAAGGGACCGTAAAAGCAATCACGCAGCGTGTTCTGGAATCGGAAGTAAATGCGGAGATAGTTCTTTCAAATACTTATCATTTGTACCTTAGACCGGGTACAAAAATTCTTGAGCAAGCCGGTGGACTTCATAAATTTATGAATTGGAGCCGACCGATTCTGACCGACAGCGGCGGATTTCAAGTTTACAGTCTTTCCGATCTTCGTAAATTGAAAAAAGACGGCGTGGAATTCCGATCTCATCTTGACGGGTCGAAACATTTTTTTTCGCCCGAAAAAGTAATCCAGATTCAGCGAAGCATTGGTTCGGATATAATGATGCCGCTTGATGAATGCACACCGTATCCGTGCGAATATGAATACGCAAAGAAGTCGAAAGAACTTACTTCCGATTGGGCTGTGTTGAACAAGGAAGCGTTCAATTCCACTTTACCGTTGTACGGAAAAGAGCAGTCGCTCTTCGGAATAATTCAAGGAAGTGTTTACAAAGATTTGCGCGAAGCTTCCGCAAAAGATTTGGTGAAGTTGGATTTCGACGGTTATGCAATTGGAGGATTGGCGGTGGGCGAGCCGACGGAAACGATGTACGAGCTTGTAGATTTTACGACCGACTTCATGCCGGAAAACAAACCAAGATACTTAATGGGAGTGGGGCGACCGGAAAATATTTTGGAGTCAATCTCGCGCGGAATAGATATGTTTGATTGTGTGATGCCGACACGTAACGCGCGCAACGCATATTTGTTTACGTCGCAAGGAATTGTTTCGATGCGGAATGCAGCTTACACTAATGATTTCACTCCGCTGGATCCGAGATGCGGATGTTATACTTGCAAAAATTTTTCGAGGGCTTATCTCCGGCATCTCTTCAACGCAAAAGAAGTTCTGGCTCTCGAACTCGCAACGATTCACAACTTAAGTTTTTATTTGGATTTGATACGTGAAGCACGAAGAAGAATTACCGACGGCAGTTTTATAGAATGGAAAAATCAATACTCAAAAATAATTTCTGTTAATGTTCAATCTCAAAAGGAGGAATAAGTGGAAATACTTTTAGCAATGGCTCCACCGCCCGGCGGCGAAGGAGGCGGAGGGGGAATGATTAGTACTTTGATAATGTTCGGCGCGATCTTCGCGATCTTTTATTTCATGATTATACGTCCGCAGCAGAAGAGAGCAAAAGAAAGAGACAAGCTTTTAAAAGCGCTTGAGAAAGGCGATAAGGTAGTTACGAGCGGCGGAATGTACGGAACAATCGCCGGTATCGAGGACAAAACTGTTCTCATCGATTTCGGTAATAACATTAAGATTAAATTTGATCGCTCGGCAGTTGCAAATATTTTGAAAGATAAAGACGAAAAGAAGTAACCACCTCCTTTGTCCAATGCTGTCAGGTGAGTCTGCAAAATATTTTTTTTATGAACTCAACCCCTGTTTCCCCTTCTCTTTGTAAGAGAAGGGGACTAAGGGGATGAGTTGTATTTGCAAACATGACAACATTGCCACGAGAGAGGATAATGAATAAGTGAATGGATGAAAGAGCTTGGCGTAAAAGAGAATTTTCTCGGTCTCGAAAAAAAATATTCGAATTACAAAGATTCGAAGATTGTAATTCTTTCGGCAACGCTGGAAAAAACTGTTACCTACGGAAAAGGTACGGGCAAGGCGCCAAAGGAAATTCTGAAAGCATCCCGCTTCGTTGAATATTATGATGAGGAACAGAGTCGGGAAATTTGTTTTGAGAAGGGAATATGCACTCTCGATCAACTTAGCTTCCAAAAACTTACCGTTGAAAAATCGCTTGCTAAAATTTATTCCGAAGTAAAAAATCATTTAAGCAAAGATAAGTTTGTCGTCACGCTGGGCGGGGAACATTCACTTTCGTACGGCGCTATCAAAGCCCACCATGAAAAATTTCCCAACCTATCAATTCTTCAGATTGATGCTCATTCAGATCTGCGCGATAGTTATGAAAATTCAAAATATTCACACGCTTGCGTGATGGCGAGAGTTTCCGAATTCAATACGAAGATTGTTCAGGTTGGTGTCCGTGCGCAGTCTATTGAGGAGAATGAATTTCGTAAACAGAAACAGATCAGAACATTTTATTCGCGCGAAATCAAAATGGGAATGTACGGCGACGACTGGCAAGAAATTGTTGCGCGAAACCTAACTGAAAATGTTTACGTCACTTTTGATCTCGACGGCTTCGATCCTTCAATTTTACCGGCAACCGGCACGCCGGAACCGGGCGGTTTGTTCTGGGATGAAACAATGTATCTGCTCAAAATAATCGGTCTCGATAAAAACATTGTCGGTTAGGACGTCACGGAATTGGCGCCGTCGAAAGCTCATCCGGCATCAAACTATACGGCGGCAAAGCTTGTTTATAAAATTCTGAACTATGCTTTCATTAATCGCTAAACCTTCCTATTGAATTAAAGCATCTTTTTGATTAACTATTCTTCCAAGATTATTCACATCTCAGAACAAACATGAAACGAATTCTATTCTTTTTGTTTTCACTAATTTTTATCTCAGTTAGTTATGCACAACGACCGGTGGTTTATATCGGCAACATAGATAGCGAGATCGATCTTGGTCTTGCACCTTACGTTAAAAGGGTGGTTGATGAAGCGGAAAAAAATCATGCAGCGGCAATTATTTTCCATATCAACACTTTCGGCGGAAGGGTCGATGCAGCTACACAAATTAAAGATGCAATTCTTAACAGCAAGATTAGAACGATTGCATTCGTTGACAAGCGCGCAATATCTGCCGGAGCTTTGATTGCGCTCTCATGCGAAAAAATTGTTATGTCGCCCGGCTCGTCGATCGGTGCGTCAACGGTTGTCGATCAATCCGGACAGAAGCAATCCGAGAAATATCAATCGTACATGCGTTCGGAAATGCGCGCGACCGCAGAAAAAAATCATCGCCGTTCCGATATTGCTCAAGCAATGGTTGACGAAAGCATAGTTGTCCCCGACTTAAACGACGATGCGACTAAACTTGTTACTTTGACTTATGAAGAAGCGGTTAAATACAAAATGGCGGACACGGTTTTGTCCAGCATTGCCGATATTGAAAATGCGTTTGGCTATAAGGACGCTCAAGATGTAACAGTTGGCTCAAATTGGGCGGAAGATTTTGTGAGTTTTCTTAACAACCCGATTGTCTCGTCAATTCTTATTATCATCGGTCTCGTCGGTATTTTCATGGAAATTAAAATGGGAGTGTGGGGACTTCCGGGAACAGTAGCTGTAATTGCGCTCGCACTTTTTTTCGGATCGAGCTACATTCTTCAGCTTGCATCCGCAATCGATATCGTGATGTTTGTCGTTGGAGTGATTTTGCTGCTGATTGAAATATTTGTAATACCTGGATTCGGAATTGCCGGCGTGCTTGGAATCCTTCTCATGATATTCGGATTGTTCCTCAGCCTCGTTTCTGATTTTCAGATGAGAGACTTTTCATTTTTATCGATGGCAATAATCCAGTTGGCATCAGTGTTTGTAGCTACCGGCGTATTTATTTTTCTGTTGTCTAAAATACTTCCGAAAACAAATGTATGGAACCGTTTGATACTGCAAGAAAACATCGGCGACAAATCCGGGTACGCTTCGAAACCAACTCTTGAACATTTGGTTGGTGCTGAAGGCATTGCTTTAACGGATCTTCGTCCGGCTGGAGCCGCAATAATAAACGGCAATCGTATTGATGTTGTTACAGAAGGAGATTATATAAGCCATGATGCCGCGATTGTAGTAAAATCAGTCGAAGGTTCTAAAGTGGTTGTTGGAATGAAATCGTAAGAATCGTTGCGCAGATTTTGAGTCTGCGCAACCATGTTTATATCAGTTCAATGATGTTTTTGTTCGTTGTAATATCTTTTCTCGTGGTCTTCTTCGTTTTCTGTGCCGCATCTTTCATTTCAAGCTGAACGTTCATCTCTACTTTAGTCGATGTTTCTGCTCTAATCAATTTACCGTTATCAATGTTGAACAGCATAATCCCGCCGCCGCTAATAATCGGATCGGAAAAATTGTAGGTAACACCGCTATCCGTACCTTGTTTGTTCCCAGTAGCTTTCGCCGAAAGTATCGCGCTGATTTTTGCAGCTCTTGTGCCGTTAACCTTCACGAAATCATCCACTTTGAATTTCGCTGTGTTCTGAAGCTGAAATACCGCAAGACTGCCGGGATAATTTTTTGTCCAAGTAGAATCTTTTCCGACGGCGTGATTCGGGAGTTCTCTAAAAATTAATTGTGTGATCGGCTTCAATGCGGCTTCTGCAATGCTGTTTTTTAATTGTTCCTTTTGTTGAGCGTTCAACTTTTGATTGCTCGGCTGCATCGCATTTAATTTTGCCACCATCTTATCGAGATTGGAAATATCAACAATGTTGCCGTTGGCATCCAGCTTAACGTTGTACGGCATGTTGGTAATCGTTTCATATTCCATGAACTTTGACTTAATCTCCGGACTATTATTGGCTTTCGAATCGTAAGTAATTTTTTGTCCATTGTTGTCGGCTTCTATTTTCATGGAAGAAATTGTAACGGAAAGATCGGCGTTCTTATCTTTATCAACCTTCAAAACATTGAAATCAAAATTATATGTGGCGGACTGGGTTGATTTACTCTTCAAAGTTGAATCAGCCTGAACGGTTTGATCTGTTGATGTCAGCGTTGTCAACTTGTATGAAAACTTGTCGCCCGGTTTGAATTGATATTGAAGCGTTACTTTTTCATTCCCTATGTTAACTTTTTCAAGATTATTGTAAGCTTCTGTATTGATTAAGTTTTGATTCTGTTTTGCTTCATCTGCTTTTTCACTTTTCTTTGCACACCCTGCAACAAAAACAAAAACGGCAAGCAACAACGTGATTTTCAAAATAATATTTTTCATTAGGTTCTCTTTTTAGTATTGCAAAAAAACTCCCCTCTAAAAAGGGGAGCGTTCATAAATTATTTCCAACCGTTTATTTCGAGAAGTTCTTTGCGTGAAAAGAAGTGAGAAATTTCTTTGGCTGCATTTTCATCGGAATCCGAACCGTGAACGATGTTTTCTTGGATGCTTGCGGCGTACAATTTGCGAATTGTTCCTTCGGCGGCTTTTGCCGGATCGGTTGCACCGATTAGTTTTCTGAAATCTTCAACAGCATTTTCTTTTTCGAGTGCTATTGGAACACATGGACCGGAAGTCATATAAACGATCAAGTCCTTGAAGAAAGGACGCGCCTCGTGAACTTCGTAAAATCCTTTCGCGGAATCTTCTGTTAGTTTTACCATTTTCATACCGAGGACATTAAAGCCCGCTTCTTGTATTTGTGTTATTACTTTACCGATCAGATTTTTCTTCACGCAATCCGGTTTAAGAATTGCCAATGTTCTGTTGCTCAAAGTTTTCTCCGTCTATGGTTATTTGTTATTGGTGATTAGTGATTGGTTGAAGTAATTATTTTAATCATATCAATCACTAATAGCTAATCATTTTTTCTTTTTGACAACTTTCTTAATTACTTTTTTCTTCACCGTTTTCTTAATCGCTTTAGTTTTCTTTGTTGTTTTCTTAACAACTTTACTTTTGGACTTTTGTAATGCCTTTTGCATCGTTACGCCGATTTCAGCGGGGCTTTCCACAACATGAATACCGGCTTTTTTCATTGCTGCCATTTTTTCTGCCGCTGTACCTTTTCCGCCAGAAATGATTGCGCCGGCATGACCCATTCTTCTTCCTGGAGGCGCTGTTCTTCCGGCAATAAATCCAACGACAGGTTTCTTAACATTTTTCTTTATGAACTCGGCAGCTTCTTCTTCGGCGCTTCCGCCAATCTCGCCTATCATTACAATTCCTTCGGTACCGGGATCATCGTTGAAAAGTTTTATGATGTCGATAAAACGTGAGCCGATAATCGGATCGCCGCCGATGCCGACGCAAGTTGATTGACCGATTTTTAGATCGCTAAGCTGCTTAACGGCTTCGTAAGTTAATGTACCGCTGCGAGAAACAACTCCAACTTTTCCTTGTTTGTGAATAAATCCAGGCATGATGCCGATCTTTGCTTTACCTGGTGAAATTACTCCCGGACAGTTGGGACCGACCAACGTAACGTTTTTCTGTTTGATTGAATTGTAAACTGCGATCATATCTTTAGCGGGAATACCTTCGGTGATGCAAACGATGAATTTAATTCCGGCGTTTGCAGATTCAAGAATTGCATCGGCAGCAAATGCGGGAGGAACAAATATTGCGGATGCATCTGCCTTAACAGTTTTTACTGCTTCTTCAACCGTGTTAAAGATTGGAACATTTGTGTCTTCAAACTTTTGTCCGCCTTTTCCCGGTGTTACGCCGGCAACGACATTTGTACCGTACTCAATCATTTGCCTCGTGTGAAACGATCCTTCGCCGCCAGTAATTCCTTGAATAACTACTCGTGTTTTTTTGTCAAGAAGAATGCTCATGTTTATTCCTTGATTGATTTCAAAATTTGACTGGACAAAATTAAGAAAGGTGAGGGATAATTACTTAAGAAAAATTTCTAATGTTGATAATGACTGAAAGGTTTGCTATTTATGTTCCGTAAGGATTGGTAAGTTATGGCAAAAGATTACAAAGAATGGTTTTTGCAATCGGAATACGATCTAAACTCAGCAACTAAGTCATTCGATTCCGGTGATTATATTTATTGCATGTTTTTTTGT
This sequence comes from Bacteroidota bacterium, assembly GCA_023381535.1. The sequence goes on from JAMCSN010000056.1 coordinate 8,628, forward strand.
CACCTTTCATTGGAAAAATATTTGAAAGGTCTCTATCTAAAAAGTTTAAAAAAAGAACCACCAAAATTGCACAATCTGATTTTCTTTTTAGAAAATGTTGGTATTGATTTACCCGGTAAATTTAGAAAATACATATTAGATCTCGATGATGCCGCTGTATCAACAAGGTATCCGGATTCGTTGACAAAATTATCCGAACAGTTTGACAAAGAATTTGTGTCGAATATATTAACTGAAACGAAGGAACTCTTAAAATGGCTGATGACAGAGTACAAGAAATAATAAAATATTTTGAGCAGAATCTACTTAAGAGCGGCTTAAAGATTTATAGAGTTGTTCTATTTGGTTCAGCTTATCGTGGGAACTTCTCGGATGAAAGTGATATCGACATAGCTGTTGTATCGGACGATTTCGTTGGCAAAACAATTTTTGAGAGGGCAGAATTAGCCGGTGATGCAGTTTGGGAAACAATTAAAAAGTTTAAAGTAGCTTTGGACGTAGTTAAACTTACCGTTGACGAATACGAAAATGAAACAAGAATGATTGCAAGCTACGTTAAAGAAGGAAAAGTAGTTTACTCTGCCAATTAACACTTCCCTTGTTGAAGTAATAATCCTTGATCATGTCATTTATCTCAAGCACCTGTATTAACTAATCGTTCATATTATAAATAGACGACGTCTTCGTTCTTAGTGATTAACGACAAGAAAAGAAGAAGATAATCTCTCAAGTGTCGGGTTATGAGAAAATTTCTCCTGATATTTTCGCGTCCGTTTTCTCCAAGCCTTTTTGCATAATCCGGATTTTGAAGTAACTGTTTTAGTGCAAACGCTGTGCCTTCGATTGAATGTGTCAACAATCCGGAATACTTATTTGTGATCTGAAGAGGAATACCGCCGACAGCACCCGCTATTACCGGTTTTGATTTCCAGAGTGCTTCTGCAACGGTAAGACCGAATCCTTCTTTTAAGGATTTTTGAAGTACAACTGAGGAAGCCCTTTGAAGCGCATTGATTTCTATGTCGCTGGCGGGTGGAAGAAGCAAAAGAAAAATGTCGGGATCGTTTTCAACAATTTCTCGTACCTCGTTTAGAACTTTCGCACCTTCGGGATCATCGGTGGCGCCTCCGCCCGCAAGAACGAGCTGACAATCCACATGTTTTTTTACCAATTTAAAAACTTTAACAACGCCGACTGGATCTTTAAGAAAATCGAAGCGGGAAATTTGTGTAACAATCGGCAGCTTCCTATCGATGCCGAATCTTTCCAAAACAGAAGTAATTATTTCATCAGGCAGCTCTTTATTCTTATCGCTTGTTGGATCGATTGACGGAGAGATCAACACTTGAGGTATTTTCAGTTTTCTTGCGAACGATGGTGCCGAGAAAACGCTTACGTCATACTTATTGATATATTCTTTTAGGAACTGCCACGTGAATAAGTCCGGATTCGAAAAATCAATGTGACATCTCCATATCCAACGGTTGCCGTTGGATTTTTTTGCCAGCACAAGTGCGCACGGCTGAGGATCATGAATGAAAATTATATCTCCTTTCAACTCCATTTCGTTTCGGTTCTGTTCGTTTGTATTAAGATAAAGATCAATCTCATCACGAGTGAATGTTACTTGCTGACCATGAAGTGCATTGTGCATCTTCTTTGTTACTTCAAAGAATTTTTCTCCGCCCTTGATAACATCCCAGCATGCATTAACTCCAAGCTCTTTAAGAAGCGGAATCATCCGGGTTAGAATCTCAGCGACTCCTCCTCCAACTGCCGTCGAATTTATATTTTGAACCGAAATGTTCTGGAGTTTACCGGCGTAAATTTCAAGTTCGTCAATAACATCCGATCCGACAAATTGTTCGTATTCTCTAAGCTTTGCCATTCTTATTTCCTTCAAGGTTGTTCATTGTTAGTTTGACAAGAGTTTTCCGAAGGTTTTCGATGGTCTGCGTGTATGGATCCAGTCTGCTGAATTCTTCGGCTAATTTTTCTTCGCCAAGAGATTTCGAAAGCCAAAGCGAAAAGTCGAATTCTTTTTTATGAAATCTCGCTTCGAACACATGAAAGTAGATCGAATAAACCGAAACTTTTTCAAGACACTCCTTGAACTCATGTAAAGTGTTCGCTACATACTTTGTAGGAAATACAAAAGAACGCGCGCTCATAAAATGAAATTCTTCTCCTGATGGCGAGTTGTGATGAGGCATTTCTTCTATGTCTTCTTGCGCTGTTTTTACAATGTTGATCAATTCAGTTCGGATTTTTTCCAA
>JAMCSN010000117.1 GCA_023381535.1 Bacteroidota bacterium
TCCAGTCAAACTGTCCGCCGAAAGCTCCGTAAGTACCCAGATAGTTTCTGTAAAAATTATAAGTCTTAGCGTAAACACCGTAAAAATTAGCGTTCCATTTGGCTTGGCTGATCCAAATGTTGGGATCGATCTCGTATGAATCGTATTGAATTCCGGAATCTTTTGATCTGCCTGCCGAGAAGTCAATTTCAAATCCCCAATTGCTTTTGAACTGCATGTTATAAACAAACACAGCTGAATGGTCGGTGTAGTTTTCAACTTTTTTGTGAGTAAGTGAAACGCCGCCGAAAATTAATATTTGCGAAATCGCGCCTTCCTTTGGATACCAGATCGGTCCGGTGATTCCAGTCAACTCTGTTGTTCCAATCCAAGGTACATATCCCACTTGATTGATATCGAAGTTATTGCCGACATATCTCGTACGAACCATTGTAACCCACGATGGTGCGAATTGTGTGAATCCCGCCGAAGCTGCGAAATCACCTTCGGAGTTTTTTACAGAACGCGCGATTTGATATGCAAGCTGCCAATCAGATTTGCGCAGTGCGCCGTCGATATCGATCACACCATAAGTGTTGCTGGCAGTTTGTTTGCCGACAAACAATACACCAAGCGAAGAATTTTCCATGATCTGTTTTTTCACTCTTCCGGACACGAATAATGCCGAAGGTTCCGTTGCGTTTGATCCGTCGTAATTCGTGAAATCTTTTTCGTCAGTTCGCGCCACAAATCCTCCATACTCCCAATCGTTAAATCTGCCGAAAGCTTTTGCGCCAAATGAAAGCGGAACTTCGGAACCGTCGGGTAATTTTCTTCCGATTCTGCGCGAGTAGAATAGATCGAGCGGGCTGTAAAAACCGGTGCTGTGTTGTTTGCCAGACGGCATAAATATTTCGTTGCCCTGAATAAAGAATGGGCGGCGTTCTCTGTAAAATGTTTCGTAACGTGAAATGTTGAACGCGTAAGGATCGGCTTCGATCTGTGCAAAATCGGGGTTAGCGGTTGCCTGAAAAGTTAACTGCGGAGAAGGATTGTAAAAAATATCCAGACCGGCGTGAGGATCAACTTTGTATTTATTGTTGCTGAGGTAATTAATCTTTCCAAACACCACCGGATATAATTCAAGATTCAGACTTTTGATGGAGGGATGGAAATCTTCGAACACAAGTTTACCAAATTTCGAAATTCGCTGACCTTCGTTTTGTTCGTACTTGCACCAATACAGATCTTCGGAATTAATTGGACGCCAGCGGTCGAAATCCAAACCCCAGTCACTTAGTTTTTCATCGTACTGAATTGATTTGTATGGAATTTCCATTTCGATGATGAATCCCCAATCGTAAATTTTTGCGGCGGAGAACCAGATGCCGTCCCAGCTGTAATCGCGGTTGCGTGCATCATCCAGCAAACGGCAGTCGGCGCGTGCACCGGCGGCGTTAACCGCAAATTTGTAAGCTGTTCGATTGTCGTTAAACGTATCGAGCATGATTGAAACAATATCGCCGCCACCGTCGTCAAGATTTCCGGTATGCTGCTGAATATTTTCTTTTTCATCGTAACAAACCATTAAGCAGTAAAGCGCCGTTTCAGTGGTTAAAACTTTAGCGTAAGTTTTTCTCGAAGGAGATTTTCCGTAAAACGGCTGCAGCTGAAAAAAATCTGTTGCGGAATCTGCTTTTGCCCATGCGTCGTCTATTACGCCGTCAATTTTTATGGGAGTATCAGTTTTTTTGAGCTTTAATATTTTTTCGCCGTTGCCGGCAATGAGAAGAATTGGGAAGAGCATGCAAATAGTAAGAAATTTTCTCATCAGATCAGCCATAGAATTGTTTGCAAATTTAGACGGTAAACAGTTTACAAAAGTTACAGAACAAATAAATTTGCAAGAAGATTAAGAGAATTGATTTTAGCCGCTATTGTTAGTAAGTTTTTCTGCGTTGGAGCGGTCATGAATCGATTCATACAACATAATTTTCAAATTTTAATTTCCTCGCTTTTTTTCTTTTGTCCTATAAGCGCAAGAGCTGTCGCGTGCGTTTCTCAAGCTCAAATATACACCCAACTCTCAAACGAAGAAAATTATCGGAAAGGAATTGAAGCTTTAAAAGCCAAAGACACATTGAGCGCGGAAAAATATTTCAAAGAATCAATTCGTGAAAATGGCGACGCGGCGTCACATGTGGAACTTGCAAAAATTTATCTTCACCGCAACACATACTATTCGCGCAACCTTGCATACGAAAATCTGCAAACTGCAGTTCTAATGGAACCGGACAACATCACGTACAAATATCTTTATGCGGATCTCTGCCAGTCATTCGCAAGATTTACCGCGTATGATCAGTACAAGCAAATTATCGCTTTGGACAGCAATCAAACCGAAGCGTGGATTGGTTTGGGGAAGATTAAGGACGAAGATTATTCCGAGTACAATAATTCTTCAAGAGTTCTGGGAGACGATTTTCTAGCGCCGCTTCAAGAATATGCAGATAAAGATTTTTATGAAGCGGAAAAATATTACAAGCGCGCGCTCAAGATAGATCCTGCCAATTACAATGCGTCGCTCAAACTGAGTCTGCTTTACGAGAAAGCAGGGCAGCCGCAAAAAGGAATTCCGGTTCTCAAGAAACTAGAGAAGTTGAACAAAGCCGATAAAGATATTTTTCTCTGCATGGGTTTGCTTTACTACAAGATTTCCAAGATGAAAGAAAGTTTTGAAGCGTACAAGAAAGCTTTGGCGGCGATGAATGAGGATGAGAAAAAAGATTTCACTTTCAACTCGGTAAAGATGCTTCTTAAACCGGTTATGAACGACGAGATTGATAAGTTAAGCGATTACGAATTAAACCAGGCCATAGATCAATTCTGGAAAATTTCCGATCCGCTTTTTCTCACCGATTACAACGAGCGCCTGCTTGAACATTATTCGCGCGTGGCTTATGCAAATTTATTTTTCAGCGTTCCAAAAATGGGAATTGTCGGATGGAAATCCGACCGCGGAGAAATTGTTCTTCGTTACGGCGAACCGGAAAAACTTACGCGCATTCGACCGCAAATGGGCGGCTTAGCTGTCGGACTCAAAACAGAAATTTGGAATTATCCCGACATGACTTTTGCATTCACCGATCTTGCTTCATCCGGAAATTTTCAGTTCAGCGTGCCGGGAAATGAAACCGATAAAGTTCGCTCGCAATACGCCGGCGACACGCAATTCTACGCAGAATATTTGCGCAAAGCACGATTCGAATATTACACTCCTAAGTTTGAAGGACCGAAGTTTGATGTTGATTACGGTCTCGCTCAATTCAAAAGCAGTGAGCGAAGAAATCATACCGATCTTTATGTTAGTTACGGATTAACGCCATCCGACAGTTTGCTAAAAGCGGGGAAGCTTGACATGAGCCACACCGCCGCGTTTTATTTTTTCAACGATTTATCTGAAGAAGAGATAAACAAAAAAATAAAAGTTGATTCGTTGTATCGGGGAAGCATAGTTAACGTTCCTATCGGCAAACCGCTTTATACGAATGTGCTGGACGTAACTTCGGTAGCTGATTCCGGTTACTATTCCTTCGAACTTCTGCGAGACAAAGACAAAGGGGTGGCGGTAAAACGCGCTAATCTTCACGTCAAGAAATTCAGCAACATACGTCTGGATATTAGCGACATCATCCTTGCATCGGATGTGCAGACGGACAAACCGGAAAAATTCTGCATCAACCGGGACGGAGTGAACATTCTTGTCAATCCAACAAAGAAATTTTCGAAAGAGGAACCGCTGTTTGTTTATTATGAAATTTACAATCTCAAGAAAAATTCTTCCGGTCTAACGAACTTTACTCAGAATGTTGAGATCAGAGATTATGATTCCGTGAACAAAACGCGATTCGAAAAAACGCTTGACGATATGCTGAGTATTTTTGGAAAGAAGCGCGAAGAGAAAATTGCGCTCTCTTCAAATTATCAAACCGTAGAGATAAATCCCAAACAGTATTTCCAGCTTGATTTGTCCAAAGTGAAAACGGGGAAGTATTTGATCACGATAAAAATTAAAGATCAGATAAGCGGTGTTGAGACAAGCGCATCAACTGTGATTGATTGGATGAATTGACGGTCCATGATGACCGGAAAACTCTTAGCGAAAAACTGTATTGAAAATTGCTTCCGGATAATTTGCAGCTATGTTCAGCAAAACTTTTGCCGGTCCATCTGGCTTACGGCGCCCTTGTTCCCAATTCTGCAAAGTTGATAAACTTATTCCGAGTAACTTCGCAAATTTATTTTGAGATAAACCAAGCTGTTCCCTTATGCTTTTGGGATCGGGATTATCAAAATTAAATTCACGACTCGGCTTTTTTTTACTTTTTAATATCTTCCCACCTTCTTTTATACTTTTTTGCAGCTCGTAAAACAATTCGTCTTTCATTTAAACTCCTTCTGAACAAGCGATTTTAGTATTTTTAATTGCTCGCGCGATAAATCATCTTGTTCGTTCTTTGAATAGATTAACAGCATCAATATGATTTCTTTTGCCTTTGCCCAATAATAAATAATTCTAACACCACCGCTTTTTCCTTTTCCAGGAATCACCCATCTTTCTTATCAATTATTAACAACGGGTGATAAGCGTGCCGGGGGAAATACTTTTCGATCTTAGCTATCAATCCTAAAAATACGCCGTACAATTTTATTCCGTTTTCATTCAGCAGAGTGTACGTCTCAAGTCTGCCGTACTTTTCGAGCCACTTATAATCATGCGCGTAGAAATAAACTTTTCTTTTGCTGTTGGGATTAATTCTTTTTTCCGACCAATTCCATAATTGCAACGGAAGAGTTAAAATATTCACCAACGTTGCGTGCTTGCCCGCGTTGTAAATTACATAGCATTTTTTTTGAGATACTCTTCTTATCTCTTCAATTGCGCGCGACTGTTTGACTTTGTCGATGTGATAAATTGTATGCAAAGAAATTGTGTCCGTAACTGAATTATCTTTTAACGGTATGTTCGTTATGTCGCCCAGGACAAACAATCCGTCCGGTTTATTCTGCTTGGCTTCTTTCACTGCGGTGATGCTGAAATCTATACATATCTGTTTTTTCGCTTTTGAATTGAACGGCACCGCGCCGCATGCTATATCCAGCAATGAATCGGGTTCGCCAATCTTTTCTCTTAGCCGCTCGTTTACCGCCTTCTTGTATTTTGCGCCTTTGTCGGATGTGAATGTGAGAGTATCCACATACTTGCCCTTCTGTTTCTTCCATCCGATTTTATCGTAGTACTCTTTTACGCTATCCAAATTGTCCTCTAAACATTTTTAGAATAAGTTGAACGAAATCCCAATGGCTTATTAATACTTAAAGAATTTAAAAACAAGTGGTTGTTAACTAGGCATTGATATGGCGCGGTCGTGCTATGGGTAGTTATTAAGAATTTTCACCATCTGAATTTATTTATCTCTTTCGTGCAGAATATTTCTGTTTCGGTTCCTTTACTTGAAAACCAATTTGTCGTTTGGGCTTTTCTGGGGGTATAAGCAGTTGATTAATAGCTTCTATTATTTCTCTAATTTGTCCGTCGTGTCCTTCAAATTTAGATTCAAGTTCTTTAAGCTTTTCCGCAAGTTCTTTATGAGTTGAAAGTATTTCACGCAATCGTACAAAGGCACGAACAACATAAACACTTGCTTCAACAGCTCTTGGAGAGTTTAAAACCGAAGCAAGCATAATAGCGCCATGTTCGGTGAACGCAAAGGGTAAATATCTTCTTCCACCACGTCTACTTTTTGAGGTTCCAAATTGGAACCTCAAAGAATTCCATTCTTCTGAAATTAATTGGAACATAAAATCTTCGGGAAAACGATTAAGATTTCTTGATACTGCTTTATTCAACGTCTTCGTTTCAACGCCGTAAAGTTCAGCTAAGTGAAAATCAAGCATTACTTTTTGACCACGTATTAAAAATATTTGATGGTCAATTAATTTTGATGGAATTACGAAATTTTGTTTCATTCCTCGCCCCACTTTTAATGGTTAATTGCATGTGTTGAACTGGTGCCAATTTGTCACCAGTTGCTCTCATAAATGTTCCTTTAAGTGGTCGCAATTTGCGACTACCTAAATTTATCATTCGGCCGTCATGAACGGTTCAAATTGTCCTCGGAAATTAAACACGCTTAACAATTAATATCGTCATATCGTCGTGCTGGGGGAAGTTATCAACGAAACGATTCACGTCTTTCAAAATCATGTTAATCAGATCGCGCGAAGAAAGATGTCTGTTCTTCTCAATCAATTGTATAAAACGCTCTTCACCATATTGTTCATGCCGTTCGTTCATCGCTTCGGTAAATCCGTCCGTGTAGAGAACAAACACATCGCCGTTGGCAAGAGAAATTTCTTCTTCGTTCAGAGTTGAAGTGAAAATGCTTCCTTCTTCGAGACCGAGCGCCATTCCTTTGCTTAAGAGTAATTTTGTTTTGCCGCCCGTTTCACTGCAGAGAATTCCGGGGTTGTGTCCCGCTCGCGAATAAAGTATCGTGTGTTTTTTTGTATCAAGAATCGCATAGAACATGCTTACGAAAGAATTTTTTTCTATCGTCTTGTAGAGAAGCCGGTTAACTTTTGCAAGAACGTTTCTCGGCGATACATCTTCTTCGGCGTGCGCTTGCAGAATTCCTTTTGTAAGAGTCATATAAATTGCTGCGCCAACGCCTTTACCCGAGACGTCTCCTATTGCAATTCCGATTTTGTCTCCGCTCAGTTTTACGTAATCAAAATAATCTCCGCCCGCTTCAACCGCGGGAATACTTATGCTCGCAAGATCGTAACCGGGAATTTTCGGTTCTTCTTTCGGCAGCAAACTCAACTGAACCTTTGCGGCAATCTCCAATTCTTTCTTCAATCTTTCTCTTTCGGAAATTCTTTGAATGTGAGAAGGCAACCCATAATTCTCAAGTACAAATTCTTCTTTCCTAATCCGGCTTATAATATAGATTACCGGCGCAATAAGAACCGCAAGCACAACGATGGCAAAATTCCAACTATAGAACGGATTGCTCGTTGCCAAAATTGAAAAACCTTTTGGTATGATAGAGGAATAAAACAGCGCGCTTGCAATGAGAAGGAGATCAAATTGGAAGTAGAGATAAGCAAGAAAACAGCCGAACATGAAGTACGAAAGTAAATTTATACCGAAGTTATTCAGCGACGGCGGTGTTGCGGCAATCGCGAAACCGAGAACAGTAACTATTCCGGTTAACAGAATTGATACCCATTTCTTCTGCCATCTATGATATGAAATGTTGACGATCAGAAATGTAAGTGTAATGCTTGTAAGCATTGCTTCGGTGACGCCGCCTAAAAGAGTTGCAGCGGAAGGAATCCACGATGCAAATATTTCTTGAAACGATGTCGGCGAAATAAACATCGAGCTGTTCGGCGTATTTAAAATGATTGAGCTAATCAGTACTGTCAAAGAAATCGCGGCGCCGATAACCAAACCTTTCATCAGCGAAACACCGGAATCGGTAGCAAAAAAATGTCCTTTCACGAAAGCGTCAACGCCTTTCAGTTTTTCCGGCCAGAGTGACCGCGCATAAGATTCGCCGACTGTCCAGCTTGCAAATACAAGCAGAGCGAGGAAGAAAGAAATTATAACTCCGTTGATGAGCAGTAAAATTATTTTCATGTACGTGAACGACAAATTGCCGAGCTGAGACCCCTGCCCAAGTTGAGGCCAACTGTTAAGCACATTAAGGAACGTGATTACAAAAAAGAGAATGAACAAATTTCTTCCGACGCTCATCCAAATTTCGCCCTGGTGATATTTCTTTAGGAAGAGATAAGCGGCGATCACAATTAACAGTACTATAAAAATTACCGATGTCGTGCCGTAAATAGCTTCGGTGGAACTGAAGTATTCGCGGTCGGCTTGCGGCACTTCAAAGTAGTAATGAAAATTACCGACACGGTTCCCCTGCACATTTCCTGTAATGATCAGGTTAGCGCCCAATTTCGGCTCGGGTTTTTCCCAGCGGAAAGAAAAATCTGTTCTGTGCCGGTAACTTTCTTCTTTCGATTCAACCAAATTGAAACCGAGAAATTCGTCGCCGAGAATATTCGTAACGTAAGAATTTATTAAATCGGTTGCTTCGGCTTTGCTGAGAGAAACACTGCTTGCAGTATCGGGTATGTTCCGTTCAAAACCGAAAATGTGTCCGTCGCTTGCAACATCTACAAAGTACGAAGTCTGTGCCATCTGTCTCGGTAAATCCTGATGAAACATCACAACCCAACTGAGTGTGGAGCGCTTTGAGTTTTTTATGTATTCGGCAAATTCTTTGCCGCCGAGTTTTTTCAAAATATATCTGTTTTCGATTGGTGAGTTATCTAAGAAAGCTTCACTTTTGAAACCACTGATATTAAAATTCTCTTTTGCTAAAAATTTTCTTGCCAGATCAATCGCTTCTCCGCGAGTGGTTTTCATTTCCATAGTGGTAAAAACGCTGTAAGGATAGAGAACGATGATGAGAATGAAAATGATCGCGCCGGCAATCAGCCAGTAACGGTGAGCTTTAAAAGAATTTTCCATTGTAGAATTTCCGTTCAGTTTTCAATCTTATGACGGGCTAAAAATAGAAAGGTTTGCCTCTATTCGCAATTTATGAGTGCAAAAAGAGTTTCTCTGCCCGATTAACAAATCAATGTTGGATCGGTTTCTATTAAGAAATCTCGAAATATATTATATTGCACGCCACATTCGAAAACTTTCTTTTCTATAGTATGAAAGAACCTGAAGTAAACATAGATTTAGCTTTAGAACACGGGCTAACCCAAGAAGAATACGGCTGGATTTGCGAGCGCCTCGGCCGAACACCAACCTTTACAGAACTAGGTATTTTCAGCGTAATGTGGAGCGAACACTGCAGCTACAAAAACTCTATTGCGCTATTGAAAACTTTACCGAGAAGCGGCGGGAGATTGCTTGTGAGCGCCGGTGAAGAAAATGCCGGACTGGTTGATATCGGAGAAGGACTTGCGATAGCGTTTAAGATTGAGAGCCACAACCATCCATCTGCAGTTGAACCGTACCAGGGCGCGGCAACGGGCGTCGGCGGAATTTTGCGCGACATTTTTACGATGGGTGCGCGACCGATTGCGTGTTTGAACTCGCTCCGGTTTGGTCCGTTAACCGATCCGCGTACACGTTACTTGTTTGAAGGTGTCGTGAAAGGTATCGGCGATTACGGAAATTGTTTTGGCGTACCAACTGTTGCCGGAGAAGTTTTCTTCGACGAATCATACAAAGGCAATCCGCTTGTGAATGCAATGGCAATCGGAATTGTTGATGCGAACGGTTCCATATCTGCAGTTGCAAAAGGCAAAGGTAATCCGGTGATGATAGTCGGCTCGTCAACGGGACGTGATGGAATTCACGGCGCAACGTTTGCGTCGGAAGAAATTTCGGAAAAGTCGGAGTCGAAACGTCCGTCTGTTCAAGTCGGCGATCCGTTCACGGAAAAACTCTTGCTTGAAGCAACTCTCGAAATCATAAAGCATGATTTGGTTGTTGGAATTCAGGATATGGGTGCTGCGGGAATTTCCTGTTCAACTTCCGAGATGAGCGCAAAGGGCGAATCTGGAATGAAGATTGATCTGAACAAAGTTCCGCTGCGCGAAGACGGAATGAGCGCTTACGAAATAATGCTTTCGGAAAGTCAGGAAAGAATGCTTGTTGTTGCCAAGAAAGGTTTTGAAGATAAGGTAAAAGAAATTTTTGAGAAGTGGGATTTGAATTGCGAGATTGTTGGTGAAGTAACTGATGAACAAAAATTGATAATCAATTATAACGGTGATAAGAAAGCCGAAATACCGCCGGTTGAGCTGGCGCTTGGCGGCAATGTTCCGGTTTATATTCGCGACACCGAGGAACCGAAATACTTGAACGAGAAACAAAAATTCAATTTAAAGTCTTTACCAGAACCAGATTCAATTTCTGAAGTTTTTGAAAAAGTATTTTCTTCACCGAACATTGCATCTAAACGATGGGTTTATCAGCAGTACGATTCTTCCGTTAGAACAAACACTGTTGTCGGTCCAGGCAGCGCAGATGCGGCGGTTATCTATATTAAAGATACCGACAAAGCAATTGCAGCGAAGACAGACTGCAACGGAAGATACGTTTACCTCAATCCGAAAGAAGGAACAAAAATAGCGGTTGCAGAAGCGGCGCGTAATGTTGTCTGCACCGGAGCGGTTCCGCTTGCAATTACAAATTGTTTGAACTTCGGAAATCCTTACAAACCGGAAATGTATTGGACCTTCAAAAAAGCAATTGAAGGAATGGGAGAGGCGTGCAGATTTTTCAACACTCCCGTTACCGGCGGAAACGTCAGCTTCTATAATGAAAGTCCCGACACCGCAGTTTTCCCGACACCGGTGATCGGAATGGTTGGGCTCATCGAAAAAATAGACAACATCACGACAGCAGAATTCAAGCGCGACGGTGATTTGGTTTATCTGTTGGGAGAAGACTACGAAGAAGTCGGCGGCAGCGAATTTTTGAAAGTGGTTCATGATATGGTAACCGGAGAAATTCCGAAGATAGATTTGCAGACAGAAAAAGATTTGCAGCATTTGGTGCTAACGCTGATTGATAACGGTTTAGTCCGTTCCGTGCATGATGTTTCCGACGGCGGAATTATATGCGCGCTGGCGGAATGCTGCATCATAAAAGATGAAAAACCAATTGGCGCGAGAGTAAAAATACCGATTAAGACAAGAGAGGACTTCTCATTTTTCTCCGAAAGTCAATCGCGCATAATTGTTTCCGTAGATCCGGAGATGAAAGAAAAATTTGAAGAGACTGCTTCTAAAAGTTTTACGCCG
>JAMCSN010000243.1 GCA_023381535.1 Bacteroidota bacterium
AATTTGGGAAGCATTCAATGCAAACGTTGTTTCTCACTCGGACGGTTATCTCCTCCATGGAATTGGAGGTTGGCAAAATTGTTTGTTCTCGAAGTGCACGATACTCGCGGTACCATCATTCCGTGACCGCATTCCGGTTATCGTTGATGATGTTACAACATTATGCGGTCCCGGCGAATTGATTGATGTCATCGTAACCGAACGTGGAATTGCAATCAATCCGAGAAGAACAGATTTACTCGATGCGGTAAAAAAATCTTCTCTGCCAATTCGACCCTTGAAGGAAATTCAGAAAGAGGTTTACGAAATTTGCGGCGGAGCTCCTACAAAACCGAATGTAGATAAGAACAAAGTTGTCGCGGTGGTAAAATGGGTTGATGGGACTGTGCTTGATTCGGTTTACAAAATCATGTGAGGAGCCACAATTGTTTTTTACTGCTATACAGTCCGTGTTAGAAGTTACCGACTTTACATTTACCAAGACCGTCAGTAAAAGTACCAAACCAAATATTGTTTGTATTATCGAATGTTACGGTTTGTATTCTGAAAAGCGGGAGCGCGGAATTTGCGTTATCATAAGAAGTCATAGACCCGGTATCATTATTTAAAATAGCTATTCCTTTCTTATTGCCAAACAAAAATACAATTGATTTGAAAATTAATTTCATGTGTCAACTTCATCCTAGGAAAAGCTTTATTCATCTTTGTCTAAAAATTTCCTTTCTTAATTTTATACAGACCCTGGTTATAAGTACCAAACCAAATATTTCCCAGTGCATCAACGGCAACAGTGGGAATCCAATTGATATAAGAACTATTTCCTAAATAGTGAAAATTCTTGGTTCCCCCGTTTGGATCTAACGCAAACATCCCGCCATATCTCGTCCCAAAAAGAAGTCTTTTTCCATCAACACAAAATGTTATTACTGAGCTATAATTGATTCCTTTAGTATCCGCACTCCAAGAAGTTCCATCAAAAACTACTAGGGCTTCCTTCCAAAAATTCGCCCAAATTTTACCGTCAGAATTAACACAAAGAGCTTTTACTTGATCTGGAACTTTAATGTTCATATTTGATTTGTTATGGAACGACCAAGTATTCCCATCAAGAACAGAGATTCCGTGATAATTAGATCCAATCCAAATCTCATTTTTTTTATCTATCGCTAAACATGTGACAGAGTTTTCTGCTATGGATGAATTGGATGTGTTGAATAATGTCCACACACTATTTGAGTATTTATATAACCCATCTTGCGTTCCTATCCAATAATCTCCACTCGGTGCAACAATAACATCGTTTACACTACTGTAGTTGATTGCTGCTGAGAAATCGGTCCAGTTCGTTCCGTCAAAAGAATAAAACCCTTTTGGTGTGCCGACTAGAATTCGATTCGAACTATCGACTGCTATTCTAGAAATATAATCCGAATTTAGTGGAGAATTTTTCATGTTAAAGCGTTGCCATTTATTACCATCAAATTTTGCTAAACCAATTTCAGTCCCAATCCATATATAATCGGATTTATCAACAGTAACATAATTGATAATATTGGATGGTAATCCGGAATTGAAGGAAATATAGTTCACGAATTTAGAAGTGTCTTCAAGCGTCATATAAACAGAAGATATTTGAGAAGCCCTTACAATAGATACCATACTATCTGCTCGGTAATTATAATGAGTGAACTTCACTTTGTATGAACCAGGTTTCAACTTATTGAATAAGTAAGGTGTCTTCTTCGAGGTAAGTGAATCGTTAATATAAATATCTGACCCGTCCGGATTTGAAGAGCATTGAATGCTTCCCAAATTTTGTGGATCGTTCATGAAATCATAAAAAATATTGTTAGTATAGTCCCCATTAATAAATAAGCCAATCTTGCCATCAACATACAAGTTAAGCTTCAGAGTAATAGAATGACTGCCGTAGGTTAAACCGTTAAGATAACATGGTGTTTTCGAGCCCATATTTCTTCCATCAAGGTAAATAAGTGCCCCCGATGGATTACTGTTAACCATTATCTTACCGTTTTCAGGTTTTGGCTCTTCAGGCGGTCCAGTATAAACCGCTTGCTCACAAGATATCAGGGCAAAAAAAATTGTTATTAATACTACCGTACAAAATATTTTTGGCATTCACGCCCCCTTGCATAGAAGCAGAAAAAATTCTGACCCATTTTAATTTATTTAGAAATTTCCTTTCTTTAATTTTGCCAATCCCCCGCCAAAAGTTCCAACCCACAAATCACCGTTTGCATCAATGACAACATCTTTAACCTGGCTGGCTGGAAGTTTAGAATTAGTTGTCGTGAATGTTACTATGCTGCCCGGCTGCAAAAATTTTCCGAGTCCGCCTTTGCTTCCAATCCATTTGTAATTGTTTTGATCGACCCAAATTCTTTCAACTAGGTTGGACGGAATTCCGCTAAGTTGCACAATAGACCACTTTTGACCATCAAATTTTGTTGTTCCTCCAACATCACCGACTGTAGGATTGGAAATATGAGCCGCCCAAACTGTTCCTGAATTATCGACGGCGATATTATTCACACCGTTACCTACGTTCATTGTCAATTTCATGTTAGACATATTCCAAACTTGCCAGTTGTTTCCATCATAGACGGATATTCCGAAAGCATTAGTACCAATCCATAATTTGTTTTGAGCGTCAACAGCAATTGACAGAACAAAATTTCCACCTAATCCGGAATTTGTGGTGCGAAAAGTTTGCCAAGATGATCCGTTAAACTTTACCAAACCTTCCTGAGTGCCTACCCAAGTGTTGCCGAGATTGTCGAATGCGACGGAGCTAACATAATTAGACGGAAGATTGCTAGAATAATCAATCCAAGTAGCGCCGTTATAAACCATCAACCCGCCTGGAGTACCGATCCACAAATTGTTATTACGATCGACTGCGAGACAGTTTATGAAATCATAAATCAATGGCGAATTAGTTTTTGTAAATATCTTCCAGTTCTTTCCATCGAACCGGCACAATCCTTTATCAAGAGTACCGACCCATTTCACATTATTATTGTCAACTGCAATGCTCGAAACAAAATTACTTACGATGGGTGAATTGCTAATCTTGTAGCTAACCCACGCAGTAGTGTCTTCCAACGTAAATGAAACTGATTGATTTGTTCCGCCAACAACGGTTACAATTGCGCTATCAGGACGGCAGTTTGGTGCAGTAACTTTAACATTATAATCCCCCGGGAATAATTTACTAATTAAAGCCGGAGTAAGAAGTCCTGTTGCCGAATCATTCAAAATTATATTTGCAGATGTCGGTTTCGAGGTACACTGTATTGAGCCAAAGTTGCTCGGATCGTTGTAATAATTGTAGTAATAGTTGACATTATTATCATCGAGAATTGTTGCCTTGAATTTAATATCCTTAAACAGCTTCAACTTTAATGTTACGTCATAATCTCCTGGCTGAAGCCATACCAAACTGTCAGGAGTTTTAACACCCATATTCTTACCGTTCAAATAGACCGTTGCACCAGCAGGATCAGTTTTCAAAATTATTTTTCCATTAGTAACCGAGGGTTGAACAGCATCTCCAGTGTAAACTTTTTGTTCGCAAGATATAAAAAACACTATCACAGGAATGATAAGAATCAAAATGTATTTTTTTAATTTTTTCATATTCGGCTATCAGATGATTAATTATTATTCTTTGAGACCGGGAACGTATCCAAATGATTGTATGTACGCATGATCAAGAAATGTAACCCAGTATGTTCTCATGTAAATACCAAACACTCCGTATCCACCGTTAATATTTGTGAAATCTGTTTCATCTAGTTTCACCGAATAAATATCTCTGCTGCGTGCTGTGGCGTTATAGTAAGTGCTTAATCCGGGATCCAGCGAAAGAACTTCTAGGATGCAAGCAAGTATTTCATAATTGGATTTATTCGGGTCTCCGGCGGATATTAATTCCATTGCCTTGCTAATAGTTTTCATGTCAACCGAGTAGCCCATTTCGCTCGTTGGTTTAGGATAATTAGGAACCCAAGTATTATCGTACTGAACATAATTTGCGGGCACTACTGCAACGTTTCTGGTTTTCTGACCGCCACCATGTTTATAGTAGTAGATGGCAAGACGCGTTATGAAAACCGGATCCTTTTGAGTTGTTGACCATGAAAATCTAACATAGTCCTTGCCGCTTGACGGAATAGCTTTATCGCTGCTATTAGAAACCATGCTCAATGGAGCCGGTGCAGTTGTTGAACACGTCAAACGTTTTCCATTCGGCAATATCGCTTCAATGGAAAGAGGGATGCTTGCATCCGGCTGAAAATTATTAGTATAAAAAACAGTGTACGGAGTTTTGTATGGATCCCCTTCGGGTCTCGCAATTGTTGTGTCTCGCATTAAAGCCACTTTATCGTTGCCGCTCCATATACGAACAGTTGCGCCTTTCACACTTTCGTTAGTAGTATTTGAAAACGGATTGAATCCATCGACCACATAATCTTTGGTTAATGTTGCAGATTGAAATGTAGTATCGCCTCGGATAATGCAGTTAAGAACATATCTGTCTTTGAAGTCGCCGTATGGATTCAAATTATCTTCACAAGAATAGCTTGTTATGAGAACCGAGACGACAAATATTATCGATAAAAACTTTTTCATAATTCGACCTTCAAAGTTGCTGTTGGAAGAAACGGAAGCATGTTGACTCTTTCGCCGGTATCACGCTTGAAGTAAAAAATATTTTTCCGGTTGTAAACATTAATCACACTCACGTCTGCGTAAAACGTAAACGGTTCTATCGTAAATTTCTTTGAAAGTGTTAAATCGAGTTTGTGATAATCCGGTAGTCTTCCGAGATTTTGAATTCCAATGATGGTATACGGATTCCGCGGATCGAGCTGTTCCCACGGTGCAAAAATATTTTGGAAATAATATTTGTCGTAATAACCGATTATCTGTGTGAACGGAAGACCAGAATTATAACTCCAAACCGCGCTGGCAGACCAATCATTGCCAAGATTAATTTCTAAACCAAGATTTAGTGTGTGGCGAACATCATACCGGGGATAATAAGTTTTCCCTTCTACTTTTTTGTATGCGAAAGCGTAAGTATAAGAAGCGGTAAAGTTAAAAGGATCAGGATTGATTCTTGTATAAACCTCCAGACCGTAAGATTCTCCGGTACCGGAAATGAAATCAGGATCAGAGGGAAGGATCTTGCTGACGTTAAGCAGAGGAAGATTATTGACAAGTTTATAATAACTTTCAACATTGAACGATACATTTGTAAACGGTTCGGTTTCTAATCCGAGAATGTAATGTATTGCTTTTGCGGGGACCAAATATTTCGGTGCTACAATCCACGGTTCAAAAATATTTATCACTTCATTTTCGTCGCTGATAGTTGTCATCTCTTGTTGATAGATTCCCCACGCGCCCTTGATTGCAACTTGAGGCATTAGTCTTAAAGTAAAACTTGCCCGCGGTTCAAAAAAAGCTGCTTGAACATTTTCAGAAAGTGTTGTCAAATTCATACGGGTGCCAACATCTACACCCAAGAATTCCCATTGAAGCAGTTTGTACTTAGCGTATAGAGTAATTTTAGCCGAAGATGAACCAAGATCAACCGGTATTCCCCTTGCATTTTCCAAGAATAGATTTGTTTTAACTTGCTTTATATGGAACCCGACTGCAATCTCATCACGATTATCGAACATGTAGGTAAAATCCATTTGCAGTCCTATGTCCTGCACGCGGTTATCAGTCGCACGCGCTGAACTAATTTTGGGATCGACATTACCTTTGAAATCACTCATGGAAATTCCAAGTTCATAAAACAAAGGACTATCGCCCACTTGAAACCATCTGAATCCGAGTACATTATTTGACCATGTGTAATCCTCGATGCGGGGGTCATTGTTCTTAATATTATCTGCGCTGAAGAATCCGTTAACAGTGAATTTACTTCCCTGTATGAAATCCGGATTGGAATAATTTGCTTTGAAAGAAAAATCGTAAAAATCTATTGGGACTTGCTGTTCATTCAAAAACTTTTTGATGATACTGTTGGAAAAACTTTTTCTGCCGGTTAAAATAAATGATCCGTAAGGAATCGGTCCTTCCAGAAGAAGTTTGCTAGTTAGAAAACTTCCGCTTGCTTTAGCACCGAAACGGTTCTTGTTTCCGTCCTTTGTATCTATTTTCATAACCGATGAAAGACGACCGCCGAACTCCGCGGAGAATCCGCCTTTGTAAAACTCGATGCTGTTGATCATGTCGGGATCGATAACGCTGAAAAGCCCAAGCGCATGAAACGGGTTGTAAATAGTTATTCCGTCAATCAATACCAGATTCTGGTTACTTGCACCACCCCGCACATAATATCTCGCAGAAACATCACCAGTCGATTGAACGCCCGGTAAATATTTCAGAGATCTGAAAACATCGGTCTCAACTCCTTTGGGAAGAGCTTCCAAATCACGGATTGCTATACGCTGCAAACTGACATTGGTTTCGTTTTTCTCTGCAATGCGCTGACCAATTCTTTCGATTGTCTGCAACTGAATATTAGTCGGCGCCAATACGATGTTGTACTGAGTGACTTTGCCGGCTGCTAGTCTTATCATTATAGATTTACTTCTGTAACCGATGTAAGAAACAATTAGAGTGTAGTTCTTGTTTGCGGGTATTCTCGGAATCAAAAAATAACCTCGCGCGTCAGTAGTGGCTCCGGTTTGAAGTTCTTTAATATAAGCATTCGCAAAAGAGAGAGCTTCAACCGTTGTGGAATCTGCAACAAATCCTCTGAGTGTTCCGGTGGTTTCCTGTGACTTTGAAACATTCGGGATTAGTGCGATGAAAATAATAATCAAGGAGATGAAAAGAGCAGAAGGTCTGTTAAAAGATAGTTGTCGTCCCTCCCTCACAATTTTAGAAATGGACATAATCAATTCACGTTAAGTTCGGCAAGTAAGATAAGTTTTTGCTCACAAATATCCAGTATATTTTTTTAGGTATTGATTCTTATTCTTCCAGTGTAGAAATATTTCCTGGATCTTGCCCTAATGCTCTTGCCTTCAGCACGCGTCTCATGATTTTACCGGAACGGGTTTTCGGCAATGAATCGACAAACTCAATATGTTCCGGCTTGGCGATTGGTCCCACTTCATGGCTGACATGCTGCCTGAGTTCTTCTATCAACTGTGGATTTTTTTCAACGCCTGCTTTCAGAATTACATAAGAATAAATTGCGTTACCTTTCACCTCATGCGGTAATCCAATCGCTGCGGCTTCCGCAACGGAATGATGACTGACTAACGCGCTTTCAATTTCTGCGGTACCCAAACGGTAACCGGAAACTTTTATAACATCATCAACTCTTCCGATAATCCAGAAATAACCGTCTTCATCTTTTCTTGCGCTGTCTCCAGTAAGATAAAAGCCGGGGTATTTACTCCAATATTGATCAACGTAACGATCCGGGTCTTTCCAAACGGTTCTTATCATTGCCGGCCACGGAGTTTTAATAACTAAGAAACCTTCTTCATTCGGTTTAACCGGTTCGCCGGATTCATCAACAACATCCATTTCAATTCCGAAGAATGGTCTCGTACCCGAACCCGGTTTGAGCGCAACAGACGGTGTTGGTGTTATCATAAACATTCCCGTTTCGGTTTGCCACCATGTATCCATGATCGGACATTTTTCTTTTCCGACAACTCTATGATACCATTTCCAAGCTTCAGGATTTATCGGTTCACCTACCGAACCGAGAATTCGAAGTGAAGACAAATCATGACGATTTACCCACGCTTCTCCAAATCGCATCAATCCTCTTATTGCAGTTGGCGCAGTGTAAAGAATATTGATTCCATATTTTTCAATCATCAGCCACCAGCGGTTCGGATAAGGAAAATTCGGCGCACCTTCGTACATAAACGAAGTCGTTCCGTTCAATAACGGTCCGTACACAATGTAACTGTGACCGGTGATCCATCCCGGGTCTGCAGCGCACCAATACCTATCTTCTTCATGAATATCAAAAACATATTTGAGAGTCGCATAAGTGCCAACCATATATCCGCCGTGGGTGTGAAGAATAGCTTTCGGTTTGCCTGTTGTTCCCGAAGTGTAAAGAATGAATAACGGATCCTCAGCGTCAACTTGTTCTAGCGCGCAATTTTGTGTTGCTACCGGAAGATTCATCAATTCATGATACCACATGTCGCGCCCCTGTTCCATATTTATTTCTTGTCCGGTTCTTTTTACAACAAGAACATGCTCAACTGTACCGCATCTCTGTAACGCTTCATCGGCAATTTGTTTGAGCGGAACAATTTTGCCGCGCTGATATGCGCCGTCTGCTACAATTAAAACTTTGGAATTACTGTCTTCAATTCTTTCGCTGAGCGATTCTACCGAGAAGCCGCCGTAAACCACGGAGTGAATTGCGCCGATCCTTGCGCAAGCGAGCATAGCAATAACAATTTCCGGTATGCGTCCCATGTAAATTGTTACACGGTCGCCTTTATTCACTCCCATACTTTTTAGGACGTTTGCGAACTTGCAAGTCTCACGGTGAAGTGCAAAGTAAGACATCGTTTTGCCCTCGCCGTTTTCACCTTCCCAAATTAGCGCGAGTTTATTTCTGCGGAAAGTTTTTATGTGAGCATCGAGACAATTGTAAACGATATTTGTTTTAGCGCCGGTAAACCATTTATAGAACGGCTTCTTCGAGTCATCAATTACTTTATCCCACTTCTTGAACCAATGAAGTTCGTTGGCAATCTCCTCCCAGAAACCGGCATAATCTTTCTTGGCGCGCTTATCGGTTTCTTCCCAATTCTTTATATGTGCTTTTTCAATGACTTCTTTGGATGGATAATAAACTTCTCCGCTAAGTTTCTGAGAGGGCATTGTATTCTCCTAAAATTTATTTGGGAACTTTTTTTGAATACTTTTCGTCATATCAATGAGAATTAAGTTACTTTATCGTATTTTTAAAATCAATAAATGAACGAATTATTTGAAGCAAACAGAGTATTCTAGTCAGATTTGAACCATATGAGACTCAGCAACAGATACGCAAAACTTTTCACCATTTTATTCTTTCTGTTCTACAGTTTCTTTACTGTCTTTGCAGTTTTTCATAATCACAACATTAATATTCCCGGTAAAGATTCGGTAGTTATTCATCAGAAAGAGTCGAGCAATAATGCATTCGATCCGTTTATGGATGGAAATTCTCTTTGTCAATTATACCAGTTCAGCGCTGTAAAGGTTCTTCCCGAGATTGGCGTGGTAACAAATTTTGCTCTTCTCAGGATCGAAACAAGAATTCAAATCAAATATGTCAATCAATACTCTGTAAATATTTTTTCTGATCTAAATCTCAGAGCACCGCCAGCCGTCGCATAATTTAAATCTGAAGTCATCAATTCAAACTATTAATAATTAAGGAAAGAATTATGTCCGGCAAAATTTTTTATACCATTGTACTTGTTTCGCTTTTTCAATTTGTAACATTCGCGAACACATCGCCGAACGGCAAGACGAGTGATACAAAATCGAAGAAAGGCGAAACAATAAACTTTACAGTCACCGTTACCGATAAGGATGCCTCGATTCCGTTGCAATCGGTAATTGTAGTAATGAAAAAAAACAATTCCATCATTGCAAAGACTTCCACAAATGCGTTTGGGCGTGCGCAGTTCAATGATTTGGAAACCGGTTCATACAGCCTCGCCGCTTATTATGTCGGCTACAACGACTTCATTACCAATGTGGACGTAGATGTTCAGCACAAAACTTTCGATGTAAAGCTCAGTGAAAAAAATGTTGAGATGAACGAAGTCGTCGTTAAAGGTGATAAAATTAACAAAGTCGCTACTACTATTGATGTTTCAAACGGTCAACAGGTATTTGAAGGAGCCACTTACCATGCCGCTCCAACTTCTCAAATGTCAACGCTAATCCAGCAAAATCTTGCTGGCGCTGCTCGTGCGCCAACAGGTGAAGTTCACATCCGAGGTCAGCACGGCGAGTTCACATACTTAGTGGACGGCATTCCAATTCCATTGGGAGTTTTTGGCGGACTGAATGAAATAGTTGATCCAAAGGTTATCACCAGAGTTAATTTTTTGACCGGCGGTTTTCCCGCCGAGTACGGAGGACAAATTACGGGTATTATGGATATCCAGAATAGAGTTCCTACCGGAAAATTTCATCTTGATTTCTCGACTTATGCCGGAAGTTATTTGACATCGAATAATGATTCACTTGGTAGCAGAGTCGGCACACTTAAAGCATTGAACTCCAACGGACAAAGTCTTTCATTCAGCGATCACATCGGAAAGCTCGGTTATTTTGTTTCAACATCACGACAGGAAACCGATAGAAGAATTGATCAGCCGGTCCGGCAATTATTTCATGATCATGGTTTCGATTATTTCCTCTACAGCAAATTGGATTATTTGCTAAATGAAAACGACTACGTTACCGCCAATCTTAACTTCAGCAGTACTCAAGCTCAAGTACCATACAATCCCTTAGAAAACTTTATGGCGGACAATCAGCACACTTATAATTCGTTTCAGACAATTTCATTTTTTCATACGATCAGCGCCGTACCCGATAAAGAGAGCAATCTTTTTATCGGCGCTTTTGCCCGGCAAGGCGGATTAAGATTCCTTCCAAACTTAAACGACGATAACAAAGTTTATCTTAACAACGATACAACCCAAAGTTATGTTGTGGATCAGGATAGATCTTTTTCCACGCTCGGCATACGCACAAAATTTGATCAAAGCATTTCTCATCACTTTAAATATGCAGTCGGATTTAATTACAGCGGCACCGATGGAAAAGAAAAAATGAA
>JAMCSN010000215.1:0-1125 GCA_023381535.1 Bacteroidota bacterium
ACCTTATACGGAGTGGTTATGACGAACGGAACCCGCTTCATTAAATCGATCAAGTTACTCGCCGCAATATTTACGTTGACATTATTTTTTGGAATGCCGCATACCCGGTTTCTTGAAGATGGTTTAATTGAACTTAGGATTAAAGGTAAAGAAGGTATTGCACGGGGATTTTATTGCACTCTTGTAGACAAAAGAATAGTGATGCTTCATATTATTATTAAAAAAACTAATCGAATTCCCAAAAAAGAATTGTTAATTGCAAAAAGAAGAATGAATGAGGTAATAAAGAAATGACACACAAAGAGTTAAAAGAAAAAGCACTAAAAAACAATTTAGTTCATAAAGAATATGAAACACTTGAACCGGAATTTTCATTACTAAAGGAAATGCTTCGGGCAAGAAAAAATGCCGGTTATAGTCAAGCGCAAATTGCTAAGCGAATGGGAACCAAATCCCCCTCAATCACAAGATTGGAATCATCTCTTAGCAGTGGAAAACACTCCCCCTCTCTGTCAACATTAAAAAAATATGCCAAGGCATTAGGTTATAGCATCGAAATAAAATTTGTTCAAAATTAGCGTAATAAGTATATCCAGTTTTTCCACCCGCCCGCAATTTTCAACGTGATCAGTTGTGGTTTTCTCCGAAGGAGTTCTTTGTACAAAAACGGTTTGCAAAGTAGTAGGGTCAAGGTAAGCCTGCCTACTCAGGCAGGCTAAACCCAATATTTTAAAATGCGGTTCATAAATCTTTCACAGCTTCTTTGCCCTCAACTTCCGGCAAATAATATCTCACTTTGTAATCTTCGGATTTTTCTCCGGCTGGTTTAGATATTTTTTTCCTGTTCAGAACAGAGTGCTCGATAAAAATGTTGTTCTCGATTTGTGAACCAAATATATAACTCGATCCTTTTATTGTAACGTTAGAACCGATTGTGGTCGGGCATTGGTCGCTGCCGGTAATTTTAACGCCGGATTCAATTTTGGAATTGTCACCAAGAAATACGTTCCCCTTAATTATATCTCCCCAAAAAATTTCCACGTTGTCTCCGATCTCGACTTTCTGGCCGTAGAAGCATGAAATCTGTGCGTTCTCTTTTACCACAACATTTTTTCCGAATCGAAC
>JAMCSN010000215.1:1135-10854 GCA_023381535.1 Bacteroidota bacterium
TTCCAAAAAAACATTTTTCATTAATTTCAGGTTATGATTTAACTGCACACCTTTCCCAATGTAAACACCTTTCCCAATATTAATATCAAGCGGCACACCATGTTTATCCATCTCAATAATTTCATCAATCACACTTTCTTCTATAAAGAAATCATCGGGATCGTCAATCATAATGATATCTTTCAGTTTTTCATAAGCAAGCTTCCTTGCAATTGCATCCATCTCTTTGAGAACTGATTTGTTGTTGAAGCCCATCAAAACATATTGCTCTTTGGGTCCTTGCCTACCGGCTCGCCCTCGCCGATACGAGGCGGATGTCTCCGACTCGTCGGAGCGGGCAGGCAGGGTTACAGCTTCAACTGTATAGTTGTTTTGATTGAAAAGATTGATCAACTCGGTTAAATAAATTTCATTCTGAACATTGTTGCTTTGGATTTTCTGTATCAGTTCGGTCAGCGGTTTGAACTTGAAAGCATAAACACCGGAATTAAATTCACGGCTGAGCAGAAGTTCGTTGCGTGTGAATTTGTAATCCTTCTTTTTATACTTAACCTTGTATGGTTTTTTCGAATCGAGATTCAGAATGTCTTTGTACTCAATAATTTCAATTACATTTCCTTTGTCCTTTGACTTCACCCCGCTTCGACTCGATCTTCCCTCAATGTTCCGAATCGAGGCGAGTCCTTTTGCATCTTTCGCAGGAACTCTAACGATTCTTCCGTAATAATTTTCTCCAGTTTCGCCTTTATACATTCCAGTTAAAACCATCATATCGGCATTGGATTTTTCGAACTCACGTTTGAAGTACTGTACCGTTGCAGCATCTATCAGCCCCATGTCGCCGGGAAAAACATAAACGGTGCCATCATAATTTTTGTCGGAAATATTTTCAAGAGCAATTTGAACTGCGTGACCGGTTCCGTTTTGAGCTTCTTGGTAGGCGAACGTAACGGTATCTTTTTTTCCAACGGATTTAATAACATCTTCGGCTTTAATACCGACAACAATTACAATGTTGGAATCACTCAAAGCTTTGGCGCACGCATTATATACTCTTTCAACCGTCGGAACCTCCCAAATCTTGTGCAGCATTTTTGATGTCTTAGATTTGATCCGTTTGCCGTGTCCTGCTGCCAAAATGATTACCGTTTCTTTCTTCTTATAATCGAATGCCGAAGAATACGAAGCTACCAGATTGCCGATTGAGTTTGTCCCCGTTGATTCAGCCATGAATTCCTCACTCGCGAAAATGTTAATCAAATTTAATAATTATCAATCATATATTTTTATTCGTTTAGCTCAATCCGGGAACTAATGGACTTTAATTTAAGGTTTGATTTATATATTTATGACTTCAAAATATTCGGAGTTTGCTGTAAAGATGAAAAAGGTCATTCTTCTGGTTTCAATGGTTTTGCTTTTTTGCTCGGTAAAATCTTATTCACAGGAAAAAGGTTTTGGTCTCGGTGTGATGATAGGCGAGCCGACCGGTATCAGCGGGAAATATTGGTTGAACGAAACCAACGCATTGGATTTCGGTTTGGCATATTCGTTTGTGCATGATAAATCAGCCGTGTCACTGCACGGAGATTATCTATTTCACTTACCTCACCTAATTAAATCTGAATTGAATCTTCCCTTCTATTACGGTTTCGGCGGGAGAATTCATTTCAACAACAAAAGTAAAAGTACAATTGGGGCGCGCGGCGTTGCCGGAATTATGTGGATACCAAATTCATTGCCAATAGATACTTTTTTTGAAATAGCTCCGGTCTTTAATTTGTTCCCGGAAACCTCTTTACAATTAGACTTGGCTATTGGCTGCAGATACTATTTCAAATAATTTAAGCTGAACTTCCCGCATAATTTGCAAAACCTCCCTTCACATTTCATTCCGTTAATGTTATTTTTGAATCAACCTTATACGGAGTGGTTATGACGAACGGAACCCGCTTCATTAAATCGATCAAGTTACTCGCCGCAATATTTACGTTGACATTATTTTTTGGAATGATTCCCGCTTCCCCGGAAGAAGGGATGTATCCTTTAAGCGAATTAGACAAAGTTGATTTGGTAAAAGCCGGATTGAAGATCGATCCTAAAGAAATTTACAATCCTAACGGCGTGAGCTTAGTTGATGCGCTCGTTCAACTTGGCGGGTGCACCGGTTCATTCATTTCCGGAAACGGATTAATCATCACCAATCACCACTGTGCATTCGGTGCTATCACGCGGGCAAGTTCGGTCGAAAACAATTATCTGGAGAACGGTTTTCTCGCAAAAAGTTTTGCGGAAGAATTTCCCGCTCAAGGTTATACGTGCAGAATCACCGAATCGTATCAGGATGTTTCCGATATTATCCTTGGTTCCGTTAAGAACGTAACCGATCCGGTGGAACGTACCAAACTGATGGCGCAAAAAATAAAAGAGCTGACCGATGCTGCAACCAATGAGGCGGAATCCACCGTTGCAGATGTTTCAGAAATGTTTGCAGGCAAGACTTACGTTTTGTTTAAGTACAGAATTATCCGCGACGTGCGGCTCGTGTATGCGCCGCCGCAATCCATTGGAAACTTTGGCGGTGAAACCGACAACTGGGTTTGGCCGCGTCACACGGGAGATTTTTCAATCATGCGAGCGTATGTTGCACCCGATGGAAAATCCGCGAGTTACTCGAAAGACAACGTTCCGTACAAACCAAAAAAATATTTGAAGATTAATCCAAACGGAGTTGAAGAAGGCGATTTTGTTTTCATGCTGGGTTATCCCGGTAGAACGTACCGCCATCGACCTTCGTTCTATTTAAAATATCAGCAAGATTATCTTCTTCCCTACATTTCGAACTTATACCAGTATGCTATTCAAACGATGGAAGATTTAAGCAGCGATAATGACTCTCTTCATCTCGCGTTTGCAAGTCGAATAAAAGGATTAGCCAACACGATGAAAAATTATCAAGGAAAATTGAAAGGACTTAGGAAGATTAGTCTGATAGCGCAGAAAGAAGACGAAGAAAGACAAATGCAAAGTTTTATCATGTCTGACCCGAAATTAAAAACTCAATACGAAAATCTTCTTGAAGAAATCCGCACTGTGTTCAATCACATCGATGAAAACGCACAAGCTGAATTGTGGCTGAGACAAATCTATAATTTCTCGCCGTCTGTAATGTTGGCAAATTTCGTTCTCAACTATACTGAAGAAATTCAAAAACCGGATGCCGATAGAAAAAGCGGTTTTCAGGAGAAAAATTTGAGCGGGACTTTAGCGTCGATAGAAAGAACGCGCGCGAGTTATAACCCCGAAATCGAGCAATCGATGTTAATGAAAATGCTGACCGATGCCGCTGAGTTCAAAGAATCTTCCCGCATTGCCGCAGTTGATGATATTCTTCAGACCGACGGAAATAACCATGAGGAAACATTTCAGGATTTCATTTCAAACGGCGTGATGAATTCGAAAATCTTGGATAAGGATTACTTTGACTCGCTGTTGAAAAAGAAGCCCGAAGAAATTTATTCCATGCGTGATCCTCTTTTTAATTTTGCTAAGAAGGTGCGTCTGCAAAGTAAATCAATCGAAAAAGAAAGTGAGAAGAATGAAGGACGGCTGAACAAACTTTACGGCGATCTGGTTGACGTAAAAATGTTGTGGAAGAAGACTAATTTTATCCCGGACGCCAACAGCACGCTTCGATTGACTTACGGTTACATTCGCGGTTACAACCCGACAGATGCAGTTTATTACGAACCTTTTACATCAATCGACGGCGTGATTGAAAAAAGTACAATGGCAAATGAGAATGAAGAATTTGCTGTGCCGGATAAACTGAAATCGTTGTACTCAAAAAAAGATTTCGGGAAATATGTGAGCAAGAAGACCGGCAAGCTTCCGGTTGCAATGCTTTATAACATGGATACAACGGGCGGCAACTCGGGCAGTCCGGTTTTGGATGCATACGGCAATTTAATCGGCGTCAATTTTGATCGGGCATACGAAGCAACAATAAATGATTTTGCGTGGAATGAATCGTACAGCCGTTCAATCGGCGTGGATATTCGTTACGTGTTATGGGTTATGGATAAATTCGGCGGCGCAGAAAATCTCTTGAAAGAAATAAACCCGTAAGCTCAGATTCATAATCTGAGCAGGGTGAAATGTGATTATGCAGATTACATTCTGCAAATAACATAGCGTTGCGTATGGGGTAATGAATGGACTATGAGCATTTTCATCGAAGGAATTTACCGCATCTTTATTTCAATGATGGGCTCTATTTCATAACATTTCGTCTGGCTGACAGTCTTCCTATTGGATTTATAAAACAACTTCATGCGGAATTAAAGAATTCATGTGAAGCACTCAACATCAAAGAGAAAAAGATATTCAAAAAGTACGATGAGCTACTAGACAAAACATACGAAGGTATGAAGTACCTGTCAATCGCTGAAGTTGCTGAGATTGTTCGTCAAACAATCCATTATGAAGATGGCAAAGACATTAAAGTGATATGTTATTGCATCATGCCGAATCATGTTCATCTTGTCTTGGAGTTGCTTAAAGGCAATAGGGGCATCAGCAAAATAATGCAATCAATAAAAAGAGTATCGGCGAGAAGAAGCAATGAATTTTTGAAACGTGAAGGGAAATTTTGGCAGGACGAAAGTTTTGATAGATGGGTGCGCAATGACAAAGAATTGTTTAACATAATTAATTATGTTTTAGAAAATCCGGTCAGGGCGGGATTAGTAAAAATATGGGAAGATTGGAAATACACGTATATAAGAAAAGAATATTTGTAGCACAGATTCATAATCTGTGCTTGTGCAGCACAGAATGTGATTCTGTGCAACAGGTTAATCGGGTTATTAAAGCTCTACGAAAAACGCCAGCAAACCTACTAGAATCAATACGATTCCGCTGATTAGTTTGTCGTGATGTTCCAGAAAATGCCAGCGAAGTTTTTTAATTCCTTTCGCCGCAAAGTGAACAATCAAAATCATTCCTAGCACGGTAACAAAAAAATAAACCATGGAGACAATTCCGATCCCCCACCATCCTAATCGGCTCGCCGTGAAATAGTAAATTTCAATTTCGAGGCACGGCGAAAAAAACATTGCAAGACTTAACGTGGCAATTATGGAACGCTTGCTTCTCTGGTTTTGGATAATGTTTACAACATCGATGTGATGATGATGATGTTCAGTATGGATGAGACTGTGCCTGTATTCCAAAAAAAAGTAGAAAAGACCGAGCGCGATTAAGATTATCGGCGCAACATATTTTGTAATAAAATGATATGACTCCGAAAGTTTATAACCAACGAGCCCAACAATTATTCCGATGATGATTGTACTGATCGTGTGCGACGCACCGGTTATTGCGGTAACCGTTGCAGTTTCTTTATCGTTCCATTTTTCGGCTTTGCTGATTGCAACAAGCGGAAGCCAATGACTCGGTATCGAAGCGTGAACAATGCTCAGCAAAAAACTTCCTAATAATATTTGCAGATAAGCGTACATAAAATTCTTTCTCTATTTGCTGTTCAATTATAATGAATTTGATGGAATAAGTGGGCAGAAGGATTCAAATCTTTTTTCAGTTTGCCAATTTTACCCTTCCGGTTCTCTTAAGAACTCCCCAGCCTATCAATGTCCCTTTCAACGCGGAGATAACCGACTTGAAGACAACCCAGAACATCAACTGCCGGTAAACCAATCTTTGAGGAATTAAATAAACGAGCCGCTTAACGTTTTCTTTTTCATAGCTGAATGCCAGCAATGATGAGAGCAGATCCACAAGTGTGAAGATTATATAATAGATCAATGTCTGGAACCACTGTCCCGTCCAAAGTGAAATTAACAAAACAATATCAACCAGCGGCGAGATTAGCGGAAGCATGAATTGAAAAATAATTGCGTTGGGCAAAGCAACCATACCAAGATTTTTATATTCGGCATTGAACACCGCTTCTTTATGTTTCCACACGCTCTGCATAATTCCGAAGGTCCAACGGAACCGCTGCTTCAAAAACATTTTGAGCGCCTCCGGCGCTTCGGTGTATGCTATTGCGGTATTTGAATAACGAACTTTGTAGCCGGACATCAACAATTTAATCGTGATGTCGCAGTCTTCGGCAAGCGTGTCGGTAGAAAATTTTTCTGCTTTAAGAACGGCATCTTTTCTGAAAGCTCCGATTGCGCCGGGAACAACCGTAATGCAATTGAGAAGATCGAAAGCGCGGCGGTCGAAGTTCTGACTGGTTATGTATTCGACAGACTGCCAAACTGTGAGCATGTTCATTTCGTTACCGACTTTTACGTTTCCGGCTACGGCTCCGACATTTTCATCGCTGAACAATTTCATTAGTTCGGAAATTGCATCGGACTTGAGTTGCGTATCGGCATCGATGCAAACGAGAAAATCTCCTTTTGCCATTGTGATTCCATAGTTGAGTGCCGTTGCTTTGCCGCCGTTAGGTTTAGTGAAGACTCTTACGCTCGGATTGTCTGAAAATGTTTCTGAGACTTTTTTGAAAGTTGTGTCTTTCGATCCGTCGTCAACAAAAATGATTTCCAGATTTTTGTAATCGCTTCCAAGAATTTTTTCAACGGTTCGAACACAATTGATTTCTTCGTTATACGCCGGTACTAACACGCTTACCAGGGGTGCATCGGCAAAAGTAATTGCATCTTTGCGCTTGCGCTTCTGTTTCATAGATAGGACGGCAACGAAGACCATTCTTCCCACAGATAAAATTATTGCCACAAAGAATAACACAGAAAGAATATGCTCGGTCCAAAAAATTATTTCCGCTACAATCCAATTTACTTTAGAATAGTAAATGTCATTCTGGTTGGAAAGCGGCGGCATCAAGTCGCTGCGTTTTTTGCCAAGCAACTCAGCAACTGAAACGAAGGTGTAGCCCCTATCTCTGAAATATTTTATAATTCTCGGCAGAGCTTTAACCGTTTCACTCCGGTCGCCTCCGGCATCATGCAGCAAAATAATGTTGCCGTAACTCACCTGATCGATAACACGCTGAACAATAGTATCGGCTGTAACATCTTTCTGCCAATCGCGCGGATCAATCGCCTCGGCGACGGTTAGATACTTTTGTTTATTGGCAATCACAATCGGCATTACGTCGTCGTACGATTGCGGTTCGGAATCTGCATTGTACGGCGGTCTGAACAAAAGCGTTGTGTGGCCTGTAACCGATTCAATTATTTTTCTTGTTACCGTCAGCTCAATCGCAGCACGCTCTGGATTTATTTCCGCCAGATTCGGATGAGAAAAACTATGATTGCCGATTTCATGGCCGTCTTCATAAATTCTTTTCAGCACGTCTAAATTATTTTCAGCATTCAAACCAATTACAAAAAAAGTTGCCGGAATTTTATATTGTTTTAAGATATCGAGTATCTGCGGCGTGTACTTTGCATCCGGCCCGTCGTCAAATGTTAGAACAACTTTTTTGTCAACCTTTCCAAATTTCTTCATCAGATAGTTCGACGGCAGCTTTTCATATTCTTGATCGCTAATTACTTGAGCTTTGTTGTCATACGTAACGTTTATTAAGCCGGAATCGGGAGTGCTGACAAGCTGAATAATGTCACCTTCACCGGAAAAGTCAACATCATACGTCGGCTGAATTTTGGTAAGTTGCGTTACATCGACGGGGTTTGCGATCAAAGAATCTTGCGAAAAATTTCTCGAATAAAATTTCCAGAGCCGTTTGTCTTCGCCGCCAAGCCGCCAGAGAGCAACGCCGGATGTATTGTAATCCGCGGCCAATCTCATTGTGTTGAAACATGTAGCCGCATCGGCAAACCAAACTTGATGATGATGATAGTTGTCGTCATAGTAATCGAAATCCAAATTAAAACTGTCGTTGTCAAAATCTATTTTGCCTTCGGATTCCTTTGCAGTCACAACCGATTCTTGATAAGTCACATCAAGGCCTTCGTCGCCGTCCGGCCAATCGTAACCGTACGTTGGAATTCCAACAATAATTTTCCCGGAATCGATTTTTTTAAGAAGGTTGTTGATGGCGCTTTCGACCCAATTAATCGGCGAGATTGGGCCTGGGCTGCTTGTTGCGTAATGCATATCGTAAGCCATCAGTACAACGTAATCATTGTGTTCAGAAAGCTCTTCAAGATTGTAATCCGTGTTGAACGGCGGAATATCCTGTGTTATAAGAAATCCTTCTTTGTGAAGAGCGGTATAGAGTTCTTTCTGAAAACGCGCAAGATTCTCGTCTCCCTCTTCAACAAGAGATTCAAAATCAATATTGATGCCGGCAAAATTGTTTGCTTTAAGAATCTTAAGAATACTCGCAATAAATTTTTTCCGTTTGTCTTCGGATGAAATGATTCGGTGAACCGCCTTGCCGTCCCAGTTGCCGTTATAAAAATTAGTCAGCATCGGAACAATAGGAATCTTATGATCGCGCATTAATTTCAGTGCATGAGAATCAAAATTAGTTACCGCCGTATCGCTGTCGCTAACAATAAACAGCCATTCAGGCATCACCATATTGAGTTTATCTATATTTTCATGAAGCGAAGTGAACGACTGCGGATCCCAGTTAACATAAAACCCGGCTCTAATTTGCTGCGGAATTTTTTTCGCCTTCACCGGTTTAGAATGGAACTTGCCCGCATAGCTGACATCAAGCTTGTTGCTAAGTTTATGGCGAATTGTTTTATAAATTTTATTCTGCGTTGTTGAAAATGTTGCGATATGTTCAGGATTCAAAATGCGTTTGTAAATTTCGTTTTGGCTCGCAAGCTTCGGAAACGGAGTTCCGGTTTGGCGTGAAAACGTAAACAGCACAACAATAAGCGTAACCGCAGATATCAACCCGAATAGTTTCAAGAGACCTTTAAAAGTCTTCCAGCGTTTCGGCGATTCGCTAAAAAATATCGGTTTAGTTTTTTTATCCATCTATCTTAATCAAATGACTATCATTAGAACACCCATCCAGGTGTTTTGGTTCTGATAATCTTTCATCAATCATCAATTTATTCGTATTAAGGAATCGTCCGTTACTTCAAGAAAAGAAATTTATATCCACGCTTTTCTCAGCAGCCACATCTTGATTATCTGAGTAAGAATGATATAACAGCTCAGCGTAAGCAAAAGCAGCGGCCAGTACAACGGCGGCAGACTTACAAATCCAAGCGCGGCGGCAAACGGTGAGAACGGCAAATACATTCCGACCGACATTATAATTACAGTAGTCGCTATCAAAGGCCAGCTGGGACGGCTTTGTATGAACGGAATTTTATTTGTTCGAATGATATGAATGATAAGTGTCTGCGTCATGAGAGATTCCACGAACCATCCGGTTTGAAAGAGCGATGCTTTAGCCGGATCCCAACAACCAAAAACATACAGCATGATGAAATAAGTCGTGTAATCAAAAATGGAACTGATTGGACCGATGAAAAGAATGAACCGGCGTATCTCGTCAATCAACCAAGGACGCGGTCTCAAGATTTGTTCAGGGTCAACATCATCGGTTGGAATCGGAACTTGCGAAAAATCGTAGAGCAAATTGTTAGTAAGCACTTGAATCGGCGCCATCGGAACAAACGGAAGAAATGCGCTCGCGCCGAGCACGCTAAACATGTTTCCGAAATTCGAACTGGCGCCCATGCGGATGTATTTTAAAATGTTCGCAAAAACTTTTCGTCCTTCAAGAACACCTT
>JAMCSN010000076.1:0-342 GCA_023381535.1 Bacteroidota bacterium
TGACGATCTTTTACTTCCTTTCCTTTAGCTTTATCAATTATGGTTCCTAAAACATTGCCTTGGCTTATAAATATTTCATGCATTGATTTTTCTTTTGTTGTTGCTTTTTCATACTTCATTGCGACATAATTTCTAACCTTTCTTTTTATGCATACATCAGTTACTAATCCCTCTTGATTTTCCGCATCTACGCGGGGAAGGTTAGCTTGATCTGGATCACCGTTTGGGTTTCCGTCTTTTACATCGTATACGAATACAAAATCGTAACGATTTTTAATTTCAGTAGACATGATTAGTTCTCCTTGTTAATGGATTTAGTTTCAAAATCTTTTTGACGTTGGT
>JAMCSN010000076.1:434-10845 GCA_023381535.1 Bacteroidota bacterium
CAAGTCCCGGCTTTTCTCCACGAATCTTTGAGAGATGGTGCTGCGTTAATTTCATTAATCGACCAAATGCCGTAGCAGGCATTGTTGACGCGAATGAAAAAAATCGTTCGCGGATACCAGCATTTAGATTTCCACCCGATGCATGGTATTGGATTGATTCCATAACTGCAAATATGCCTCCGCATGTGTAAGCAATGTTTTTGTTTGTTTCATCATGTCCAGACATAATTTTTTTACCTCCTGATTGATTTGTTTTTCTATTAATGATCAGTTTCAAAAGTGCAATTCGTTCCGATGTTGCATTGCCTTGCTCGGCTTTAATGCGATTAAGAACTGCACTCAAAATCCATAGTGGTGGTTGTGTTCCAAGTATTGCGCATTTCCATAATGCAGCACCTATTCTTCCATGTTGAACATCGTTCGTGCTTTTTCCTTTGGCTGCTTTTACCAACTCCCAAAAGCGGGGAAAAGTATAAACGATTTTACCTTGTTCTTTACTGTACTCGCCGATTTCAATATCGCTAAACCATAAAGCAAGATTTTTGCGAAGATTACTTATGCTGGTTATGATCCAGTCGCGAATAGCAATTCTTGCTGCCGAACCGCTGAGTATGATTGAATAAAAAATATCTTGATGAAGATTCTTAAGATGTTTTGCTTCACCGGATTCTATTCCTTTAATCATCTCTCGGATTTCGCCTTCATCCGGTTTGTCCAGCATTTCTATTTCGGAGATTTCTACTGCATCTTGTAGCCAGAATACAACTGCTGTATCAGTTGAGATGTTTTTTCGATTCTTGAATATTGGAATGGCTTTTCCTTTTTTCTCTTTTTGTTCCCATGAGCTTGGTGAGAGCAGCCAATTTAATGCATCAACATAAGCTCTTGCACAGTGTGTGCATATGGATGAATTTTCGTTCCATTTAAAACCATAAGATTCATATGCATTCTCGTTATAGGAAACAAGAGCACATCCGGCAGTTTGTCCATCAGGTACACGTTTTATCATTCCATGCGGAAGATCTGTTACTGCATATTCTGAAGAACCACAAATTGAACAAACGGGAAATCTTTTATTCTTCAATTCTTCCTGCAATGATTTGTAGTTATCAATTATTGCTTTTCTGATTTCCTTATCCTCATGAAGACGTTTATTGCTTCCGTCAACTATGAAGGAAATATTTCCACCTCTTTGTTTCTCATCTACCTGTTTTAAAAATTCGGAGCGGGCTTTATTAATTCCGGCTTCTTTGTTGGTTTGGTAAAATGCCATTACAGGCGTAAGAGCGAATAATTGTGGGTAATTCGCAAGCTTTTCCATAAAGAGTTTATGTTTGGATTTTGGCTCCTTTCCGATATTTAAAATCTCTTCGGACCTATCTACCAATAATCTTGCCTTACCTTTCTTTGCGGTAATTGCTTCGGTAATTGTTTCTACCGGTTCATGTACTATAAATTGTTTGAATTTTCCGTTATGACCAATAACCAAATCAATTGATGTTGGCACCTTGTCTAATGCATCGTGAATGTAAGTGCCTTTTAATTTGTTTTGCCTCAGGTTATTTGCCAGGGAAACAAGTTCTTGTATCATAACGCTTCCTCCTCTTCGGCAAGATTAAATTCATGAAGCAGTTGTTTCGGATACTCAGCAATTTTTCCTTGAACGTGTTTACTTGTTAGGATTTGCTTATAGTCGTTCGCACATTCCAGTATTCCGTTTTTTACAGCAGCATCATAAAAGAATTTCGGCGTAGGTATTCCTTGTTCGTCATACCACATATCAAGGAACATACTGCCGATAGGTATTTCATCTTTAATTCTGTTTTCAACATCATCGGGTTCGGGCAGCGAAAACTCCGCGGCAAACTCGCGGGTACCTAAATAAGGTCTTCGCCAGCATTGACCTTTTCCTGTTCTCCGATTGAACATCTCTACATATTTTTTTGTCGGATTTTTCACCGGAGAGGTTGCTTGGTAAACAGATGCTTCGATTATGTAACAGACATCCTTTAGAATAATACTATTTCTTTGTGCGCGGTCACGTTCAATGATGATCGGTGTTTTACCTTGCTTCTTGTTGATTTCATTTCTTTTGACCGACGCAAACTTGACCGGCTTTAAAACAAAAATTCGTTGAACATGCCAGATGAACTCCGGCTTCCAGAGAATACAATCTAAAATTCCCCGCGCCGCCGAAGGTGTCATACACGGGTAAGTCATACGTTCTACTTTCAAATCGGGTCGTGTAAAGCATGCATAATCGCCCCATACTTTTACACGAACCATATTCCCATTCATATTTTCCTCCTTCTGTTTAGAATACTGTTTCAACATCTTCCGGCGCTATTCCGAATTCTTGATCATATTTTCCAAGCCAAATCCTTAAACCGCTTTTGTGCTGTTCAATTTGACTCCCATATTTTTTCAAGAAGTTTGGATAAACCTGCACGCCGAACTGTTGGATTTTTCTATAAAGTTCTTTTGAAATGAATCCGCTGTTGTCGAAGAATTTTGTTACCTCTTCAAAAAGCTCCTTGCTTTCGTTAGAGTAAAAGGCAGCAAATAGAAGTGTTGTTTGTTTATCTATTATATGATACTGATTGTTAACCGTTTTGAAATTGAACATCTCTCGTTCTTTCGTAATTTTATATCTATCTGGATCAACGAAAAATTCTATCACTTGTTCGTAATATCGTTCAAAAGATTCTGCATGATGAAGTATCTGGGGATCGTCTTTAATTATTCCTTTGGCAAATTCCGCACACGCACGGTAAGTTTTATCCGGCATTGGATGATCAGTCAGATCGAACAGAACAACTTTTCCTTTTTTCATTTTTCCATTTCTGTTACATCTTCCCGCAGCTTGTATCACAGAGTCGAGTGGAGCGATTGCACGATAAACGCACGGGAAATCGAAATCAACTCCAGCTTCTACAAGTTGTGTTGAAACAACAGCAATTTTTCTTTTCGGCTTTGCAGAAAGCGCTGCAATTATTTTTTTAATTATCTTTTTCCTATGATGAGCACACATTGCTGTAGAAAGATGGAAATATTCGTCATGAGTACGGCCTTCTTTTATTTTTACAAAAAGTTTTTTGGCAACCGACTTTGTATTAACTACAGCTAAGTATGATGTTTTTTCTTTCAGTAATTGTTCAGCAACTATATCCAAACCGACCGGCTTCAGTTTCTTGATTAATTTATATTCCACACGCTTTGTTACATCAAAGTATTTCATCGGATTTCCAATTAGACTAATTGTTTCTTCGATTCCGTCAAATCCTTCACGTTTGCCGAAAGCGGGCATTGTTGCGGTACAAAAGAGAAAAGATGTTTTTGAAACTTGGGAAATATTTTTAAGCATTATGATTGTTGGTTCAACAAGTTCTTTCGGTAAGGTTTGTACTTCATCGAAGATCACTACCGAGTTTGCAATGTTATGATTCTTTCTGCACTTGGAAGGTCTGTTGCTAAAGAGTGATTCGAAAAATTGTACAGCGGTGGTAATTATTATTGGCGCTTGCCAGTTCTCACATGCAAGTTGTTTAGGAGATAACTGTGTACTATCGAATGTTTCATTCGAGTATTCGTCATCACCTTCCATTATGCCTGAATGGTGTTCGAGTATGATTTCTTCACCGAAAATTTCTTTTAGGATAGTTGCCGTTTGGTCTATTATGTTTATGTAGGGAAGGACGATAATGATACGTTTTAATTTATTTTCTTTTGCATGCAGCAGCGCCCAATGGATTGAAGTTAGCGTTTTACCTAATCCCGTTGGAAGCTGGATAGAAAAGAATCCGGGAGGTTTTGAAAATTTATTTATTACATCAAGACGGGCTTCAGTCCTTAGCCTATTGATTTCTCTATCAATAGGTAACAATGTAAATATTTTTTCGAGCTGGTTTATCAATTCATCGTAATCAATTTCCGATTCCAAACGCGCTTGAGATTTTTCTGGCAGGAAGTGACGCTCCGTATCCAGCCAATCTGCGTCTGTTAGTGAACTGAATAGTAATCTTGTAAGACATTCTGTAAGTAAAAGGTTCTTTGAATATAACTGCGGAAGATCGGCTTCTTTGTTTTTGATCTCTGCCAGATCATTATACAATCGTGTTATAAGTTCTTGGGCAAGTTCTTCGCTCTGCGCATAATTTTCATTATTGCTTCTTCTGTTTTCGTTATCGGGCAATCCTGCATGATGACCCTGAATTGCAAATTGTAGCGGGATCAATTTGTTGAATAAAATTTTTGCAATATATGCACCAATCCCTGCATGAAAAGTTTTCTGTCCACCGTATTCAATATAATTTTGAAAACCGTCTTGATATTTGCCTACATCATGTAAAATACCTGCTAGATAGAATAAGTTTGTCAGATCCTCGTCAGTTGCAAATGAATGCGCTCTTACAGCAGTATTTTTTAAATGATCCTTTAAAAGATGTATCTCACCAAAATTATTTTTTGAATGCGCTACAAACTCTTTCATCTTTCCATTGTTACTTGGTTTATTGGTAATTTCTTCTTGATTCATTTTGCTTACACCTCCGGCACACAAGTCACAAATTTTTTGTTTAACTGAAAAGGAATTGATCTTATACACAATCTATTCCCCCCGACTTATTCTATCGTCATCGGTGATTATTTAAGAGGCGTCTGCAGATGGAAGTAATCCCCGTATCTTTGTAGGAAGTTAATAACCGTGCTAATAAACTGCAATCTGAATTTGTTTTCTTGTGCTGTTTTTGTAAAATCTCGGGGTGTTGCTATTGGGAGTAATGTTACTCTCATTTTGCGCAAAGCAGAACAATTGAAGTCTTCTGCAGCCATTTTTGTATTACTGTACTAAAAGTACATTGTTTTTTGCATCTTAAATGGCAAAATTTGGCTCTATAATAGTATTACTATATATCTCAAAACCGATATAGGAAATACAAGGGTAGAAAAATATAAACATGATAATAGATTTAATGAGCAATAAAATTCACCCAATTGGTGAATTGTTTTATAGCTATTGTGTGTTCATTATTCTATTAATATGTCTCTCCTAGCGGAGCTAAAAATCCCGGTAGGGATAAAATATCTATAAATAAAGAATACCAAATAAACCAAAGTCCCTTTAGGGACGAAACAGAGAACATCTATTCTCTTTGCTATATCGGTTTTGAGGTATATATACACTGTAAAAACGATCGTTAAAACCATATGCTATCTGCAGAAATTAAGAACCCATACTTTATGAGAAGCCTCAAAGTCACTTCGAATCGGAACTCCTCCCCCTTTCAACTGCGCTCCAAATGCGCTTCAACTGCGCTTCACTTCCGTATCAAAACTGCATCAACTATACTTAATTCTCTATTAATTCAGCATTAATTCATAATGGCATTTCGTAAAAATAACCCACTTGGTCCGGTCTCTGGTAAGATAGGAGAAACTGTTTCAAGAATCAGATACGGCAAAGAAGTAGTTTATTCAAAACCGGCATCTTACCACATCAGCTATTCGCCTTCTGCTGTTTCCGGAAGATCCAAATTTGCTAATGCAGTAAAACTTGCTGGATTGGTTAATTCAGTACCGGAATTATCTCTCGTTTGGAAAATTGCAAAGATTAAAGGAACTAACTCTTACCAGAAAATCATTAAGCATAATACAAAATTGGTTTCGGATTATGGCTTAACTCTCAAAAACATCATTACACCCCCTTTGGCACTTGTTGAAGGGCATTCAATTACACTCGACGGAAACAAAATCATACTGGAATTTAAAGTTGATAAATCTTTCCCGAATCCTCCGCTAATCTTGTTAACTTTGATATCGTTTCAAAACGAAACCCAAAATGAAATGTTCATCGTTCGCTCTGACGAATTAGAAAAAATTGATAACGGTTATCTTAGGGGCGTTCTATCACTTTCCGCGGAGGCATTAGATAAAACTACCGGGCTCAACAACGCAATTCTCCTTTCAGCATTTCTTTCTGCTTCCGGAACTATATGTTGGTCCTCAACCATCCCTTTCGAACTGAACTTAAAACCGTAATGCACGTTTCCGGTCTGTGCTGAGCTATATCATTCGCATTTCTGTATTCTATTTGTGTATTCTATTCAATAATTGATTGCTTTTTTATCCCGATACAAATATGTTGTGCAGAAATTTTTCGAAAGGTGAAAATGAAAATCCTAAACAAATCTCTGCTTGATACATTTCTATATTTCTTATTTCTGACTTCTTCATTCTTTACAACAATACATTCCCAAACCCTCTCTCCGGAAAAACTTAAAAGCTACGAAGCGCTCGCATCAAAAATGGTGAGGACTGTTTTAGTAGATCAAAAAGGTTACGGTTGGCTGAAAGAACTTTGCAAAATCGGTCCGCGCTTAAGCGGTTCTGAAAAATCGATGAAAGCAATCAAATGGGCTGAAGCAAAAATGAAAGAATGCAAATTCGATTCTGTTTGGCTTGAACCGGTTATGGTACCTCATTGGGTCAGAGGGAATGTCGCGCAAGCATACATCAGCAGTTCGAAAAAATACAAGAATGAAAAATTGAAGATTCTCGCATTCGGAGGAAGTGTTGCAACTCCTAAAAAAGGAATTACCGGCGAAGTGATTGAAGTTAAAAGTCTTGACGAAGCAAAAAAACTTGGCGATAAAGCGAAAGGAAAAATTGTTTTCTACGACCGTCCGCTCGATCAAGGTACGCTTAACACGTTTCAGGCATACGGCGAAGTGGTGGATCAGAGAATGAACGGCGCTATCGAAGCAGCCAAGGTTGGCGCCGTCGCTGTGCTTGTTCGTTCGATACAAACGAAGTACGACAATGTTCCCCACACCGGCGTGATGAATTATGAAAAGGATGTTCAGGAAATTCCAAGCGCCGCAATAGGATTTATTGATGCTGATTTCTTAAGCAAAGCAATTAAACTTGAGCCGCATCTAAAGGTTACAATTAAATTAGATTGCAAAACTTTGCCGGACGCGCAATCGTACAATGTAATTGGTCAAATCACCGGAAGCGAATTTCCGAACGATGTAATTGTTGTCGGCGGACACTGGGATAGTTGGGACCAAGGATGCGGCGCGCACGACGACGGAGCTCCA
Organism: Bacteroidota bacterium; assembly: GCA_023381535.1. The sequence continues at coordinate 7,532 of JAMCSN010000076.1, forward strand.
AGTCTTCAAACAATGGAGTCGCTCGATTTGTTAAATCGAATGCATCTGAAACCGAAGCGCACTATTCGCTGCGTACTTTTTATCAATGAAGAAAACGGTTTGCGCGGCGGAATCGAATACGGCAAGTATTCCGCAAATGGAAAAGATACTTATTTGGCTGCAATCGAATCTGACCGTGGAGCTTTTACGCCAAGAGGATTTTCCGTTGCTACAGATTCCCTTTCTTTGTTAAAGATGCAAAGCTGGCTGCCAATCCTCAACAAAACTTATATTGATTGGATTCGAAAAGGCGGCAGCGGCGGAGACGTAGCAGAAATAAAAAATGCAAAGGCATTGTTGGGATATGTTCCGGATGATCAGCGTTATATGGATTTGCATCATTCGGCTAATGATGTTCTGGAAGCCGTCAGTCCGCGTGAAATGGAATTAGGAACTTCTTCAATTGCTCTGATGAGTTATTTGTTGAGTGAAGAAGGTCTGTAATTTTGTGATCTACAATAAAAAGTGCCTCTGCAGTACAAATTATGCAGAGGCATCTTGCTCTTAATCTTAATCGTAATCTGAAATTATCTTCTTTTCTCTGCGCTTCTTTCAGAACCTCTTTCTGATCGACCTTGACTTCGTTCAACATTTCTTTCGCTGCGCTCGCTTCTTGGTGAAGGTCTGTCATAATTCGGTTGTCTCTGCGGTTGTGCCATTCTTTCCGGCGCCTGAGGTCTTTCATTCGAACGCGGTCTCTCATAAACTTGCGGTCTTTCTCTCAAAACTTCCCTTTGAATCTGGTTGTTCTGTTGTCTTTCAACTCTGTCCTGGTTACGAAGTTCATTTCTGTTGATAGCCGGATTCCTCTCGGCGTCACGCCTAACATTCATATCTCTGTTCGGAGTAACGCTTCGATCTCGATTGTTAAATTGTTCGTTGCGAATATTTCCATCACGCTGATCTGATTCGCGGCTTATTCCTTGATCCATTCTTGTGACAATCTTATCTCTCTCAAGAGATGTTCTTCCGTTGCCTCTTTTTATTTCCAGATTACTCATATCCCTTCCGCTCGTTAACTCACGCTCGGATGGTCGGTAACTTACAATTCGATTTCCTTCATTCGAACGGTATTTTCCATAATCTCCGTAGTTGTCAACAGTACGAACATCTCTTTGAGCAATTCTGGAACCGGCTCTTCTTTCAACGAACGCTCTATCAACACCGCCGTTAACAATTCTATCCCGGTCGTAGTAATAATTGTTTCTGTATCTGGTGTTGTCAAAAATTCTAGATGTTCGGTATTCATTAACGAGATAATAGTTTACTCTATGACCGCAGAAGTGACCGTAGTCCACAAAATTCCAATAGCGGTATTGCGATCTCCATCCGATAGAAAAATGAATTCCGAAATCGATGCTGAAAGATGCGTACGGAGGAAGCGGAGCCCATCCGATGTAGTCGTCGTTGTAACGCCATTCAACCCAAGCCGGTCCCCACTGATTATCGGGTACCCAAATCCAACCGTAATAATTGTCGTAGTACCATCTTCCGTAGTGATATGTTGCCCAGCCAAACGGTTCATCGGAATCCCAGTACCATCCGTCATCGGTCCATGCCCAGCGACCAACGGAATACGGGCGCCATTGCGCGGCTGCTCTGAAAGGACGCCAGACAACCAAGTCGCCGTCGAGTTGAATCCATTCTCCATAAGGACGCAAAGCGCTGTAAAAGAAATTTATCGAAATCCCCGGGTCAGGTTTTGCATCTAATTGTAAAGTGAAGAAGAAGATTATTGCCGCAATAATTATTTTAGTTTTCATGGCAGACCTCCTAATTAGTCCACTATTCACTACACAAGGAATGTGCCATTAAATTCGTAATAAAAAAAGCTAAATGGAACATTTTTTTATAATGAATGTTTAGTTGAAAAGACAACCTTTACACTATAAAGTACATAGTTATTTATTGAACCAAAAATTACAAAACAAGGATAGCCGAATGATTCCTCAATTTTTTCTTGATCAGAGACCCCACAAAGGTTTGACTTACGAAGAATATCTTAGCTTGATGCAGCAACACAGCGAAGATCCAAGCATCGAAAATTTCGAAACCATAAAATTAAACCAGCAGCGAACATCAAGGATCAATAAAACTTATAATGTCGGTCAGGCATTGAAAGACATGATTGCAAAGATTACGTCCCATCAATTATGGATGGTTATCACAGAAGATTGGTGCGGTGACTCTGCACAGAATGTTCCGTACGTCGCAAAAATAGCTGCGTGCAATCCGTTGATCGATCTTAGAATACTTCTGCGGGACAAGAATCTCGACATCATGGATTTGTACTTAACTGAAGGGAAATCGAGAAGCATTCCGAAGCTCGTTATTTTTGATAAAGACGGCAACGAACTGGTTCAGTGGGGACCGCGACCTGCAGCGGCACAAGCGCTTGTTAATAAAAACAAGTCGGAAGGCATACCTAAAGATGAGTTTATAAAAGATCTGCATTTGTGGTACGGGCGAAATCGAGGCGAAAACTTAGAAGAAGAATTTGAAAAAATAATCGGGCAGTTGATCAATCAATAAATTACTTGTTCTGGAAAATTTTGAAATCAACGTTGAGCATTAAAGTTGAATCAACAGGCTTACCGGAATTTTGCCCGGGATGAAATTTGGTTTTCATAACTGCAGTTTGAGCTGCTTCATCACAGCCAAGACCGATACCTTTTACAACTTCTGCTTTCGTGACTATGCCTTCTGCATTGATAACTACTTTCAAAGTGACAGTTCCTTCTAATCCGTATTTGAGCGCATGTTCAGGATAAACCAAATTATCTTCAACTGCCTTTATTCCTCCGATAGGAGACGCACATACTTCCACATCGCACGGTGATAAATTTTGTACCGCACCGACAGCTTGATTTCGTTTGCCCGCTAAATAATTTTGTGCCGGCGCAGAATAATTTGGATCGAAAGAAAAATTTTCTTGTTTCGTAATCATTCCTTTTGAGAAATAATAAATATGCTTCAATCCCCCGTTTTCAAAATACGCGCGATCGATACCGTCTTTCATCCCTTCTCTCACTTCATACTCTTCTTTTACCAAACCGGAATCGAAATATTCTTTCACCCATCCGTTCAAAATTCCATTATCATAATTTTTCTCGGTCATAATGTTGCCGTTCTGGTAATACCAAACGGAGTTGCCTTCCAGAATATTGTTGGCATACGAAAGCTCCGATTGAACTTCTCCGGTTGGGTAGTAAGTCTTGACGATTCCGTTTTGAGCGAACAAGCTCACCGACAAGATCAATTGTACTAGTATGATT
>JAMCSN010000138.1:0-6957 GCA_023381535.1 Bacteroidota bacterium
ACTCGACGCAGATTTTTACGCATTCAGCGGGCATAAAGTTTACGGACCAACCGGAATCGGAGTATTGTACGGCAAAACAGAATTTTTGGAAATGATGCCCCCGTATCAAGGCGGCGGAGATATGATTCGAACCGTTACGTTTGAACACACAACATTTGACGACATACCAAGAAAGTTTGAAGCCGGTACTCCGAATATTGCAGGCGGTATCGGTCTCGGCGCAGCGATCGATTATCTAAATCAATTCGACCGTAATGAAATGATCGATCATGAAAAAGATATTCTAAATTATGCAACAGAAGAACTTTTGAAAATAGACGGATTGAGAATAATCGGAACGGCTAAAGAAAAAGCTTCCGTAATCTCTTTCGTGATCGAAGGAATTCATCCTTACGATATCGGAACGATTATAGATACAGACGGAATCGCGATACGCACGGGACATCATTGCACTCAACCTGTGATGCAGCGATTCAACGTTCCGGCAACGGCGCGCGCATCGTTCGCATTCTACAACACAATGGAAGAAGTTGATAAACTTGTTCTCGGACTTCAAAAAGTAAAGAAGATGTTTGCATGAGTGCGATTGATAAAGGCGATTTGGAACAAAGAATAATTTTCATGCTCAAAACTTGTTTTGATCCTGAAATCCCCGTGGATATTTGGGAGCTGGGTTTGATTTATGGAATTAAAATTGACGACGAAGGAAACGTTTATTTGAAAATGACCTTGACTTCTCCTCACTGTCCTGTTGCCGGAAGTCTTCCACCCGAAGTGAAAGAAAAAGTTAAAAGTGTTAAAGGCGTTAAAGATGTTTATCTCGATCTTGTTTGGGAACCACCCTGGAGTATGGATAAGATGAGTGAAGAAGCAAAGCTGGAACTTGGATTTCTGTAATTCTGAGCCCCGATTTATCGGGACGAAGAATCTCAAACTAATATGTGTGGTACTAAATTACAAAAGGAAAGGTAACAATCATGTTCACTATAAATCAAAAACCACCGATTTATGATCCGGAAGCCGTTCAGCCAATGCGGGATGAATTAATCTTCGTCGGATTTGAAGAAGCAACCACTCCGCAAAAGGTTGACGATTATCTTTCCGTTCAGAATGATCAATCGGTTTTTGTTGTCATAAATTCTGTTTGCGGATGCGCAGCCGGAAGCGCGCGGCCCGCCGCAACGCTTGCGCTTCAGAATAATGTCATTCCGGATAAATTGGTAACTGTCTTTGCCGGGCAAGACCGCGATGCGGTTGAGCATTTGAGAGAGAAATATTTAACTGATGTTGCGCCGTCGTCACCATTCATGGCGTTATTTAAGAATGGTAAACTTTTGTTCGCTGTACCGCGCTACGCAATTGAAGGCAGAGGTCCGGAAGAAATTGCCGATGACTTAAAAGCCGCGTTCGAAAAGTTTTGCGGCAATCAAGGTCCGTCTATTTCTCCTGATAAATATGCCGAGCTGGTTCATGCAGTTTCGTGCGGATCGAAAATTCCGTTGAATAAATGAGCATGAGTATTATAAGAGATTGGATAGAGATTTTCTTGCCCGGCTCGGCTGAGCTCGCCGAAGCCGTGCTCTTAATTTCCATGTTGATATTTCCTTTGAGATGACATGAAATTCAGTGCACAAGAAGAATATGGTTTGAGATGTTTACTCCGCATCGCAAAATTTTATGCTGTGGAAAAATCTTTAACTATTCCGGAGATCAGCCGTGCGGAAGGATTGAGCGAGCATAACGCGGGAAAAATTTTACGTGTGCTGCGTCTCGGCGGATTGTTGGAAAGCTCACGCGGACAAATAGGCGGTTACACATTAACTCGTCCGCCGGAAGAAATTATGGTCGGAGATATTTTAAAAGTTCTCGGCGGAAGATTATTCGACGATTCATTCTGCAATACGCATTCCGGCATCGCGGATATTTGCACAAACTCAATCGATTGTTCCGTGCGTTCGCTTTGGAGATTGATTCAAGATTCAGTTGATTCGATTGTGGCAAAGATGACTTTGAAAGATTTGATGGGCAACGAGAAATTTATGTTCGACTTTACAAGCGGCGGCGGGATAGCAGAACGAAATTGAATTCATTTCCCCTCAGCGACAAATGCCAAATGCCAAATGACTAGTGACAAATGACAGTTGACCTTTCATTTTAGTATTGCAATAACTTCCCTCTGTCTTTCTCCACCGGTCGAAATTACATTTCCATCCTCGGTAATGAAGACGTCGATTTCACTTCTCACACCAAACTCGCCCGGCAAATAAATTCCCGGCTCAATTGAAAATGAAGTCATCGGCAAAATTAAACGTTCGTCTTTGGTTTCATAATTATCCATGTGAGTGCCGCAGCCGTGTCCGTCGGTTGTTATCGAATGCCCGGTTCGATGAATAAAATATTTTCCGTATCCGGCATCTGCAATAACTTTGCGCGCAGCATCGTCAACTTGGTAGCCACGGATTTCTTTTTTTGCCGCAAAACTTTCGGAAACAAAATTGAATGCCGCATCGCGCGCATCAAAAACGATTTTTGCAATCTTGGAATATTTTTCCGGTACTTCTTTGCCTACGTAGCCGACCCATGTTATATCCGTGTAAACTCCCGTCGGCGTGTTGGCTTTAGACCAGAAATCCATCAGCACAAAATCGCCGCGATTAATTGCTCTAAAAATTTCTTTTGTCGGTCCGTAATGCGGAACGGCGGAGTTTTCGTTAACGCTTACGCACGGTTCTCCGTCTGCCCATAAATTTTTGTTTGCCAACTCGCCGAGGATAAATTGCTGAACATCGTACTCGGTAACATTTTCATTGGCGTTGATTCTCTTAGCAATGAAGCCGAACGCCGAATAAACAATCTCGTACAAAGTATTGGCAACCGGAATATTCTCATTGAATTGTTGTTTCGACCATCTTGCTAAAAAATTTGTGATGAGATTGCCGCTGCTTTTAACCTCTACGCCGAAAGATTTTACGAGTTCAATTGTTCCGGCATCAACTTTTGCAACGTAAGGATTATCGCTGAGATGAGAATATTCCATAGCAATTGTCGTCGAATCTATCAACGTTTCTTTTAAGCAATTATGCAGCGAAGCATAATCGGCATATTCTTTTTTGATGCCCGGTAAAAAGTCAAACTGAAAACTTTCGATAGCGTGAACAATCTTCACCGGTTCACCTTGTCGTGGAATGAAATAGTAAAATCTTCTGGTCAAATGAATGTCTTGTTGAAATCCCAACAATTTATGAGCTAAGTCGTTCGATTTTCTGAAATCATACATGAGCCAGCCGTCAAAGTTGTATGCGTCAAGCTGCTTTTGAATTCCAGTGAGAGTTGTTTTATCCATTTTGTATTCCCGAATTATTCTTTTCAAATATAGAAATAAAAAAATAGGTTCGCGTTGCCTTTTGGGTGTGAGCTTTGGCTTTGCATGGAATTGACCAATTATTTATCTTGCTATTAAATACAGGAAAACAAAATGATATTTAGGAAGATTTTTTTATCCATCGTTTTTTTGTTTGGTGTAACCTATTTTGCCGCGTGCAGTTGCAATTGCGGCGATAGTGATTCTCAAAGCAATGCCGTTAAAGGTTATATAGCGGTTGTGGGAAACGAACCGTTTACCAAGCTAGCTATTCAAACCGACGATAACAAAACTTACATTCTCCAATGCAGCAAAGAATTGCATGATGAACTATGGAAACAGCAGGGCAGATATTATGCCGTTCAATACGGCGATGTAAGAAAAGAAGAAGGCATGGATGTGCTAGTAGTTGAAAAAGTTATACCTGTTAAAAAAGAAAACCAAACCAAATAAGGGTTGAGATATGAAGCGTTTTAATTTTATTCTGTGCATGATGCTGATTAGTAGTTTTTCATTCGGTCAGAACAAAGCGGTAATTCAAAAAGAGAACGAAACTTCTGTTAGCAAGGGTGCTTATTTAATGGATGCCGGACCGCTTCTTGAAAAGTTTGAAAAAGCAAACCATATTAACTTGAGGACTTTGCCTCAAGTAAAACCGTCCTTGAAAAAAGTTGCGTGGAATTTTACGGTAGGAAGTACGCATAACTGGTGGGCACAGAACACCGTTGACAACTCATTTTATTCTGTCCCTTCAACATGCCGCGCAGTTGGAGTAAATTGTTATGTGTTTGTTGAAGATTCTTCTTGGATCAAAAATGTAAATCAAAGCGCAGTCGATCAAATCGTAAATGCCTTTGACAACTCTACACCTGCTAATTCTAGTAAGGGTGTGTACCAGATGGATGTTGATACGTTTGGCAATCCGCCTAATGTTGATGGGGATTCTAAAATTATTATTCTGGTCTTAAATATTCTTGACGGATACAATGGTACTGGAGGTTACACAGCCGGTTATTTTTGGGCGGGTAATGAGTATCCAACTTCATCTGTTACTAATAGTAATGTTGCGGAAGTATATTACATGGATTGTAATCCACTTAATTTAACGAACCAGAACGGAATTTCTCTAGCACTTCAGATAACCGCTCATGAATTCCAACACATGATTCAGTGGAACTACCATGGCAATGCAAATGGTCCGAATCAGACTACAAATGCTAATGACACATTCTTTAATGAAGGATGTTCAATGATAGCGGAAGTCGTTTGCGGTTATCCATTAAGACTTCAGAGTTATTATACAAATGCTACAAATGTGCAGATGCTGAAGTGGAAATTGAATCCGCCTGGAGAAGTACTTAGCGACTATGCACGCGCTGCAAGATTTTTCTTGTACATAAAAGAACAGTTCGGTGTAAGTGCTTTAGCAAAATTTGTTCAATCAAATCTTTCTAATGTGAATGCATTTAACGTAAGCGTTTTTCCTCCGCTCGGATCAACACGAACATTTAACGACGTAATTGCGGATTGGTACATTGCAAATTACTTGAATGATACTTCAGTGAATTCTAAGTGGGGTTATCAGTACGCTGGACTTACCAGTGTTTCTTCAAATGCGATGATGAATCCAAACGTATCAAACTATAATGGGAACTTGCAGAAACTCGGCGCACAATATTTCACTTTTACAAAAGGGAGTAATTTGAATGTAAGTTTTAATATGAATGGAAACACAAGCCTAATGGTGAAAGCGATAAAAAGCGGCACTGGCGGTAAGCAAGTAATGGACGGCACGATGATGGGCAACAATATGATGTTCTCGGTACCCGATTTCGGTACAAGTTTTTCCAATGTCACTTTTCTTGTTTGTCAAAATGATTTCTACTATTACGATCCAAGTAATCCAAATGGACCATACAGCTATACTTTTAATTCAACTGGAACTTTGCCGAGCGGTACTCAAGAATTAGCTTATGTGAAAACGGAACCAATGGGAACAGGTGGTGGATCTGATAAAGATACAACGATAATATACTTCACAGGCATTCTGGGAGCTAAACTTGATTCTATAAAGGTTGCGCTTCGTCAAGCTGGTTCGTTGCAAGGGTTTGTTTGGAAGTATACTGGAAATTTAAGACCGACCCCGCTCGGAGCGAAGATTAGCGGTGCGTTTACAGCGACCTCAAATATCGCTGACCGTCCTCAATATCCGTATCCTCCCGTGTGGCCAAATTGGGTAAAGGTAGATTTAAGAAGTTTGAACGTAGATGTATCTAACGATTTTGCGGTTGGGTTCATTAATAATGGTGATTACATTTCAACCGGCGGTGGTTCAAACAGCGTTATGCTCGCTTCATCGCCATCCGGGACCCATTCTGCTATGTATCTGCATAAACCAAGTTCTGGAACTGCTAACTGGTATAATATCGTCGATTCAAATGGTGACTATACAGAATTTCTTGTTTATGCTTATGTCAGTTTTCTGACAGATGTAAAACAAGTGGTGGAATTGAAGCCGGCTTCGTTTAAGCTGGAACAGAATTATCCCAATCCTTTTAACCCGAGCACAAACATCAGCTATCAGCTTCCAACAAGCAGTCATGTTACGTTAAAAGTTTACGACATGCTTGGACAAGAGGCTGCAACTTTGGTTGATGAATTTCAAACTGCCGGCACGCACAATTCTCAATTCACAATTCTCAATTCTCAATTATCCAGCGGTGTTTATTTCTATAGAATTGTTGCAGTCGATCCTTCGCAAGGCTCAGGACAAAGTTTTGTTCAAACCAGAAAGATGATTTTGATTAAGTGATTTTATAAATTTAAATTGACTTAAATATTACTGGATTATTTAGTCTAGCATTTGAACAAAACCCGGCTTCTAAAAAGGGGTATGCGGGCAGTTTGATATATCTGTATGAGGACAACTCATAAACACAAAATAAATCCATTCAATATTCTAAGAGGAAGTGCATGAAAAAACTATCTGCTGTTATTCTTGCTTTATTGTTAACCGGATCATTGTTGTCCGCGCAATCAAAAATTGGTGTAGGAATCAACGCTGCGTATTTATCACCAACCGGAGATTTCGGTGATCTTTATAAGTCTGGCTTTGGCGGGTTGGCTTCACTCACATTCGATGCAACTGAGAATCTTCAACTTTCAGCTACTGTTGGTTATGCTCAGTTTTCTTTTAACAACGACAAATTCAATCAGATGTTAAATGATTTTCTTGGGGGCGGTTCTAATGCAAATGTTTCGGTTGATTCAAAACTGACGCTGATTCCTATTATGGCTGGCGGAAAATATTTCTTCACGACATCAAATTTTAAACCATACGCAGCAGTAGATTTAGGAGCTCATATCATGTCGGTAGACGGTGCAAAGGTTAGTTATGGTGGTCAAACGTACGATGTAACTGTCAAAGAATCCAAAGCTGCATTTGCATGGGGATTGGGAGTTGGATTTTATTATGCGGTAGCTCCAAAGATCAACTTGGATGTAAATGCAAAAATCAACGGCGATAGTTTTGAAATGGGAACAAACTTCTCCAGCAGCAGCGGCACAACCACATCTTCACAATCTTCAAAATCTAC
>JAMCSN010000138.1:7140-10843 GCA_023381535.1 Bacteroidota bacterium
TCAATTATATTGTTACAAAACAACAGCCACCATCGCAATGAAAAAGAGAGGTACCGAATGAAATTTCTTTCCTTATTCCTCTTGTCGTTCGTGCTGATTCTTAGCGCATGTACGTCATCAAAAGAAGAAACAAATATGAACACGCAAAAATATGTTTCGGAAAAAATTCCGCCGGGCACCGCTATTGTTGAAGCAGAGGTACAAGCCATCGAAGAAAATTCTTCGTCCTATATTTTGAATGCGCTTGTTCAAAAAGTGAACGGCTATGGTCAGTCAACAAAACCAATTGCAGCTAAAACAGTTTTGAAAATTGACTTGGCGAAAACATTGATTGCCAATGAGTTGGGAAAAGAATATCTGCAAATCGGCGGTGTTTACGAATTGGAAATATCTCAGCCGCAAAAGACAATGAACAATAGCACTAGTTCAATCTGGCAAGCCAACACAATCAAAAAGTTAAAATAGGAGTTGAGATGAAACGCGGAAATAAAATTTTCTTTTTGTTGTTATTAGTCTCTTCATTTGCCACATACAAATTCATCCCCACCCTCAAAACAAATTTCGAAAAGAATGATAGGAATATTGAAAGAGAGGGGAACGAAAAGAAGACTGATATAGAAAGAGGCGAGTACTTCTTCAGAATGCTAAGAGACCCGGCGACCAACCAAATTCCGCAGAATATAAGAAGAAGCGAACTGGCATTTGCAAGCCGACTCCCAAAAGCGGAAAATGCTTTGTTCAAAACTGACGCTGCTCTAAACATATCATGGAAGGAAGCGGGACCGAAAGATGTTGGCGGCAGAACAAGAGCAATAGGTGTTGATGTAAATAATTCGAATATAGTTTTGGCAGGCGGCGCAACAGGCGGAATGTGGAAATCAATGGACAACGGCGCCAGCTGGAAATTAACCACATCAATTTCCGATGTTCAAGGTGTTACTTCTATAGCTCAAGATACAAGACCAGGTTTTACAAACACGTGGTACTATTCTGGCGGCGAGTATGACGGCAGCGGCGCAGACCAAGGAAACGTTGCATATTTTTATGGAGGAGGTGTTTATAAATCAACAAATAACGGCGATAGCTGGACTGTATTGCCTGCAACACAAACAAGCTCGACAAGTTGGAACAGCATGTTTTCATTTACTTCCAGAATAATTGTTAGTCCAATTACAGGATCGGTTTTCGTTGCTTCAAATGCCGGAGTTATTATGAAATCAACAAACGGAGGAACTAGTTTTTCATTAGTTCTTGGTAAATCCGGAGATCATAATTATACGGATGTAGCTGTGAATTCAAACGGTACACTGGCTGCAACATTGTCTTCAACTCCGGGAAATACAACTCCGAAGTTTGCACCGGGTGTTTATAAATCAACAGATGATGGACTAACATGGGTGAACATAACTCCGAATACATTTCCGGCAACTCATCAGAGAAGTGTAATAACGTTCTCGCCGTCTCAACCGAACATTGCTTATATATTTACAAACACAGGTCAGAAAGTTTCAGGCAAAGAAGATTTGCGTCTTCATAAGATTGATATATCAAACGGCACGTCGCAAGATTTATCTGCAAATCTTCCGGTACTGAATTCAACCGACGGCAGACTTGACACACAAAGAGGTTACGATATGGCGCTTGCCGTTCATCCAACAAATCCCAATATAGTATTAATTGCCGGAACGAGTTTGTTCAGAAGTTTTGACGGGTTTGCAACTCAGCCGACAAACGCAAAAACAAATTGGATTGGCGGTTATCATCCGATAAGTTTTTTCTATCCTAACATACATCCCGATATTCACACAATCACTTTCGATCCTAACGATCCTAACAAAGTATGGGTCGGCAACGACGGCGGATTAAGTTATGCGACAGATATTACGACAATAAGTTATCAAACATATTTCCCGTGGCAGAAAAAGAATAACGGCTACAATGTAACGCAATACTACAACATGGCTGTTGCCAGCGGCTCAGGAGATCCGAGATTGATGGGAGGAACGCAGGATAACGGCACTCCGTTTTTCACTTTTGATGGAACTACAACTTCTGCATCAACCGATGTAACAACTGGCGACGGTGCGTACGCTTATTTAGGAAATTTATTCGCCTACGGTGAAACGCAAAACGGAGATGTTGTTAGGATACCATATAATAATGGTGCCCCATCATTTCAGAGTTCTGTTAGCATTAAGCCGGGTGGCGCAAGTGGAATGCTTTTCATAAACCCGTTCAAAGTTGATCCCTCTGATGAAAATTATATGTACTATCTCGGGGGTACGCAATTGTGGAGAAACAATAACTTGGCTGCAAGCGACACTACAATCGGCTGGTCCTCTATCGATATCAGTCTTCCGCAAGGTTATTCGTTTTCAACTCTTACAGTATCAAACACAAACCCTGCACACGTTCTTTATCTTGGAGCGAGTAGTCAAACCGATGCGCCAAAGGTTTACAAGATTACTAATTCAACTACATCAACCACTGCGTTAGATATTTCGCCGGCGCTTCCGGAAGTTTCCAACGGTGCGTATGTTCATAACATCGCTGTTAACCCGAACGACGGAAACGAAATTTTGGTGGTTCATTCAAATTACAATGTCGTCGGATTGTTTTATTCTAACGACGGCGGACAAACATACACTGCTGTTGAAGGAAATCTTCAGGGAACCGGCGGTCCTTCAATTAGATCGGCGACAATTTTGCCGACTGCTCAAGGAACAATTTATGTGGTTGGAACAAGCACGGGTGTTTATTCTACAACTCAGTTGAACGGAATGAATACGGTTTGGAAACAAGAAGGCACCAATGAACTTGGAAACGTGATTGTTGAATATGTTACGTCAAGAAAAGCAGACGGAACGATTGCAGCGGCAACACACGGTCGCGGTGCGTTTGTAGGAAAGGTAAGCGGCGGAACAGGCGTTGCAGATAATTCGGTTATGCCGACACAGTATTCACTCGATCAGAATTATCCGAATCCGTTTAATCCAACAACAAAAATTAGTTACTCATTGCCTGTGTCATCAAAAGTAAGTTTGAAAATTTATGATTTGAACGGTCGTGAGGTGGAATCGCTGGTTAACGGTGTTCAGGCTGAAGGAAAACATGAAATCAATTTCAATGCGGCAGAACTTTCCAGCGGAGTTTATTTCTATAGAATTATCGCGAACAATCCTTCGCATAGCTCAGGACAGAGTTTTATGCAGACGAAGAAAATGATTTTACTGAAATAGTTTGGTGTTGCTAAAGGTGTGATCGAAAAAGAAGGGCGACTATTGAGGTCGCCCTTCTTTGTTGAATTATTTTACAGAAGCAGTTTCTTTTAAGAATATTTTCTGCATCTCTCTTTTTTCACGATTCTTCCAAGCGCCTTTGTGATATGCGTATCCGGCAATCAACGGCATTGCAATCGTTGCTTCGGAATAAACCATCTGCTCAAAAGTAGTTTCAACTTTTCCCCATGAGCTGGCTTCTTTTAACGTTGAACTTGAAAGTGCGCCGTCGCGAACATCTGCAACGGTAATTTGAACTGCGTATTTATGCATCGGTGCGTTTTCCGTCAGGATATCGGCTGCAACTACAATGTCTTGAGTAAAGTTTTTCGGAACGCCGCCGCCGATCATAAAAATTCCGGTTTCTTTGCTGTTGAGTTTAACGTGTGTAAGCTCAAGAAAATCTTTTCCAGAATCGATGGAAA
>JAMCSN010000294.1 GCA_023381535.1 Bacteroidota bacterium
ACCGTATGACAAACTTCGATAGTTCTAATTCTATCTTTGTATTCATTGTATAAGTTTTGCTTCTCAATGCTCAGCGACGCATCGGAATTCCCTTCCCACCTTCTGCATAAATAAATTGGTTCGTAAATTCTGCCAATCTGGTAATCGCGTGATATTTCTAAACCCACAGCATAATCTTCTCCGTAACTCACATTTGGAATTTTTATTTTGCGAAGTGTCGGAGTATAAAATGCCCGCGGCGCTCCTAATCCATTAATTCGTAATGCATTGTTTCTTCCGTTATCGGGTGTCCATTCTTTATGATCAATAATTCCCGGAGGAATTTCTTCCAGTTTGAAGTTTGTCATACGGTACGTGCCGACTACCATCGCACATTTTTCTTTTCGAAACGTATCAACAACGGTTTGAATAGTGTTTTCATTCGCGTAGATGTCGTCGCTATCCAATTGTATTGCGAATCTGCCGCAAGCAGAATGATGCACTGCTTCATTCCAACATCCGCCAATTCCTAAATCTTTCTGTTCAGGAATCAAGTGAATCAATCGATCATCAGCTTTAGCAAGCTCGGCAATTTTTTCAGTGGTGCCGTCGTTTGAGTAATTATCTACAACTATACAATTAAACTTGAAACTTGTCTTTTGTGAAAGCACGGACTTTATGGCATCCGTGATTGTGCTAACTCTATTCTTGACAGGAATGATGACCGATGCTTCATTTTCAAAGCCGGATTCTTCAATAGCAATCTCCTTAAATTTGGGTTCAAGATAAGCGCCGATTTTCTTTAGATGTTCGGTAACGGCAATTTCCATTTCGATTTGCACATCCCGGTTCTTAGGATTAACGTAGTCAAATTGCTTTACACCGCTTTTTCTCAAGTCTGTTTCAAGCGTTGTATATAAATATTCAGGTATCCTTAAGAATTCACCTTCTCTAGAGAGATGCAATCTTAGATTGTAAACACCGGCGTATTTATAAACATTCTCATTATAAAGCGTTTTGCATTTGTCTTCGTTAATCATAAGCATAGAACCGAAATCAAAATCATCTCTTAAACTACCAAACTGATAATCATTTACCGGGTGAGCCGTTAATGTGTTTTCTCTGATTGAATTGTAATTAGAATAAACCAATGCCGCGTTGGTAGAGTTTATAACATTGTAAAATCTCTCGATGGCAAACTGACTCATTCTGAATTTATTATCTTGTGTAAAGAGTAAAATAAATTTGGTTTCACTCTTTTTAATTATCAAATCAACAGTAGCAGAACTTGTCAAATTTTCAACTTCAAGAATTTCACAATTATTAGGAAGGTCACTAATTCCGCTGTTTGTTAACAAGCAAATTTTAGATATGGGTTTACACTTACGTAATTCTTCAATCGTGTCGGAACTATTTTGCATACTGCTGTACGGAAGGAATGCAGTGATCATTTGCTACAAATCTCCAATTTGAATAAAGAAAAAGTTTAACAATAAAAATATTTTGAATATGCCATCATAGGAAATAAATCTGGACTTAATTCATGCAAAGGAATAGAAAACAAAATGTGTATCAAAAAATTCCCCTCTTAATATTATTAAAAGGGGAATTTTGAATAATCAGCTATAAAAAGAATTCTACCATTTTACTTCATGAGTAGCATTTTTTTCGACATTACAATTTTTCCGGTGCTAAGAATATACATGTAAACTCCGCTGGATAATCTTGAAGCGTCAAAATCAACTCTGTAGGTACCGACGTTTTTAATTTCATTTACAAGCGTGGCTACTTCCTGTCCCAGCGTATTGTAAACCTTCAAACTAACAAATCTCTGTTCGGGAATTGAAAACTGAATATTAGTCGTTGGGTTAAACGGATTCGGATAATTTTGAGATAATTCATATCCTGTTGGTATTTGGTCTATTTGTTTTACATCCGTACCTTTTTTGACTAATTTCTGGCACATCCAATTTGAAGTTCCAAATTGAGCTATATAGGCTGTATTACCATCCTTACTGAAAGCTAATCCTCTAGGTCTCTCGTTAGGTTTGGTAGGATCTGTGAAAGTCATTTTTAAACTATCGACAATTTGTTTTTTAACTACATCATAAGCGTACCAAGTGCCCATCGTCCACTTACTTCCCGGAAGAGGCTTATCATTACTCGATCCACCGGACATCCATAATTCATTTGTATTTGGACGCCATGCAAAAGATTCGACAGGCGCTCCAATCATTATAGAATCTTTATTGGAACCGTTTTCCAAGGAATCAGCTCTACTGTACACATAGACTTTGCCATTAGTGTAACCTGCCCAATAAATTGTATTGCCGTCTTTTGATACTTCAAAAGTTCTAGAAAAACCGGGTGCTACGCCGATAGCATTTCCAATTAACTGGAGATTTTGATCATACATTTCAACCGGTCTCTCTCCTTGGAAAACGGTTCCAATAAAGATTGTTCCATTCCCGGCAACGCATGGTCCGTTTGGTCCATGTGCACTAGGTAACAGTACTCTCTTTTTTCCTAAACCGGTTTTACGATCAACAATGTACATTGAAGGCCATCCCGTTGCAAAAACAATGTCGCCATCTATGTTGGTTCTAAAACCTCTTTGCGTAATGGTATACATTGTATCGCCCATTATCTGGAAGATTGGGGAAAATGAGGCCTGGGTTCCATCGGGGTTAAAAACGTACGTAAGATAAACACTTTTGCTTAAAGGTTTAGTTGCACCGGGGGGAGTAAAACCGGCTACATTGCTGTATTTGCCTAACCAAATTTTTCCGTCTCCGTCAACAGCAATTGCATTGTTACATTGAGCTTTCCAAGTCTTGGAAGTATCTGGCCAAATGCCAACATTAGTCCATTGAGCTTTGCTCAAAGTTGCAGAAAGTAAAACGACTGTGAGTATGAGAGTAAATTTCTTCAACATAGTGCCTCCTTCATTGTTTAACATTGGTTAATTAATCACTTAATAAACACTAAACATATGTAATGGTTTATGTTTAATTATTGCCGTCCGTAATAAGGTGCAGATAATTTCTGCATATCAACCCGTATCAGTGCTCTAACAGTCACAGCAGCTTCATTATATTCTCTTATATAAAATAAATTATTTTGCGTTCCCCATTCTAATGATCGTACATACGGCAAAATTAATCCCGGATAGAAAGTTGATGCGGCACCGTTTCTTACCAAAATGAAAGCATTGGTTTGATCAGTTCCCATTATAAGATCGCCGTCCGCTGAAAAAGCTATAGCACCAACTTTAACCTTACCCAAACCATACGTCGCATCGATATCAAAATATTTTTCGACCGAACCTAAAGATGTACTCGAATTAATTTTATACCGGTAGATAGCTTCTTCGGTGCTTTTCTTTCCTGCTACATAAAGATAACCATCATAGACTCTGACTGAAGAAATAACGTAATCAATTGCAAATGCAGTAGTAACTTTACCAGGATTAGTTATACTGTATATGTTGCCTCCGCTACCACCGGTCCAAATATTTCCGTTTGCATCAAAATCCAAAGCAACTAAAGAATTGCCTGTTGGAACAGTAATAAACGTAGCACTTGGTGAGCCTTGCTGAATCTGAAAAATTGCACGCACGTTTCTTGTACCATACAGAATATTATTCGGACCCATTTTCAAATCAAAGAAGAATGATTCACCTCCTTTTGGTGCCCAATCTGACAGGTCACCAGTAGGAGATATTTTTTTTATTCCTTTGTCGGCAAGGTTCACATAAATATTTTCGTTTTTATCCACAGCAACAACCATTGGCTGATCCACACCTTTTACAAAATTATAATAAATCCCAACTGCCGCCGCCAGATTGTATTTAACAATATTGCTGAAGTTTTCTACTCCTTGAACAGCAACCTTAATGTCAATATTGCTTGCTATAGAATTAGGAGCTTTCACAACAATTTGTGTGGGTGAGGACTGTAATACTGTGGCTGACGCTCCACCAAAAAACACTAAATTATTGTTGTTAACAGATGAGAAATTTGAACCGCTGATTGTAATTTCTGAAACACCTGCCAGAGCTTTATTAGCAGGTGAAATACTTGAAATCACAGGAGTGCTGCCTGGCGGTGTTGTCTGGAACAAACTAGGTGACGCATCTTGATTACAACTACAAACAATGAATGTAATTGTAATCACTATTAGCAAAGAAAAAAGTCGTTTTAGTTTTTTCATATTTAATACCAATAAATTTTTGTTTTCAATTAAATATTCATTCCGGATTCAATTAAAATGAAAAGTTAAATGTTATTCTTGAAACACTATTGAATACTCCAAACGGTTGATAAGCATAATCAATTCCTAAATTAACGCCTTCAATATTTCTCTTGATACCGAATCCCGCGGCAAAATTATGTTCGTCAGCCGGTGATACAAATCCAGCTCGAAGAGAAAATGTATTAATAAAAGTGTATTCAGCTCCTACGTAAATCTGTTCGTTATAATCTCTGGGATGAGATGCATCTACGGATATTAACAATGAGTGTGTGTTCTTATCAACGTTAAATAAATCCATTGCATCCATAGAGAGTCCTATTCTAAATGTAAGCGGGAGCTGGAAAGTTTCAACTTTGTATTTTAGCTCTGTGGAAAAATTCCTAACACTCATACCAAAGTTTAGACTCTTAAAACCGGTTCTGTAAAGAATTCCAAAATCAAATGCTACAGCACTTAATGAGTTATTATCATTAACGTAATTACCGCTATTCTGATCGATATCTATTACACTAGTACCTAAACTTTGTTTAACAAATTTAATACCGCCTCCTACGGCGAACTTTGTCGAAAGTTCTTTTGCATAGCCAATTCCAATTGCATAAGCTTTAGGAGAATAAGTACCAACATCAATGTAGCCTTGATCATTGTTAGCAACTATAGTTTCATGTAAATCACCATAGTCAACAGAAACAAACGAAACTCCGATCACGCCATATTCACCCTCATATGGTGCAAAGGCAATAGCACCATGCAGATACTTAATGTCGGCTATCCAGCTAACATTACCGAAGGAAACAGAAGTAAATTCTTTTATCGATGCCATGGTTGAATGATTATAAAACATAGCGGATGCCGTTCCCAAATCAACCGCGGTTACGGCTTCAGAAAAACCGGCAGTTCTAGCATCAGTAGATACACTAAGAAACTTCATTCCCGTCTGGGCAAGTTTTGTGTATTGGGCTTGAAGAGTTGTGTAAGTAAATAATCCTAAAATTAATGCTGTAATAATTGTATACTTTTTCATTTATCTACCCAAAATTTTTTATCTGATAACTACAAATTTTTCAATGTAGTGCTGACCAGTCGCATTATCCGTGATCACAGCAATGTAAACGCCGCTTACAATTATTTGATTTGAAGATGTGACTTGGTACCAATACTCAGCACCGCTACCGTTTGTATGTTCGATTGTTTTTATCAACTCTCCTAGCTCGGAGTAAATTTTAATTGTACACTGACCAGGAATATTTAAGAACGCAATTTTATCTTGGTCGATGGTTCCCGGAAAACGAACAATTGTTTTTGCAGAAGCATTAAATGGATTAGGTACGATTCGTATTTGACTGAAATCTGTTCCGGAAGGTCTTAACTTTACCACAGGATCATATGATTGTGTATAATACCTACCGCTTTCTAATTTACCCGCAGGTGTGCCTGGACCGCCTGGCTGCGATGGACCAACAGCTGTTATGTAATAATAATAATTGAAGTTCGGTACAACGCTTTTATCATCGTAACTTTTTTCACCCGGACTCTGGGTTTCATAAATCATTGTGTAAGTACTATCAATGTTACCAAGTGCGCGATAAATCCTATAAGAGGTTGCCGGATTAGGATCGGCAGCATTCACATCCCATTTTAAATATATTCTGTCGCCGCCAGCAGTAATTTCAAAATCAGTCGGTGGTAATGGAGCTTGGGGTAATTTCCAGCCAGAGTTAAAATTTTCAGTTACTCTTTTGAATGTTAACATTAAAGAATCTTTACCTTGCATTACTATTCTATCTTTTGCTTCATCGGTAATCTGACCGCTTTTATATTTTTTACCTACATCAACTTGCAATTGCCTACTAATACCATTTGCCGCCTCAGCCATAACAATCCTTATGCTTTCTCCCGGTTTGAGCGTATAAGGGCCGTATCCGTTATCAAACGAAATGCCGCCTGAAGCGTTTCCAACATTGGGTGCATTTCTTTGCTTTGCAAAATCTCCGCTTGGTTCGACTACATCTGCATGCCTTGGTGAAGCATGACCATGGGACATCAGCGCGTACTCCTGCGTCATCCTATCAATATTAAGTGCATTGGCACCTGCTAACAAAAGCGGGTGGTCTGAGTTAATGTAATCTGTTGTTGACGGCTGACTGGGGTCATCAATTTTTTGAGTGGTTGATTTATCAGCATACAAAGTTACTACACCTATAAATTGCGTTCCGCCTAATCTTCCGACTGTGTCAGCGGGATCATTGTATATTCTTGCAGTGTTGCTTAACGCCCAAATTGGCGCACCAATATTGTCATAGCTGACATCTTTGCCGGGAAAATAACCATGCCAAGAAAACTGGGCTCGAAATTTTTCATTTGCATGATCAGGTTTTACACCATCTCCGCGTGCATCGTTCATTGTATTTAATCCCCAGCCTGTTCCATTTCCAATTACATATCGGGTCGATTTGTTAATAGCATTCCGGTAAGTAAACCAAAAGTATACATCTTTAAGTGTATTGTTTGGTAGTTCTATTGCTGGATTTGCGTTTGTATTGCCCGTGTTGGTAAAAGTGTATTCATAAACAATGTAGTTGTCATTATACTGTTGAGAGAATTGAAAGATCTTCCTGGTTACAGTAATACCAAGCTGAGTGTTAATAACATTTTCAATCATTCTGTCACAAAACAGAGTTGGGTCAACTTTGTCTATCTCAACATTTTTCTGATATGACAAAGCACCGTTAACGTAAACTGTTGGCGCTGCAAACTTGGAGGTCAATTGCATTTCGATTGGATATGCGGCATAGAACTGTGGGGCCCGTGGTCCAACTGTTACAACTTTAAAAGGATAATACTGACCATTCTCATCTGTAAAATCTTTGGCGCCAATCCACATTCCTCTGGCTGCTTGCATGTCTTGATAAGAATAAATTGCGGGCCATTGCAATCCGTCCTGTTGTGTTTTCACAAATCCGGACTCTTCCAACTCTGAACCTATTTCTGAGTACCAATCATGCAATGAACCAACAGACATCCAAACATTTTTGAACTGTCCATAGGTGACCAATTGAATTCCAAGGAATAAAATAATTAGTATCGGAAGACGATTTTTAATTCTATGAAAAACTAAGTTCATTATTCCCTCAAGTTTTAATTAAGATCGTAATTAATTTTTAATCCCCAATAAATTGATCTTGGGTTTAACATTCCGGTGTAAGACAAATTAGGCATATCTATATAAGATTTGTTCTTTGTCCATTCTGCTTTTTGTGCGTCGCTTGCATTATTATCCCAGGGGATGTAAGGACCTGTTCTTATATCACCGGGTTTATCGTTGCCGGCAACAAAATTATAACCGTTGCCAAACTCTCTATAAGCTTCCGGTAGATGAAGCGATTTCATGTAATCATCATAATCGGATTGGTTAAAAAATCCCGCTTGAAAATCCAACTGTTGGAGGTTAAGAACGTTGTAGATATCTGCAAAGAACTCGAGATTGAGGCGGCCTATATTAAAGGCTTTAGAAATTCTTGCATCTAAACCCCAAGTATCTTTCCATTGAATATTATTATCATGCCCGGGCGCAACACCGCCAGGTCCGGTCCAAGTGAAATATCTACCAGAACGCCATGAAGCCAAGAGATTTATTCTCAAATCTTCGAACGGTTTTATTCCAGCGATTTCCGGTCCCCAATCGAGAGGTGTAAAGATATCAACATTTGCTCTAGCGTAAGGTCGCGGAATTGGTTTGTTCTGAACAAAAAATGATCTTGTGCGATCATATTCTCTTTGAATAGCCGGGTTCTCAGAATAATTTGGCAATCCGAAATTTCCGCTTGTAATAACTTCGTAAGTGTAATTGATAAAGCCGCGAATCCATTCACCTCTATTCTTTGTTACTGTCGCTTCAAATCCTCGAACGTCGGAATAACTATCAGGTTCCGGTATTAGATAACTTACCAGATTATCTCTACTAGTGTATCGAACCAGTCTTGGTTCTAAAGAGACGTCTTTATAATATCCTGCAAGACGAATTAAATACTCATCAAAGAGATTATGTTCATAACCCAATTCATATGCAACCGTTTTAGGAAGAGGATTGTTAGGATCGGCTAATCTTGTAACTGCTTGTGTAACAGAGCTTCTTCTTAATAAATAAAGATCTTCCGGAATAGGCATCGATCTAAAATGACCATAGTTAAAGTATAATTTGCTATCTACAGAAATTGGAAACGCTACACTTAACCTTGGACTAAGATCAAATATTTTTTTAGCAGGAGATTTGGCTATCAAAGTATCCATACCATTCACATTAGCTCCGGCAAAAGCTTTTGTAAAAGGATTGTCAATTACGTACCAATCACCGTTAGCATTACTATAATCCAATCTGAGACCAAGATTAGCAATCATACCTTCGAATTCCAATTTATCTTGTACGTACAATGCGCCTCTAACCGGAAATGTTCTCCATTTTGATTGACTGTCGTTTGATGGCAAAGAAGGTTCTCTCAAAGCATAATTTACCCCATTGTCAGAGTAAACAAATTCAAATCCGGCTTTAAGATTGTTGTATTTGTCCAGCTGACTCACAAAATCAAATTTCATAGACCATGTACTTATCTTACTTGTATCTCTTGAATTACTAAAACCTAAACCCATATTCATCGATGAACCAATACCGGAGCTAGTACCGCTATAATATCCAAAGGGCGCTTCATCAAACAAAACACCGCCAAAACTATTAGTCTTGGAAAGATCTCTGTAGTTAGCCGGATTTGTGCTATACCGGGTTCCAAATTCATTCAAGTAAACATCGTAGTAAGTGCTGGAGCTAATCACATGGGTAAATTTCAAGCCAAATGCAGTAATAAATTTTTCCGATGGATCCCAGTATTCCGGCGCATAAAGTCTCGAGTCCAAATAACTAGCACCCGATCTCCAATCAAGTTGCTCTGCAATACCGCTAGAAGAACGAAATATTCCCGGACCGCCGGTTCGTGAACTGTTTGTTCCCCATTGCTTACCAGAAATACCTTCCAAACTTAATTTCATTCCGTCACCAATATTGGATGTTAATCTTATTTGGAAATTGTAATCTCTATAAGCATCCGTCGATAACGGAATAACATACATTTCTTGCGTTGATCTATAAGAAGCGATAAAAGTCATATCTCCCAATTCTTTACTTACAAATGGAACGGGACCGCTGAAACTCATGTCCATATCATAATCTGGTTTTACAATATCCAATTGTCTTCTGTGCTGCCAGAGAAATAACTGTTGAGCAGCCTGGGGCGTTAAATCGTTTGTTGGATCGCTATCGGCTAACAATTGTTGAGAAACTTTATTCCATCCACGGAAAGACTGGTATTGTCTTTTTGTGTAATCACCCCACGCACCGTTGTCTGTACCGGTCCAACAAACTGCAGGATCAACGTATGGTCTTATCCAATAAGAATCCATGCTGTTAACTGCATCGCCAAATTGTTTTCTGGCGGCACTCTTGTAACGACCAACAATTGAAATTGAATACTTCTGCTTATCACCTTCTCTGGTTACTATATTTACAAGTCCCGAACGGATATTTCCAAACTCGGCACTAAAACCGCCTGTTTGTACTTGAATTTCTTTGACCGCAGTAAAACTAATACCGGTGTAAGGAGTGTTATCTCTTTCATCTCTCAATGTTAATCCGTTAACAATGTAAGCTGTCTCATCTGAACTACCCCCTCTAATTTGCGGACCGGTGGACGTTGATAATATACCAGCTTGCAGAGTTACTACGCTCTGAATATTTGCAACGGGAAGATTCTCAATTTCAGCCATGCTAAGGTTTACACGGCTTGCAGCAACATCCTTCTGAACGACAGGTTGTTGAGCAACTACTACCACTTCACCAGCAACTAAGGCTTTCTCGGTCATCGAGATATCAATGTTGGTCGTCTGGTCTATATTAACCCTTACGTTCGTAATAGTTGCAGATGCGTATCCTATGTAAGTTGCTTTAAGCGTATACGTTCCTGGAGAAACATTCAGTATAACGTAATAGCCGTCAACATTTGTACTGGCACCTTGATTAGTTCCCTCTATCAAGACCGAAACGCCAATGAGTGGTTCATTGGTTTTAGAATCAATAACAGTTCCGGAAATTTTCCCAGTTGTACTAGCGTGAAGTAGTGAAGTGAAAAACAAACTAAGAATTGTGAGAAGTAAAAATTTTCTCATAATTGGAAACTCCTAAGTTTCTAAAATAATAGACTATTTATTACATAATTAATTTTGTTTTCTCCAAAAAAATTTAGTCTTAATTAGAATATGGAAAACTATTTAATCAAAATCATCTTTCTTATCAAAATCTTTGGGCCCGACTGCAGAGCATAAATATAAACTCCGCTTGGTAATCCGCCTTTGGCGGACCTAGCATTAAATTCTACACTATAACTTCCGGCACTTAAGTATTTACTTACCAACTCTTCAACAATTTCACCAATTATATTATAAACTTTAAGAGAAGTATATCCTCCCTCAGGAATCGAAAATGATATTTCTGTTGTTGGGTTAAACGGGTTCGGATAATTTTGATTCAGACTGATTTTAGTTGGAATATTTTCGTTATCAACATTAGTAATCGTTGTTTGAAATCCAAATTGGGATGACCAGTAGCTAGTACCATAAGTATTTTTTGCACTTACACGCCAGTAATACTTTTTATTTGGAGTCAATGGCACCTTTGTTGCAAGTGTAGTATCGACTAATGTGGTATCTGCAACATAGGTACCATTCTGAAAATCAATTGTTGATGACACTTGAATTCTGTACGAAGTAGCATTAACAGATTGATGCCACTTGAACGTTGGAGTTAATGTAACATTATAAGTTGCATGAGCGGGAGAAATTAACTGAGGGGGAAGCGAAATCCCCGATTGAAAACCATATACATCAGAGTATGCGCTTTCACCAACCTGTCCAAAAGCTTTTACTCTCCAGTAATATTTTTCTCCAGGAACAACATTCCTAAAACTCAGCTGAGTATTTTTATATTCCGTGAGCCATAAGACAGTATTAGAATTGAAAGAAGAATCTTTAGAAACCTGCGCTACATATCGCTCCGAGTTAGAATCACCCGACCAGCTTAAATTGGCGGTAAGACCTAATTCATGGCTGTTGTTAGCTGGGGAAGCAAGTACCGGTTTGCTAGGAACTAAAGAAAGTAAATTAAGCGAAACAACATTACTGATTTGGGATTCGTTTGAATATCTACCGATTGCAGTTACGGCGTAATATGTACCTTTTGTAATCGAATATTTTGCATAGTCGGAAGAAAGAAAAGTTGTTCCCGTAATCCCAAAAAGATTAGATGAATTTTCAATATCCGGGGAAGCATTTTCTGATCTGTATACAACATAGAAAAAAGTTGTATCACCATTTGTAACAGGTGCAGGTTTGTCCCAATGCAACTCATACTTTCCGGTTAATGAATTAACTTCAAATCTTAGATTAGTGGGTGTATTGGGTTTGTTATTGCTACCAACCTTCCATTGCATCATTGGAGTTATGGCAGGACCAGCAAAATACCGATATTTAAGTGTATCTGTAACGTAACCATAGTTATATACAGTTAAGCTCTGTGAACTAAAATAAACACCGCCATTGATTGTTTGAGTATTTCTATTGGTTTTTATTTCCCACGCTGTTTCACCGGAACCGAATTCCCCATATCGATAAGCTGCTTGTCCAATATATAAGTGTCTTCCATTTAGAAAAGAAGCGCTTGTCCAACTCGACAAATAGCCGCCGTATGTTGACCAGTAAAGCTGGGGCATTATATAATCAATATAAGGTCCACCAGTTTGCGCCACACCTGTTGTGTCAGTGTATGCACCAGCTAACCAATCTCCAGGATTTATAAATATGGAGTTATTAACAGAGGGATTACCGGAAGGACTAACACCAAACTTTACCCATGGCTTAACTGCTTTTATGCTGTCGTCTATCATTTTCAAGAGCAAATTAACGTTGTTTTTTCGCCAGGCTGTTTTATTAGTAAACCCGTTAGGATATTTTGCAAATGCTGCGTCGTCATTAAATGAACCATATTCAGCATAAGGATAAAAATAATCATCAAAGTGAATACCGTCTATATCATATCGATCAACAATGTCCATCACAATTTGTAAAACATATTTTCTAACTTCGGGTAGACCGGGATTAAGAAAACGGTACTCGCTTCCATTACACTTAATAATCCAGTCTGGATGTTTGTTTATAACATGATTTGCCGATACCTGACTTCCTCCTGATAATTCGGCACGGTAAGGATTTAACCATGCGTGAAGTTCCATTCCTCGTTTATGTGCTTCTTCCACAGCAAATTTTAGAGGATCATAACTTGTGTCGGAAGGAGCTACACCTTGAGTGCCAGTTAAATAACTTGACCACGGTTCATAACTGCTTTTATACACAGCATCGCAGACCGGGCGCACGTGGAAAAATATTGCGTTCAATCCGTAACTTTTGTGCAAATCAAAAATACTTATAAGCTGGCTCCTTTGATTTTGAATATCGAGGGCGCTTGTACCTTGACTAGAAGGCCAATCAATCCCTAGTGATGCAATCCATACACCTCTTAATTCTCTCTTAGGGCTACTGGTTTGTGCAAATGTTGAAAACGATTGTACCGCTATAAATGCAAAAAATAGGTAGACAACTTCTCTCATCACATACCTAAATCCTAATGAATTTCCGGCTTGAAATGCATATATAATTTGGCAACAAATATGGGCATTTCAACTACCCTTATGTGTAGTTTACAAATGGAGGGCTCAAATAGCCCTAAGGCTGGTAAAATGCTTATGAGCAAACATTTTTAGAAATTATTCCCATTTCGTCAGAATTCTCAGCGATTGACCTTTGCTCACAGCTTCTGCCTGACTGTGCACATGCAATTTTTCGTAAATGCTTCGAACGTGATATTTAATGCCGTCAACAGAAAGATACATTTCTTCCGAAATCTTCTTGTACGATTTACCTTCGGAAAGATGATTCAATATTGTTATTTCTTTTTCTGTAAGGTTGTCTTTTTCCTGCATTGGTTTGAATCTGTGAAATGACCTCAGCACTCTACGAGCAATTTGGGGCGTCATCGGTGAACCGCCTCTAATTGCAATGCGAATTGACTCTATTAGTTCATCAGGAGAAACTGATTTGTGCAAAAATCCTATTGCACCCGCCTGCAGAGATCCAAAAATACTTTTATCATCATCATGAATCGATATCATGATAATCAAAGCTTTAGGATTGATATTGCCGATCAGTTCAGCACCTTTTATTCCCGATATTCCTTTCAACCCAATATCCAACAAAACGACCGTGGCTTTTTTTACCAACTCTGATTCCAACGCTTCTTCGCAAGAACTAAAAGTTGCCAGCACTACAAAATCTTCTTCTTGGGATAAAGTTGATTCCCAAGCTGTACGTGCGTACACATTATCTTCTATTATTACAATTTTGACCATAGCCATTACGAAAATTTTTATTATTTCTTTAACTATCTTAAAAGTGATTACTACAAGTCAACTGAAAAATACCATTTGGTTCCTTCGTTAATATTTGTAGTTAAACTATATTTTGCTTTTATCGCTTCTGCTCTTTCTCTTATGCTCGAAAGACCGGTGCTGGAACTTTTCTCCTTTTCAACAAAACCAATTCCATCGTCTTCAACAACAAAAGTCAAAATTTTTCCGTTCAAAGAAAATTTAATGTTGACATTCTTACACTGAGAATGTTTGGCAACATTTGTAATAATCTCTTTACATATGCACCAAAGGTGTTGTCGTTTTTCCATTTCAATTTTCTCTGGCAAATTTCCGCTGGGCAAATCAATATGATATTCTATGTGCTTCGAATCCAACAAGTCTGACGCATATCTGTTAAACTTAACTAGGAATTTTTGAAGCCCGTCCTCTTCGGGGTTAACAGTCCAAATTAAATCTTTGATTTTTTCTTGCGCGTCCGAAGAACTGCTGATTATCAAATTAAGGTACTTCGTTGTTTCTTCAGCATGGTTGTCGCCAAGTTTTTTCTCGATTGCTCTAACAAAATACTGAATGCTGGATAATGTCCCTCCTACCTCATCATGTAAATTTCTCGCTATTCTTGATCTTGTTCTTTCGATGCTTAACAACCGCTGTAACCTGTTTTCATAGAATAAGAAGATAAGGAACAAAACTGTCACGAACGCCGCTCCTCTGAACCACCATGTACCCCAGAAAGGAGGAGTCACAATCAATTTGATTGATCTCTCAACGTCGCTCCAGATTCCATCGTTATTCGATGCCTTAACTTTAAGTATGTAAGTCCCCGGTTCAAGATTTGTAAATTTTGCCTTGCGATTATTTGCATCAACATAAGTCCAATTATCCAAAACACCTTCAAGTTTATATGCGTATTGATTTTTTGACGGCACGGCGTAATGGAGAGCCGAGAATTCTATTCCGATCACCTTATCACTATGCGAGAGAGTGATTTCATCCATGTCGTTCAAAGGTTTTGTAAGAGGTGAATCCTCCCCCACTTTTACTTCTTTATCCATGATGGTCAGTTTGGTCAGAGCAATCTGTGGTTTGTAAGGATTATCTTTTATTTCACTCGGATAAAAAGCAATCAACCCGTTTGAAAATCCGAAAAATATTTTTCCGTCATCACTCTTAAACGAAATGTTTCCGTTTAATCCGGCGCTCGGTATTCCATCACTAGCATTATAATTTGTAAAAACTTTTTTTTGCTGATCAAACTTGGTAACGCCATCATTCGTTCTTAGCCATAAATTTCCGTCATCATCTTCTTGCATACTATATATGGTATTGTCGCTTAATCCTTGTGACGAAGAGAATCGTTCGAAGTTGTCTTTATCTCTATTGTATTTGTTTAGTCCTAGATACGTGCCAATCCAGAGATATCCGTTTCGCGTTTCATATATGCAGTAAATTCTATCATTTGAAATGGAAGTCAAGTCATTTGGACTGAGTCTGTAATGTTTGAACGTTTGATTCTTCTCGTTATAAATATCAAGACCGCCGTAAGTGCCGACCCAGATGACTCCTTTACTATCTTGAAACACACAACTCACTCTGGAATCGCCAATGGTTTTGGTATCCTCCTCATTGTGGCTGAATCTATGCAGTAAGTTATTTTGTCGATCATAAACGGTTAATCCGCCAGCCAGCGTGCCCGTCCAAAAACGGTTTTGTTTGTCTAAGTAAAACCACTTTACGTAGTTATTGCCTAAGGTTGCAGATCCGTCATCTACGTACTGCACATTGTGAAATTGTCCTTTCGTATTGTCGTAATAATAAAAACCGTTATAGCTTCCCTCCCAAAGTACGTTGTTCTCGTCGATGTATAAGCACGAAGTTTGTTCCGTATGAAAATTTTCTTCTTGATCTACATTACCGAAGAACCGAATGTTCCTCGAATTACTTTTTAGTATACTGGAGATAGTTGGACCAGCCCAAATAATTTTATCGGTTATGAATTTAGAAGGCACACGATAAGTGTTGCCAAGAAAAGTTTTGAAGTTCTCGTTGAAATAAATCAGCTGAATATTTTTTCTCATCGAATCATATTTGTTCACGCCGGCAACTGTTCCAATCCAAATTACGCCTGTTCTGTCTTTGTAGATTGCTCTAACTTTATTATCGTTTATTGTAGTCGGGTCATCCGGATTGGAATACAAATCTGTTTTAGCAAAAGTTTTTTTATCGAATCTGAAAAGTCCGTTGTATGTGCCAACCCAATATGAATCTTCATCTTCAAACATTTTTCTAACATTGAGATTATCGGGTCTCATCGGGAAATGAGGATCGTTCTTTATGCTTCTAAATTTTCTGCTGGCTCTATCAAAGAGATTTACTCCGCCGCCAAATGTTGCGACCCAAAAATTTCCTTTACTATCCTCAAGAAATTCCATCACCTGGTTATGGCTTAAGCTCCCCTTGTTATGAGGATTATTTTGGAAATGGATAAATATATGTTCGCTTTCTTTATATAGATTTATTCCGGCATCAAATGTTCCTATCCAGAAATTCTTGTCTTTATCTTCGTATAAACAGCTAACCATGTTACTGCTGATTGAATTCGGATCGCTAGCATTATGCTTATAATGGGTGAAAGTTTCGGTTGCGGGATCAAAAAGATTTAAGCCGCCGCCCAATGTAGAAACCCAAATTCGGTCTTCAGAATCTTTATAGATTTTGAAAACGTTGTTATTGCTCAAAGATTTTGGATTTGAAGGATCAAACACGAAGCGTTTAAATTTTCCGGTTTTGCTGTCAAACTTATTTAATCCTCCTCCTAATGTTCCAACCCAAATTATTCCGTTATGATCACCCATAAGATTAAAAACATGATTGTAGCTGAGACTCGTTTCATCGTTCAGGTGATTTCTGTAGTAGGTAAAGTTGTAACCGTCGAATTTACAGAGACCATTTTCCGTTGCCATCCATATAAATCCGACACTGTCCTGGTAAACATCGTTAACGTTGCCCGGTATCAGTCCCTGCTCTTTGCCGATTCTTTCAAAAACAATATTGTTGTGCTGTGCAGTAATCTGCTTAGAAATTAAAAGTAGTACTAAGGCCGGGAGTAATATTTTTTTTGAAAAATAAAGCATTATAGAGGTTTGTACAGAGCTAAACTAAGCTTTGAGTAATCATTCATGTAATGGATCCTTGTTTGTTTTTAAAATAGCTATCTTTTTCAAAAGAGTAAAATTGTTCTATATCATTTCAAAACTACCCTTTTATGTAGTTGATTTTGCAATGGCTTAATTAACTTTAATTAGATTCTAAACAAATTTTACGATTAAAATATTTTTTGTAATGAAAGAATTATTGTTGAATAAGAATATTTTAACAATATCTCTTCTTATCATAATTCTAACAGCAAGCTGCACTACATTAAAAGTTGAGCAGACTGTAAAATCAAGTCCATCATTTCCTTCAATTGAACGTGAATTCCGCGGGGCATGGGTAGCTACCGTTGCAAATATTTCTTGGCCAAGCAGGAAAGATTTGACTACTGAAGAGCAGAAGTGGGAAGCCATTAATATTCTTGATAAACTTAAACGGAATAATTTTAATGCTGTCGTTTTCCAGGCAAGACCGCAATGCGATGCATTTTATAAAAGTGATATTGAGCCATGGTCCTATTACTTAACCGGAACACAGGGCAAAGCCCCTGAACCATATTATGACCCTCTGGAATTCTGGATAGAACAAGCACACGCACGCGGAATGGAGTTTCACGTGTGGCTTAATCCTTTTAGAGCACATCACACCAGCGGCGGAGAAATCACAGATGCTTCCGTTGTAAAAAAACATCCGGATTGGGCTGTGAAATTAAAATCCGGTTATTGGTGGTTGGATCCCAGCAAACCGGAAGTGCAAGATTACACACTAAGCGTTGTACAGGATATTACAAAACGGTACGACATAGACGGGATTCACTTTGATGATTACTTCTACCCTTATCCTTCATACAACAATGAAGAAGATTTTCCCGATGATGCAAGCTGGAAAAAATATACCGAGGATGGCGGAAAATTATCGAAGGCAGATTGGCGGCGTGAAAACATTAACAGGTTTATTCAAAGAGTTTACAACGGCATCAAAGAGATAAAACAAAATGTAAAATTCGGTTTGAGTCCTTTTGGAATTTGGAGGCCAGGGTATCCCGAATCTGTAGAAGGTTTCGACCAATATGAAAAACTCTTTGCCGATTCTAAGCTATGGATTAACGAAGGTTGGGTTGATTATTGGTCGCCCCAGCTTTATTGGAAAATAAATTCGCTCAAGCAAAGTTTTCCTATCTTATTAAGCTGGTGGAAAAATGAAAACCTAAAGGGAAGACATTTCTGGCCGGGGATTAGCATCGATAGAGAAAACAACGAGGTAAACAATATTGAAGTTATAAATCAAATCATGACTATACGCGCGATGCTTCCCAAATCACCGGGAAATATTTGCTGGAGTGCCAATCCAATTATTAATAACAAAGATCTCGCCGACGCTTTACTGAACGGCCCATACAAAAAACAAGCGTTGGTTCCGGCAACAAAATGGTTCAAGAGTCAGCCAATCTCTTCACCGGAATTTACCATGCATGAAGAAAATGATTCGGTAAAAATTTTATGGAATAAGAAAGATTTATCGAAAGTTTTTTTGTGGGTTGTATATTTTAAGTACGGCAACAAGTGGGAATATGAAATACTAAGCAGCGATAAAAATTCTTACACCGTTCCAATCTCCAAAGAGTACCGATTCATGAACGATTCTGGTGTTGTCACGACTAAAAATTTTGAATTGAAAGAGACCGCAGTTACCGCCGTTGATAGAATTAGCAATGAGAGTATTCCGGTAATCAAACAACTTGAAAGACAATAATGCTTTTCCAAAACAACATTTAGACTTTATATAACCGCACAATAAGCAATATCACATTTGATCTTATTGATATTTATTATTGAATACTTATATGTAGCGTAATAAGAAGGCGTCACAACAATAGGTGTTTTATGAAAAAACTTACCTTTGTAATACTTTTCATGATTTTAGGATCAGCTAATAATTATGCAACAAACACTCCTGATTACTACAAAGACAAAATCCAATTGATAGATCTTGATCATGCTAAGTTCTCCGATTTCAAATCGCTTGTTAACACTGTGAATGAGAAAATTAGTCAAGCTTCACTAAATAATTATGATGCTGTACTTCTAAGATCAGAAATATTTTCAGACATATTCACGCATCCAATCGCAAAATCACCGGCGCTTCAGCTAATAAAATCTGCTTGCGAAACTGCCAAACGGAACAATCTAAAATTGTTCATCGACTTGGATTTTGCGAAAAACAACCCGAACAATTTACAGTCCGAATCAACAAAGGAAATAAAATCCAACATTAATTTGCTTGTGTCCGTCTGCCAGATTGACGGCTTCTATTTTTCAGATATCAACTTCAATTCCGAGAGCAATTATGATTTGTTCGAAGACATTGTTGTTGAATCTGCAATGGTAAAACCATACCTGCTAATCGCAACTTCAAAAAATTCCGTGAATAATGACTCGACTAAAAGAACTAAATTATTGGAAAATGGAATTATTGATTTTGTAGTTAACGAGAGACCTATCTTTACAATAGAGTATAATAAAAACGCCAACATCGATCCGAATCAAAAGTTTCTGAAAAGTTATCTCAAACGTTTAACACCATATCATTTTATAAAACTAGATTTTTCCGAGCTACTAAAAACCAATTCAGCTAGGAATGTTCATCTTCCGGATGGAAGGACGAAAGAGTTTGGAAGGGACCAATCACTTAATTTTATTTCGCTGGCAAAGGGCGACTCATTAAAATTTAGCATTGGAAATACAGCTTATAGTTATTCCAAAAAAGATTGGGCCATTCCATACAATTATCTACTCCACCAAGATAAAAGTTTTAGCCGCAGCGGTGAATGGATTGAATTCAGAAAACCATTTGCAAGAATTAGAAGTAACGACACATACAATTTACTGTGCAGAACAAAATTTCCTTCCATGGCATTCATCAACGGAGAAAAAGTTAAAATTTATAAGACCGGAATCTTTTTCAAAAAAATAAAATTGGTAGAAGGTCTCAATAAACTTAGAGCAGAAGCTGTAAGCAGCAAAGGTGAAAAAGCTTTGTATGAAGATATGGTTCTGTATAAAAAGCCCGATACTTCTTTGGAAGCAACTAAGTTCGGTATTGATTCTACTTCTATTCGACCAAATGAAAACTTGGTACTTCTGCCCAGCGATTTATTGACAGTTAAATTTAACGCCACCAAAAATCAAAAAGCTCTGGTTGAAATCGTGCCCTCAGATAAAGTCTTCGAGTGTTTTGCGAATGATCCTAATAACGTTAACAGTTATGTGGCGGCAATTCCGTTAAATGAATTCAACAAGAACCAAAAGTATGGCATAAAAGTAATTCTTAAGTCTGCTGATTCGACCAACCAAAAGTCGGTAGAAAAAATTTCCAAAAACCACTTTGTCATCAAAGACAAAAATGATTTTCCGTTTCTTGCTACCACCGAGGACAATTCCCTTTTTACTTATACTCTTGCACCGATACGCTTAGGCGCTCCGTTGAGAATTGAATTACCTAAGGATGTTATTCTAAAATCGAACGGAATATTTGGAAATTTTTACCGGGTTCGGCTTAGCGAGACCGAAGAAGGTTACATCTCCAACGAATATGTTAAAGAACTTCCGGCAGGGACAATTCAGCCAAGCTATTTTATAAATCCCATCACGAGCTTTCCATCAGACACTGGAGACATCGTGGAAATTCCGTACTTAGAAAACGTTCCTTACGATGTATATGCCGACCCCTATTCAAAAAGAATAACAATTAATTTGTACGGAGTAAAAACCAGCAGCACATGGATCATTCACAAACCGAATCTGAAATACATTGAAGAAATTACCTGGCAGCAAATTTCCAAAGGAACTTATCGCATATACGTTAATTTGAAGACGGATAAAATTTGGGGTTACGATATCAAGCCGCACGGAAAGGAATTGATCTTTAGAATCAAATATCCCCCGGTTTACCATTTGAAAAGTCCTTTGCCGCTTAAAGGGATTAAGATTTCGATCGAAGCCGGTCACGGTGGAAGTAACTCGGGTGCAATTGGTTTATCGGGAGTAAAAGAAAAAGATATTAATCTTTCTCTCTCAAAAAAAATAGAAAAACTTTTTAAGAGTAAAGGAGCTCAAGTTTTACAAGTTAGAGATACCGACAGAGACATGAGTTTGACATTGAAACGAGATACGGTAACCAACTCGGATGCAAACATACACATCAGCATTCACGCTAACGCGAGCGACCCGGAAGATGAGTTTTTAGGAACATCAGGCACCGCAACATTTTACAACAATCCATTCTGGGCTAAATTTTCCGAGTTTGTTTTTAACAGATTGATTCAGCTGAGTTTAAAACCGTTTGGTTCCGTCGGATCGTTCAACTACCGAGTTATCAGAATGTCGGATATGCCGGCAATCTTAGTTGAACAAGCATTTTTGTCCAATGCCGAAGACGAAGAAAAATTGACCGATGATAAGTTCAGGGACAAAATGGCTCAGAAGATTTATGAAGGATTGATAGATTATCTTAAATACATGAAAGACTAGTTCAACAAGTTGATTATGAAATACCTAACTGGTTTAGACGGCGGCGGAACAAAAACTAGGTGTGTGATCACCAACTTTAATTTTGAACCGCTATACACATGCCAGGGAGGTGCATCCAATTTTCTAATTGTTGGAACGGAAAAAGTTTCGGAAATAATTCTTTCACTCATTATAGAATCCATCGAAGCGTTAAAAATATCACCCGAGGATGTTGCTTCAATTTTAATTGGAACGACCGGCGCCGGCAGAACAAGTGATGCACAGAAACTCAGAAATGATTTTCTAAAATATTCTGAGTCAAACGGCTACAGTTTCAATTCATTTCAAGTTGAAAGCGACGCAAGAATTGCGCTTGAAGGAGCTTTTTCCGGCGGACCGGGAATTTTACTGATCGCCGGTACCGGGTCAATTGCATTTGCAAAAGATAAGAGTGATATTGTTCACCGGGTTGGAGGATATGGAAGACTAATCGGCGATGAAGGAAGCGGAAATACAATTGGCAGAAGTGGTCTTAACGAAGTTGCAAAAGAATTAGACGGACGCGGTTCAAAAACTTTGATGACGCAAATGCTCAAGGACAACTTCGGAATTTACGATACACAACAATTAGTCACCGAAGTCTACAGAAATAATTTTGACTTGGCTTCATTTGCACCAAAAGTATTTGAAGCGGCAAAGAAAGGCGATCTACCAGCTCTTAAAATCTTAGAACATGAATCGGATGAACTTATTAGTCACCTAAAAGCGATCTCAAAAAAACTTGTTGATGAAAAAATAAAACTGTGTTTAGTTGGTGGAACAATTGCGGCGGACAATTTTTATTCTTCATTATTGAAGGAAAAGATAAAACAGCAAATGCCTAACGTCACTGTAACTCCGGCAGAATATCCGCCGGAAATTGGCGCGGTTATCATGGCTAAGACATTTGTCGAAAAGAATTCCGAATAAAACCAGAGTTGAATTAATGGCAATTCAAAAGAAGACAACAAGAAACCCGTGGGCATGGATACCAACTTTATATTTTACCGAAGCAATTCCTTACGTAATGGTCATGTCGGTGTCGGTAATGATGTACAAAAATCTTAACGTCTCCAACAGCGATATTGCTTTCTTCACAAGTCTTCTATACTTCCCTTGGTTCCTAAAATTTTTATGGGGACCGTTCATTGACATGTTCAAAACGAAAAGGTTGTGGACCATCGCAATGCAAGTTATTGTTGCCATTACCCTCTTTGGTATAGCGCTTGCCTTGACAACAAATTTCTATTGGAGCCTATCACTCTTTGTCTTTGCCTTAATGGCTTTCGCTTCTGCCACTCATGACATTGCTGCCGATGGCTTTTATATGCTTAGTCTGGAAGAACAACAGCAATCTGCATTTGTCGGTGTAAGGGCAACCTTCTACCGCATCGCCACAATTTTTGGTTCGGGACTTCTTGTAGTAATTGCCGGTGAACTGGCGCCAACAACAGGATTCAAAAGTGCATGGTCAATTGTTTTTGTAATTGCCGGAATTTTGTTTGTAGCACTTTTCATTTATCACCGCCTTATCCTTCCCTATCCAACCGAGGATGTTGGAACATTGGGCGGCAAAAAACTTCACGGCAAACAAGTCGGTCTATTGATTGGCGGTTTTATTCTATTTGCCGGAATAATTTACGCGGCATTTATTCTTCTCAGTTCCATTCTTGGTTTATTCGGAATGGTTCATCCTTGGAGGACAATTGTTTCGACAATTTCTCTCGTAATCATTACGGTAATTCTTTTTAGAACTTATGTCGCCAAAATTGTAGAGAATTTTGAAAAGTCCGAAACTAAAAATGAATTGATGTTACCGTTTATAGAATTCTTGAAAGCGTTCGTAATCTTCATGCAGAAAGAAGACATCTGGAAAATTCTTGGTTTCCTATTGTTCTATAGATTCGCGGAAGCGCAATTGGTAAAACTTGTTCAACCATTCTTGCTCGATCCGAGGACCAAAGGCGGACTTGAACTTTCTACTGCGGAAGTAGGAATAGTTTACGGAACAGTTGGAATAATTGCTCTAACCGTTGGCGGATTGATAGGCGGTTATGTAATTTCAAAACAAGGTTTGAAGTGGTGGCTGTGGCCGATGGTGATCATCATGCATTTACCGGATTTGGCTTTTGTTTATTTATCACAGTATATGCCGACAAACTTTTTAGTTATAAATATTGCCGTCGCTTTGGAACAGTTCGGCTATGGATTTGGTTTCACCGCATATATGATGTACATGATTATGGTTTCTCAAGGTGAACACAAAACGTCGCACTTTGCAATCTGTACCGGAATAATGGCACTCGGCATGATGCTTCCGGGAATGTACAGCGGCGCCTTGCAGGAACAAATCGGCTATCAGCATTTCTTCTTGTGGGTAATTCTTTCAACAGTACCCGGATTTATCGTTGCGGCTTTAGTTAAAATTGAGCCGGGATTCGGGAAAAAGAAATTAGCTTAGTTTCTCTGCA
Source organism: Bacteroidota bacterium (assembly GCA_023381535.1). Next base: position 23,929 of record JAMCSN010000294.1, read on the forward strand.
CACGGAGTATTTTATGAAAAAAATATTTTTTCTACTTTTTTTGTCAATGATACTTCAACTTAATGCACAGGAGGACAAGATTAACTCTGTAATCAAAGTTATAGCAGATACCGAACATCATTATGCGCCTGACAAAAGAACTGCCGTTTGGGAAGTAAGCGCAAATGAACTGAATGGAGTAATCACATTAAGCGGTGAGACAAATATTAAAGCTGCAAAAAATTACTTGCTCGATAAGCTGAAGACAATGAATGTTCCTCTCAAAGATGAAATACAAACGCTGCCGGCTAAAGATTTGGGAGAAAATATTTACGGTATCGTCAACTTATCTGTTGCAAATATCAGAACCGAACCCGAGGATCGCGCAGAGCTTGCCTCCCAATCTCTATTGGGAACTTGTGTGAAAATCTTAAAGAAAATTCCCGGTTATTGTTTAATACAAACGCCGGATGAATACATTGGTTGGATGGATAACGACGGATTGGTTCCCGTCAACAAAACAGCAATTGAAAATTGGATGCAATCCGAAAAGGTAATTTTTACAAAAGAATTTGGATTTGTTTTTGCAACGCCGGACATTTCAGAAAATCGCGTTTCAGATTTAGCCGCCGGAGATTTAGTATCGCTTGAAAGTGAAGAGAATAATTTTTACAAAGTTAAATATCCCGATAACAGAATTGGTTTCATTCCAAAGTCTGACTGTGAACCATTTAAGAGTTGGCTGGATAAAAGAAATCCAACCGGAGATGACATAATTTCAACCACAAAACTTTTTCTAGGATTTCCATATTTATGGGGAGGCACTTCCGTAAAAGGTATGGACTGCAGCGGTTTTACAAAGACCGTTTATTTTATGAATGGAATCGTACTACCGCGTGATGCATCACAACAAGTTCACACCGGCGTGCTGGTTGATACTAAATCCGGATTCGGTAATTTGCAGACGGGTGATTTATTGTTTTTTGGTTTCGCGGCAACAGACTCCACAAAAGAAAGAATAACCCATGTGGGAATTTACATCGGCAACCTAAAATTCATTCACAGCTCCGGTATGGTAAAAATTAATTCGTTCGATAAGAACTCACCCGATTACAGTGATTTTAGAACAATGCATTTCATCCGCGCAAAAAGAATTTTGGGATCGCTCGATAAAAACGGAATTACCACCATAAAGAAGAACAAATTTTATTTTGGAGAAATGTGATGGCACAAAATAGAAGAAAATTTCTTACTCAAGTTGGTTTAATCGGCGGTGCTGTAATGTCTGGGGGATTAAACACAAACATCTTTGCAAAAAAAATTAATATCACAAAAAAGAATTCAACCATGAAATTCTCATTCAAACCTTATACCTTAGAGTTGAAACACGTATTCACGTTAGCAACCAGTTCCCGTACCACAACACCGGTTATGTTGACAAAGATTGAATATGAAGGTGTCACAGGTTACGGCGAAGCTTCTATGCCCCCTTACCTCGGTGAGTCGCATGAAACCGCAGCAAAGTTTTTATCTAAAGTTGATCTTGCACAATTCAAAGATCCTTTTGATATGGAAACGATTTTAGAATATGTAGATGAGATCGACACGTTTAATCCGGCGGCAAAAGCTTCGGTGGACATTGCCTTGCATGATCTGGTTGGAAAACTTATCGGTCAACCATGGTACAAGATGTGGGGATTCAACAAAGACAAAACTCCTTACACTTCGTTTACGATCGGCATTGATACGAAGGATGTTATAATTCAGAAGACAAAAGAAGCAGCCGAATACAAAATTCTCAAAGTCAAACTTGGGCGTGATACCGATAAAATGTTGATCGAAACCATTCGCTCGATCACCGATAAACCGATCACTGTAGATGTGAATCAAGGTTGGAAAGACAAATTCTTTGCGCTGGACATGATCAATTGGCTGAAAGATAAAAATGTGTTGTACGTTGAACAACCTATGCCGAAAGAAATGGTTGATGACATGGCTTGGTTAACGGAAAAAAGTCCTTTGCCAACAATGGGGGACGAGAGTGTGCAAAGACTTCCCGATGTTATAAAAGCGCACGGCGTTTATTCCGGCATTAATATTAAGCTGATGAAATCAACCGGATTGCGGGAAGCATTTAAAATGCTGAACCTTGCAAAAGCTCTTAACATGAAAATCATGCTCGGCTGCATGACCGAGACTTCGTGCGCAATTTCCGCAGCATCGCAACTAGCACCTGAAGTTCACTACGCCGATCTTGACGGCGCTTTACTAATCAAGAATGATGTCTTTGAGGGAACAAGAATTATTGATGGTAAAGTGACCTTAACGGATAAACCGGGAATCGGATTGACAAAAGTTTTGCCTTATTAGAATTATTTTTTGAGGTTGTCTCAAAAGTAATTTTCAATTTTAGAATCTGTGAAGATCTGTTTAAATCTGTGTTATCCGCGTTCCATTTTCGATTAAACAAGTACTTTTGAGACTGCCTACTTTCATTCCGTAACTTTTTTCAGTTCTCTTGTGTGCTTGTAAAACTCGTCGAGCGTTAACTCTCTCAAGAAATTAATTCCTTTAGCTGCTCTCATTCGTGGATGAGGATGCTTCAGGAAGAAATCCCTTCCCAAACATTCTCTCAACACGTTGTACTGTTCTACATGTATTCGCTGAACTAAACGATTGAACGGTCCATCATATTCCCAGCTTGGGAAGCTTGCACCTTTTTGAGAGCTAAAACTTTTCATGAAAGTGTTTTCAAGAATGGCAAACGAATTCAAACTTACCGGCACATAAATATTTGCTTCTGCCGGATGGAAACGATACCAAACATTTCTGTATCCCCAAATTTTAATATTCTTATTGCCGGAATGTTTTTCGTATAGCTGCAGCGCTTCGGATACCGTCTGCATTACTTTGTAATGAGTATCGGGTCCGCTTCCTTCGGGATCAAATGCCACGGTAACAATTGTCGGCTTAATTTTCTTCATCAACTCAAAAACCGGAATGACGTCTCTGTTGATTTGCGGCACTTCGGTGAAAATATCTCCTTGATAAAATCCGAGACGCAGATGCGACACGTCTTCAACACTGAAACCGAAATAACGCCAGAAAATTTCGCTCTCAAATTCCCTCTGCATTCCTTTTAAAATTTGTACATAGGAAATGTCTTTCTTGCCGGGGTATTGAGTTTTGAAATAATTTATTAATTCATTCACTCTGTCTTTAAGATAAACGAAGCTGTCTTCTTCATAAACTTCCATAATGTTTCTGAGAGTTCTTCTTGCTTGTCCTTCGTCTTGAAGAGTCCGGCTGTGCCCCGCTACTCCATCGAGGTACATCATCACATCACGGTTTTTTCCATCAATATTTCCGCGGGTAAAATCAAGCTCATCAAACTTTTGGGAGAATATATTTGAACTTAGAAAGCTGAGAAGAGTTTCCATCAAGTTCAGCATGAATGAATTTGTTACAGCAGTAAATCCGCTTGTCATGTAAGCGAAGTGATGCTTGTTCGAAGGATTTCTAACAAGATGAGCTATATACGGCAGATATGCCAATTCAATATCGTCGTGATGAGGCGCTGTGTGAAGTATAACTTCGTTATCAACTGTTTCCATTCCTTTCATCAGACGTGTTACTACGTTCTCTTCGATTGTCTTCGTAATTTCAGCTGAATTGCCGCCAAGCGTTTTCAAAACGTGACTAGTGATTTTATTTTCTTCCAAATCTTTGTTTGTCAGCTTTGAAAGTTTTTTCTTTTTATCTACGACAAGATTGATGATGCCTCGTTCAATTGATTGCTGAGTTAAAGGAGACTCATTCAACACTTCAACAAACCTTCTCTCACTCAATCTTAAAGCCGCACCGTTGGTCAAGAAGAAGCGGGAATTGTTCAGCTTTTGCAACGCAGTCGCCGGATAAGTATTTGATTCCGTATTCTGAACCGAATCCCTTACAATGTTTGCTTTAGCTTCTCCCGCAGCAATTATTATTGCCGTTGCATTCGTGTTGTGCGTAATCGTGTCTAATCCAATCGTGATTACTAATCTATTTCTAGCAACTTCAATTCCGCCAAGGTCGGTTGCAGCCGCGGCTTGAGTTTCGTAGTTGGTTTCAATTAATCGCGTAGTTGAAAAATGATCGCTTCCCTTCACGTTGAAACCAATATGCCCGTCAGGACCAATGCCGCCAAGGAAAAATCCGATGCCGCCCGCTGAACGAATTTTCCTTTCGTAATTGGTACAGTACTCGTCAACTATTTCGATTGTTTCTTTTTGCAAACGCTCCACTCTGTTTGAAGCCCAACGTGTTCTTAACGAAAGATCAACTTTTTGATCAGGAAAGATTTCATTCAATGGAAGATTTTCAGCAGTCGGAATTTCATTTATGTTCATCAACAAAGCGTTCTTAGCGTTCAACTTCCACAATCTGAAGTAAAAGTTCAGGATGTAGTAGTAGAAACTGTTGTGCTGTCCACTATCAATAGGATAAAATTCGTCAATCTGAACAAAACGCAATTTTTCCAACGATGGTTTTTTCTTTCCGTCAATTCCAACATCTTTTAGTATAGCTTGAACGGCGGAAGTGTCCCACTCTTTCAAAATCTTTGCGACCCACTTAATAAAATGTTCCGGAGTCTTGCCGGTGGGAAGAGATATAACACCCTCCGGATTTTCAATTACCCATTCGATGAACCGTAATGCTGTTAGCTTTCCTAACTCAGGAAAACTTTCTACTTGTACGATCGGAATTTTCTCTACCGGCTCATAAATTAAATTCTTGCCGGATAATGCAAGGTAATGCTCTTCAACTTTTGAATGAGTTGTAAATTGTTTCTCGTGCGTTTGCGTCATGTTGATTGCTTGTCTTTCTTAGTAAGAGGTTGTCTCAAAAGTGCTTGCTTGATCATAAAATAGACCGCAGATTACACAGATTCAACAGATTTTCGCAGATTAGATTTTTGATAAACCACTTTTGATACAACCTCTTAAAAACTACTTGAGTAAAATTAACTTTTTAGTGCTTACAAAATTTCCCGCTTCAAGTCTATAAAAGTATATTCCGCTTGCAAGATGATATTTGTCGGTTGATAGTAGAATTTTGTAATGACCAGCCTGCTGAAATACGTCCACAAGCGTTGCAACTTCTCTTCCAAGTACATCATAAACTTTTAACGTTACGTTTCCAGCTGCCGGCAACTGATAACCAATTACTGTAGAAGGGTTAAACGGATTGGGATAATTTTGTTCAAGCTGATATGTAGCAGGCAAACCTTCTGCTAACTTAACATCGGTAATGATGTCTGAAGTACAATCGTCAAAAAATAATCTTCCGCTGGTTGATCCAACGCGGGTTTGAACAACGTTAATGCCTTGGAATTGAATTGTACCGCTTCCGGGAACATCCGTTAGCAATACTTTCTTCAATTTCCATCCGGTCCAGTTGAGCGTGTCAACTTTAACTTTAGCTTCATTTGTTCCTTGACGCAAGAATTTATATTCAATAATGTTTTTGCTGTTGTCACCGAATATCCAAACTCCAATGCTAGCTTGCGGGGTGGCAGTCAACAAGATGGGATTAAGCAATGATAAATCTATCAAACCGGTGCTATCTGAAAATTGGTAATTAATGTTGCCGGAATATGTCCCGCTTTTCTTTCTTTCTGTAGACAACGAGAAACTTGTCTGGCTCACTGTAATTCCCTTTGTGTTCGGAGAGTTCAGCGGCGACTGCCAAACATTGTTTGTTTCAAAATCTTCTATAACATTTCCCGTGAACGTGTATCTCTTTTCAGTTTGGAATTCAATAACAATAGAAGAAGCAAGAGTAACGTATTCAACGTCGCCAATCCCGGCTTTCAAATTTATTCTGTAAGTAGCATCATTGTCTAAAGGGGTCTTCGGCTCGAACGAGATAAGTCCGTCAACGCTTCCTAAACTTTTCACGGTTGCCGGAATCGAATTACCGTTAGCGTCATTCAGTGAAATTCTTCCGCCTAAAGTTGTGCCGTCAATTCCCTTTTCAAATTTCACATTTATCAAGACGGTCGTTGAAACATCGGTTAAATTATTAGTTGGATAAGTAGACAATAGTTTCAGTTCGGACCTGGTCGTAAAGCTAAAAGTCTTGTCCTGATTTAAATGAATTCCAAATATTGACTTAGCATTTCTTGAAATTGAAACCGAGTATTTTGTTCCCTGTGTTAGGCTTTTACTTGGTATAAAGCTAATCTTCTTAAAATCATTTTCCCATTTGAAATTTCCTGCGATCGTAGGAGAAATGGTGATAGCCTTTTCAGTTTCCTGGTAGTTCATAAAGTTGCTAAATTCTAAAACAATGTTTGATGTATTACTCACAGCCACCGAACTATCAGCAGGCGAATAATTTACTATTGAAGGAGGATCTAGAACAGGATTTAGAGACGAAAATTTATCGTAAAATACAGACTCATTCTTTACTGCAGTTACATCCATTGTATCAGGTGGAATTCCGTTGCTAAATTCAAATATTAGTTTGTAATTACCAGGATTAACATTATCAAAGAGATAATAACCATTGTTAAAGTTGTCACCGTTGTAAACTATTCCTCCTGGTTGTAATGTAACTTTAACATTATTTATTGGCTTATAACTATCAAAAGTATTAAGCGGAGAATAAGAAGAAGGGACTTTCACTTGAATATCTCTTACAATGCCGGCAAGAATTCCGGTTTGAAAATTTCCGCCGCTGAAGTATTGAAGAAACGCACGCGCAATTCCCCACGCTTCATGTTTGAGATAACCTTCACTTTTCAATCTATATGCTTCGGGAAAGTAATCATGAAACGAACCTTCCGATAAAGTACCGGGCATATTCAATCCCTTAAACACACCAAGATACGGCTGACCGGTCCCGTAAAAATCAAAATCACCGTAAACCATTTTGTTCACGGTTCTATCTGCTTTATTAATATTATCGGCAAGATAATTCGCCATTACGAGCGAACCGGGATAAGTGGGCGCGTTTGTATGTCCTTGAAAAAGTATCAATGTATAATTTGATTTTGTAGAAGTACCGGTTGCATTGCTGTGAATTGCATGGAAATAGTCCACGTTGTTGGTATTCGCAATTGCAACGATTTGTGATAGAGGCAAATCGTCCGCAGTGGTGTTTGTCTCACGCGTCATCACAACAGTAGCTCCAAGATTCTGAAGCATTGCTTTGAGGTATAATCCCTTAGCTAAATTACCGTCAGATTCCCAAAATACAATTCCATCATCAAGAATAATCTCGCGATCATTTGAATCATGGCCGCCGTGACCGGGGTTAATACAGATTTTATAACCAGCTAATGATTGTGCGAACAGCGTAATTGTTCCTAAAACAAGAAACGAAATGAGCGTTAGTATAATTTTTTTCATAGTCGTGTTATTCAAACTTTAGAAGTAGTTCTCGAATTTGACCATCGTCGGTATTGTAAAAAATCTCCGAGTTACCGGCTCCCCAGGTAGGATAAAGTTTAATGTTGTTCTCGTCGGAGGTTAACTTATAGTATTTGCCGCTGTAGTAATTAACAATATATATGTTCGAAGAGATAACTCTAATGCCATCATCAATATCTTTCATGAACAGTATCCAATTGCCGTCCGCCGACCATGAAGGATAATTTGCATAACCGACAACTTTCAAAATGTTTCCGTCAAGATCTGAAACATAAGTGCCTTTACCGGCAAACGTAAAAAGTAATTTAGTTCTGTCCGACGAAAGTGAAACCCAGATGTAGTTTCCTTCTCCCATAGGCTGCAATTCTTTTTTAGAACTGTTGTCGGAAATTGTAATGTGATTCCCGTCCACGTAAGCTGTTTTTTGTGCTACAGTGGATTGAACGCTCATCCCTTTATTAATTCTAACCGGTGTATTCGTATCATTAACATAACTTTGAAAAACATTTTGCGTGCTTCTACAAATCCTTAAATCCCTAATCCCCTTTTCCAAAACTCGTTTCACTTTGTTTGAAGTGTTAAATGAACTTAAGGATGTGGTTCTCTTTCCTTTTATGAATTGGTCTTCTCTAAAAATAATTTCGCCGGAGGTTTCATCGAAACTGGGTTCGTAACCCGCACTCATTGCGTTGCTGACTTTAATTGTTTTTCCAGTCTTCAGATTTCTTGACCACAGACCTTGGTAATTATTTTTTGTGTACAGCAGGCTAGTTCCGTCAGGACTTATTGTTGGATAATAGAATCTCCCCTCTCTAAGATTGGTTACCGGTTTGTCTTCAGCAACAGTAACGTTTTGTGCAAATATCGGGAGGCTTGATAAAACTAATAACAGCAGCACCTTTCTCATTTTCTCTCCATGAATATCTTCAACACATAAAATGCAGAATACCTTACAAAAACTGAATGAATCCGGCTATTTCGGGAAGCAATTTATAGCTCCTGTCTACAAAACCAACTACACAATTAGGTGGTCATCTTACTTTGGAAAATAGTAAATTCTCTCCCGATTTATTGATGCAATTAAGGATAACTGCGCGGATGTTACATGAATTTGCCAATTAGAAATTACCGAACCACCGATCTTCCAAAACTTTATGAAATCTGCCTAAGAACAGGCGACAGCGGCAAAGATGCCACGCACATTTATAAAGATCCAATGCTTCTTGGTAGTTTTTACGCCGCACCATATGCTGTTTTGCACCCGGAGCTGACTTTTATCCTAGCTGAAAACGATGTGCCGATTGGCTACATAATCGGTACCGACAATTCGGAAAAGTTTTTCACTCGATCGGAAGAAATTTGGTTTCCGGAACTGAGGAAAAAATATCCAATGCCGGATGTAAATGATACGTCTGCGGATGCACGAATAATTAGATTAATTCACAAAGGTCACGTTCCTAAGCCGGAGCTGCTTTCCTACCCCGCTCATTTGCACATTGACATACTTCCAGAAGGACAAGGGAAAGGAATGGGGAAGAAATTGATCGAAACTTTTTCAAACAAACTCAGAGAGATGAACGTGCCTGCTCTTCATTTGGAAGTCGGCAAAAGAAATGTCAATGCAATTATGTTTTACGAGAAAACCGGTTTTCATAAAATTATTGAATACGAATACTCTATAGCTTACGGAATTATATTATTAAATTAGACTTAGAATAGAATCTTACCTGGATATTTATAAATGAGCGACTCAAAAAAACTTTTCGACGAAATCAGTTCATTATCAACCGAACAGCGAAACAAAAATTCTATGAACATTGATAATGAATCGATCAGCGGCATTCTAAAAATTATTAACGACGAAGACAAAACCGTTCCATTCGCGGTAGAGAAAGAATTGCCATACATTGAAAAAGCAGTCGAGATAATTGTTAACGGATTAAAGAACGGCGGAAGACTGCTTTACTTCGGTGCCGGAACAAGCGGACGGCTTGGAGTGGTTGACGCTTCGGAATGTCCTCCGACTTTCGGAACACCTTTTGGTATGATCGAAGGATTTATCGCCGGCGGAAAAGAAGCAATGTTCAGAGCGCAGGAAGGCGCCGAAGACAAAGAAGAAAATGGCGCGAATGATGTTATAGCAGCAAAAGTCACCAGCAAAGATGTTGTTTGCGGAATTGCGGCAAGCAGAAGAACGCCTTATGTAGTCGGCGCTACTAAGAAAGCCCATGAGCTTGGCGCTAAGATTCTATACGTCACGTGCACTCCGCGAAGCACATTCAACTTGGGAAATATCGATGTTGCAATTTGTGTGGATGTTGGACCCGAAGTTATTATGGGTTCTACTAGAATGAAAAGCGGGACCGCTCAGAAATTGGTTTTAAATATGCTTACAACCGCCTCGATGATACGGCTCGGTAAAATTTATGAGAACATGATGATCGATCTTCAGTTGACTAACAAAAAATTAACCGAACGATCCAAAAAAATTATTATGACAATCACCGGCGTTAGCTATGAAGAAGCTGCGGAATACTTGATCAAGTCAAAAGGGCATGTTAAAACCGCTATTGTGATGATACAAGCCAAAGTGGATTACGACGAAGCACAAGCGAGATTAAAGAAAGCCAATGGATTTGTTCGCAAAGCAATTTGGAATAAATAGAATATGAAAAAACATATTGGTGGAATATTTCTTTTCTTAACATTCTTTTCTTCCGTTTTTTTTGCACAGAACAATCTAATTGAGAAGCTTTTAAACGAGAACAAAGATTTGTTAGGCGAAGTCATCTCCAAAGCAGATTCCTTCGAAGTACAAATAATTTATACTCAGATTAACCGCGACAAGAATAATTTCCCTTCATTCACAACATATAGCTACCGTGTAAATCCGAAGAATTATTTTTATCCTGCAAGTATGGTAAAACTTCCGCTTGCTGCTCTCTCGCTCGAAAAGTTGAATGATTTAGGCATCAAAGGGTTGGACAAAAACAGCCGCATGGAAATTGACAGCAGCTACATCAAACAGACCGCTCTTTCCGTTGATACGTCTTCTCCAAACGGTTATCCTTCGATTGCACTATTAATCAAGAGAGTTTTCCTTGTGAGCGATAACGATGCATACAATGCTCTTTATGAATTCCTCGGACAAAAGACTATAAACCACACATTGCACGCAAAAGGTTACAAGGATGTCAAGATAATTCATAGATTTATCGGCGGTTTAAGTCTCGACGATAATCGAAAAACTAACGGCCTTAAATTTTTCGATGGGGACAAAGTAATTTACGATCAAACGCCGCAAGTAAATGACGAAGAATACAAGTTTGATCTGAACAAACTTTTTAAGGGAATCGGCTATCTTGACGTAAACGACAAATTGATTAACAAACCGTTCGACTTTACAAACAAGAATTATGCATCCTTACAAGTATTGACTAACATTTTGAAGGCGGTAATTTTCCCGGAGGCTGTTCCAAAGAAGATGCGATTCAATTTAACCAAAGACGACTACAAATTTCTGTATAAATACATGTCGATGTTCCCCCGCGAAAGTGAGTTCCCGGGTTACGATACAAGTTATCACGACGACTACGTAAAATTTTTATTGTTCGGCGGCTCTCTCAAAAATACTAACGGAAAAATTAGAAGCTTTAATAAGGTTGGACTTGCTTACGGGACATTAACCGACGTGGCTTACATTGTTGATTTCGAAAACAAAGTTGAGTTCATGTTATCGGCAACCATTCTTGTAAACAAAGATGGCATCTTCAACGACAACAAATACGATTACCAGCAAATTGGTCTTCCATTTTTAGCAAACTTGGGAAAAGTGATTTACAATTATGAACTCAAGCGACCTAAAAAGTATTTACCCGATCTTTCAAAATTTGCTTTCCGTTACAAACCCAACTAGAATTATAAAACGAAAAAAATAATTGGTGCAGCATGAGCAAATTTATAACCGAAAAAAATATTTATCTACGTCCATTCATTGATGAAGATGTGGATTTGTTATTTGAAGGATTGAACGATGAAACGGTGCGCGAGACTTTATTTACTTTTCGCCCAAAGACAAAACATGAACTACTGGAAGAGTATCGCAAAGATTCATCAAACCAAAACACTGTTCTCTTTACCATTTGCGAACTTAGTTCCGGAAAAGCTGTCGGCATTACGGCTTTCTACCGTGTAGATTACGTTAGCAGAGCTGCCGTTTTTTTTATAGCTATTTACGATACTTCAAAGTGGAATAGCGGTTACGGAACTCAAGCCACGCGATTGATGATTAAATACGCATTCGACGTTCTTAATCTGAACCGGATTCAACTTCATGTGGCGCTTGAAAACACAAAGGCAGTCGAGATATATAAAAAGTGCGGCTTTGTAGTTGAAGGAACTTTACGTCAAGCGATGTATCATCATAACCGTTACGTGGATTTTTATGTAATGGGAATTCTTAGAAATGAATATTACTCAAATAAGAATTCATAACATGAACGTGGTGGTAAAATTCTCAAGAACTCAAAGGAAGCAAATTTTTGATTTTGTCAAACTCCTTTTGAGGCATCTGAATCAGCAATGGTTTCTTTTTAACATTTATCCAGTGTAAGACTTTAATCAAATTTTCTTCCGACATTGACGTACAGCCTGAAGTCGGTTTTCCGAATCCTTCCCAAATGTGAATGAATATACACGACCCGCAGCATGCTTTCGGCGGGTTCGAATCATGTTCAACAAAAATCCCATACTTATAAAGATCATCTTTTCTCTTCATCATCTCCGAGCTATTCCATGTCTTTCTGATTTCCTTGTCACTAACGAGAATATTATTGAATCTCAGAAATGTATTCTGTGTCATGATGGTTCTATAGGAAAGGTGATTCTTGCAAATGCCAAAGCAGCGCACTACGGCGCAATTTTTCTTAACTGTCTTGAACGACGCAGCAACTCGTTTGCTTCTTTGCTTTTGCCATTGAAATTATAGACTTCCGCTTTCAGCTTAGGAATTCTATAATCGGTCGAATCGAGTTTTGCGGCAATGGAAAATTCCTGCTCGCTAAGCCCGGTATTTTTCTCCATGCCGAAAGCATACCCTAATAGTGCATGAGAAAAGGAGTCGTTTTTATTTTTTGAAATAAATGAGTTTAATTTTTCTATTGCTTCGTTGTATTTCTTTTGTACTATCAAATACTCGTACCTTAAAAGAATAACTTGATTAGAGTCCCCCGGACACTTTTTCAGCTTTCTAAAATTGTTTTCCAGTTCAGTATAATTTTTTTCTTCGAGTGATAGACGAGCCAGCAGCAGAAGCGGCTGTGTAAATGTCGAATCAAGTTTAATGGCTTGCACTGCATACTTTTGGGCAGCGTCAATCTTACCCCTTTTAAATTCGAGTTCGGCAAAATTACTGTAGCGCAACGCTTCGGGCGACTCCGATGTTATTTGCCTGATTTCCGGTTTCTTTTCCTCGGGCTCAAATGCAGCGGAGATCGTTCTGAACAGCCGGTCTGTTCCGACAAGCGGTGCACCGCGCAATACAAATAAAATCTTCTTATACCGGTCGATAAGAAAAGTTGTTGGAAGAGCTTCAACATCATACAGACGGAAGACTTGAAGATTATTATCAATTAGATTATAGAAAGATAGTTTGTTCACGGAAACAAAATCCCGGATCTCTTGCAACTTTGAGTCTGTAATGTTTTGTTCTTCCGAGCAAACGCCAATTACGCTAAGTCCTTTATCACTGTACTTCCGAAAATCACTCTCAAATTTAGATAAGAACTTACCCGAATCTTTTTCCCACGTTGACCAGAAAACAAGAACGGTTAATTTCTTCCCTAACATTTGATCTAAAGAAACAACTTTTCCGTGAATATCTTTTAAGGAGAAATCGTGAGCATTCCCAGCGCTTTCCTGTCCGGTCAATTGCATACGGGAGAGGAATAAAACAGAAATAAAAATGATAAACTTTGTTGGGTTCATTGCCGTCACTTCAATCTAAATGCGGAAGAGTTCTCTTATATTCTTTTGGTGCGTGACACCCCGGCGTACATTTACCGCCGTCTTTGTTTTTTTCAAAATTCACCGGAAGCTGCCATTTGCCAAAAGGAACGGCTTCCCTTATATGTTTTTCTCTCTTACTTGCGTGTGTTTCGTGACATGCTCTGCATGTTCTTCCCTTTACACGTTTATTAACATGAAGGAAATGTAAATTTTTATCACCATCACGGAAATTTGTAAGAGTGGCAGTTATCGAATCCTGAGCGAGTGTTGGCTGATGACAACCAAAGCACAATTCATACTTTTGTTTTGCATAGGAAGTATAAAACTCATTTGGATAGGACTTATTCAACAATCTAAAATCGGTTTTACCTCCATGAACGCCATGACATCCCGAACAATCTTTTTCTTGAATAGGTCCGTGCCAGTCTTTATTGTTCTGAAGCAAAAGACTAAAATTTGTTAACGAAGCATTTCTTGTTGTTAACTGATCATTATGGCATGAAACGCATAAATCCAGCGGTTCTTTTTTAAGCAGTTTGGGAACATCTGAAAAATGCGGCGAATGACAGTTTGCACATTTTTTCCCTTCGTCAACTGCGCTATGCTTTGAAGCAGCATCTGCAACTGTTTGCTTTATTTGCGCATGGCATTTGTAGCAGAGCTCTTTCGTTTCCTTTAGAGTCATTGATTCAAAATCACTTGAATGGACATCATGACAGTTTGTGCATTTTTCGCTGGCTGGTTTGTGAATGAATTTGGAATTCGCAAAACCCGATTCAAAATCCGTATGACACGTATAACACAAGCTGTTGCCGGCTTTCACAAGAAGTTTTTCATTATCGCTTGAGTGTGGCTCGTGGCATACTGTGCAGTCGCCGTCCATCACAGGCGGATGAACATTTTTTCTATCGAACATTTCTTTTTTGTGGCATGACATGCACATTTCCGACAACTGAGATTTTTTTAGCATGAATTGTTGGTTTGAGCCATGCGGACTATGACACGCCGTACAACTTCCGGTTTTTAACGGTCCGTGTACAACTTTTTTCATTTGGAGCGGTTCATGACAATTCATACATAAATCGGATGGCTTCTTAATCTCTTCAAATTTGTGTTTCTGATCTTTGATAGGTACGTGACAGGCATTGCATTCTTTAACCGCAAATGGGCCGTGCAGATATTTTACGTCCGCCATCGATGCATGACATTTGGCGCTCATGCAAGAAGTCTGTTCTTTGTCTTGAGCAAAATATCCGTGATTAAACACCACTAATAGTAAAACTAGAAAACGGTATTTCATACTTCCCTCATAATTGCAAATTGTTTCACTGATTTATTTTTGTTCATATTGCTGCGTTTGCCATTTCAATTTCTACGCTGGGATGCATATGATGCTCTAAAGCATTATTGCTTTTCATGTATTTTCTCAAAAAGGAATTCTGCATCATCAGCCGTGTCGATCTCAGCAGGTATTCCCGTCTGAAAACATTAGGGTCATTTGTAAACTGCGGCATTTTCCATCTGTAAAATTCCTTATAACAGGAAATTATAGCTTCATTCAGTTCTTCCAAAGTCATAGTCTTCGATTCAATAATTGGATTGATAAGATTATACTTTGAATAATCGGTTACCCGAATAAATGATTTAAGACTATCATACAGTTCGGAATAGGGCCACGGCGTTATAGCCAGGAAATGCCCGAAATCCGGATTGTAATGTTTTGCCAGTTCAAGAGTAGTGGCAATTGATTCCGGTGTTTCATCGGGCATTCCAAGTACAAAAGAGCATTCCGAAATCATTCCGTTGGCAGCAATCAATCGCAATGCCTCTTTGGACTCTTCGCATTTGATATCCTTCTTGAAAATATCTAACGACGTTTGATTTGTTGCTTCAACACCGACATAAATGTGAAGAATTTTCGCTTGTCTATATTTCCAAAGAATATCCTGGTCTCTCAAAATGTCTTCCACTCTTGTCTCAAGCAGCAAAGAAACATCAAGGTTCCGGCTGATTAACCTATCTAAAATCTCTTCCCAGCGTTCCCTGTTTTTGGTTGGGTATTCGTCGGAAATCATTACAACATTCACGGAGTATTTTCTATTCAAAAGTTCCAGCTGTTCAATAAATTTTGAGGGTGAGAGTTCCCTGTAACTTCGCTGCCAAAATTTCTGCTGAGAGCAAAAACTGCATTGGTGAGAACACCCGCGCGAAGAATTAATTGTGCCCATTCTTGAATTTGGAATAACATAAAATTTATATAAACTCCAATCCAATAAGTCCCAGGCGGGTTCAAGCCTATCCAAATCCTTCACAAAGCTTCGCATAGGAGTTGCTGCTATCGAATCCCCATCACGATAAACTATACCTGAAACTGTCTCAAGATTCTGTCCGGTTGTTAGAGCATTCAAAAGCACAGGGAAAGTTACTTCTCCTTCGCCCCGGATAATAAAGTCTATAACCGAAGAATTATCTTTTAACAATTCATCATACTGAAAAGTTGGATGAACATTTCCCATCACAGTTAAACTTTCCGGGTGTACTTCCTTAGAGATTTCTAACATTTTAGTTGCAGCCACAATGCTTGCTGTTATTGAAGAGACACCAAGTACATCAAATTTTTTTCTTTGCAAGTTTTGCCTGACTTCATCAAGTGTATGCTGTAGAGACATACTATCATAGATTTCTACATTATAACCGTGTTTCCGCAGTTCGCCCGCAATATAGACTAAACCTAACGGAGGCCAAACACCGGCTGATTCTAAAACCCCTGCATGATACGGCGGTGTTGCTAAAAGAATATTTTTTATTTCTGTTTTCATTTTCTTCTTATGGTGTAAAGTATTGGCTATGAAGTGTTTTTGCTACAAATGGTAAAATGAATATTGTGAATAAAGAGAGGAGGAAACAAACCGTAAGTGCTATTGCGGATTTTTTTCCTTTCCAGTTCCAGAATAATCTTAGATGCGCATATATGCCGTACATCAACCATGTAATAAGCGACCAGGTCTCTATGGGATCCCATGCCCAGTATCTTCCCCAGCTTTCTTGCGCCCATATTGAGCCGGCAGCAATATTTATAGTCCAAAACACAAAACCAAATCCCGCAAATTTATAACTGTACTCGTCTATAATTTCTGCATGTGGAAATTTTGCGAGCCAACTATTCGACTTACTTTTTATCTTAAGCAGAAAAATTTGAGCGGCAGCAAAAGAAATAATTATCGCTCCACCGGCAAGCTTGGCAAAAGTTACATGCATAATCAGCCACACACTTCTTAACGACGGAGGAAGATTCTGCATCGCAGCATTTCTCATAACTCCAACTGCAATCATCAGGAAAGCTACCGGAAGAATTATAACTCCGAGGTGTTGAACCTTTTTCCATTTCACACTAAACAACAAGAACATGACAAGTAAAACCCATGCATCGGAGCTTAGTACTTCATACCGGGTCATATACGGTCCGTGCCCCTGTTCAATCCAGCGTACAAGAAGCGCCGCCGAATGCGGTACCAAACCGATTATTGTTAATAAAAAGGCATGCCGGATAACCTTGCCGTTCTTAAAAAATAAACTGTAGGTAAATATCACACTTGCAGCAATATATAATGCTACTGCAATCCAGTGAAGTATAACCTCATATTTCAACCAATTCAGACTTGACATTTGTAAAATTCTCTTTTAAATAAATTGACTCGATGTAATTTCTAAATTCTTCTTCAAATCGCCGGGGTTCTCTTACTGCCCTTCCGCCAAAGCTGAGCCGTATAGCATTTTCATTTTTCTCGACTACAAAATAAATTTCGCGCATCGGAAAAATGTAAACCGAAATTAGCCCTAAGATAACCAATCCGAATCCCAAAAAAATAAAAATGACAGATTGATTTTCTGTCAAGATCAAACCGCTCCAATGGCGGATATCAACAAAAGTTAATTCTTGATCTCCAAGCCGGACTGATTCGCCGGGTTTCATTGTTCCGTCAAATTGTATCATCCCTTTCTCATCAACAATTAAATGCAAAGAAGGTTGATTGAGCGAGAATGAACTGCCGTTTATATCGGGTCTAAATTCCATCTTAAAAACATAATCTGTTGTTGGAAAATCGGAAATTGCCGTAAAAGGTTTTCCTAATTTATCGGGGTGTTCCAGAGAGAAATAAGTGGGAATATCTTTCCCGTTTTTATTCAGCAATAAACAAATTGTGTAGCCAAACGAAGTCGATTGATAAATATTAACGCCGCCAAATTTATAAGGATTATTTATGGAAAGTGAGCCGTGAATACGAGTGTCGGCAGTGGTGCTTACCAATATAGAACTTTCAACAAACTTTAAATTCCCATCCGGATAATAATCCGGTGTGAGTTTTTCTAATGTTACGTTAAAATTAGGAACAAAGGGAGAAGCGAAAACGCCGTTTTCTGTTGAGAGAAATTCTTCACTGCTGCCGAAAAAAGTATCTCTTTCCAAAATTTGAATAAAGCCGCGCTTTTCAAAAAGAAAGGTGTATAATGCAGCCGCAATTATTATTAACATTCCAAGATGTAAAATGAAGCCGCCCCACCGCGAGAACCCGTATTTTCTAAAGAGATACTTTCCTTGAGATAGATTTTTGAGAGAGTATCCCTTTCCAGCAAATGTATCTATTACATTCTTAACCGGGTCGCCATCTTGAGAAATAAAGGAAAAATAATTCTTAAAAGATTTTTCCGAAAATTTCAAATTTTGTCTTGCAAGTTTTTTTCTAGTCCTGGTAAATAAATTCCAAACAGAGAACGACATCACAAAGAACAGAAGAAATACAATCGCTACAAAAATTTCGGAGCTGAACATTCTATCGAAATGAAGCAGTGATATTACCGGAGCTAACAACGGATGGCTTTCTTTCCAACCGTTAATAAACGACGGGCTTGAATCTGAAACCTGGGGGATATTAACACCCGCAAGACAAAGCATTGCTGCGAAGACAATAAGAGTCAGTCCCGTAGAACGCGAAAGTAAAATTTTCTTCATTTTATTTTTCATTTTTAATCTCACAATCATGGATCGTATCCGCCTTGATTTGAGTGTGTTGTGCACCCCATGTTAGTTGAATAGCAGTTTGCCTTGCTATAACTATTTGGTCCCGATGCCTTTTTATAACCTCTTACAATAGCAACGCTCACAGTGCCGTCAACGTAGTTGTAGGGACTCGGGTCAGTATTGTAAGCAATCAATCTCGAACGTTTTGCACCGTGTGGAACAACCGCATGACACGCTACACAAGGAACGCCGGAATAATTTTTTCCGCCAATTGTAACAGATCTGTCATCGTGTTCTCCATGGGCTTCACTGATATATGTCGTACCATTTTTTATGGGATGACATCCGACGCAAAATAAATCCGACGACCAATTGTTTGTATTATTAAAAAGGTCTTTTAAAGTCCATAATTGACCGCTCGCATTGGTGGGCCAATACTTTGCATTTGGTTTGGCGCTTGTTCCCCGCAACATAAATTTGTAATTAGAACCGTGAGGTCCCTGCGGAACAGTTGAAGAAGTAAGAGCATCGTTGCCGTGGCAATCGCTGCAGTACATTGTTTGCGATCCAACAGAATTCCATGAAGTTGACATTTGTCCGCTTGTAAGAGCTTTCGGTGCATAAGAACCTGTTTGACTGTTTAATCCAACTTTAACCGGATGGGCGGAATAATTATTAACATTGTATTCCATCGCTTGGTCTGTAATGTTTGTTCCGGAAGGACCAATTATAGTTGTAACTCCGGTTGTCGTTGTTCCTAATCCATAATACGAATGGCACTTCAAACAGATTTGATACTCCTTTGTTGAAGGATCAATTCTGGTAAAGCTGGTCGGTTGAGTCCACTTTGTTCCATCGACCGGTTCAAGTCCCCATACTCCGTTCAGAACATTGGAAACTAAATTAGATTTTTGCGTATGCAAACCGGCAAACGCGCCATGCGGGTTGTGACAATCGCTGCACTCTGCATGTCGATTTGGATTGGAAACAGACGCCGAACTTTCTGTCGGAGAATTTGTAACCGGATTAGCATTTACCGGATTATGTTTGTTGTCAACTGTGTAAGTAGGATGCGTATATAATTTAGCAAACGGTCCTCCGGTTGCAGATGAAACATTCTTTGTTGTTATGCCGCCATTGGCAATTCCTTTATGACATC
>JAMCSN010000389.1 GCA_023381535.1 Bacteroidota bacterium
CTGCTTCTTCCGAAAAACTCTTTTCACTTAGGAAAAGATTTTGAGATGAAAGAGAAAGAGAAAGGAAATCGAAAGGTTGGTATGTAAATCCGATATCCCCGCGCCAGAAATTATCGTTTGTAACCGTTGTTTTTGTCGAGATATAATTTGCCTTATCGGTAAAGATCGGCTCGGGCTGGTCTTCCTTAAATTGTTGTTCAAAATATCTTAACGAAAATCCGGCAGAAAATTTCCCCAAAAATCTATAAGAGTATCCGAACCCGAATATTTCCGCAAAATGAATTTTCGTATTTAATGAAGAATTGAATTTCAAAGAATCGCTCAAAAGAAGTTTAATTCCGCTGTTAACTATAAAGTCCTGAACATAACCGGGCGTGTACCTAAGATAAAAATAGTTTGCGTCAATTCTTTTTGAAAGAGAAAGCATAAAAATGTTCCCGGAAATTTGGTTTTCTCTAACGCCGGAAAATGAAAGAGCCAATTCCCAATCTTTGCTCATACTAAAATTGCCGGCGTTCGATTCCAAAGAATTAAGCCGGTACATAGAGTTTATGGATTGAGAATTGCCAAAAAAATCCAATGATTGCTGTCCGTATAAGGCAGAACCACACATGATCAACCAAACTCCTAAAATTAGTTCGATCTTACCGCGGAATATCGACTTTAATGTTATGAATACTTTGCGATGCAATATAACTGTCTTTTAATACTGCGTTATAAGGAATTCCTTTTATTAATCTTTTAATTAAGGTTACAACTAAAAATTTGCTTTGACTAAACTGAATCTTTTCGAGAATTGACCACGGCACTTTCAAAGCGTTTGTATGAGCCGCCTTGAAAATAAAGAGCGGGTTGGCATCGTTGGATGTTAAATTTATATTGCCGATAATAATATCAACAGAATCACTGGCACTGCCGTTCCATGTAACTTCCATACTTAGATTATTTGTTGAAACTCTTCCTTGAAGATTAACCTGTCCAATAACTTCAGCCGGCGTTGGCAAGTTGAATTGGTATGTAGGATTTGAGCCGTCGTTAATTCTTACATTAATACTTGAACTGTAAGGGAATTGATTGTTCATCCCGCCGTGCATGCCGTGCCCCATTCCACTGGATACAACATATCTGAAACCGAGCGATGTATCTATTGAAGTATGAGTTTGATCCATCATCTTCATGCGATTTGATTCTGTCTGTGCCGATATATTGTTGAAAAGAACGGAAGCAACTTGTTTTGATTTATACCCAACCACTGTGTTGTTGGGACCCATTACGGGTTTAGTTTTGTCATTGAAGACTGCGAAGTAATAAGCGCCGTCGGTAAAACTTCCGTAATTCGAGTTATGTATTCCGCTCACATTGACGATTGTACTTTTGTCGATAAATGGCTCAACTATGCCGGTTGAATCGTACCCATTGCTGTAAACATAAGTGGACGGCTTTTCGGGAACAACTCCAACGTTAATGTTTTCCGGAGTGGATGTATTATCGGTAAACTCAACCGGCGAAGGATCGCCACAAGAAACAAGAAAAACAAGCGGGAGTAACAATATCAAGTATTTTATTTTCTTCTTCATAATTAATCAAAATGAGCGGGCATTACGCCCGCCCAATTTTTTTCTAATTTATTTTACCGCCATTGGAATTCCCCAGCTTTTTTCTTCAACCGGGGCGGTATCATCATAAACAGATTGTTTCGGCATAGCGTTCACAACTGCGTGCATAAATCCTCCTCCTACAGAAGGAGCGTTCCATTGGAGTTCATAAATTTTATTGTAAGAACTTCCATTTTGCGTAGAGGAAATTAACTTAAATCTCAGTTTATTTCTATTGCCAAAAGTATTCATATTGGAACCATTTCCCATAGAACCGTTTCCATGCATTCCGTTGCCCATCATACCGCCGCCCATCATGCCGTTGCCGCTCATACCGTTTCCCATAGAGCCGCTTCCAACTCCGCCCATCATATAACCGTTTGCCATACCTTGTATCATCATACCATGTGTTAAAGTTAAAATATCTTCATCGCTATAAGCGCTTACAAGTTCTACACGTACAGTTGCCGAACTTTGTTTTCCGTAAAGCGGAAATTGATGATGAGCGCCTTGAAGCATAGTTAAAAAGAAATCGTTAGGAGATGTTGTTTCATAAACTTTTCCATCGGCAAATGTAACCGTTACTTTCTTGATATCTATGTTGGTTGTATTTGACCCGCCTGAGACAAGAGAAACAGCGATTACGCGCCAATCGTTTAATTGGTTGCCTGTGTCTCCAACTTTTGCATATTTAATAACACGGGTAACAATTGTTGAATAAGGTTTGCGAATTAATGTATCTACTCTTGCCGGGTTACCGGTAATTGATTTTTGATAAGACGCCGCAATCAAAAGTTCGCCTTCAAACTTTTGCGTTAAGTAACCATAAGCGGTATCGGCTTGCTGTTGAAAATCCAACTGGCTGTCAACCATCTTTAAGTTTTGCCCGATTTTAACCGGGTAAATTTCCTTTGCCAGTCCGCCAACAATATTCATAACGGCGGTTTCATTGTAATTTGGTTCGAATGACTGAACAGCCGGGTCGTTAGCCGTGATTTTCTGAAGAGCAGAGTTTAGCGACTGTGAACCGGATTCGACAGGGTTGGTTCTATCGCAGCCGTACAAACCGAAGATAAACATTATTAACGCTGCTAATGAGAACATGATTTTTCGTTTTTGCATTTTATAACTCCATATATATTTTATGATTTCGGTTAGAACACTCATAATGGATGCCAAAAGAAAAACTTTAGATTCTGCGCCCAAAATGGAAATTGTAAAAATTTGAATTGCCTGGAACTTGAAAAGAATTGCCTGAAGTGAACTATACAGGCAGTTTTCTTAATAAATTCTTGATCGTTTCGTCAAGGTAAGGATGAAATTTTGCCGGTAAGTTTTTGTACTTTGAAGCGAACACATGCTTAATTTTTGCGAAATCGTTTTCTTTGAGCTTTACCAAATCCTTTTGCAGATTTTCGATGTAAGTTTGAGTTTTTAATTTTAGCCGGTTCAAAGATTCGGCACTGTCAGTACGGGCAAGTTCAATAACAGTTTTATCAAAGCCGAAAGAATTTGCAACGTAAATTTTGAAGAATAAACCGCGAAGATTTTCCGAAACGATCGTTCGATTAATATTGCCGAGTTCCTTTGCCGTTTCATTGATTGACGAATGCGAAAAAGATTTATTGCGCAGTGATTCCAAAATCAAATCTTCCATATCGGAACGGTTGACCATGCGGTATTCTTCCGAAAGATCGTTTAACTGAATAATTTTTCTGCCTTCCGACTTAGAAAAGATTACGGCACGTTTAATTACGGATTCCAGTTCACGTACGTTTCCTCGCCAATCATTTTTTATAAGACTGTCTAAGACGGCTTTAGAGATTTGCATTTCGGAATCTTCCATACGCACGAAATGATATGCAAGTAATTCGACATCTTCTTTCCTATCGCGCAGAGGCGGCAATTCTAATTTCATAACATTTAAGCGGTAGTAAAGGTCTTCCCGGAATAATTTCTTATTAACAAGCTCGTCCAATTTTTTATTGGTGGCAGTAACAATGCGAACGTCAACATGTTTTATTTCTGCGGCGCCGACTTTTTGAACCTCGCCGAATTGAATTACACGTAAAAGTTTAGCCTGGAAGTTCTCGGTAGTTTCGCCTATTTCATCAAGAAAAATTGTCCCGCCGTCGGCAATTTCAAATCTTCCTTTGCGGTCTGCAACGGCATTGGTAAAGGCGCCTTTTACGTGACCGAAAAGTTCGCTTTCAAGAAGCGAGTCCGGCAAAGCAGCGCAGTTGACAGCGACAAAATTTTTACCTTTCCTTTTACTAAGATTATGAATGGCGCGCGCAACAAGTTCTTTACCGCTTCCGCTCCCGCCCAGAATTAAAGCGGTGGCGTCTGTGCCGGAAATTTTCTTGATCATATTAATGAGACTTTTCATAACCTCGCTGCGAAAGATCATCCCTTCAAACAAATTGCTTGTTTCGTCTTCTACATTGACCGGTTCCGGTTCGTTATCGTCTTTCCATTTTTTAAGGCGTGAAATTTCATCTTCGAGCATAATTATTTTCGAAGTAAGATGGCTCTGGCGGTCATCGGAAATGACGGAAAGTTGTTCCTTTAATTCTGAAAGTTCTTTTTCTTTTGTTGAAAGCGTGCGTTTTAATATTTCCGATTCGTTGAAGGTATCGCGTAATTTTGTTTTACTTTCTAATAAATTAAAGCTGAATTCTATTAGAAAAAATGCAGCCGCGGGAAAAATAACCGCAGAATAATTTATCTCAAGAAAGAAAAATGTAAAAAGTAGAAATGATGCAATTACAAAAAAGAGAATGTATATAAGCGCGGCTTGCGTTCTCGGAAAATCCTTTCTAATTAAAACAATCGCAATCAAAGGCAAAAGGAAGATAATTGCGAGATATGGACTAAGATGAAACTTGAGTGAGCGGTTTGTAAGTATATTGTCGAGCGCGAAAGCGTGAAGCGCTACACCCGGAAGTTCTTTATCAAATGCAGTTGAGATAGTTTTTGCAATCGTCGGATCGCTGACGCCGACCAACACAATTTTATTTTTTAGCTTATCAAGACTGCTATCTTTCTCTTCAACTAATCTGAAAAATTCAAGCAAAGAATATTTCTGATAATTCTTCCAGGAGTTATAGAAATTTATTTTTATACGCTTGTCTATCTGATCTTTATTTGCAAGGGCAGACGAAAATGATTTTTCCGCTTTGCCATTAACCTTTATGGAATTGGGTATGTAAATTCCGTCATCTGAAATATAATTTAAGTGCCCGCTTTTAAGATTGGGGTTATCCAATTTGGGTTGTGAATAAATTATTGAATCGGCAGCGCCGTCATTTAGTATCAACGACGAAACAACAACTCTTTCGCTTCGCTTTATTTCCTCATCCAAAAGATCGTTGTAAATAGATTGTGTGGCGGCATTGTTCGACAGAAGAACCTCCACGCCAATTTTAGCCGCTCCTAAACTTGAGAGTTTGCTAATCAATAAGGCGTAGTAACTTCTTTTAAGAGGCCAGCCGCCGAGTTTTTCAATATCATTGTCATTGATGTGAATTATTGCTATGGCGGTGTCTAACGATCTTTGTCCCGTTATTTTGGTAAAAGCATTTTCGGTAGTTTTATTGAACGAACTAAACGCTCCCAACAGCGAAAGCAAAAACAGAAGCGTTATTGAAGCTAATTCAATAACCTTTTTGTTAGAAAATATCTTTCCGGTTTTATTCATTTTTGATTTCATTAACCGGAACAAAATTAGCGATTTTTAGGGGAATGATAAAAAATAAAAATCCCGGCTTGTCACCGGGATTTTTTTATCTAATGACTCATTACTCAATACTTGATACTATTTGAGCAGCATCATTTTTCTTACCTGGACAAAGTTGCTTGTTTGAAGTTTGTAAAAATAAACTCCGCTTGCAAGCCTGCTTGCATCAAAACTAATTTTATAGCTGCCAGCATTCTGAAAACCGTTCATAAGAGTTGTCACTTCGTTGCCAAGAATATCGTAAACTTTCAGACTAACATTTCCGTTGGAAGAAAGTTTGTAAGAAATTGTTGTTGATGGGTTAAATGGATTAGGATAATTTTGATTAAGAACAAATTCCGTAGGGAGACTTTCAGTTATTTCAACAGCGGTTACTGTAGAACCCGACAGGGCGACAAATCCACTCACGGTTGATGAGCTGAAAGAAACGGTATTGTTTTGTGTATTTATTGTTGAGGCAACAGATTTCCATGAGTTTGTTTGATCATCCCACAGTTTTGCCTGGATGTTATTTTTATTCATACCGTAGGCATTTAACTGCGCGTCTGTAAAATGGAGCTGAATTTTGATATTGTTGCCAAAATCCATGTGTCCGCCGCCGTGACCGTTCTCCCACATCATGTTGTTTTCGTTCGGATTGAACATATCAATTTCGTAACCGGCAAAAATATTTTGTCCTTTGAAGTCCGGCATATTTTCCGGGTAAACTTCAAACATCTGTCCGAAAATTGAATCCGGCAGCGAACCCATCATGTGTCCGCCTTGATGCCAGCCGCGCATCATTGTTACCATTGTGCTGTCGTCAAAAGGTGAATGAAACTTTGCCGAATCAGAATTTTGATTGAACCATCCACCGCCGAAATGAGGATTTAATTTTGTAGAATCTCTCCAGACTTCACCATTTATTTCATATACTATAAACATTGATAAGCCGGAGTTATTTGAAAGCAATCCGCCTTTAACGGTAATTGTTTTTCCGTCCTGCGGTCTTTGTGCGCCGGATGCAGGTTGATACCAATACGGACCAAAATTCAAAAAGTAATTTGGTTTCCCATCATTATCGGTATCAAGGTAAAAATGATTCATCATAAAAGTTGTGTCGACTAAAGTTGTGCCGGTTAGCGTAACGGTTTTTAATGAATCATGATTCCAACCGAAACCATAACTTCCGCCGAACATACCGTGTTTACTCCAACCGAACATGTGGTTATTTTTACCCATATTATTCCAATTGGCAAAAAACGGATCCCGCCAGAGAAGGTTATTGATTTCATAAACTACAACTGATTTGAAATTATACATAGACGACTGGTAAGCGCCGCCGACAATCGTTATTTGATCGCCATTCTGCGGGCGTTTTGCTGCGGAGCTGTCCGGTTGATACCACGGCGGGCCGAAGTTAAGATGGTAATCCGGGTTCCCATCAAGATTTGTATCGATGAAATATTGTGGAACCGGCATTGATTGATCAACAATAGCATTACCGGTTAATGTAAGTGTGTCTAATTTATCTGCTCTAAGGTGACTGTTCATCATTTGGGCGAATGATAAAGAAGTCATGAGAATGAAGCTAAGTAAAAGTATTTTTTTCATAATGCACCTTGTGTTATGTTGTTTTAGGATGCTTTATTTACTCATCAATCGTGCCAAAAGAGAATAGTTGGATTCTTTGTAGAAAAACAATTTTGCAGATTACTAACATGCCTGAAATTAGCAGCGACATGCCTGAAGTAATAGTTTCAGTCAAAAGGGGGACTTACGCTTGAAAGAACTCGATTGCATTACTTAATCTTCATTTCGGAATTAAATAGAGAGAAAAATCCCGAGCAGACGTTAACATTCCCGTTTATGGCTAAACCGGGGTAGTGCGACGGCAGTCTGACTTGTGTTTATGAATGCCCTGACATGTGCTCTCGACATCTACAACGCTGGGGTTATCGGCGAGCATTTAAGCCCGGCTCAATAAACCAACTAACTAAACAAATTGTGATAACAACTGTTAAAAAAACCCGATGAAAAATCATCGGGCTTTTTTCTTGCCAACAAAAAAATTATTTCTCTTTGTTGGTATTGAAGAATTTGAACGACAGATTCAAAATAAAAACAACAAGCACTACTGCACCAATTGCGAAGATCGTATCGCCGAACGCACGAGTCCAACGAAGAGTGTCCATCAATGGGGTTTGCAGAAACTCCGAACTTCTTGCATACCAGTAGCCGTATTTGACTGAAGCCCATGTTTGCATTAAGCCGACAGGCAGCAAGCTAAACGTGACCATCGCAAACAACCCGAAGTTGATTGCCCAGAAAGAAAACTTCAACGGTTTTTCATTCCATTCAATATCTGGTCTGATGGCGCGTAAAGTAAACAGCATCAAACCTATTCCCAGCATACCGTAAACGCCAAACAATGCAGCGTGTCCGTGAACCGGTGTAGTGTTAAGACCTTGCATGTAGTAAAGTGCAATCGGCGGATTGATCATAAATCCAAAAAGACCGGCGCCAAGCATATTCCAGAATGCAACTGCAACGAAGAAATATATCGGCCATTTGTATTTCTGAACCCAATCTTTGGATTTGGAGAGACGGATATTTTCCCAAGCTTCATAACCTACAAAAATAAGAGGCACAACTTCGAGCGCACTGAATACGGAGCCAAGTGCGAGAGCTATCATAGGTGTTCCGCTGAAATATAAATGATGCAGAGTTCCGATAATTCCTCCGGACAAAAAGATTGTTGAAGCAAGAAGGGTTGCCCGCGCAGTGGTTTTCAGACTAATCAATTTCAAACGGGCAAAAAGAAATGCTATTACAACGGTCGCAAAAACTTCGAAGAAACCTTCTACCCAAAGATGCACAACCCACCAGCGCCAATATTCGGCAATGGAAAGATTAGTATGTTTGCCGTACATCAATGCGGCGCCGTAGAACAGAGCAATTGCAACGGTGGAAACCAGAAATAAAGAAAGAATTTGTTTCTGATCGCTGTTGTTTTTCAATGCCGGCTTGATGGCTCTTACCATTAAGACAAGCCATAAAAGTAATCCGATAAACAGCGCAATCTGAAAAAATCTTCCGAGATCAATATACTCATAGCCGCTGTGACCAAACAAAAACCAGTTGCTGTCGGACATTTTGTTCATCACGCTTAACCATTCGCCGAACATTGAACCGAGAACTACAATCAATAAAGCGCCGAACAAAACATTAACGCCCAATCTTTGGTACTTCGGCTCTACGCCGCTTACTGCGGGACCGATATAAAGTCCTGATGCAAGCCAAGCGGTGGCGATCCAAAATATTCCAAGTTGATTATGCCATGTTCTTGTAATGCTATAGGGAAGAATTTTGGAAAGAGGGATACCGTAAAAACCGTTTCCCTCAACTCCGTAATGCGCTGTAATTACACCCATAACTATTTGAAGCAAAAATAGACCGGTGACTACCCAAAAATATTTTATGACTGCCTTTTGCGAAGGAGTTAAAACCGAGCCGAGTAACGGATCGTTTGTAGGTACGTCGCCATATGGTTTTTCTTTTTCTTGAGAACCGTTGTACCAAATCATCCCGCCTATGCCGGCAAGCAGCAGTATTATGCTTACTCCTGTCCAAACTACAGCTTCGCCGGTAGGATTATTGGCGACTAATTCTTCATGAGGCCAATTATTGGTGTAGGTGATTTCATCATTCGGACGATTTGTTGATGCTGCCCATGAAGTCCAAAAAAAGAATGCGCTAAGTTTGCGGAGTTTTTCAGGATCGCTGAGAGAATTTTTTCTTATTGCATAAGCGTCTCTTCCGTTAGAGAAAACATCGCTGAAATATTTTACATTATTCTCAATTGCCTTTTCTCTTACCGGATCGATCGTGATAACTTTGCCGGCTTCGTCGTAAGTGTTTCTTCTAAACATTTTTTTGAGACGCGATTTTAGCGCAGCTTGTTCCTCGTTGCCAAGATCGGAATAAGCGGTTTTGAATTGCGATTGCGACCAATAGTTAAGCACAAACATTGCTTCACGGTGCAGCCAATCCGCCGTCCAATCGGGTGCAACATAACTGCCGTGTCCCCAAACCGTACCGACTTCCATGCCTCCGAGAGCCTGCCAAATATTTTGTCCCTCTTCGATATCGTTTTTTGAAAAGACCGTTTGACCGTTGGACGTAACTACTTTCTCCGGAATCGGAGGCGCCTGCTGATAGATTTTAACCCCTATCCAACCGAGAACGGAAAATGAAACTACAATGACAACCGTAAAAGCTATCCAATATTTCTTCATAGATACTCCTTTTATTTATTTAAAAATGGAATTCGTTTTTATTTAATGATGCAATTCATTGGACAAATTTCTACACACGGCGGAATTTTTTTGCGATCTCTGCATTCATCACATTCATACGGATTAATAAAGTAGTGATCAAAGGCTAACGGCTTAATATTTGAACCGGAGAAATCTTCTTCATGAGAATAAATAGCATGCTGCGGACACTCGGATGCACATGCACTGCAGTTAATACATTCCGAAGTGATAAAGTATGCCATGGCATTAAAACCTTTCTCCTTGCGCTTCTCTTACGTGACTTCCAACCGATCTGATTCTTCCCCACATTGAGATGAAGAAAATTATTATTCCCAGAACTTGACCGCATGCCGAAATTGTAAGAATGAATTTCGAAAGATCGTTGGAATTTAAAAACGAAGAGGCGATTTGAGAAGCGAACCGTATCACAGTCGATACGGTCATGATATAGTAAGCAACTAGTACTGCTGCCGGTTTGTAAAGTTTGTCATTTTTTTCTGCACGCGGAAAAAACCATAACGCAACGCCCATTATCATCATCATAACAGACCCAACAAGAATAATGTGTGTGTGGGCAGATACGAGATCCGGGTGAGGCCAAATATTAAAATAATTCCGTGCGATCAGCATGTAAAGACCCGTCAATATTCCCAATACGAGGAAGATTATACTGGTCTTGATAAAATACCTTACCGTTGAAAACATAAATGTTCCTTTGCAACAGTGTAAATATTAAAATGTCAAGGGTAACTTCCTTTGACTTAAGTCATGATATATCGTTTTGGCAGTTTCAATGTTGTACAGAAAAAATCTGTAGAATAAACTCATTCAGCTAATTCTTTCAGACGTTTGAAGTTCTTAACAAAAACTGTTTTACCGGAGGTGCGAATGATTTGATCGGCATGCAGTTTCTTTAACGAACGCGAGAGGGTCTCGGTAATTGTTCCGAGATACGAGGCAATATTTCTTTTCGAAACGGAAAGTTTTACAAACGGTTCGGTTAACTTTTCCGTTTTCG
>JAMCSN010000235.1 GCA_023381535.1 Bacteroidota bacterium
CATGAAACGCTTTTCTAAATCCCCATTTGTCTGCAAGTGTTCCTCCTAAAATCGGAAGCAAATAAAGAACTCCGCCGAAAATACCGGAAAGTTGTCCGGCTTCGGATTCGGTGAAACCAAGTTTGTCTCTCATGTAAACCATGAAGACGATTTGTTGACCGTAGTAAGCTAATCGTTCGAAGAGTTCCATTGAATTAGCAACCCAGAAAGAAGACTTAAAACCGCTTTTCAGTTTTTGGATTTCTTGCGAGAGGTTCACGAATACTCCATCGATAATTTGCTGCGCAATTTAAGATAAATCAAATAAATATTATAGAAACTTCTAAAAATAGTAATGGAACACGGATGAACACTGATCAAACGGATCAACGCAGATTTATCAGTGAAAATCCGTTAAATCCGTGTCACTCGTCTCGCCTGACTCGCGTCAGCGAGTCGGAGCGGGTCCGCGTTCTATTAGGGTGGGTAACTTTCTTGTCATTATTTTTCAGAAGTCATGTAGTGATTCAAGATGCATTTATTTAATTTTCATACCAAATTTTTGTGTTACTATTGATGAAAAAATTTGCGATAACCGGTGTTGCCGGATACGTAGCTCCAAGGCATCTCAAAGCAATTAAAGAAACGGGGAACAACTTGGTTGCGGCTCTTGATCCTCACGACTCGGTCGGAATTCTTGATTCATATTTCCCGGCATCATATTTTTTCATTGAACATGAAAGGTTTGAACGACATCTCGAAAAACTTCGGCTCGATGATTCAACAAAAATAGATTTCTTAACAGTCTGTTCTCCAAATTATTTGCACGATAGTCATATAAGATTGGGATTACATACCGGCGCCGATGTAATTTGTGAGAAACCGCTGGTGCTCAATCCATCCAATCTTGAGGCGCTGCAGCTCGTTGAAAAAGAAACCGGCAAAAAAGTTTATACTGTAATGCAGTTAAGGTATCATCCTTCAATTACTGAATTGAAAAAGAAAATGGGATTGATGAAGTTCAATTCCAAACCAATAGTTGAATTGACTTATATAACTTCGCGCGGCAAATGGTATTTCTATTCATGGAAAGGTGAAGATGAAAAATCCGGCGGCATCGCAACAAATATTGGGATACATCTTTTCGATTTGCTGATATGGCTTTTTGGTGAAGCCGGCGAGAGTCATGTTTTTCTATCTGAACAGAAAAAAATGAGTGGATTACTCGAACTAAAAAACGCAAATGTGGTATGGTATCTTTCCGTTGATGAAAATGATTTGCCCGCTCATGTAAGAAAAACCGGGAAGCAAACGTACCGTTCCATCAAAGTTGATGAAGACGAAATTGAATTCACGGATGGATTTACGGAGCTGCACACAATAGTCTATCAAGAAATGTTGAAAGGAAAGGGTCTTGGTATTGATGATGCTTATCCTTCCATCGAAACTGTTTACAGAATCCGTTCCGAAAAACCGAAAGCCAAGGGAGATTTATTCCACCCACATTTGGAGGGTTCAAAACTATGAGCTACTTCGTTCACGAATCTTCGTACATTGATGATGATGCAGAAATAGGCGACGGAACAAAAATCTGGCATTTCTCCCATGTTCAAAAAGGCGCGCGAATCGGAAAGAACAGCGTGCTGGGTCAAAATGTAAATGTCGGTACTAATGTTGTCATCGGGAATTTTGTGAAGATTCAAAACAACGTTTCTGTTTATGAAGGCGTTGAGTTGGAAGATTATGTTTTTTGCGGACCTTCAATGGTGTTCACAAATATTATCGATCCGAGAAGCAAGTATCCACAAGTTGGATCTCAATATTATATTAAAACTTTGGTGAAAGAAGGCGCTTCGCTTGGCGCCAACTGCACAATTGTATGCGGTCACACGGTGGGCAAGTTCGCTTTCATCGGCGCCGGTGCGGTTGTTACCAAAGACGTTCCCGATTATGCTCTTGTAGTTGGTAATCCCGCAAAACAAATCGGATGGTTGAGCGAAGCCGGACAGAAATTGATTTTTGATTCTGATGGAATTGCATACTGCAGTAAATCAAATAAAAAATATAAACTGGAAAACAACATGGTAGCTGAAACGAGTTAGGGTTGAAGGGTAGAGCATGGTGGATCGCAAAACAGAAATAATGCATGATTGCTTGGATGCATGGTGAATGAAGTTGTTAGGATGGAACAATGAATTATGAATTGTTGAATAGGAATAAGAATATTAATCGGGGGTATAGAAAATTAGAAGTATGGCAAGAAGCCATCGAACTTTTTGCAATTGTGAAACACCAACTGGACGGACTCAAATCGGTTCCTTTCAAAGTGAAAGCACAGATTGAGGATTCAATTCTATCTGTATCTTCGAACATTGCTGAAGGTTATAGTAGAAGGTCTATTAAAGAAAATATTCAATACGTAACAATTTCATTGGCATCGCTCAGTGAAAATTATACTCAAATTTTTGCTCTGCTAAATGCCGGCGTATTAAATCGAAGTTGGTTTGATGAGTACGATAATAAATTGTATTCTTTAGAAAATAAATTAATTCAGTTGAACAGAAGCATGATTGCCAAGCTGGGTCAGAACGATTGGCAAAATGATTACAAAGTTAGAGAGTTAATTACGCCTTACAAATCATAATTGTCCTCTAACCATGCAACCATTCAATCTTTCTGCTGTCAATAATGCATTGTTAATCAATTATACTGATCATACACCCATACAACCTTTTGACTATGCCGATAAATAATTTCACAAAAAATATTTGTAATAACTAACCACGTTCTATTAACTCAAATAGTGAGCTCGTTATGAAAGTCCCTTTGCTCGATTTAAAACCGCAATATCTCTCTATCAAAAAAGATATTGATGAAGCCGTTCAACGTGTTATCGATTCGCAATATTTTATTATGGGTCCCGATGTTGCTAAACTTGAAGAAGAAATTTGTCAATACCTCGGATGCAAGAAAGCCGTAGGTGTTTCGTCCGGTACCGACGCGTTGCTGTTAGCATTGATGGCAATCGACATACAGCCCGGCGATGAAGTGATTGTGCCGACATACTCATTTTTTGCTACTGCCGGTGTAGTGGCTCGTTTGAATGCGACACCAGTCTTCACGGATGTTGATCCGGTAACTTTAAATTTGAATCCGGCAGATTTGGAAAAGAAGATCACGAAAAAAACTAAAGCAATTATCCCGGTTCATCTTTACGGACAAAGCGCTGAGATGGATTCAATTATGATGATTGCGAAGAGACATAATTTGATAGTAATCGAAGACGGCGCACAAGCTATCGGTGTTCAGTACAAAGATGGAAAATTTGTCGGTACGATTGGGGACATCGGTTGTTTTTCATTTTTTCCGAGTAAAAATCTTGGCGGATTCGGAGACGGAGGAATCGTTACGACAAATAACGAAACATTGGGCGAAAAGATGCGCATCATGCGGGTGCACGGAATGGAACCAAAGTATTATCATAAATTAATCGGCGGAAACTTTAGATTGGACGCGCTTCAAGCCGCAGTTCTTCGTGTTAAACTCCCTCACCTTGATTCTTGGTCGGCAAAACGTAGAGAAAACGCCGCAACTTATACAAAATATTTTGTTGAAGCCGGTCTCGCCGAAGAAGAGGGAAGAATAAACTTCGATTCGAAAAATAAAGTCTTGCTGCCAAAACCAATTTATAAATTTGTAAATAACCAATCATCAATCACAGGCAACCAATCACAAGCAACCAATGCCCCCAAAAACTATCACATTTATAATCAGTTTATTATCAGAGTGGAAAAAAGAAATAGTCTTTTGGATTTTCTAAGAAGAAAGGAAATTGGCTGCGACATTTATTACCCGGTTCCGTTTCACCGGCAAGAATGTTTCGACTATTTGAAATGTAATGATGCCGATTATCCAGTGTCGAATAATGCGTCGGAAAACTCTCTGGCTCTGCCAATTTACCCTGAACTTACCAACGAGCAAATTAAATTTGTAGTTGATTCAATTTCGGAATTTATGATAAGCGACTAGAACAGCATGAGTCTTTGATTGAAACAAAGAAGCCCCGAACAATCGGGGCTTCTTTTGAATTGCTACTTCATCAGGGTTATTTTCTTTGTTGAAGAGAAATTTTCCGTTGTCATTCGAATAAAATAAACACCGCTTGCTAGATTACTTCCATCCAGCACAACCTCATAATTACCTAACGACTTTTCCGTATCCACTAATACTTTGATCTGATTACCGAGAACATCATATAGTGTAAGTGTAATATGAGACGTCTGCGGAACTGAGTATCTTATCTTAGTAGATGGGTTAAATGGATTAGGATAGTTTTGAGCGAGTTCGTATTTTGTTGGCAACTTCGACATATCTTCAACATCGTTTGGACACGAGGAAACATAAGTTTTGGATTTAGTATCAAGGTTCCCGCCGTATGAAACTGCTATCGTAACGGTTCTTGTTAAGGTTGATTTCGAAGTGGAGTTGAACGTTATTACATATTGATTGCTCAACTGTTGGGATATACTTTGATAAATTGCTGTGAGTTGTGACGAGTTAGGGGCTAAGTAATATTTGCCGCCGGTTTGAGTAGCAATTTGCTGTAATTTTTGTTCAGAGGTCGATCCCGCAGTGAATCCAAGTCCTATTGTATAAACCGGGAGACTATTTTGAATTGCATAGTTAATAGCGTCCGTCATAGAATGTGAACTCGAATTGTCACCTCCATCCGTCATCAATATAATGGCTTTTCTTCCCGTTTGTACTTTTGTTAAATCTACAGCTTGATAAATCGCATCGTAGATGGCGGTATTTCCTCCAGCCGTTATACCGTTCACAGCATTTTTCAATAAAGTTTTATCGCTGGTGAATCCTTGGTCGACAGTTACAGAAGTGTTGAAGCTTACAATTGCACCTTTATCATTGGATTGCAAATTATCAACAAAAATATTGGCGGCAGTTTTTGCATCTGTGAGTGAAGTGCCGGACATGCTTCCGCTCTTGTCAATAACTAACCCAACCGAAATATTTGTTCCGCTGCTTCCTGCAGTTGTAACAGAAATACTCTGATTGATATAGTCTTCTGTAACCGTGAAATTGCTGCTTGTTAGACCTGAAATGGTTACTCCGTTGAGATCTGTAACTGTTACGTACGACTTAACACTAGGACAAGTTGTTGCGTCTATCTGATTAAATGTTAAGATAAGATTACCGTGGGTTGAACAAGTTGAGGTGTAAGTCTTTGTCTTGGTATCGGAGGATCCACCATAGGTTACACTTATGCTTACCGTTCTAGTTGTTGTTGATATCGAACTCGAACTGTAAGTTACTACGTATTGATTGCTAAGCTGCTGTGAAATACTTTGGTAAATACTTGCAAGCTGAGATGAATTTGGAGCTAGGTAATATTTACCTCCTGTTTGAGTTGCTATCTGTTGCAGATTTTGTTCAGCAGTGGAACCTGCAGTTAGCCCCAAGCCAATAGTGTAAACCGGAAGACTGTTTTGTATTGCGTAATTAATTGCATCAGTTATTGAGTGAGAGCTTGCATTATCACCGCCATCGGTCATTAGGATAATTGCTTTTCTTCCGGTTTGAACCTTGGTCAAATCTACAGCTTGGTAGATTGCATCATAAATTGCTGTGGTATTTCCGCTGACAATATTATTGATTGCGGTTTTCAGCACTGTTTTATCACTAGTAAAACCTTGATTAACGGTTATCGTATTGTCGAAACTGATAACGGCGCCTTTGTCGTTGGTCTGCATGTTATCAACAAAAGAATTAGCTGCAGTTTTTGCATCGGTTAATGGTGTACCCGACATACTTCCGCTTCTATCAATTACAAGTGCTACAGAAATTGCTGAACCCGTACTGCCTGCAGTAGTAACGGTAATTGGTCCCTGTGTAATATTGTCTTCAAGTACTGCGAAATTACTGCTCGTCAGTCCGGTAATCGGAACGCCGTTAAGATCGGTTACAGTGACGTATGATTTTACGCTCGGACAGCTGGCTGCATCAATTTGGTTATAAGTTAAAATTAAATTTCCGCTGGATGTACACGTCGAAGTGTATGTCTTAGTCTTTGTATCGGTAGTATTGTTATAGTTAACAGTTATTCCAACTGTACGAGTGACTACAGACTTGGATGTTGAATTGAAAGTAATAACGTACTGATTGTTCAATTGCTGTGAAATGCTTTGGTAAATACTTAACAAATCAGATGAGCTAGGAGCTAAATAATATTTACCACCGGTTTGGGTTGCAATTTGCTGCAAGCGTTGCTCTTCGGTAGAGCCTGCTGTTAATCCCAGACCGATAGTGTAAACTGGAAGACTTGCTTGAATTGCATAATTTATTGCATCAGCTAAGGAGTGAGTGCTAGCATTGTCTCCACCATCGGTCATCAATACAATTGCTTTTCTTCCGGTTTGAACCTTGGTCAAATCTACTGCTTGATAGATTGCATCATAGATCGCGGTAGTGTTTCCACTGACGATATTATTGATTGCGGTTTTCAGAACAGTTTTATCACTAGTAAAACCCTGATTAACTGTTATCGTATTGTCGAAACTGATAACAGCGCCTTTGTCGTTGGACTGCATATTGTCAACAAAAGAATTGGCTGCAGTTTTTGCGTTGGTTAACGGTGTGCCAGACATACTTCCGCTTCTATCAATAACGAGTGCAACAGATATTGCCGAACCACTACTGCCTGCCGAAGTTACTGAGATTGGACTTTGTGTTGCATTGTCTTCAGTAACGGTAAAGTTGCTGTTCGTAAGTCCTGTTATTGGAGTTCCGTTAAGATCGGTTACGGTAACATACGATTTTACGGTCGGACACGTCGATGCATCAATTTGGTTATATGTTAAAATAAGATTACTACCACATGCCGGGGGTGTGTATTGTTTCGTTTTATTGTCACTCAAACCTTTGGAAGTTGCGGTTATTGTAACGTTTACAGCCGAAGAGCCGCATTGAATCGGAGTCGTGTAAGTTATGAGATATTGATTGTTGAGCTGCTGTGAAATGCTTTGGTAAATACTTGCAAGCTGAGATGAATTTGGAGCTAGATAATATTTACCTCCTGTTTGAGTTGCAATCTGTTGCAGATTTTGTTCAGCAGTGGAACCTGCAGTTAGCCCCAAGCCAATAGTGTAAACCGGAAGACTGTTTTGTATTGCGTAATTAATTGCATCAGTTATTGAGTGAGAGCTTGCATTGTCACCGCCATCGGTCATTAGGATAATTGCTTTTCTTCCAGTTTGAACTTTGGTCAAATCTACAGCTTGATAGATTGCATCGTAGATTGCTGTAGTATTGCCTGCTTGAATATTGTTTATAGCTGTCTTCAGTATCGTTTTATCATTGGTAAAACCTTGATTAACTGTTATCGTATTGTCGAAACTGATAACGGCGCCTTTGTCGTTGGACTGCATGTTATCAACAAAAGAATTAGCTGCAGTTTTTGCGTCGGTTAATGGTGTACCCGACATACTTCCGCTTCTATCAATTACAAGTGCTACCGAAATTGCTGTACCGGTACTTCCAACTGGTGTTACCGTAATTGGTGTGCGGGTGGTACTATTTTCTTGAACAACAAAATTGCTGCTTGTAAGGCCTGTTATCGAAACACCATTGTTATCGGTAACCGTGACATAGGATTTTATTGTAGGTAGAGCAGAAGCGTCAATTTGATTATAGGTAAGCATAATGCCGCTTGCAGTTGAAGACTCAACTGTAGCATGAATAAGCCAATTGTAAGAAAAACCGTAGCCTGCAAGATGAGCCCAACTACTTGTTGAACTGAGTTTAATCCAATCTCCATCCGCAGTTGCCGGGCCGGAATCCGCACCCATTGGATAAGTGCTTGCAGATAGACTTACTTCATAGCCAACCCAAATATCTTTGCTTGCTATTGTAACTGGAGTAGATAAAGTGATTGTATTCCAACTGCTTGCGTTGATGAGCGAAACCGGCTGAGAGTATAATAAAGTACCTGGTGCTGTAGAAGTTCCGCCATCATATATTTTTACCGTTAACGACAAAGGCATGTCGGCAATAAAAATATCAAGCTTTGTAAGTTTCCACCCAACGTAAGGGGCGACAATACTTTGAGTAAAACGGGCACTCGCCTCATAAGTTGCAGCACTGGTACTTCCTATTCGTTGTGAATAAACTCCATTATCGTACTTAAGTACGGCAACATCTTGTGTAGAAGTAACAGTTGGCGGATTGATCTGTTTGCTAGTGGCGGCAGGTTTAGCCGAAAGACCTCCGGATGTCAAAACAGTTTTGTTTAATTCAACCGGAGATGATTTCGTCGATTTCATTAAAGCGTCGGACACCGATCTCATAAAAAAGTACTGATCGGAATTCACTTTTGACTGATCAAATTTACCGGCTGATTCTGATTTTATTTTACTACCGGAAAAAATGTACTGATCGGGATTAACTTTTCTTGTAAAAGTATTTGATGGCAAAGCTCTCTTCATAAAAATATACTGATCTGCATTGATGAGCGCCTGATTGAACGATGTTTTTGAAGTATCTGAATTAAGACTTTTCTTCAAAAACATGTACTGATCGGGATTGCTCGTTTGTGCAGACTGAGAGAGAATAATAGAAGTAAACGCAAATAGAAACAGTAGTAGTTTTTTCATATTAACCTCCTGATGTCCCTTGTTAAATTAAACTTGATTTCATTGTTTATTTTTATAGCTGCCAATCCTTATACGGTTGCGTAAAGGATCTACATCATTTTGAATCAAACTTTCGTTAGCACTGAATCATTTTTATAGTTTGTGTTATCATGTGTTGCGGTCTCAGATAATTTTCGCTTTTGAATTTGAAGCCAAACAAATCGTACTCATTTAAATCTCAAATTTGTAACGATATCAATTCAGTATGCTTGGATTTTTCTTTGAAATAATCTGAAACGTGTTTGTCACAAGTTGCATGAATTTGATCTGCTAACGGAATAGATCCGAAACTCGATTGGGTATAATACCGACGTGGAGCCAGTGTTTTCCTAAACGATCCGCGTTTGTGTCTAAAATTCAGATCTGCTACTTCAATTGGAAGGATAGATAGGGGATTGTTTTTACTATTTTGGTTTAAAATTGCCAGAGTATTTAATCTTAGTTTAGCCGCTATTGCCGACAAGTAATTAGCAGACATATTTGCTGGATTTCGAACACTGAGTTTGTCGCTCGATGTTTCGGTGAATTTAAATTGATGATGTCTGGCGAAGTTGTCACTTAGTAAATGAAAATTTTCACATGTTGCTGTTGTTAGATTAGCTTGAGGTTGGAAAGCTGATATCGAAGAAATCAATACAATACAAACACCAAACGAACTGAGTTTGTTTAACAATAACAATTTTGCACCCTTATTTTAAACCCTTGATTACCTTCTGCTACGAAAATTTATATAAAGTTCGACTGTCGTTATTAGTACAAAGGTGCTTTACAAATTGTGCATATAATTTAAAATTACTTGTATCCCAATATCAAATTAAAGTCGCATTTGTAGATTGTCAAGAAACTTTTTTTACCATGTGCGTAACATCAATTTAGAATTAAATTACGCGTCATTAAAAAATCCACCAAGAAACCAAGGAAAGGAGTTTTGATGCCATATTAACCAAGTTTAACTGTATTTTTAATACTATTATGAATTACAAGTGATTCTTCAAGACAATCTCTTTTAACGGACAAAAATTATATTTTAGAATCATTAGAATCACTTAACATATATTTTTGCGAACTCTTAAGTCTGGATGAAAAATATGAAAATTGTTGTCACAGGTGGAGCCGGATTTATCGGCAGTCACATTGTTGAATACTGGCACAATGAAGGCGCTGATGTTCATGTAATAGATAATCTCAGATCAGGGTTCTTATCTAACATTGAGCCGTTTAAGAAAGTAATCTTCCATAATACGAGTATCACGGATCGTAATTCAGTTTTTGAAATTTTGAAAAACACCGATTTTGTTTTTCATCTGGCAGCATTTGTATCGGTACCGGAATCAATCAAGAAACCCGTTGAATGCAGCGAGATAAATATTAATGGATTATTGAATGTGCTTGATGCATGCAAAGAGCACGGCGTTCGAAAAATGATATTTAGCAGCTCCGCAGCAATTTACGGAGACAATCCTCAGTCGCCAAAAACCGTGGGCATGAAACCGGATCCCAAATCACCATACGGTACTACTAAATTGGAAGGCGAAAATTATTTGAAACAGTGCAATCAAAATTTCGGACTCGAAGCGGTGTCTTTGCGTTACTTTAACGTTTTTGGTCCGCGTCAAGATCCAAATAGTCAATACTCGGCGGCTATTCCAATATTTGTTGCCAAAGCTATTCGCAATGAAACGATAACGATTTACGGTGATGGGGAACAGACGAGGGATTTCATTTTTGTTAAAGATGTTGTGAAGGCAAATGTCCTTGCTGCTACTTCTGCTAATGTCAACGGAGTATTCAATGTTGCAAGCGGATCGGCAGTTACCATAAATGATATTGTTAAGTTTGTTGTTGAAGAGACTAACAGCAAAAGCAAAATTGTTTATGAACCGGAAAGACCTGGCGATATCAAACATAGTCT
>JAMCSN010000298.1 GCA_023381535.1 Bacteroidota bacterium
GGATCGTTGGCTGTTATAATACGTTCATTCAAATCTGCGGTTGCGAAAGCAGCTCACGAGAGCGGGCTAAAACATTTCGCTTGGCAGCTGCGGTTTTACGACCGCATTATTCGTAACGAAAAAGAATTGTACAATATTAGAAGGTACATAAAGCAGAATCCTTTGAGATGGGAATTAGATAAAGATAAACCGGAAAATATTTGCGAGTTGTAACGATGAAGTAATCCACAGCGTTTCTAATGACGGTAAGTGTAAAAAATATTCTCCTTTTGTTTTTGTGCTAATCTCTAAGGTGCCATTGAAAAAGTTTAGTAGTTCTACCAATGGTTTATTAGAAAATGTTTACTAATTTCTTTTTGAAATTCAATAAATGAAGATGATGAAAAAAAATCATGTTGTGGTGTAAGTTTTACCTTTAACAGAATGTTTTATTGTTAATAAAGTTGATTGGATAGATGAAATCAATATTTTTGTTGTGGTGTGATTATTGCTGTGTTATTGAATAATCCGAATAAATGGAGGGAGACTTTACTTCTAATTACCTAAAATTTCAAATAAAAAAGAAAAAAATGAAAACAAAACAAGCATTCATATTGCAAATATTAGCTATTGCTGCCTTAGTGATAAGCTGCAACAGTCCCAATGGACCGATGAATAACAGCTTAACTCTTTCAGCGGAAGTTTCTTGTACTGAAGCGTGGCTGAAACTAAGTGCAAACAATGTCTCTTTGCCAAAGGGTGTAACACTGACCAGAGACGGCAACAGCATATTTAATTTTACACTTACAACAAGAGACACCACACTTTACGACAGCACCCTTGTACCAAATAAAAGTTACACGTACCAAGCTTTGTTATCTCCACTGGGTGGACAAAGCAATAAAGTTGTAGCAACAACTCTTGATACAACAAGCCACAACTTTAGCTGGCAGATGTTTACTTTTGGCGAACAAAGCAGCAGTGTTTTATACGATGTTGCCATCATTAACGAAAACGACATCTGGGCTGTGGGAGAAATTTATACTAAGGATTCATATACTTATGATTCTTTAGGCAACTGGATTGACCCGTATAATGCTATCCATTGGGATGGTGAGAAATGGGGATTAAAAAGAATTTATTACAATTATAATGGTTCATATTTATGGAGTCCAATAAGAACGATTTTTGCCTTTAATGAAAATGATATTTGGTTCGGAACTAACCTTCATTGGAACGGGAAAACATACGAACAACCTTTCTCGTCAGTTCTAACCGGATGGTCTGTAAACAAGCTTTTTGGCACAAGTAGTAATGATTTGTATGCTGTTGGCAATAGCGGTAACATAGCTCACTACAATGGAACGTATTGGCAGAAGATAGAAAGCGGAACAAGTGTCGATATACAAGATATTTGGGGAACTGACAATGAAGGTCGACAGACAATATTGTGTAGCGCATCAAATGTAGCATCAGGTGGTGAGCACAAAATACTAAAAATAAATGGAACCAAAGTAGAACAAGTTGAGTGGGTAAACAGCAGGAGAACTCATTCAATCTGGTTTGATGACTCCAATAGTATCTTTTCATGTGGTGGAGGAGTTTATATTAAGAAGCACCGTAATTGGATTGAACAAACAAGCTTACCATTAACCTACACAAGAAGAGTTAGAGGGAATGCCAAAAATGATGTGTTTGTAGTAGGGGATTTTGGTTTGGTAGAGCATTATAACGGTACTAATTGGAAAACTTATCCAGAAGCAGCACAAGGAATATTTTATTCAATGGACTACAAAAAAGGAATAATGGTCGCTACCGGAGGAAGCGACAATGCAATATTGTTAGTTATGAAAAAATTAAAATGATAAAAACAATAGCAGAGTTATCAATTTTACACAGGGAGGATTTATGAAATACTTTCAATTTCTAATCACTGCAACGGTCTTCACCTTATCTATTATATCTGAGATTTTTCCTCAAAGCATTGGCACCAAAGTTCAAATTACGCAAGGAACATATCAGAAGGCTGAATGTTCAATTGCAATTGACCCGACTAATTCGAACAACGTAACTGCATGCACAATGACATTAACCGGTGATAACATTACAAAGGTAGGTACCTTGTACTCAATAGATGGAGGTACCACGTGGAGTGGGAATGAGGTCCTAAATTCAGAATATGATGTCGACCCTTCTGTAGCATATGATGCCAATGGAAATGTATTCTTATGCTATATATACAATGTCGAAGCAGGAACAAATAAAATTTATGTTCAAAAATCAGTCAATAAAGGTCAAACTTGGCAAACCAGAGTAGAAGTACCTGCGTTATCCGATGCTGATAAAACATTCATGGCAATAGATAAGAGTACAAATAATACAACTCGGAATAATATTTATGTTGTTTGGAACAGAAATCAGTATACAATAGTATTTTCAAAATCTACAGATGGTGGCGCAAGTTTCTCAAACGAAATCGCAATTACACCTGCTAGTCAAGTCGTACTAGGTGCAGCGCCTGCAATTGGCAAAAACGGTGAAATATACGTTGCATACAGTATTGGTAATCCAAACTGTACTGGGATTGGATTTGTAAAATCAAATCAACCGATGGAGGTGCAACTTTTTCCTCTCAACAACAAATTGCGTCAGTCAGATTGGTGTTTTTGACGTTGATAGATATAAGTTAAAAAGTAATAGAATTCGTGTAAATAGCCATCCCTCAATGTCCGTTGACCCAGTTACCGGTTATATTTATGTGGTTTATGCTAGTAAAAGTGTCAACGGGGATGCTGATGTCATGCTGGTAAAGTCAACCGATAACGGCACTTCTTGGTCAACACCTATCAAAGTTAATAACGACAATACAAATACTGATCAATGGTTCCCATGGATTGACATAAGTACTTCAGGTGAAATAAATGTTGTCTTCTACGACAGCAGAGTTGATCCTTCAAATAATAATTTAAGTGAAGTATATATTGCAAGATCGATTGATGGTGGAAACACATTTGGTAATTATGATATAAGTAATTCACCTTTTCAGCCACAAGCACTTCCAAATTCACCTTCGGGATATTTCATGGGAGATTATATTGGTGTGACTTCTGCAAATCAAAAAGCTTTCCCAGTGTGGACAGATAATACAAGTGGTACTTTTCAGTTATATACTTCAAAAGTGAATTACAATCAAAGTGTTACAATAGATCAAAAAAGAGAAAGTGGCGCAAGTTTAACAGGTACAACAGTTGCAAAGTGGGAAGGAAGTAGTTTTGTAAATTATCAAGTGCCGGCTATCTTTAATTTTTCTACTGGCTCCAGTGTGGTTCTTAAGGGTTTACAGGATGTCGTTCAAAGTCCAAGCGAAAAATTTAATAGATGGAACGTTGACGCAAATGTAATAAATCATAGAACATTTACAATAGAGCCTGGCATGAATCAGATAATATCACAATTTAAAAGCATTCAATCGGGAATAACTATTGAAAACCTACTAGAATCAAGTTCTGTGGGCAATGGAACAATTTCTTTTGCGGATCCATGGTTAATAGATTTCAATGAAACACCTTACGGTACGCGTAACCAGGGAACAAACGCTCCATTCAAATCAAGGACTTCGCCATTCACACCGGATTTAACAACATCTTATGGCGGCGATATTTATGAAGGTGTGTTTTTAAATCAAAGCGGTCCACCATCTTGGGTCCCGCCATATTACTCTGT
This sequence comes from Bacteroidota bacterium, assembly GCA_023381535.1. The sequence continues at coordinate 3,703 of JAMCSN010000298.1, forward strand.
ACAAACCCAATCAACTCAAACAATTAATGGATATACTTCCTATTTTCAAAATTGGAGCGTAAGCGGCGCTATTCTTCAAAGTACTACCGCTCTCACAACTCCTGTAGTATTTACTTCGGCTGGAGCGACAATAACTGCAAATTACAAAGGCAATCTGATATCAAACAGCAACACCGGCTTTAATTCCAATAGCCAGAGAAAAGTAGTAAGAACGGATGACGGCAAACTGCACATGGTTTATGAATCTTTGAACCAAGTTTGGTACACTTACAGCACAGATGGAGGAACAACATGGCAACCCGAACAAAAGGTGGATAATTTTTCGACAAACACAAAGAGCTGTTCAATTAGCCAAAACTCAAATATTGTATTCATTGTTTACCAGAGCGACTTTGGCACCGGTACGATTAGGGCGGCAAGATTTGAGAATGGTGTAAGAAGCTGGTTTACCGATGTCTATTCGTTGTCATCATACAGCTATGACACTCAACCTGTAATTGCAACTTACGGCAGCGACGGGGGATTGGTTGTTTTCAAACCAACATCTACATCTCCTCTACGTGCAAGAAATGTAAAATGCACAAGTATTTCTTGTACAGCGGGTACTGTTGGAACGGATTTTCAAATTAGTTACTCAACCGCCAACAGTGTATCTCCTAGCTTAGTTTATAATTCTCAAAAAATGTTCCTTGCATTTCAAGAGGGGAGCTCTGAGATAAGATACGTTAAACTTTCAGCCGGTACTGATTACGAATATGTCTGGGAGACAAGTCTAGTTTCTTCTGGTTCCCCTTTTACAAATAACCAATCTCCATCTATTTCTGTACAAGCTGAAAATCCGGTTGTTAGCTGGAACGGTTTTAATACACCCATTCCATCAGCCGTTATAAAAAGAAAAACCGGCACCACATGGTCAAACTTCAACACATTCGGCAGCGGCACCGTACGAAATACTAACAACAACTCCAGACGCGATGGAGGCGAAGGAAGCATAATTGCCTGGTGCGATATTTATAACGCAAACAAGTTTGTTAAGCTTGATAACGGAACGTACAGTTCAATCCTAACATTACCGGTAGGCAGCGGAAACGGTCAAATCCAAGTAAGCAACGGAATCGGTTTCTCTGATATGAAAGCGGTTGCTTATCAACAACCAACTTCCGGTATTTACCCGGTAAAGTTTATTAATTATAATTTTCTAACTTTACAAAAAATTAACGGCACCGGGAATATGAATTACGGTCGAATGGCAATCATTCATCAGAATAATAAAGACTTTGTCTATTACTTAGGTGATGTTAAAGTTGACGGAAAGAATATAAAATTCAAGCCGTTTGTAGATTCGCTTAATATAGAAAACGAAGAAATAATGAATGATGTAATGACAACAGAGAATTTCCAGCTGAACCCTAAAAGCGAATTGGCATTTAGCAATCTGTATTATGCTTTTGATAACACCGACTACAAGGAATCAAAAAGTAATGAAGTAGCTAATTCTATAGAGTTGGTAAATACAAACGGCAAGAAAGTAAAAGCAGAGTTCAACGCATCAAACTACGAACAAAGTAAACTAACAGATGATAAAACAAGCTTCAAAGTTGACTGCAGCAATATTGAAGATGGTATTTATTACCTCAGAGTTAAAAGTAAACCAAGCGGTAATGCTACTTATTATGTTAACGATATGGAATCAGAAGAACCCGCAAGGTTAAATAAAACTTTCAATGAGGTTAAAATTGCAGATAATGCATTACCCACAGAATTCTTGCTGGGTGATAACTATCCCAATCCATTTAATCCAACTACTAAGATTAGTTTTTCACTTCCGCAAAAGAGTCAAGTTAAACTAAAAGTGTTTGACGTGCTGGGAAGAGAGATTCAAATTCTTGCAGACGGAGTTTATGAAGCGGGTAAATATGAAGTTGAATTCAATGCAACAAATTTACCAAGCGGTGTTTATTTCTATAATCTCACAACCGGCACAAATTCAATTACCAAGAAAATGCTTCTGATGAAGTAATTATTTCCCCACCGTGTAGGGGTTCAATATATTGAACCCCTACAATCAATATGATTCACTGCATTACCTCGATACATTAGAAGTTGAACTTAAGAGATTGTCTTTGTATTAATTTCTCACAAAACGGGTCAAAATCCAATTCTTCTTTCTTTCATTACTTTTTGCCCAATTTTTGATAAATTAAAGTTGAAAAAACATGCCCAAAATCCATAGAGGGCGGTAACAGGGCAGCAAAACAATCTGTGGAATTTTTCTTGGAGAGTATGCGCTTATCTAGTCTAAAATTTCTTGCCGTATTAATACTTGTTCTGTTACCGCAGATTACAAGATCCCAACAGAGAGTAGATGTTCAAGCGTTCAAGACGGCTGCATTGAACCACATGCAGAACGGACGTTACGGCGATGCTATCGATCAGTTGAATAAATACATCACCGCCTATCCTCAGGAATCCGAGGGATATAATCTCCGCGCAATGTGTTTCGAAAAACGCCAGCAGTATCAGTATGCCGTTCTAGATTACCGCAGAGCAATTGCACTTGAAACACAAGACGCAGGCAAACGTTCCGAATACGAAGCAAACCTCAGACGGGTTCAGGAAATTTGGTACGCGCAGCTTAGAAAAAAAATTGAAGGACACTTACGCGAGATCGCAATCAATCCGAATAATGCTTTCAACTATTTGGAAATCGGGAAATCATACCGCTGGATGGAAATCTGGGATAAGGCGGAACAATGGTACGACGAATATTTGAAACGCGACGACAACGCGTCGCCGGATGAGATAATACGCTACACGGAAATTTTATCTCACACGGGCAGCATTGTAAAAGGCGAACGCATTCTAAAAAAATATGTTGAACGTTATCCAGAAGACTGGCGCTTGTGGAGCCGTTACGGTTATTTTACTATGTGGCTTTCAAAATGGGCGATTGCAAAGAAAGCATTCGAGACGGCGCTCGGATTCAAACCGTTCTTTAAGGAAGCGCAGGACGGACTGGACATCGTCAATCACGAAGCTTACGTCAATCAGCAGAACCCGCGTTCATTCGAAAGAGAATATCCTATCGACCGTTATTACAGACTACTGAAAAGGACTCCGAACAATATCGCGATGCGTTACGAGCTGGTAGATTCCCTCATTGCTACAAGAAGATTTGAAGAAGCTTATCAACAATTACAGATCATAGGCAGAACAAACAGCAATGATTCACTCTACCAGAAAAAACTTCAGCTTGTAAAAGACGAACGCGACAAAACCTATCAAGCAGTCATAGATTCTGCCAAGGTAAAATTATCGAAGGATGAGTTCGATAAAGATGCCTTGAAAACGATAGCGCAATATTATGAGTACATGCAGTATTACGACAGCGCGCAGACGGCATTGGATAAATATTTCGATAAGTATCCGGACGAAAAAGATCCCGGATTGAGATATCGATATGCAAAAATAGCCGCGTGGAACCGCGAGTTCGATAAGGCGATTGAGATAACGGATGAATTGCTGAAAGACGATCCCAACAATCTCGATTACCAGCTTTTCCGTGCTCAGGTTTCAGTATGGATAAACCGCGATATCGATTTGGCGAAACAATATCTCGATAATGTTCTTGCCGCAAAACCGGATAACGTTGAAGCTTTGGTTGCAATGGGTTCATTAATTTTGCTCAAAAGCGATTTTGAAAAAGCTCAAGAGTACGCCAATAAGGCAAAGGGTATCGAACCGAATAACGACGACGTAATAAAACTACAATCCAACATTGATTGGCAAAAACTGCGTGCGGAAGAAGAAAAACTTTATGCAATTCTTGAACTTGGAAGACAGAGAGTTGTTGCGGAAGATTGCGTTGGCGCGTTGCAGTTCTACGAAGAGTATTTATCCAAAGCCGAACCGAATGTTTTGATTCAGAAAGAATACGGCGATGTTCTCTTCTGTGCAAAGCAATATCAAAAAGCTCTTGATACTTACAACCAAGTGCTGGCTCAAGGGTACAGTTATGATGCAGCGATGCAGAGAGCAAAATTATATTATTCGATGGGCGATTCTCTTTCGGCGTTAAAAGAATTCAAAGACTTAGTAAAGCGGGATTCAACAAATTTTGATGCACACCTTTACCTCGCAGACACTTACGCCAAACTTGGCGAGAACGACAGCGCGAGAACGATATACGACAATCTGCAGGAAACATGGAAGCTGGATTCAACCCAAACAAGAATGGTTAAACTGAGAAAAGGATGGCTCCCCATTACCGGCTTGGCTGCAGTTTTGGAAACGTTTCCGAATTACGTCGGCTTTTCTCCTTTCGGTTCATACTATGCAGATAATCTTAGCTTCAGAATTTCGACGCTCGGTGCACGATTAGAACTCGGCATTACTTCATACCTTTCATTGGGAGTAACATTCGGCAAGACTTGGCTGCGGGCTGACTCGGCGGCTTTAAACCAAGATGTGCTAACTCAAATAGGTTACTATTCCGGTGTAAGGCGATTTACAACTTTTAAATGGCATTTGTTCGCGCATCCCGTACGGGACTTGATGATGGGAATCGGACTCGGCTCCAGCAATTCCGACGGAGCGTTTTCCCGTGACGAAAAAGACGTTTTTGTTCGTTACGAAAAAGTTGATACAATTTCTGTTAATCTCAATTATCAAAACTCCGACGCTTCGATGATTCTCTATTCTCCGTATCTTTTAGACGTTCGTTACTATGCGCAATTCTACAAAGTAGAAGGATACTACCAGCACAAAGACGGTCTGCGGTTCAGCGGTTACTTCAATTATATTTCTGTTGATGACGGAAATGAAGGCAACGATTTTGCAATAAGATTGGGAAGATACTTTGCGAAAGATATGCGAATGGGATATGAATACGCTTACGATAATTATAAATTCAAATCGCCTTACTATTACTCGCCTAGAAATTTTGAATCGCACAGTTTCTGGCTTGATGAAGAACTGGAGAAAAAGGACCGGCTGCGTCTTACTATTGGCGGTAAACTCGGAATAATTCCCAGAAATACTTTGATAGCTCTTGAAGGGCACATTGATTTATCCTACAAGCCGACAAAGAGCTTATCGATAACAGGTAAAATAAGTATCGGCAGCACATCGCGGGATGACCAGAGCTACCGTTACTTCTCCGGTCAGCTTACCGTTTACTGGTCGATATTGTAAACTAAGTCCTGTAGAAAGGACTTGCCTAAAAAATTTCCTTTCTTATCTTTGCCGTTAATATCTGAAGAAAGAATTTGTAATGAAAAACTTTTTGATTTTTGTTTTTCTAATTAGCTTTACTCTTGCTCACGCGCAGGAAATTAATTTTTACGGCGAAGCAAAGGAAGGCAGCATTATAATCGGTGTCGGAAAAAATATTTCTTCCGTTATGCTTAATAAGCAAAAGTTACTGTTCGATAAATCCGGCATGTTCATTTTCGGTTTCGACCGCGACGCAAAAGGAAAACAAAAATTAAAGGTTACTTTCAAAAACAAGAAAACCAAAACTTTTGTATATGATCTTGAGAAACGTGAATACGAAACGCAGAGTTTGAAACTTGCAAGAAAGTACGTAGTTGCCCCGAAACGCGAATTAAACCGGATTAGAAAAGAAGCAGCAAAAATGAAAGCCGCGCGCGCCAAAACCGGTAAACTAAGAACTGCAATGTATTCGTCGGGATTTGCTTACCCGCTCGACAGCGTTAAAATTACCAGCGTCTTCGGCAGCCAAAGAATTCTCAACGGAAGAAAAGCAAACATTCACAACGGTTTGGATTTTTCCGCCGAAGAGGGAGATTTGATACGCGCAATCTCAGGTGGTATTGTCCGCATTGCGGGAGATGATTTTTTCTATAACGGCAATTTCGTTCTGTTAGATCACGGGCAAGGATTAAGCAGCGTTTATCTTCACATGAGTAAACTGCTTGTTAAGACCGGACAAAAAGTTAAGAAGGGTGAAGTCATCGGATTAGTCGGCGCTACCGGTCGCGCAACGGGACCGCATTTGCATCTCGGCGTTCAATGGTACAAAAAAAGAATCGATCCGATGAGTTTGTTTGAAATAAAAGGCCTCCTCTAAATCTCCTCCTAAGGAGGAGATTTTAAATCAAGCTGAAAAGTTTTTCAACGACGACAGCACCAGTTTTTTCCAGCTTTTCTTTGCTCTGATGTCCGTTCGCAACAAGCACACAATCTGCACCAATCTCAGTAGCAACTTCGTAATCATGCAGCGTGTCGCCGATTAGAAGTGTTTCTCCCCTTCCATTTCCCAGACGTTTCATCAAATCTTTACCAAGGTGAAGTTTGCCCGCAGCGTAAATGTTATCCAAACCGACGAGATGAGAAAAATATTTTGTAAGACCGAACTGTTCTACCATTTCTTCGAGAGTGTGCTGCGTATAGGCGGATAGAATCGACTGCCCGATACCCAGATTATTTATTTTCTTAATCACATTATCAACGCCGTCGTGTAAGGCGCATTCAAACTTGCACCGTTCGTATTCATCCATCCATTGTTTACCGACAACTTCAAAAGATTCTTTCGAGAAATCGAAACCAAGTTCGGCATAATAGTCGCGTACTGGAATTGTAAAAACATTTTTGTATTCGGCAAGTGTTACGGTCTTAAGTCCGCGCGGCTCCAGTAATTCGTTTATCAGATCAACACAGAGTTCGACATCATTAAAGATTGTGCCGTTCCAGTCCCAGATTATGTGTTTATAGTTTTCAATCATTGCGACGGCAAATTTATCACAAAGCATTGTAAATCTAAAATAAAATTTAATTGATTCCCTTTAACTCAATCCATAATTTCACATGAGTGTGGTTGGCAATTAACAAAGTTCAACTAAGTTT
>JAMCSN010000266.1 GCA_023381535.1 Bacteroidota bacterium
GGAATACATTTCCATTGGAGACCCGAAAGAAAACGAAGTTCTTTCCGCTGCTTCAATACGTTTGCCTTGTAACCAATAGTTCATACCAGCGTCAACAGCGACTCCCGCCATTGTAAGCAATCCAACGGACCTCACCGTTTCAAAAAAGGATTTTACTTCTCCATGCGATTTGTTTATGCTCTCCGCGACTCGCTCGAACTCCCGTCCAAGTTTTTCAACATTCTCGACCGCTTCGGCTGCCCCCTCATTCATCGCACCCAAAAGCATTTTCTTTTTGTCTGGTCCTAAGAAATCAAAATATGGTTCGTTTAATTGCTCTGTTAAGTCCTCAGCAAAACCTTCGATCATACCACCTTGCTTTCGGAATTTCTTCTGCCATTTCCCTTGTGTGGATTTGGTAATTTTTCCAGAGCTAATATCGATATCCAAATCTTCCGCAAACTGTCGTTGATACTCTTGGATTTTTTGAAACTCAAAAACATCTTTACCAGAGGTAAAATTTTCAACTTTTTGTATTTGTTGTGGCGTCAGCCCCTCCTGAAAGGCGGGGCTCTGAACTGTTTGATTCATTCGTGAACTTATTTGCGCCGGCAAAGCTTGCAATTGTTGAACAAGCTGATCAGCTCCTTCCAGCATCGGCAACACACGAGCGCGTATTTCAAAACTAAGACTATTTTCTTCATTCATGTCATTCTCTCTTAAAGAAAGTATTCTCTTTGAACTTCTGTAATTACTTTTTGGAAAACGTTGTCCGGCAATGATCTCATATAATTTAAAATAATCGCTGCCGCCTGGTCCGGATCTGTATTTTCGTTCTTAGACTTCGGCTTTAGGGAAGTTTTATTACGAATTTCCTTCAGAATTTGTTTCCGGATATTCTTCGCATCCTCGTTAAATTTCTTTGCTGCTGTAACAAACCGGTTCTTATACTCATCTAACTTTTCGGCCGGAACAACAGATTCTATTTCAGCAAACATTTTATCTGAAAAGAATTGTAATTGCCGGAGGTATACATGTATGTGATTATTTATAATTTGCTTGATCTCATCTTCCTCTGCAGCAAATTTCATCAATGCAATAAAAGAATTAAGCAAGTATGTTAAATCTTTCGCCGTATCAGACATAACCTCACTACGCTGTATCTGAACAATCAACCGGCTCAATAAACGCTTCGCGCTCTTCGTATCTCTTACGCGAATAGCTTTTACTGAGAGGGGGGGTATGTCTCTGCTTTGACCATTATTTACAACGAGTTGCAGTTTCTTAGCCATATCATTTCACGCTAATTTGAATCGTTTTGTGCGTCTTTTTCATTACGTATTGCTTGATAAAGTTCACTCATTAAATCATCCGGCACAACATCAAAGAACTCTTTTGCCGTAATCAGTAGTGAATCAAGTTCTGAAAAGTCATCTTGATTTAGCGGACGTGTCTTCCTCAATTCTCGCGCTTGATTTAACAGCCGTTCTGCCGTTTTAAGATTATCCTGAACTGTTATAAGTCTAAATTCGAGATCGAATAAAACCGATGTTACCGGATCTATCTTTGGAAGTTTTGTTTCTTTTGCCATTTCAATTTTCTCCGTTAATAATTGTCAAAAGTTTAGCCGGACTTTCACCGGCTTAGATTATTAATAACTCGGGATACTACTCAAATCATTAACTCTGTTTTGCTTCGTTCGTATCTGAACGGCAAGCATCTCAAAAGCTTTTTTAAAGCTTCGCTCGGCTTCTTGCAGCGTTGAAATTAATTCCTTTATTGGTGCCTCAGTTTTCAACCTCGCGGTGCCTTCAATTAATTCGTAAATGTAGTCAATCCTTGCCGTGATCTCGGGAAAGAAGTCTGCGCAACGCATTAGATGGCTAACATCTGTGGTCAACTCTTCGCGCTCGGTTTGCATTTTTATGATTTCTGGATTATTCATTGGCCGTCTCCCTTGCGATGTCTACCATTTTGCGATACCCAAAGTGCCACTGTTCGATTAGTTGCTTGAGTGCCGCAAGATCTTCCGACAAGTCTAAAAATCTGTCTTTCAGTTTTGAAAAGAGTTGAGCCATTTCGGTTTCAACCATTTTCCCAGATGGCGTAAGCTTCTCAACCATTTTTTGTTTTTCCGTTAGGCGGCTTAAATCCTCTTCCAGAGATTTAAGCAAAGGAAGCATTTCTTCTTTTGGTTTTTGCATGTTGGTCTCAGCTTTTAAAGGTTTCGTAATAGCGGATTAATTTTTCAACCGCGCGGTTCAAATCCGTAATTGCGTCCATCGATTTTTCAATCTTTAGGTGTTCCTCTGCAATAGTGCCGATTTGAACTGATTTCGCGGTTTTGTAAGAGTCCAGTAGATCGCTTTGGATCGCTTTCAGACTGGCAATTTTGGTTTGTGCTGTAAGATACATTTCGTGTTTTTCCTTTTTTGTTTTTTGTAGTTAATTATAACTCGGTATAATTATTCGTTGAACTTTTTCTAAAAACATTTCTTGAGCTTTTTCTAAGAATTCAAGGCTCTTCGAATCTAAATCTTTCTTGTATTCTGTAAGTGCCGTAATCATTTCGCTAACACGTTTCAGCCATATCAGCAACTCCTCTTCCCGGGATTGTGTCGAATTGCAGATGTCCCGCATATTTTGGAAATGTGTCGCAAGCATCTTCTCAATACAACAAGTGAACTCATCCAATACGTTTTGGGCTGTAGGTGCAAGTTTTTTATTCAAAACTGCTTCAGATGCGTTTCCTAATTCACGTTGCACTACTTGTTTAGCTTCTTCTTCAACCGATATCATAAACTACCCTCTATTCAAACGGAAACGGCGCTCTGTGGCGCGATCTCCGTTCATATGGGATTATCTTCAGCTTCGGTTTCATAATAACTCTTAATTGATTTTTGCTGATTATTATCATCTTCCGTTCTTGATTCCCGAGTATCTGCCTCATTGTATCGGTTACCAACGTATTGAACAACAAAACTACGGTTAGAAACGGAATGGCGTGAACCTCGTAAGGTAACCAGATATTGATCCCGGGTAAAAGTATAAGTGTATTCTGTGTTGTTTGTTGTATCGAATAGTTTTATCGAACTTTTGGGATCTTTCCGTTCGATATAAAAGAAATAGTCGGAATCTCTTTGCAGGCCCAAGCCTTGTGCTGTTCTTTCACCTTCATAATTTGATTGTGAGATTACAATAATGGCAATCTTTAATTGCATCGCTAACCGTTTAAAGAATTTGGAAAGATGGTTAAGCTCCTCGTATGATTTATTGAATCGCTCGGCGGAGTTTACGAGCATGAGATAATCAATTACCGCAACCTTGATATGATCCCGCTTTATGAGCTGTTTAAGTTTTGCAGCAATTTGATATTCATTCAATGAATCATCCAGTATAATTAGGGTAGTATTTTTCAGCTCGTTTGTAGCAGCTTCTAGCATTTTTATTTCTTCATCTGAAATTCGTGTATTTGCTGAATAGCCGTTGGGATTCCTTAATTTGTTATAATCAACTCCGCTTTCCAAACTCAAACTTTTTTTGATAAGTGCTGATTGCTGCATTTCATACGTAAGGTAAGCTCCGGGAATTCCTTGCCTTCCAAGATCTAGCGTTAGAGAAAATGCGAGTGTTGATTTGGTGGATTTCTCCCGCCCATAGATACCAACAAGATCACCAGGCATCAACCCACCAACATGTTTATTAAGTGTAGGAAAATTTGTGAATGCCATTCCGCGGTTTCGTTTACCGCTATCCCGCTCTCTTCGTATTTCGGCTATGGTGCTAAAAACCAGTTTACCCAACGGCAATTCTTTTTTCTCATCTACAAAATCGATATCTGAATTTATCTTGTTGAATGCGCCTTCTGCTTCAGAAAGGAACTGAAATACATCTTGCTCTTTTTCATTCTTCGCGCGTTGTTCGATCTTACGGCAATTGATAATTATCTGTCTCAACAAAAACTTTTCAAGAACTACGCGGCTATAATATTTAACATTTTCGCTCGATGATATTTCGCTGGCAAACCGTGATATCATCGCTGCGCCTATTTTATCCGACAATCCTTTCTTTTTAAGAAATTCGTAAAGCGAAATGTTATCTATTGGGATTCCCTCAACATCCATTTCAACTAGGTTTTCAAAGATTGTCTGGTTGATTTCATCATAAAAATGTTTGGGCGTTAGTATAGAATTAACTTCAAGAAAACATTCTGGGTCAATCAAGATCGACCCTATTATCTTGCGCTCTATATCAGTTGAATTGGGTAAGGTTTCAGTTTTCATACGTAGGTTACCTCTTCACTATTAACGGTTTCTTTAGTCTGTGCGGTTATTATGCCGGCAACTCGCTTATCTCTGTAATTCTCTTTTATAATCTCAACATCGCCCAAGAACTTTTCTAGGCCTCGACTTAGAAAATCTTCCAAAGTCCAGCGATAATTAAAGTAATATCCTTTACCGTTTACGATTGTTGAATAGTTAGTTATAGATTGCAAAATTTCTTCTTCTGTATAGGTCTTCAAAGCAGTGAAGATCTTTCGTTTCGTTTTATCTGTAAGATTTTTGTGAACTATGATTTTCTGTTCATTCCAAAACGAGTATATATTTATATATGGGTTTTTATTAGTGGGGCTGTTTACCATGTAGGTAAATGGCACATTGGTTAAATCTTCTATTTTTCCAGAGGAAATATTTTCGCATGGTAAATTTTGAGCGTTTTCAATGATTTCATAAACATTATGAAGGAATTCCCCGTCTTCATTCCTCTCGCGAGTAATCTGTAAGAAACCCTTCTTTTGCAGCTCGGCCATGTATTTTGATAGAGATTTTTGAGTGCAGTTCATTATCTGGCAAAGTAATTCACGTGAAGGAAAACATTCCTTCTTGGTGTCGTTGGCATAGGATTTTAAGACTATGAATAAAAACCTTGCATTTCTTGAAAGGTTAGAATTACAAACAAATTTCTTTAAAATAGAAAACTGCCATTCGCCTCTATAGATAATTCTGTCATCGCTCATTATACTGCCTCCGCAAATAATTCAGTTTGTTTCTCATGTGGTTCGAATTGCTGAGTGTCATTCATACTGATTAACGAAAGCTTTAATATGATTTGCTTGTCGATCCGCTCATTACAGAAGGGAGAAGTGACTCCAAGATTCAACCATTTCAAACGCGTTGTTGTTAATATCCGGTCACAATACTTTATTTTGATTATGTCAAAGTCATTGCGCAAAAGAATTTCCTCATTGATTCCCAAACCTCCGGGATCATTGTGAAAAAGATGGAAGACATTCTTAGCTGAACGGGGCACGCTGTAGAATATTTTTTTTGAATGATCGATTTCACCGGCAATAAAATTATTTTGCTTCACATAGATACGTTCAAGCTTTGGCGCTATGAACTCGGCCCGGATCTGCGAATATTGTTTAAGAGTTGTCATATATGCGCTCCCCAAATTCCTTTCACTTTTCGCTGGCGGTAATTACTCATCACATTCTTTGGAACATACGTACCAGCAGAATTGAAATTTTGATTTCTAAGAGAATCAATTTTCTTCTGTAGGATCAGCCGCCGAATTAAAAGCTTGTTTACAGTCGACAAGTATCTAGCTTTCATTTTTTCATCGGCTACTGTCAATAACTCTGCATTTATCTTGTGATGAGCTTCGAAGTTCTCTTGAAGTTGTTGCTCTAAATTTTGCAAGGTTTTATTATTCTTCATCGGTTACTCGCGGGTTTTTTATTGTAAACCTTTTGATTCAAGATTTATAACTCGGTAGGCAGAGGAACGCATAAAAGCAGCAACACTCATACTTCTTTTTGCCGCCTCTTGCTTAAAGAATTCTAGTTCCTTAGCTTTGCATTTGACATGAAGACTTTTACTAAAAGATTTTTCAGAAGTATGATTTTTTGTCGCCATTGTATTTCCTCCTTAATGTCCAGTCCAAATGTAGCCACCCAATTGATCCCCGATGGTGTGATTTCTACAAATTTAGGTTGCTGCGGTAATTCGCCTAATTACACGTGGTAAGAAGAATAATTATTTTAGTTCATTAAGCTTATGCGATTGGATTACCTTTCTCGTTATACCCGGATGAAGATATTTCAATTTAATATTTCAATATTAGTCTCTATAAACGTCAAAAATAAAGATGGCTTTGTGTGTGAAGGTCTCGGTTCATCGTAGTATGTGACAGCCAGTATTACATAACGAACATTATGCTAAAGTCTTTGGGCAGTCCCTACAAGAGCGTCTTAGTAGTTCTGTCATCTCAGCATAATGTTGCATTATGCAAACTCGGCACCTAACATAGTCGCCTCACCTTTGCTACGTTCCGTGTCGCCGATTCCGGCACACACTACACTTCGCAACATGTTTTTTTAAGTGGTTGTTTTAGGAGAAGATAGCTTTCTTGGTCCAAATGTTAGTTAACTTTTTTTATAACGCTGGAGGATGACAGATAAAAGGTTGAGTGTGTTATAAGTTTTTTGACAGCGATAAGGTTTTGTGTGTTATGCTGGGATGCCCTTTCGCGCAATGGCGAAAGAGGAACTGTCGTTCAAAGAGTGGCTGTTAAGTGGTGTGATTTCAGAAATGAAATTGCTCGCGGTGTAAACTTAACTAAAAAACCAAACGGTTTACCGGCTTCATCGCTGCAAACAAAAATCCTTGCTCGCATGTCGTCAAGCTTAATCAATTGCTGAATGGTTAGTTTGTTGACGAAGTAATATTTTTGTTTTTGTAGCTTCATAGTTACTCCGGAATAACAATCATCAGTTTGTTTGCTTCCGCAAATCTTAAAATCTCTTTCTCTCTGCGCGAACCGGTTTTTGTTTTCTCAAACAATCTACCAAGTTCTTGTTCGATTTGCCATTGCTGAATTTTTTCTTTGACGTTCGGGAATTTTCCCCGAGCAGAGTTGATTAAGCTTAGAAGAACCGATCGCTTTAGGCGTGGTGTCATTTGATCTTCCATAATGTTACTCCTCTTGGTTTGTTGTTAGTTTTATTTTTGAAACGACCTCTTCCCCCAATGGATCTTCGGCAACTAGTAAGAAATAATTATAGCTGGTGATGATATAACTGCTAAAGTAAATGTCGAACGAATAATCAGATTTACCACTCTCATCACCCGGCTCAACCAAATGATGGCTACAACAAGTGGAGTATATTTTTCTATTCCGCTCTACCACAAAATAATATTTTTTATAACCTAAGTCATTTGATTTGTCGGAGCGATCAGTAACCAGAAACCTTATGGGCTTGTCAGCCAAGTTTCTGATGACTAGACTAATCCGCGTAATCCCGTCTAGCGCGCTGTGGACCTCCAGCACCTTCAGCAAGAAATCTTTAGAATTAACAATCTCACCAACTTTCTTCTCGGCTAAGGGAGGCTTGCTCTTGATTTCTAAAAAAATTAGTAGAACAATTGCGCTGATCAGCACCATGAAAACAATTAGAGCAATCTTATTCTTAAACATTTTGTTTGATCTCCCTCTTTGGTTCTGATAATCGAACTTCTGTTAGTTCAATGATTGGATAGAATCTATCATCAAAGTCATCCAATACTTTTAACATCATTTGGCTGTAATTGTAGCAATCATCGGTTATTCTTTTCATTTCGTCTTGATTATTATCAAAGTCCATGAACAAGAGAAAGAAGGGGCTAATTAATGATTTCAATAATCTGTATTGATCTGTCATTTTCTGAAATGCATTGTCAGCAATCATATTCCGTAAGTAGGACAAATCCTTATCCTGAATTGATAAGCTGGTATCGATTTGATTTTTCATGTTACTGCTCCTTTTGTTAGTTGTTTAATTTGTCAATTGCTGAACGTAGATCTTCAGCACGTAGATGTGAATAAATCTCTGTTACAGATACATTGCAATGTCCGAGTAGTTTACTTATTTGGAAAATTGAAATTCCACGCTGCACTAACCAGCTAGCAAAAGAATGTCTTAAACTGTGGAAACTCAAGTTGGGGTTTACCTTTGCCTCTCGGACATAGCTTTTGAAAATACCGGAGAGATAGTTCGGGTTTATTGGTTTACGGTTATATGTGAAAACTATGTCCCCGTTCTTGTTTCTTTCCCTTTCTGTTAAAATCTGCAATGCCTTAATGGATAGAGGCAGCGTTCTAATTTTCTTTGATTTCGTTAAGTGATTTTGATTAGTGAGTGTAAGCAATCGACTTTGGAAATCAATCTGATTCCATTGAAGAGAGACTAACTCACCTAGTCGCAAACCGCTTTGAATTGCAAAGACAAATAAATCTTTCAGATCCTTCTTTTTCACTTTGCTTATGAGTAGATCAAACTCTAATTCAGTAAAGAATAACGGCTGTTTTTGTGGCAACCGGAAGCGTTTAATATCTTTGCATGGATTCTGTAAAATGTGACCTTCAGCGATTGCCTTATTGAAAAGACTATTGATACAGATTAAATCCTTTCTGGCCTGGTAGATTGAACCGTTTTTTATTCTTTGCTCGAAATAATCATTCATCTTCGAGTGAGTAATTTCATTCAAGGTAATGTTACCCAAAAAGGCTTTGAAATGATCAAGGGTGGATTTATATGCTTTTTGTGTTTTTGATGTGTGGATAGTTTGAGAATAGCTAAGGAATCTTTCGCAATATTCGTTTAGAGAAACCGATATGAGTTTCTGCAACTTTCTTTTTTCAAATTCCTTTTTGAAATCGGATAGGAACTTAAGCGCCTCAGCTTTAATTTTTGTTCTGGTGGAGATTGAATTTCTTTTACCATTATCTTGGATGAAATAAATGTAGTAAAATCCGTTTGAATGTTTTGACAGATTCATATAACCCTCTCTCGAATCAAACGTCTTTAAAATGAAAAATCACTCAGAAAAAAAATCATTAATGGGGTAAAGTGTTGGTAATTTAGCATGAAACCGAAGGAATGCGGCGGTCTTGAAAACCGTTAAGGATGTAAGTCCTTCCGGGGTTCGAATCCCTGACTCTCCGCCAAACTACGCTAAAGCTTCGTTTGACGGGCCAAATGTGGTACGTATATTTTCTAAATAGTCTTAGTCATAACTTTCTGTATGTTGGTTCTACCAACAATTTAGCACGACGATTGGAAGAACACAATAATGGGTTGTCTGTTTCTACAAAACATTACTTACCTTTTGAAATAGAAGCTTACATAGCCGTAAAGACCGAATCGAAAGCAAGAGAACTAGAGAAATATTTTAAGAGTGGTGCTGGTATTATTCCATCTACCACTATGAAAAGTAATTGCTTATCTATATTGAGAATTGCTATTTTTTCATTGATACCGGATAAATTTGAGAAGAACAATGTTAAAGTACAAATTTGGATTAGGCAGGAAAGTTGTCATTATAGTTTTGGGAGCCTTATTATTTTTTAGTGTATGCTTCGCTTTATTTGCTCAGTTAACTGGCTATAGAATGCTTGAGAAACAAGCTCAAGCAAAAGCCGATGGAATTGCGGAATTTGGGAAAGGTATCTTAGAGCATTTGATGGCTGAGAGCAAGCCGCATATATTAAAAAGAGTGTTAAAATCGGCAATAGTTTCCCCGCAAATAAGTGATGTTATGATATTAGATAAGGATGGTGTAATAGCTGTTCGTTCGACTAATAAGGACATCGGTAAAAAATTTAAGCTGGATAATATACCGGACGTAAGTGCAATCTCAAAGGAAAGTTTCTTCCCTGCTGTAGAAAATAAAAATCATTATCAATATGTAGTTAACCCGGTATTTAACAAACCTAAATGTTACTCCTGCCACGGAAGTTCAGAGAGAATTTTGGGCTATTACGTTGTTAAAGCTTCGATGGATGATCTTCTGAAAGTTGCAGAGGAACATCGTTCCTTAAATATTATTTTTACACTTCTAATCGTAATTGGCATAGGGATTACGATAATGTTAGCGCTTTATTATATTGTTATTAAACCTGTCAATAGATTAGAACGGCATATGAACAAAATTGGAGATGCAGTTAACCATTCTAAGACTTATGATGATACACAATTCTCCATGCTAAGTGAATCTAAAAGAAATGATGAAATTTCGGACCTTGAAAAAGCTTTTAATAAGTTGATAAACCGTTTAAATGAAAGTAAGGCAAAGCTGAGTGAGATGCACCAGAATCAGCTTGAGCAGGCGGATAGGATGTTTACAGTGGGAGAGATGGCAGCCAGCCTTGCTCATGAAATTAAGAATCCTATTTCAGGCGTAATTGGAGCGCTGCAGATTTTTGACTCTGAAACTCAAAGCGGTGATGCAAAGAAAGAAATTATTGGTGAGATGATGTCTTTGCTGCAAAGGGTGAATAATGCAGTGAATGATTTATTAAGCTACGCAAGACCCAAACCTCCGGTTTTTGAAACTGTAGATGTAAACTCGCTTATCAATAAAACTTTATCGCTTATCACTCCATTGCAGCCGGAGAAAAAAATAAATTACAATGTTGTACTTGGCGATGAATCGTTAGTTATATCTGCCGATTCCAACCAAATGCAGCAAGTA
>JAMCSN010000090.1:0-10046 GCA_023381535.1 Bacteroidota bacterium
TAATGCATCGATACCATCAAAATCTGGTAATGTATTGTCGGAGAGAATTAAATCGAATTGTCTTTCTTCAATTACTTTAATGAAGTCAGCTTTGTAAAAGACACGAGTTATCTCACATTGGATACCTTCAATTTCCAACTGTGATCGTAACAATTCGGCATCAAATTCATTGTCTTCCAAGTGAAGAATTTTAATTACGCTGTTCATATATACCATGCTTTCATTTAGCATGTAGTTTATAAATCAATTACATAAAGCAGAAACAATTTTTTTCTAGAATAGAAGATGTTGCGCCAAACGGATTATGTCTCAATAGTTTCATTTATCAGTGCCCAAAACAAACCCAGATTTTTAACTGCTTCGATAAATTCTTGGAAGTCAACCGGTTTAACAACGTAAGCATTTACTCCAAGTTTGTAACTTTCCACAAGATCTCTTTCTTCACGTGATGAAGTGAGCATCACAACCGGAATCAGTTTTAGTTTTTCATCTGTTTTAATAGTTCGAAGAACTTCGATCCCATCAACCTTCGGCATTTTTAAATCCAGAAGAATCACTGATAGAACGCCGTCTTCGCTTTCGGCAAATTTTCCTCTCTTATAAAGATAATCCAAAGCTTCTTCGCCGTCGCTGACGCAAATCACCTTATTTGCCAGCTTATATTCTTCCAGCGCAGCCAGTGTTAATTCTCTGTCTTTGGGATTGTCTTCCGCGTACAAAATACTTTTCACTTTATACATAACAGCCTTTGTTTTGATTAACTAATTTGAATTCATTGCTTTTTCGGGAAGCGAGAAATAAAACGTTGCCCCTTTGCCAACCTCTCCTTCTGCCCAGGTTCTCCCACCATGTTTATGAATAATTCTCCGGACAGTTGCCAATCCAATTCCGGTTCCCTCATATTCATCGCTGCCGTGCAGACGCTGAAATACACCAAATAACTTGTTGGCATATTTCATATCGAATCCTACACCGTTATCCTTCACATAAATTATCGTTTCATTGTTCGACGTAGTATTTGAGCCGACTTCAATTGTCGGCGCATCTGCTTTGGATGAATACTTAACCGCATTTCCAAGAAGATTGGTAAGAACTATTTTCATGAGATTGGGATCAGCTTTCACAATGGGAAGTTCTTGAATTCCCCATTTTATTTTTTTGACTCTATTCGAATCCACTTCCTCCTTTACTTTAAGTATCAAATCATGAAGATGTACATCGGAAAGACTCAATTCGGCACGACCAACTTTTGAAAAATGAAGTAGGTCGTCAATAAGTAATCCCATCTCTTTGGATGATGAAGAGATGATCTTCAAATAACGGCTGCTCTTTTCGTTTAAGTTAGCGTTTTCATCTTTGTTCAGGAGATTAATGAAACCGTTTATATGTCTAAGCGGGGCTCGCAAATCGTGGGAGACAGAATATGAAAATGCCTCAAGTTCGCTATTCAACATTTGCAGTTGTTCGGTTCTTTCTTCAACACGCCGTTCAAGGTTTTCATTTAGTTTTTTGATTTCTTCTTCGGCTCGTTTACGTTCCGTAATATCAAACGAAAGAATAAATACGCCTTCGGGCACAGGCTGCATGCTGAGTTCGAACCAACTTTGAAATCCATCAGGATAAATAAATTCATTCTCTAGAAAAATACTTTTGCGCTCGTTCATGCATCTTCGCAGAGCCGTAAACATTTCCGTTTTTCCTATACCAGGATAAAGTTCCACCATTGAACGTCCGATAAATTTTTCTTTATCCATTCGTCCCTGCTTTGCTGCGCTGTCATTCAAATAAACATACTTCCAATCGAAATCGATTATCTGGCACCCTTCCAACATATTATCAAGAGTAGATCGAAATCGTTCCAAACTTTTTCTTAGCTCATCGGTGCGTTTTTCTACGCGCTGTTCAAGTTCCAAGTTTAATTTCTTCAATTCCTGCCCACGCAGGAATATCTCGGCTTCCATTTTTTCCATTCGTTCTTGAAGATTAGTTGTTTCTGCCGAGGGATTTACTCCGCGTTTTTTTTGAAGAACAAATTCGGTCACATCCTCAACGCGGTGAATAATATATTCTATATTTCCGTCGGCTCCAAAAACCGGCGAATTAACGGGGCTCCAATATTTTTCTTCGAACGCGCCTAACTCTGATTCGGGATTGCGTACGTCATATTTTTGAATTGGCATTGTGTCGGCACTACCGTTCTTCAATACTCTTTCCAAAGAACTGCGAAGATTGCTAACTCCGTCGGCACTGGGGTTGTTGGGGTTATCGGGAAAAACGTCAAATAATCCCCGCCCCATAATTTCTTCACGCTTTGTCATCGTTGCTTCAAGATAAGCATTGCTCGCGCCCACAATTGTCAAATCCGGTTTCAATATTAAATACATGCCCGGTACGGACTCGAAGAGAGCTCTAAACTGAAGGTGAATTTGCTCAATCTTTTTGTGTTCAGTGATATCTTCATTAACAGCAACAAAGTGAGTGATGTCGCCTTTGGTGTTAACTATAGGTGAGATTGAAATCCGTTCCCAATAATATTCACCGTTCTTTTTCTTGTTACAGAGTTCACCGTTCCACTCTTTTCCGGAAGTTATTGTGTCCCATAGTTCTTTATATAATTGAGATGCCGAATCGCCCGACTTAAGTATTCGCGGATTTTTCCCAATGACTTCATCACGAGTATAACCGGTAACCTCTGTAAATTTAGCATTGACATATTCAATATTTCCCTGTCTATCCGTAATTACAACATAGTCCGGGCTTTGTTCAACAGCAAGCGAGAGTTTCTTCAGTTGTACTTCAGTTTTGGCGCGTTCTATTTCAAACCGATTTAGGTTAGAAGCGATCCACAAAATCGTAATGGACATTATTAAGGTTGTCCCAATCACCATTATAATCATTCCAAGAGAAGTTGAATAGATGCCCTCAGATTCACCTCTCCATCTAAACCAACCGAACAAAGCCGGAAGAAATATTGCGGCAAGAAACAAGCGGCGCATTGAAATGCTGCTTTTCTCTTTGCCCATTAATACGGCTATCAATCCTTGATTAGATTTTAAGAATATTACACCGACTGAAAGTACAATGAACGTCAGCGATGTGTGCAGTGCCATTTTTGTATAGCTTGCAATACCGTACCCCTCTTCAATTTCATAGAAGTAGCCTAAGAATGCAGCCCAAGATATCAACAACGCGGTAGCATTGAAGAACAGAGAAAGATAAAAAGCTCGAATACTTTTTGCGTTCAGAAGAAATAACGATAAACCAATTACTAAGAATGTTAATGCTGTATTTGGCGCCATTCGCCCAGGTTGAGACGTTCCAATTGTACCCGCAGCTTCTTTAAAGAGAAGTTGGTCGATCTTAAAGTCTATCCCAAAAACAAATTCACAAAATGTTAATCCGCCAATTAATATAACTAATAGCGAAAACAGTGTAGCCGCAAGTTTTTCACTTTCATTGTTTTGTTCGCCGCTAAACAAGAAGAGAGCAATTCCGGCAAGAAGAAAGGCAACAGCCGTATTTGCTTTCATTGAAACAAAAGTCGGGTAAACACTTTTAAGGAATTGAATATCGAAAATCCAGCCAAGTATTACGAAGCACGAAACGAGAATAACAAAAACACCGGCGGTTCTTGAAATCCTCCACAATGATTTTTCAGCGCTTGAAGGTTGTGGAAGATTAGTCATAAACCACCCTCATGTGTCTTAGTCTGCATGGGTGCATAAGTGGTTTGTAAAAGGCGGCCAGCTATATAAAAATTTGATAAAGCGACTGATGTCAATCCGAACGATCTATTCGAAATTTTTTCAAATCGGATTTTCATAAGCCCCCTTTCTTTTTCTACTTATTAAAATCGTAGTCCAGACAATTTGAATTTACGCGGTTATTCCCTTTTACGCAATACATAATTAGAACTATTAAAACTTAAAAAAAGTTCAGTCCTTTCCCCCGGCAGAAAATAAAGAGGTTGGTGCTAAAAAGAGTGTGTTGTTGACTTATGGTTAATTAGAAAGTTTTCTTTTCCTTGCTCGAATATGAATCGATAAATAACTAAATACATCTTCGAAATTACCGAGGATGAAGCGTTACTAAGCTTCCAATCCTTTATACATATCTTCAATTAAGTCTTTGTAACGCTCTTCGATAACTTTTCTTTTTACTTTGAGAGAAGGGGTAAGCTCCCCGGTCTCGATTGTAAATGGTTTATCCAGAATCGCAAATTTTCGGACGCGCTCAAAGTTTGCAAGTTTTTTCTGGAATGAATCAAGTTCTTTATCCAGTAATTCATAAATCTGTTTCATATCAACTAGTTCTTCTACTGTCTTGTATTGGATTCTGTTCGCATCGGCATATTCTTTCAATGCTTCATAATCGGGGACAATCAATGCGCTCAAAAACATTCTGCGGTCGCCTATCAATATAAACTGATCAATATATTTGCTGGCGAGGAACATGTTTTCGATCGGTGTCGGCGCAATATATTTTCCGCCGGAAGTTTTGAACAAATGTTTTTTTCTATCAGTGATAATTAAGAATCCTTCGGCATCGAACACGCCAATGTCTCCCGTATAAAGCCAACCGTCCTTTACTGTTTCTTCCGTTTCCTTTTTATTCCTGTAGTAGCCTTGCATAATGTTCGGTCCGTAAGCAAGAATCTCTCCGTCCTTTGCAATTTTAATTTCAACGCCAGGCATGGTTTTTCCAACGGTACCGAATTTATAATCGTTCACTCTATTAGCAGCAATAACGGGTGATGATTCGGTCAAACCGTAACCTTCTATAATCAGCATGCCGGCTGCTTCAAAGAATTGTCCCAACTCTCTTGCAAGTGCTGCGCCGCCCGAAATAAAGAACCTTAATTTTCCGCCGGTCTTCTCTCTTAACTTTCCGAAGACGAGTTTATCGGCAAGTTTGTGTTTAAGCGAAAGAAAAATTGGAATGGGCTGACCGGATTTTTTTGCAACGTGATATTCCTTTCCGATTTCGATTGCCCAATTAAAAATTTTCTGTTTCTTCTCCGGCTGACTTTCTACGTTCCGTTTTATCTTGCTGTACATCCTTTCGAACAAGCGCGGCACTGCAGTCATTATCGTCGGTTTAATATCTTCCATGTTGCTCGCAATTTTTTCGATACTCTCAGCGTACGCAATCTGCCCGCCGCACGAAAACGCGGTGTAATAGCCGCCCATTCTTTCAAAAATATGACAAAGCGGAAGGAACGAAAGAAAAACATCCGTCTCGCCTATATCGAAAATTTCGTGAGCAGCTTTTACGTTCGACACAATATTTTTATGCGTGAGCATTACACCTTTCGGTTCGCCGGTTGTGCCGGAAGTATAAATGATTGTACACAGTTCGTTCTCTTGACACATCTTTGCAGTCTCTTCAAAGTAATTTGGGTGATCACTCTTAAACGCCATTCCCTTCGACTGTATATCTTGAAAATTAAAAACCTCCTTTTCGCTTCCCTTGTCTTCCGGATTCATTACAACAATAAATTTTAGATGACGACAATTGTTCCGGACTTTCAAAATTTTATTCAGATGAAATTTATTCGATACAACAATTCCTACGGATTCAGAATTATTTAGAATGAATTCTATGGTTTCGGAAGTTGAAATCGGGTAGAGAGGAACATCGACAGCACAAAGACTCAGAATAGCCATATCGGAATAAACCCATTCCGGGCGGTTCTCGGCAATGATGGCAACTTTATCGCCGCGTTTTACACCCAGCGACGCCAGCCCCAACGCAAAAGTTTCCGTGTTGTTGTAAACTTCATCATACTTAATGTCTGTCCATTTGTCGCTCACCTTGTATTTTAGGACCGGTCTTTCTTTTCCTTTTCCAAAATCTTTTGTGATGATTTGAAACAACTGCGGAATTGTTTTGAAGTCTTTATAAATGGGCATGAATCTCTCCTGCAAAATTTTGTGTCAATTTAGTTTGGGTCTATCTAAAAAGCAACAAAGGATTCCGAATTTATTTCTGAATAAGTCGTTATGTCTTGAAATGAATTTAAATTAAAGAATTTTACTACAGTGCAAGTATAAGTATTGAACAATTGAAATTAGTGAAATGAAATTACTTTGACCAGATATCTCCATCAACGACCGGCGTAACACAGATCAACGGATTCTGCGGCACGTTAAATTTCGCAAAAATTTCTTCGAACAATCTGTACTGCAAACCGTTTGATTCCAGTTTGGAAAATCTTTTGTACGACATGAATTTACCCGCTTTATTCTGCGGTGCATCGAAATTATATGCGCTCCCAAAATCTTTCTTTGCGTTGGATTTTAGAAAGGTAATTTTCGATTCGTCACTGCCTTCATGCTCATAAGCTTTCGCTTTGAATGCTGTAACGTAGCCGTTAACGATAATCAGATAAATGTTCAGAATTGTTTCCAGTTCAATTTCCTTTTTTGAGTTCGGTTTTATTTTTCAAGACAAATAACGTTAGAAATGTTGCGAAGATGAATGCCATTTTACAAAGCAAACTTTCCACAGCAGAAATAAAACCCGGCGAGAACAAAGCAATAATCATTGCCGGCATAAATGTGAAAAGGTAACCAAAAAACATCAGCCTGGTTAATGACTTGGATTTTTTCTCGGTTTCGGCGCCCCATTTTTTGTTAAGAATAATCATCGAAGCTATTATCGGCAAATAATAAAACGTAGCATATAGCGGTCCCAACGGGTAATGATAACTTGCATAGAGCACCGTGCATTTGGTTACGGCAAACTCATTCAAAACGAACGGATAATAAACAATAAAAAATAACGCTGGAATAAAAATTGCATAGTGATAGTCCTTCTGACGGTTAGCAAATTTCAACACTGTGAACAAACCTAGCGGCGGCAAAAGTGAAATATCTAAAAACGCAAAGTAGATGAAAAGCTGTTTCTGCAATCCGGCAAAACAAATTAAGAACTCGATGAATTGGTATCCGAACAAAAGAAGAATTGTAGCAATAACAAGTTTATTGATGGCGTTTTTCTCTGCAAAGACAAAAAGATTGATTACAAAAACAAATTCTATGCAAGCAATTAAGAGAGAAGTTATGCCATCAAGATTATTCATAATTTGTCAGTAATAATTTTTATCACAAAAAATTGGTAAGTCAACAATTACGGCACATAAATGATTTTAACTGGCACGTTCGTTTTTTTCTTTGAACCAATCAAGATAAAGTTCCGGTCTGCGGTCTCTTAGAAATAATCTCTTCGCATGAGAATCCTTACATTTATCCAGATCAACATCACAAAAGAGAATTTCCTCTTTCCCCAAGGCTGCACGCGATAGAACATTTCCCCACGGGTCACATACAAACGATTCACCGGAAAAAGTTAAACATCCTTCTTTGCCGACTCTATTGCATAGAGCAGTAAAATAGCCGTTCTGGAAAGCGGCAACTCTCATTTCTAATTCATATAAACCTTCGGGCCATTCTCCAACAGCGCCTGCTTGCGGAACGAAAACTATTTCTGCACCATTGAGCGCAAGTGCCCGCATGTATTCTGGGTAATGTCTATCGTAACAAATTGCTACGCCGATTTTTCCGTATCTGGTTTCGTAAACCGGAGTTCCAGTATTGCCGGGCGAATAATAGTCTTTTTCGTAGAAACATTCGTAATCGGTAATATGAATCATCCGGGTTGTACCCAGGATTTTTCCGTCCGCATCAATAACCGGAGATGAATCATAAGTCTTGTTTCCGTCACGTTCATACAAATTAAGAACAATTACTACTTCCAGTTCCTTTGCCAGCTTGCAAAAAACATCGGTCGTCGCTCCGGGAATGGTTTCAGAATAATCAATAGAATTCTTCTCGGAAGGTTTTTGAGGAAAGAACGTTGTGAATGCCAATTCAGCAAAACATATTATTTTTGCGCCGGAAGATGCTGCTTCGATCACTGAATTGACGCCCTTCCGACTGTTTGATTCTAAATTGACCGATGCCTTCTGTTGTATTAGTGCAATTTTCATGAAACACCGAATAGTATAAAATCTTAACAGCTAATTATATTTTAGAAATAGTTTTTTCATAATCCGTGTGAGACCCTATCCAAAACCAGATCAAAGTTTCACCTTCTTTTATACCAAGTGCCCGCCATCCTCTATTTATTCTAACTGAGTAAATTGGTTTGTTAGCATGTACTTGTTTGAATCTTATGCTGGGATATAATGGATTGCTCTGCCATTTCTCAAAAACATTTTTGGCAGAAACTTGAATTTGCGGCGGAAGCTGATCATACAATTTTCGAAACGACTCAGTTGTGTGAGAATTCATTACTATTTTACTGCTTCAACGGTTCGGTACGGCCGCTTTTATATTCAGCAAGCGCTTCTTTGGCCAGTAATTCCAATCCTTTTTGTGATGAAAGGAATGAATCTTTCCACTTTTTCTCATCGGATAATTCTTCAAGAATAACAGCAGCAATTGAATCTTGCTCGGTTTTTGACAATTTTGAAATTTCTTCGACTGCCTTTTCAAATAACTGTGTCATATTTGATCCAAATTGTTTGCGAATAAATTAACTGATACATAAACAAAGCGCAATATCAGTTTTGAATCTCAATTAATAAAATAATTACAAATACTATGTTTAATGCACAGACTATTTTTATTGCAAATCTCTGATCTCAATAATTTCCACAATTGTTCCCCACATGTGAGTGCTTGTCATATCATTGCGGACAATGTACTTGAATGAAATTCTTTTGCCGGAAACTTGGAATTCAATCGGAAGATTTATCGGGTCAAAATTTTTTCCATCGTCGGTCCTTATTCCAAAAGCCGGGCCTTCAACACCGCCGTGTACCACAGTACCTACAGCAAATTCGTAATTTGAATTTTCAGTCTCAGTTCCTAAACAGGAAAGCAAAAAAATTAGAACAAATAGAGATACAAAAATTTTAATAAAGCTTTTCATAAAACTTCTCTATATAAATCCGTGCAGCTGTAAGCTGCACGGATAATAAACTATTTTTTCGGTCCAACCATTTTTTCTGGACGGACAACTTCATCAAATTTTTCTGAAGTCAACAAACCGAGTTCCAAAGCTGCTTCTTTCAAAGTTTTGTTTTCTTTGTGAGCTTTCTTCGCAACCTTTGCAGAGTTATCATAACCAATTACCGGGTTGAGCGACGTGACCAGCATCAGTGAGTTTTGCAAATGTTTCTTGATATTCGTTTCATTTGCCACGATTCCCACGACACAATTATCGGTGAAGCTTTCGCATGCATCGGCTAATAATTTTATAGATTGTAAAATGTTAAACGCAATTACCGGCATGAAAACGTTCAGTTCAAAATTTCCGCTTGATCCGGCAAAGTTAATTGTAACATCATTACCGAAAACTTGAGCGCATACCATTGTCATCGCTTCAGATTGAGTCGGATTAACTTTTCCCGGCATGATGGAACTTCCCGGTTCATTTTCCGGCAAAGAAATTTCTCCGATGCCGCAACGAGGTCCAGAGCCAAGCCAGCGAATATCATTTGATATCTTCAGTAATGATGCGGCAAGTGTTTTCAACGTTCCGCTCATTTCTACCAGAGCGTCTTTACCCGCCATCGCTTCAAATTTATTCGGCGCTGTTGTAAATTTCTTTCCGGTAATTTCAGAAATTTTTGCTGCAACTTTAACAGCATAATCCGGATGCGTGTTCATTCCAGTACCAACCGCAGTACCTCCCAATGGAATTTCAGTTAGTCTTTTCAAGCTGTCGCTAATTCTTGCCAAACCATTTGTAAGCTGCTGAGCGTAACCGGAAAACTCTTGACCTAATGTCAGAGGAGTTGCATCCATTAAGTGTGTTCTGCCGATTTTAATTATGTCTTTGAACTCCTTTGCTTTGGCATCGAGAGCGTCGCGGAGTTTTGTAACCATCGGAATCAAACGTCTGTAAATTTCCTCGACTGCAGCGATGTGAATCGAAGAAGGGAAAGCGTCGTTTGTTGATTGAGCTTTATTTACATCGTCGTTGGGATGAATCGGTTTTTTGCTTCCGAGAACACCGCCGGCCATTTCAATTGCACG
>JAMCSN010000090.1:10056-10439 GCA_023381535.1 Bacteroidota bacterium
CCAGTCTGCCAAACAACCAACGGAAAATGATCGCTAAGTTTTCCTTCAATAACTTCATCGGCGGCTTTTATAATCAAGTCTCTCTTTTCCGCAGTCAGCGTTCCCAATTCACAATTTGTAATTGCGGCGGCTTTCTTTACAATTGCCAATGCTCTTATTAATTCAGCCGGAAATCTTTCACCGCCGATCTTAAAATTCATCAACGAACGTGCGGTCTGCGCGCCGTAATACTTGTTCACCGGGACTTTGATTTCACCCATACTGTCAGTTTCAATTCTAAATTCCATTATAACTCCGAATATTTTTTTGGATTTGAAGTTAAATTAAGGCAAACGGCTCTTAATTTCAATTCGAGAAACACTCACGGAAAGCTCAATGCCTGA
>JAMCSN010000262.1:0-5025 GCA_023381535.1 Bacteroidota bacterium
GAAAAAAATGGCTTAGGGCCTGATTTAATTATTCAAAATGAGATTGATGGCGACCCTGAGCTAAGAACTTGGATAGAAGAAAAAATGAACCCAAAAGCAGAGAAAAATTAGAAAAAACTGATGAATCACGGTTGCCAAAAAGTTAGAATTCAACTATATTAAAAGAGATTTAATACGTTCTTTTATTTTATAAAAAGTCATTAAGCTCCATTAATTAAATTATTTCCAAGGAGGAAAAAAAACAATGTTACACAGGAAAGCACTTGTAGTTTTGGTTGCTGTTGCTGCTTATTTCGTTTTGCCTGCCAATAGCAATGCACAAGAAAAAAACAGTTATGAAGGCGTGCAAGTTTGCGGCATGTGCCATAAAACTGAAAAATCGGGAAACCAACTGAAGATTTGGCAGGACAGCAAACATTCGCAGGCTTATAAAACTCTTTTGACTGCAAAGGCAGATGAGATTTCTAAAAAGAAGAGCGGTAAAAAAGCTGTTGAAAATCCTGAATGCTTGAAATGCCACGCATCCGGTTACAATGTTGACAAAGCATTAGTCGGTGCAAAGTTCAAAGTCGAAGACGGCGTTCAGTGCGAAACTTGCCATGGAGCGGGTTCCGGCTATAAATCTATGAGCGTTATGAAGAACAAAGCTGAAGCCGAAAAGAAAGGATTGGTAATGCATTCTGACATCGAAAAATTCTGTAAGACATGCCATAATCCTGAAAGTCCTTCATACAAAGAATTTAAGTTCCAAGAAATGTGGAAGAAGATTGCACACAAAGTTCCGAAAGGCTAATACTATTTTCAGGGCATAAAATGAAAAAACTATTTTTTACTCTATTGATTTTAAGTCTGCCGTTTATGATTTCGGCCCAGAATCTGAACGGCAGTATTTCTTCCACTTTCTACACCTTCGAAAGATTTGACACCGCTAAAACTTCCGACTCGTTTTTACGAACATATGAAACGCTTGCGCTGAACTTCAATTATCAAACAATCTCGGTGCGAACCAGAATGAATTATGAAAGCAATATCGGCAACGCATTGGCAAGCGATCCGAGATTGCGTTTCTACGACTTGTATTTTGAAGCGCGCAACATAGTTGACATGTTTACATTAAAACTCGGACGGCAACCGTTATTCACGCCGGTTGCCGGCGGTTTATTCGACGGGGTTAACCTAAAATTTAAATATGATAACGTTTCGTTAACAGGTTATTACGGCGGAAATGTTCCGGCGTATCAGAAATTGGAAGTCACCAACGATTTTAAAAACGATTATGTAATCGGCGGAAAGTTCGAAATATTTTTTCTTGAACATTTCAATTTTGTATTGGGCTATATTAACAAAAACTTCAAGCCGGTTGATTACAATGCGCTGCGTTTAGATGCTAATCTCGATCCTGTGACGATCTTAATTCAGCAAAATTCCAATCAGTACAAATTTCTTTCGGCGGACGCTTCATACTTTTTACCCGGGGTTGCAAATATCGATACCCGTTACGAGTATGACATGAACTTCCAAACAACTTCAAAGTTTGAGCTTGACGGAAGAGTTCAAGCCACTGACAAGCTTGGCGTAGATGTTTATTATAATTTCCGCGAACCCAAGATTAGGTACAATTCAATTTTTTCAGTTTTCAATTTTGGCAACTCACAAGAAATTGAAGGCGGCGTTGACTATAAGTTTTGTTCCGACTTAACAGTATTTGGAAAATTTGGCAATGTTAAATACGAAGACGATAATTCCCAGCGTCTCAATGTAGGAGTCAATACAAAATACGGAAGCGTCAGCTTCAGAAAAACGTTCGGTTATTCGGGAGAACTCAACGGAGTGTCTTTGTACACTGCACACTCGTTTGCTGACGGATTTGTCACCCCGTCATTCGGAATTTCATTTACAAATTATAAGCTCGATAAAGATTCCGATCTGAATAACATAACATCGGTTCTTGCCGGCGTAAATTTGCGCCCGTGGCGGAACCTTTCATTCGATCTTCAAGGGCAATATTTCAACAATAAGATTTACAAAAACGATTACAGAATTCTCTTTAAAGTAAATCACTGGTTTAATCTAATTACTAAAAAATTATGAAGATAAAATATTACTATGCTGCTTTTGCACTTTGTTTGGTTTGCTTTTTGACGATTGCTGCAATTGATAAAAAAGATAACGATGCACCGGGAAAGACAAACAAAGATGTGATTAAGTTTTCTCATACCGTTCATAAAGACGTTGCCGAATGCACCGATTGTCACACCGGCGTCTCGGAAAGCACTTCATTGAACACGAGATTACTGCCTGAAAAATCTGTCTGCGCCACATGTCATGATGTCAACGATGAAAAAAATTGCAGCCAATGCCATTATGATAATGTTTACGAACCGTTAATTCAGAAAAAACCCGTCATGATTTTTGACCACAAATTCCATTTGACGGATCAAAAACTGGAATGCGTAACATGCCATAAAGGATTGGATAACGTTGCATATAGTTTTGAATCTCCGAATGTTATTCCGGCAATGTCAACTTGCATGCCGTGTCACAACGGACAATCTGTTGCGAGCAACGTTTGCGAATCATGTCATATCTCAACCGCAAATTTGTTGCCCGAAGATCACAAAGAAGTTGGTTTCTTTAAGTCGCATAAATTTCACGCGACTTCGGAAAATGCGCAATGCCAGATGTGCCATGATAATTCGTTCTGTGAATCATGTCACGCTTCAACAACTATGATTACGGAAAAGAATACTTCAAGAGATTTCTATACTCCTTATTCGCCTCACAAGTTTATTGATAACACGAAACAGCAGCAGATTACACGCGTGCACGATTTGAATTATCAATACACGCACGGTATCGACGCAAAAGGCAAAACAACGGAATGTCAAACATGTCATCAGACGGAAACATTCTGCGCTCAGTGCCATGAATCCAAAGGCGGCGACTTTGCACTTGAAGGCAACACACCTTCATCGCATAAGCAACCGAATTTTGTTACAATTGGCGTTGGTACAGGCGGCGGTCAGCACGCAATACTCGCACGTAGAGATATCGAAAGCTGCGCATCGTGTCACGATGTTCAAGGCGCTGATCCAACTTGTGTAATGTGTCACGTTGATAACGACGGCATTAAAGGAACAAATCCCAAAACGCATACTGCCAACTTCATGAATAATAAAGACGGCGGAGATTGGCATTCGGACCGCGGTTCGGTATGTTATGTTTGCCACACTGATGCAAATGCGCATCCCGGCGGTGTGAAAGGAATTGGTTTCTGTGGTTACTGTCATCATTAAGAAAACTTAACCTCTTAGGTAGAACATGAGATATTCAAAATATTATTTTATTACTGTTATAGCGCTTGGATTGATTTCATTTTCATGTAGCGATTTGAAAAATGATTTGACTTCGCCAACTCAGCTTGCATTGCACGGTTCAAATGTTCTTAATCAATCGTCTCAAGATTTTCACGGCGTAACGGTTAAGAACAAAGGATTGGAAAGCTGCAAGCAATGTCACGATGCAAATTTTGACGGCGGAACTGCAA
This sequence comes from Bacteroidota bacterium, assembly GCA_023381535.1. The sequence goes on from JAMCSN010000262.1 coordinate 3,548, forward strand.
AGGTTAGCTGCGCAACCGCAAATTGCCATCCGACAATAGCTGTTCATCAAACCGGAATCAGCGATCCCGCGTCTTCCAGTTTTCACGGATTGTTTATTGCGACCAATCATTTGAAGATGAGCGATTGCAGCCAATGTCATGGAAGCAATTTCAGCGGCGGTACTGCAAGTCCTTCTTGCACGCAGTGTCATACAACAATTGCAGTGCATCAGACCGGTATTGCCGATCCGGCTTCTGCAAATTTTCATGGAAGATATGTAGCGTCATTGAATTGGGATATGTCGCAGTGCAAAACTTGTCATGGTAACGATTACGCCGGCGGTGTTGCAAGCACATCGTGCAATTCATGCCACAAAAATCCCGGCGGACCGGAAGCGTGCAATACTTGTCACGGAGATTTCAATAATCCGGCATCAATTGCACCGCCTGTTGATTTGAATAGAAGTACAAACACTCAAGAGGCCGGCGTTGGAGCGCATTCAACTCACTTGCTAAATGTTAAAGTAACCAGACTGGTTAAATGTAATGAATGCCACACTGTTCCAACTGCTCTTAATTCTCCGGGACATATTGATACGAACGGGCATGCGGAAGTTATTCTGAATACGAATTACTCAACGTATCAGCTTGGCAACGGAACTTACGATTACACTACTAACAAATGTTCCAACACTTACTGCCACGGTAACTTTTCATTTCCGAAAGCAACATCTCAATGGCAGTTTGCGTACACTGCAGATAAAATTGACGGCAATAATTTTGCGCCGAAATGGAATCAAGTTGACGGCACACAAGGCAAATGCGGTACGTGTCATGGTTTACCGCCAACGGGACACATGGATTCTGATTTATCCGGCTGCGCGACTTGTCACATCGGTGTTGTTGATAAATACGGAAACATAATCGATAAGACAAAACACATGGACGGTAAAATCGAAGTCTTTGGAAATTGATCCTTACCTTTCTAAGATCAAAGGCCCCGGTGAAAATCGGGGCTTTTTTATTCAACGCTTTTCAGAAAGAATTTAAACCTTAAAAATCTCGGTTTCGGTTAGATTTTTGACATACTTACTACGGGTAATTCGTTTAAGATTTTCATAATTTTCAATCCAAAAAAGAACATTAATGACGTTTTTGCGGTTTAATATATAACCAAACTTGAATGCAGAATAAATGTCACAAACAATAACTACGCTAAATGTCCTGCTGCCGTTGCTGTACTTAACCAGCTTTACGGTCTATCTCTATGATTTCTTCAAAGAGCAGAAAGCGGTCGGCAACGTTAATAGGATTATTCTATTCATCACTATCATCGTTCACGTTTCATACTTGTTAGCGCTGACTGTTGAATATGATCATCCGCCGATTACAACCAAGTTCGAAATATTTTCCATCATCGCGTGTTCAATTGCATTCTCGTATTTCATCCTAGAACTTCTCACTGATATACGCGGGACCGGTGCATTAGATCGGAAGAG
>JAMCSN010000262.1:5035-10460 GCA_023381535.1 Bacteroidota bacterium
AAATTACAAAGTGCCTGAGGTTTTGAGAAACCGTTTGCTTGGTCTTCATGTTATAAGCGCGCTGCTCGGTTATTCTGGTATTATTATCTCGGCAGTTTACGGTGTATTGTTCTGGCTTCTTTATCGAAATTTAAAAGAGAATAAGTTCGGATTGATATTCAATAGGTTACCAAGTTTGGAAATTTTGGAAAAGCTTAGTTTCTACGCGGCAGTTATTGGCTTTATACTTTTAACTCTTGCTATAGTAATTGGAATTATCTGCCTCCCGCAATTCGAGAGAGGAGGCTACCGAAAGCGTTTCCGGATTTCAGTTATTTCGATCCCAAACTGACCGGGACATTATTCGTTTGGCTTGTTTACGGCGTGGGAATAACAAGCAAGTGGATTGCAAATTTGTACGGAAAAAAATTCATAATTTTTTCTTTGATTGGATTTGTTGTGGCGATTGTATCATTGATAGTTACGAATTCCCTGGCTAGGACGTTTCATTCTTTCTATTAATAGTTCAAAATGAATTTAATAGGTATATCAATAAATCACAGAACCTCCTCTCTCGAATTGCGGGAGGCGCTGCACCTCAACCGCGATGAAATCGTTTCGCTTATTCCCCGTTTGAAAGAACAGATTTTCTCCGAAGGCGTCGTCATCTCCACATGCAACCGTACCGAAATTTTGGGGTTTCCCCAAACCGAAGGCCTCGGCGTAAATTCAATTATCGGTTCGCTGCTTCAGGCAAAACCGATCGATGGAATTAAGCCGGAACATTTTACAAGATTTTTTTCGTGCGGAGCAGTAAAACATTTGTTCTCTGTTGCCTCAGGTATTGATTCAATGGTCATCGGCGACAGCCAGATTCTTGGTCAAGTGAAAGAAGCTTTCGAAATTTCCGAGGATCTCGATTTTGCCGGTTCAATTTCACGAAGAATTTTTGATACGGCAATCAAGGTCGGAAAACGTTCTATAAAGGAAACAACAATCGGCGAAGGCGCTGTAACTGTAAGTTATGCCTCGGTTCAAGTCGTTGAAAAGATTTTTGCCAATCTAGAAAAAAAATCCGCGTTGGTCATTGGCGCGGGAGAATCGGGAGAACTCGCTGCTATTCACTTGCGCGACAAAGGTGTTGGCAAAATTACTATATCAAACCGTACGATTGAGCGCGCTGAAACCCTTGCCGATAAAGTACACGGCGAGATTGTTCCGTTCCAATTCCTAAAAGAACATCTGCACAATTTCGATATAATAATCAGCGCAACAAGTTCAAACGAACTTATAATTCACGCCGACGAGATTAAAACTGCAATGAAGAAACGAAAAGGAACACCGGTTGTTCTGATGGACATTGCTGTTCCGCGCGATATAGACCCGGATGTTCGCAAAATCGATAATGTGTTTTATCACGATATGGATTCGCTAAAAATTATTGTCGATCAGAACATGCAGAAACGGAAAGAACAAATTCCGCTTGTAGAAAAAATTGTTATGGAAGAATTGGTTGGATTTTTCAACTGGTACAACACGCTGGATGTAGTACCGACTATAAAATCGATCCGCAGCTTTTTCGAAGAGATCAGATTAGATGAGCTGGAAAAAATTAAAAATAAAGTAAGCGATGAAGATTTTACAAAGATTGAAGATATGACACGCCGCATGGTAGGACGACTGCTGCATAACCCGACGGTTAAGCTGAGAGGTTTTGCCGAATCGGGCGCAAACATAAAAGAGGTTTTAACAAACACATTGATATTGAAAGGACTTTTCAATCTTGACGATTTTCCTACCAACGGTAAGAGCGGCTCTGAGGAAAATCATAATTCAGAAGGCAATGATGAAAAAAAATAAGCTTGTTATCGGTTCACGCGGAAGCGAGCTTGCACTTTGGCAAGCAAAATTTGTAAAGAAAGAATTGGAACGAAAGAACAAAAATCTTTCCGTCGAAATAAAAATTATTAATACGAAGGGAGATAAAATTTTAGACGTTGCGCTTTCCAAGATTGGCGACAAGGGATTGTTCACCAAGGAACTTGAGAACGAACTATTGAAAGGTTCGATTGACATTGCCGTTCACAGCTTGAAGGATTTGCAAACGGAACTTCCCAAAGGATTGAAACTTGCCGCAGTAACAAAACGTCATCCGGTTGAAGATGTTTTGATTGCCCGCAAGAAAGGAATGACGCTTAAAGATCTACCGGAAGGCGCTGTCGTTGCAACCGGATCGCTTCGCCGCCGTTCTCAACTTCTTCATTTTCGCCCCGACATAAAAATTGAAGAACTCCGCGGCAATGTTCCAACTCGAATCAAAAAGTTTTTGGAATCGAAGTGGGATGCAATAATCTTAGCACGCGCCGGAGTTGAGCGATTAAAAATGAATAAAAATATTTCTTCCATTATAAAAGTGGATGAAATTCTTCCAGCTGTTGGACAAGGCGCTTTGGGAATCGAGATTTGTTTGGATAATAAATTGGCGGACAAAGTTTTAAAATCGATTCATCACGATGCTACTTATAAAGCAGTTCTCGCGGAACGAGCATTGTTGAAAGCTCTTGAAGGCGGTTGTCAAGTTCCGATCGGCGCGTACGCTCAAGTGAAACCGGCTGGCTTATTTCTCGATGCTGTGGTTGGCTCAATTGACGGTTCAGTAACATTTAGAAAAAAAATCCGCGGCTCTAAAAATAACCCTGAAAAAATTGGACAGAAGCTTGCGAAGGATTTACTGAAAGCCGGCGCTTCGGACGTATTAAATGAAATCTATAAAAGCACACGAGCAAATTGAATTCATTATTAAAAAATAAAACCATCTTAGTTACTAAGAGTAAGGAAGAAGCTTTTAAGTCTGTTTCTATATTAGCTGATCATGGCGCTGAGCTCATTTTTTTTCCGACAATAAAGGTCGTACCGATTTTTAATTCGCCGGAATTGGACGAAGCAATTAAGATGTTTAATAATTTTGATTATCTGGTTTTCACTTCATCAAATGCTGTTGAGGTATTTGCAGAGATTATGCAACGATACAGATTAAACTTATCAAAAGTAAAAATTGCGGCTGTGGGGAAAAGCACCGCTGATGAATGTGAATCATTCGGATTAACCGTAACGATTTTACCGGACGAATTCAGTGCAAGTGGACTAGTCAAAAAGTTTTCTGAGATAGACTTAAAAAATAAAAAGATTTTCATTCCAGGATCTTCCTTATCACGAGGTGAATTGAACATGGGCTTGTCGGAACTGGGCGCCCAAGTTTTCTCTGTTCCGGTTTACGATGTTGTTCAGAATGAATTGAGCGATTTGAAAAATGAGCACAAGCAAATACAAAAGAAACATCCGAATGTTTTTGTTTTCACCAGTCCTTCCGCTTTTAGCAACTTTTTAACATTGATGAACGTTACCGATCCGGATAAATTCTTTGATGCACATATCATTTGTGCAATCGGCACAACAACAGAAAACGCAATTAGAAAGAAAGGTTTGACGGTGCATATAGTGCCGGATACGTTTTCCCTTAACGGAGTATCGGAAGCTATCATTAAATATTTTCAAGTTACGGCAAACGTGGCTTAAACGGAGAACAATTGACAAAATTTCAAAACGATTTATTTCTTAGAGCATGCAAACGGCAACCGGTTGAGCGAACACCGATTTGGATTATGCGCCAAGCCGGAAGATTTTTACCTGAGTATCGCGCTGTTCGTGAAAAGGCAGATTTCCTAACGATGTGTAAGACACCGGAACTCGCCGCAGAAGTTACGATTCAACCGGTTGATATTATCGGCGTAGACGCAGCAATTATTTTTTCCGATATACTTGTTATCCCGGAAGCGATGGGAATGAAATTGGAAATGATTGAAAGCAAAGGTCCTAAGTTTTACGACCCGATAAGAACCGTAGATGATGTTAATAAGCTTAAAGATATTGACCCGACTAAAAATTTGAAGTTTGTTCTTGATGCAGTATCACTTACGAAAAAGGAATTGAACGGACGCGTTCCGTTAATCGGATTCGCCGGTTCGCCTTGGACGCTGATGACGTACATGGTTGAAGGCAGCGGTTCGAAAAATTTTTCTGAGATTAAGAAATTCATTTATAACCAACCCACTGCTGCTCACAAACTTTTAGAAAGAATTTCTGATGCTGTTGCAGATTATCTTTCTGCTAAGATTGAAGCCGGCGCCAATGCGGTACAGATTTTTGATACTTGGGGCGGTTTGCTTTCGCAAACAGACTTTGAAGAATTTTCTTTACGTTATATTCAAAAAATAATTTCGCAGATTAAACGTAAGGATGAGCCGGTGATAGTTTTTGCAAAAGGAGTTCATTACAAGCTAGATAAGATTGCGGAAGCCGGCGCTGATGTGATTGGTCTTGATTGGACAATTGATTTGAATGCCGCAAGAAAATCGGTTGGCGATAAAGTTGCTCTGCAAGGTAATCTTGACCCAACAGTTCTTTATGCGAACAAGAAAAAGATTAAAGAAGAAGCCGTAAAAGTTTTGGAATCTTTCGGAAAAGGTTCCGGACACATTTTCAATCTCGGGCACGGAATATTGCCGGATGTAACTCCCGAAAATGCAAAACATCTCGTCGAAATCATAAAAGATTATAGTAAAGCTTTTCACCGCGGAGACGCAGAGTCACAGAGAAAATGAATAACGATGAATTAAATAAAGTTAGCGGGATAATTTTGGATTCAGCTATTGAGGTGCATAAACAATTAGGCCCGGGATTATTGGAAAGCGTCTATGAAGTCTGTTTGTTCAAAGAATTGAAAGCAAGAAATTTATTCGTCGAAAGACAAGTACCTGTAAATGTTGTTTACAAAGGAGAAAGCCTTGACATTGATTTCAGAATCGACTTACTAGTTGAACACGAAATAATTATCGAACTAAAAGCGGTCGAGATCATTTTACCAGTACATGAGGCGCAAATACTGACTTATCTTAAACTCGCGGAAAAGCGTCTTGGCTTATTAATTAATTTCAATGTACCAAAGTTAGTAGATGGATTTCGTAGAAAAGTTATGAATTTTTAATCTTTGCGTCTCTGCGACTTTGCGGTGAAAGAAATGAGGTTTTTATGTTTAACATAGATTTAGATTTAATCAAAAAGTATGACAAACCGGGTCCGCGGTACACAAGTTACCCGACGGCGCCGCATTTTAACGAATCGTTTACATCGGAAAAATATTTGGACGAAATCATCCGCACGAATAATGAAACCAATCCGCCGGATCTCTCGCTCTACTATCACCTTCCCTTTTGTGATACGCTCTGTTATTTCTGCGGCTGCAACATGATCATCACGCGCAATCGCGACCGAATTAAAGATTACATCAAATATTTGAAGAACGAAATTGATTTGCTTCGAACGTTTATTGTTCCTAACCGGAAAGTTGTGCAGCTCCATTGGGGCGGCGGGACACCGACTCATCTCG
>JAMCSN010000272.1 GCA_023381535.1 Bacteroidota bacterium
GAGCGCCGGTTCGCCGCTGCCATGCACTTTATATGCAATCTCAACACCGTCTTTGGATTTAACTTTTTCAACTTTAGCGAAATATGTGTTGTTAAAACCTAGGGATATAAGGACTACTACGCTTATCGAAAACAAAAATTTTCTATTCATATTATCTCCAGATGCTTTTTACTGATTTTTACGCCGCCAAATTTACATCAAAGAATCGAAACTGAACAATCAAAAGAGAAAGGAAAGCCCAACCAAAACTTTTACGAACGAATAACTCGTTTTGTAGCCGGTAATCCCATAAGTTTTTTTATCATCGCTGTAACTATAAGAAGTATAACCAAGTTCTGTGCGCAATAGAATATTTTCTGTTAAAAAATTTTTGAACCCGATGCCAAGATTTAAAATCCGACTGTTCTTGTCGGCACCTTCTTTATAAATTAAGTTGTTGGGCGGCAGAACCGGAACCCCGTTAGAAGTTCCATAACCAGCCCTAATAAAGACTGCGGATTTACTTTCCGGGAGAAGATAAGTATAAGAAAGATTGCCAATAATAGAGTAGATAAGATCACTATTAGATTCGCCCCAAAAATATGAGAACTGAAACTCCGGTTCTATTGAGAATCCTTTTGCAACATAGAAACCAATATTGCCTCCCAAATCAATTACGTTAATTGAAGATTTTGAAGTTGCCTCATGTGGATTGGGATACGAATAACTATAGGTCGTTTCATAAGTAGTACGAGCATACCCGCCAAGAAATGATATTTCTACATCGCCGGAAGAAAACGGTTTTCGTACAGACGATGAATTGCTGACAGATGAATTAGTTTGAGCAAACATAGCGGTAGAAAGCAAAAACAAAATTAAGTGTTTCATTAATACCCCCGAAGGATATTTGAATGGTTATTATTTAATGATGCTGAATTAATTTCGTTATTATCGAATTCAAAATCCATCCTGTTTTGTTTCTCTTAGCTTATGGGACAGATTATTTAGGAAAAATCAACCCACAGGCTTTTTGTTTTGAGACTATATTCTTATTAAGCACTCACTCGGGGATTATTTTTTGTCGTTCTCCTTCATTAAAATTACCGCCGGTACTTTTACGTCTTCAACCAGTTTGTTGAACTTTGGTATGTCGTTAGCAATCACATCTTTTAATTTGCTCAACTGTTCATCTATTTTTCCGACAAGTTCGTTCTTAACGGCAATCGCTTGATCCGTCGGCTTGAAACTTCCGCTAGCTACATCGGAATTGAGAGATGAAAGTTTATTATTCAATCTGATCGGAAAATTCAGCGGATCTTGCGAACTCTTGTTTTTAGTTTGATACAAAGTTTCTTCAATCGAAGTTATCTTCTTATCAATTTCATCGCTGAGTTTTTTTACATCATCGGCGTTCTTCTGTTCCTTAACTCTCTCGTTAATATCCTTCAGCTGTTTTCTAATATTTCTAATTTGTTTGATCGCTCTGTGAGTTTCTGTCAATTTATCGCGCACGGAAATCAAAAAGTCGAACTGCTCTTTCAAATCATGTTGAGATGCAGACGACCTGGGATCTTTAACAATTGTGAATGGAACAACAACGCTGTCTTTTCCATCAACTAAAACCGCTTTGTAATCTCCGGGAATTGCAATTGGTCCCGTCAATCCGCCGCCGCTCCATAATATCATCCCGTCAAATTTTTCAGCATCGGGGTAATGCATGTTCCAGATAAATCTGTTCGAACCTTTTTTGATCGGAAGTTTTTCGTTTTTCTCTTTTGATTTCGGTTTATAGTTTTTAATTACTTTGCCATCCGCTTCACAAATTTTCAGTTCAACGGAACCGCTATCCGGCATTTCCTTGAAATAATAATTTAGAATTACACCGCTCTGCAAATTCTTTCCGGCGGTTAATCCGCCGCCCCAGCCGCCACCGCCCATGCGGAATGTCGGTCTCGGTTGATAAAGCCAGAAGTTTTTGTTTCCAACATCGTTGTTCAATTGACGTAACGGGGAAATGTCATCCATAATCCAGAACGATCTTCCTTGCGTTGCAACTATTAAATCTTCATTCTTGATTGCTAGGTCTGTAATCGGAACGACTGGAAGATTTTGTTGGAACGTCTGCCAATTTTCTCCATCGTTAAAAGAAACATACATTCCTTCTTCGGTGCCGGCAAAGAGTAAACCCTTACGTTTGTCATCGGCACGAATCACGCGTGTAAAATGTTTCTCATCAATCCCATTTACAATTTTCTTCCACGTCTTTCCAAAATCAGTTGTCTTGAGAAGGTACGGTTTATAATCGTCCGACTTGTATCTGGTTGCGGCAACATAAAGTCCCCCTTCAACAAAAGGATTTGCTTCGATGCTGTTTATCTGCGCCCACTCCGGCAGTAAATTTTTCGGCGGCGTAACGTTTTGCCAATTCTTTCCGCCGTCGGTCGTAACGTAAATCAATCCGTCATCGGAACCGGTCCAAATAATTCCTTTTTTCAACGGACTTTCCGCCATCGAAAAAATTGTGCAGTAGTATTCAACACCGGTATTGTCTTTCGTTATAGGTCCGCCGGTTGATTCTTCTTTCGTGGTGTCGTTGCGTGTTAAGTCTCCGCTGATAGGCTCCCAAGTTTGCCCGCCGTTTGTTGTCTTGAACAAAACATTTCCCCCGGCATAAAGTGTGTTGGGATCGTGTTTAGAAAACATCAACGGAAAATTCCATTGGAAGCGGTACTTCATATCTTTGTCGCCGTGACCAATCGGGTTATCAGGCCAGACATTAACAGTGCGTCTTTCGTGGGTACGATGATTCAACATTCCGATGAAGCCGCCGTAATTTCCGCCGTAAACAATATCATTATCTTTCGGATCGGCAGTTACCCAGCCGCTTTCAAATCCGGCAGTTGGTTCCCAATCTTTCTCGCCGATACTTCCTCCGTCAGTTCGATGAAGAATCCTTACAGTGCTGTTGTCTTGTTGAGCGCCGTAAATTCTATACGGAAAATGATTGTCGGTTGTTACTCTGTAAAATTGCGCTGTGGGCTGATTGTAATACGTACTCCAACTTTTCCCGCCGTCAACTGTAATTTGCGCGCCGCCGTCATCGGCAATTATCATTACGTCTGTGTTGTCGGGATTGATCCATAGATCGTGATGATCTCCGTGCGGCGTTCCAATTTCTTCAAAACTTTTTCCGCCGTCTTTCGAACGCCAGAACTCGACGTTCAAAACATAAACTTTGTCTTTGTCTTTCGGATCAGCGTATATGCGTGAGTAGTACCAAGCGCGCTGACGAAGATTTCTGTCTTCATTTATTTTTGTCCACGACTCACCGCCATTATCCGAACGGAAAACACCGCCTTCGTTTGATTCAACTATTGCATAGACTCGTTGAGGATCAGCTTTCGAAACCGTAATGCCGATTATTCCAATTAACCCTTTCGGCATTCCTTTATTGTTGGAAATATTTTTCCATGTGTCGCCGCCATCGGTAGATTTCCAAAGCGCCGAACCTTCTCCGCCGCTTTCCAAACTGTACGGTGTTCTTATCACGCGCCACGTTGATGCGAAAAGTATTCTGGGATTTGTCGGGTCCATTGTTAAATCAATTGCGCCGGATTGATCGTTAGAAAAAAGAATTCGCTGCCATGTTTTGCCGCCGTCTTTGGATCGATAAACACCGCGATCGGAACTTGGTCCCCATAAATGACCGAGGCAAGCGGCGTAAACCAAATCCGGATTCTTCGGATAGATTACAATTCTAGTTATGTGACGCGAGTCTTCGAGTCCGACATGTTTCCATGTTTTACCCGCGTCGTCGCTCTTCCACATTCCGTTTCCGCTCGAAACATTTCCGCGCACAGTTTCTTCGCCGGTTCCAACATAAATAATATTAGGGTCCCATGAGCTCACCGCAATTGATCCGATCGATCCGCCGAAGAATTTATCCGAAATATTTTTCCATGTTGTCCCGGCATTTTCGCTTTTCCAAACACCGCCGCCGGTTGAACCGAAATAGAAAAGAGATTGATTGGACGGAACGCCGACAACAGTGCATGATCTTCCGCCGCGGAACGGACCGATATTTCTATAATCCAATCCGCTGAAATAAGATGTGTCTATTACTTGCGAATAAATAGTTGCAGCAAGAAAAAGATTAATCAAAAGCATTTTGGCAATTTTCATTGCATTTCCTTTTAGTGTGAAAACTTTTACTAGAATTTATCTGAAATGAATTCTTAATTCAATGCCAGGATGAAATAAAATTGGATAGTGGAAGTGAAAGTTTGACTTGTTTAGCGTGTGTTTAACAGAAAATCTTTGAAAGTCTCAAACTTGCTGTCAAGGATGATCGAATGTTTTTTCTTCTTCATGCATTCTGCAAGTCGTTCCGGCATTTCTATTTCACGGTTGATTGTGTTTTCCACTACATCCTTAAACTTTGCCGGATGTGCGGTTTCAACAACAACGGCATCGTAATTGGTTTTGTGCTGCAACGACAAATATTTTTTCATGGCATGATAACCAACGGAACCGTGCGGATCGATAACGTAACCGAATTTATCGTACACTTCTTTTATTCCGCTTACCGTTTCATCGTCATTAAAACTGAACGAGGCGATCTCGCTTTTCATTTCTTCTAAATCATCGCCGAATAAACTTCTTACCCGTTCAAGGTTACTCGGATTGCCGACATCCATTGCGTTGGAGTATGTCTGAACCGATTTTCGCGGTTCGAACTTGCCGGAGGAAAGATACTTCGTGAACACGTCGTTCGAATTTGTTGCAGCGATAAATTTTGCGATCGGCAGACCCATGTGCTTTGCGATCAATCCCGCGGTGATATTTCCGAGATTGCCCGAAGGAACCGACACGATAATTTCTTTGCCGGAGGATTTCAACTGCTTCACCGCATTTATATAATAGAATGATTGCGGAATGAGCCGCGCAATGTTAATCGAGTTTGCTGAGCTAAGATTTAATTTCTCTTTCAAATCGTCATCGGTGAACGCGGATTTAACCAGATGCTGACAATCGTCAAACGTTCCGTGTATTTCCAGCGCGACAATATTTTTATCGAGAGTGGTCAATTGTTTCTCTTGTATCGCACTCACTTTTCCGCTCGGATACAAAAGGAAAACTTTAATTCCTTCAACTCCGTAAAATCCGTGTGCAACTGCACTACCCGTATCGCCGGACGTTGCGACGAGAATTACCAGCTCGCGGTTATCATCTTTAACAAAATGCTCCATCGTTCTTGCCATGAACTGCGCGCCGAAATCTTTGAACGCAAGAGTCGGTCCATGGAAAAGTTCGAGCACATGCATTTGATCGTTCAGATTGACAAGCGGAGCGGGAAAGTTTATGGAACGTTGTATGATTTCTTGAAGCTTCGGCTCGCTAATCTCGTCGCCGATAAACAGTTTTGCGGTTTGATAACCGATTTCTTGAAATGAAATCGAGTGAAGACTTTCCCAAAAAGATTTTGGAAACGAAGGAATTTCTTCCGGAAGGAATAGTCCGCCGTCTGAAGCGAGACCGTGCATCACCGCATCTCTAAAAGAAACAAAACTATTTCTGTCTCGGGTGCTAAAGTACTTCATACTAACCGATTATTTTGGGACCGACTGTGTTGATCGGTGAAACGTACACAATATTTTTCTTCACACGTTCCGATGAAACTTTCTTCATTGCTTTTCCGATTTCAATTCCTTTTTCATACGAAGTGCTGAACGCAAAAATTGCGGGACCTGATCCTGAAATGCTGCATCCGATCGAACCGGCTTTCATTGCGGCTTCTTTTATTTCATAGAACCCGGGAATCAATTGCGCGCGCGCGGGTTCTGCAATCACATCTTTCAACGAGCGTTTGATTAAACCGTAATCGCTTTTCATCAAACCGGCAATTAGACCGGCGGCGTTTCCGCTTTGAGCAATGATGTCTTTCAAAGAATAATTCTGCTTGATCAATTTTCTCGCTTCGGATGTTTTGATCTCGAACTGCGGATGTAAAATTGTGCAGTGAAGTTTCTTCGGCGGTTCGATCTGAATTATGTCGGTCGGATTGTAACCGCGAATCAAAATGAATCCGCCGTAAAGACACGGCGCAACATTATCCGCATGAATGCAACCGGAAGCGACTTCTTCACCGAGCAATGCGAATTCTATTAAATCTTTTTTGCTGAAAGGACGATCCAATAATTCGTTCAATGCAAACGGCGCCGCAACCGCACTTGCTGCACTTGAACCGAGTCCGCTTCCGGAAATCATTTTTTTTCTGATCTCCAGTTCAACGCCAATGTTCATTTCCAATTTCGCAAGCATGTGTGAAAGCGCAACGGTAGCAGTATTTTTCTTAACGTTGAGCGGCAGACCTTTTTTATCGCCGGTAATTTTTTTAATTCTAATTCCCGGCTTGCCCTTCAACCTCACCACCATTTCTTCAACAACTGTGTCGAGCGCAAAACCCATTATGTCGAATCCGGGTCCGACATTGGACACGGTAGCCGGCGAAGTAACTTTTACACTTTTATCACCCATAGATTAATCCAGATAACCTTTTGCTTTCATCAATTCTGCAATTAAAATTGTTCCGCCCGCAGCGCCACGCACGGTGTTGTGAGAGAGAACGACAAACTTGTAATCGAAGAGCGGGCATTCGCGAAGTCGCCCGACAGAAACAGCCATTCCATTTCCCAAATTTCTGTGCAACTTCGGCTGCGGATACTTTTCTCCTTCCAAATAAATTATTGGCTGTGCCGGCGCAAAAGGTAAACCAAGTTTCTGCGGCTCACCGGAAAAATTATTCCATGCGTTAATAATTTCTTCTTTCGAAACTTTCTTTTTCAATTTTACTTGAACAGCTTCCGTATGACCATCGATAACACTGACACGGTTGCACTGAGCACTTACGGTCATGTGAGCGTATTCCACTTTGCCGCCGCTCAACGATCCGAGAATTTTTCCCGGCTCCTTTTCCATTTTTTCTTCTTCGCCGCCGATGAACGGTATCACGTTATCAATAATATCCATGCTGGGAACGCCGGGGTAACCGCCGCCGGAAATAGCCTGCATTGTTACAACGTTCACGGATTCGATTCCAAATTTATCGGCAAGCGGTTTGAGCGCCATTACCAAACCAATCGTTGAGCAGTTTGGGTTGGTTACAATTGCTCCTTTACCAAACTTCTGAACCTTCACTAGTTCGAGATGATCGGAATTTATTTCCGGTACCATCAACGGAACGTCGTCATCAAAACGGTGGTTGCGTGCATTTGAAATAACAATGTATCCGGCTTTTGCAAAATCTTCTTCAATTGTTCCCGCAACAGAAGCATCGAGCGCAGAAAAAACTATTTTTGATTTTAGCTTCGGCTCGCATTTCAAAACTTCCATCGCAGCAATCTTTTTATCCAGCGTCGTTTGCATAACCCAGTTTACAGCGTCGCTGTATTTTTTGCCCGCGGATTTATCGGACGCCGCAAGTTCCGCAATCTCAAACCACGGATGGTTTGAAAGCAGTTCAATAAATTTTTGTCCCACACTACCTGTTGCGCCTAAAATCGCAGCATTAGTTTTCTTTATCTCGCTCATGTTTAGCTCAAGTAATTTGAAATTCTTAGAATGTCCGAAAGGATTCCCGTTGCCGTAAAGTCGGCACCCGCGCCTTGACCGCGAATGATAAGAGGATTTCTCCAATAATTTTTCGTGGTGAATGCTACAATGTTTTCACTGTTGGTTAGATTAGAGAATGGATGGTTTTTATCTATCTCTTCGATAGCCAATCTCGCTTTGCCGCTTTCATATTTTGCTATATAACTAAGCACACAATTTTTAGCGGCCGCATTTTTCTTCCTTTGAATAATCCGATCATCGTCTTTTTTCAGCTTTTCAAAAAAGTCGTCTATGCTTTTTGCTTTTTCCGATTCGCGCGAAATTAATTTTTCAATTTCGATGTCTTTCAGCTCGAATGGAATTCCGGATTCGCGGATTAAAATTAAAAGTTTACGCGCCATGTCGAGCCCGCTCAAATCGTCACGTGGATCGGGTTCCGTGTAACCGCGTTCTTTAGCAAGTTTAACAATCTCGCTGAAACTATCTTTTTCTTTAAGCGTGTTGAAGATGAAGCTCAATGTGCCGGAAAAAATTCCTTCGATCTTAATCACTTCATCGCCATTGGCAATTATATCTTTCAACGTACTGATAACCGGAAGCGCTGAGCCGACATTTGTCCCGTACCTGAACTGAACATTTTTCTTCGACGCCGCTTCTTTTAACGCAATGAATTGATCATAACCTTGTGTGTTCGCAATTTTGTTTGGTGTTACAATTGAAATGCTTGAGTTCAGCACTTCCAAATAACGTTTTACAACATTGTCGGTTGCAGTGCAATCCACCAGAATAGAGTTTGGCAGATTCATTTCTTTCATCCGCTCAATAAACTTTTCGAGATTGGAAGTTTCTTTCGCGTTGCCAAGCAACGCTTCCCAACTTTTTAGGTCGATACCTTTTTCATCGAAAAACATTTTTTTTCTGTTCAGCAATCCCACAACGTTGATATTCGTATGAAGTTTATCCGACACATAAACGTTGCGGTCAATCAAAAGACGAAGCAGTGCGCTGCCGACCAATCCGGGTCCAACCAAAAACAAATTCAAAATTTTCCGTTTCGATAAGAAGAGCGAGTTGTGTAAAACGTTCAGCGCTTTTTTCAAATCTGCTTTCGGAATCACCAAAGAAATATTCAGCTCGGAAGAACCTTGAGCGATGGCAACAATGTTAATTCCGTTTTTGCCGAGCGCGCGAAAAACTTTTCCGGAAATTCCCGGTGTGTGACGCATATTCTCGCCAACAACAGCAATGATAGAAACGTCCGGCTCAACAATCACCTCGTCAATCATTCCGTCGCGGATTTCCCACTTGAATTCTTCCTCAATTATTTTTTTGGACTGCTTTCCATGCTGAGGTAGAACCGCAAAGCAAACACTGTGTTCGGAGGAAGCTTGCGTAATCAGAATAACATTGACGCTTGCTCTCGCGAGCGCACCAAAAATTCTTGATGCGACGCCAACAACGCCAACCATTCCGCTTCCGGTGATTCTCAAAAGTGTGATATCGTCGATGGACGAAATACCTTTAACGCTGAAACTTGTCTCCTGCTCGCTCTCTGCAATTAGAGTTCCTTCAAAGGAAGGATTAAAAGTATTTTTAATTCTGATCGGAATTTTTTTGATCAGCGCCGGTTTCATTGTCGGCGGATGAATAACCTTTGCGCCGAAGTGCGACATCTCCATTGCTTCTTCATAGGTAACGGCATTCAGCGAATATGAATCGCTAACTTTTCGCGGATCGGCAGTTAATATTCCGTCAACATCGGTCCAAATTTCAATTTCTTCCGCATTCAATGCCGCGCCAATGATTGACGCTGAATAATCAGAACCGCCTCGACCGAGTGTGGTTGTTTCACCTTTGTCTGTTGAACCGATGAATCCGGTTACAATCTGAATTTTTTTATGCTTTGCAAAATGTTCCGAAATATTTTTATCGGTCAATTCAAAATTTACTTTTGCGTTTCCGAAGTTGTCGTCTGTTTTAATAATTGTTCGGCTGTCCAAGGATTCGGAATCAATGCCGCGTTCATTCATCGCACCAGCAATTATTGTGCATGAAAGACGTTCACCGAAACTCATCACAAAATCTAAAGTGCGAAGCGTAAGCTCTTTCACCAAAAATATTCCGTGAAGAATTTCTTCCAGTTCATTCAGAAGAAGATTAACCTTCGATTTCAGCTCATCGGCATTTTTATCATGAACAAGAATATCTACCGCGTGCAAGTGAAGTTCTTTAAGATTAGCGAAACCCTTTCGATAAGTTTCATCACGGTTCACTGCCTTTTTACTTACGGCAATAAGACCATCGGTCACGCCTTGAAAGGCAGACGATACCACTGCAAAGCGAATTTTCCGTTGCCGGTATTCGCTAAGAATATCGATGACGCTACTGATTCTTTCCGGCGTTCCAACCGAGGAACCGCCAAATTTTAACACCCGCATAATTATTCTGGAATTAAAGAAATGTTTGAAATTTGGTTCGCATGATACTAAAAAAATATTGGAACAGGAAGGATTAGGCGTTAATTTATATACGGATCATTTGAGAATTTTAATGTAAAGAATCATAACA
>JAMCSN010000248.1 GCA_023381535.1 Bacteroidota bacterium
AGACGAGTTGGGCAGAATGTCCAGTATTAGATCATCTTCAACCAGAATTGAGTGGCCTGTTAACAAACCGATATCGGTTAACGATTTACCACGTTTAACATTCTTGCCGGAAGTATTTACGGTGATAATTTGAGATGGATTTTTGAATAGTTTTCTCATGATTTGAGCAGTTCGGCTCTGAATCCCTTTTGAATGAACAAAGTAAAAAAGTTGACCGCAATTTGCGAAGATTTTTGTATAGACGTCAACATTTTCGTAAGTTTACATGTTAAAATTCGAGGGATTGGCAATTATGTCTTCAGGTAAAAAGCTTAAAATCCTCTTCGCAACCTCAGAAGTAGTTCCATTTATAAAGACCGGCGGTTTAGCAGACGTTTCCTCCGCATTACCCCAAAGATTACAAGAAATGGGGCATTTTGTTCGAATCATCGTCCCGAAGTACGGCGCCATAGATGAAAGAAAATTTAAAATTCACGAGGTTGTCCGTCTCAAAGATCTGAAATTCAATATTGGTGAAAAGGAAGTCGTATTCTCGCTCCGGTCTTCATTTTTAATCGGTCCAAAAACCAGAGTTCAGATTTATTTTCTTGATTGCAAGAAATGGGGCATTTTGTTAGGATTATCGTCCCGAAGTACGGCGCCATAGATGAAAGAAAATTCAAAATTCACGAGGTTGTCCGTCTCAAAGATCTGAAATTCAATATTGGTGAAAAGGAAGTCGTATTCTCGCTCCGGTCTTCATTTTTAATCGGTCCAAAAACCAGAGTTCAGATTTATTTTCTTGATAACCCGGAATTTTACGGCAGCAGACACAGCTTATATTCAGATCCTCTTACGAACGAAGACTATCCGGATAACGATGAACGCTTCATTTTGCTTTCGCGAGCGGTGTTCGAATTAATAAACAAACTTGGGTGGACTCCGGATATAATTCACTGCAACGATTGGCAGACGGGATTGATACCGGCTTACCTGAAATCCACGTATAAAAATGATCCGGTATTTAATTCAATCAAAACAATTTTTACAATTCACAACTTAGGTTTTCAAGGAATCTTCCCGAGATCTACATTTGGAAAAACGAGTTTGCCGAAAGAATTAGACAGCGAGAAGGGAATTCTTCACAAAGGGAAAGTTAATTTTCTTAAGAGTGGACTTCTTTTTTCCGATATGATTACAACTGTGAGCGAAACCTACGCCAAAGAAATTTACCAGAACAAAGAATTAGGAATGGGGTTGGAAGATGTTCTTAAAAAGAGAAAGAAGGATTTGTACGGAATCATAAATGGAATTGATGAAACGCTCTGGCATCCCGAAGTTGATACTAAGATAGCGCAAAAATATTCTTCCAAAACTCTTGAATTGAAAAAAGAAAACAAGCAAGCTCTGGCAGATAATTTCAATTTTACTTACGATGAAAATGTACCAGTCATCAGCATGATTACCCGGCTGTACGATAACAAAGGATTGGATCTCATAGAAAAAGCTTTTACCCAGCTGATGAAGCTAAATATCCGTTTCATCCTTTTAGGAACGGGTGATAAGAAATACCACAAGTTTTTTAAGACGGCGGCTTCAAAGTATCACGATAAATTTTTCTGTTATATCGGTTTTGATGAATCTCTTGCTCATCTAATTGAAGCCGGCTCGGATATGTTTTTAATGCCGTCGAAGTTTGAACCGTGCGGTCTTAACCAGATGTACAGTTTGATGTACGGCACAGTGCCGGTAGTTCGTCACACGGGAGGACTTGCCGATACGGTAAAACCATTCAATCCGAAATCGAAAAATGGAAACGGATTTGTCTTCAACAAATACTCCGCAACCGAAATGATGTCGGAGATCAAGAATGCGGTTAAACTGTATTCGCATAATCCAGAAACTTGGCAGATCATTATTCGCAATGGAATGAAAGAAAACTTCTCTTGGCTTAACTCATCCAAGAAATATGTCGATCTTTATAAAAAGCTCACCGATTAGTTGATGACAACACGCGCTTTGTTTTTGGATCGTGACGGAACTATAAACCACGATCCCGGTTACATAAAAGACCCCGCTCAAGTAGTAATTCTGTCCGGCGTTGCAGAAGGAATCAGAAAATTAAAAGAGAAATTCGGTTTCAAAATTATTGTTGTTTCCAACCAGGCAGGCATTTCTAAAGGATTGATGACTCACGATGATGTTGTGAATGTTAATGCAAAGATCAACGGGATGCTATCATCGGAGGGGGCATCCATAGATGCTTTCTACTATTGTCCGTTTCATCCCGATAATGATCCGCCGGAGAAAACTATTTGTAGGAAACCTTCTCCGTTTATGATTGTTCAAGCTGCAGAGGAACATAAAATAAGTTTATCGGGATCCTACATGATTGGCGACAAAGCCAGCGACGTTGAGTGCGGTTTGAATGCCGGCGTAAAAAGTATTTTGCTGCACGGACATTCGTTCGACAATGAAATTTCTACCTTGCATAATCTTGGGAAAAAGCCCAATTTTGTAGCCGCTAATTTCAAAGACGCGTGCGATTTTATTATCAAAGATTTATCCGGAGGAAATTAATTGATCAAGTTCTTGCGCTTCTCATCTTTATCGTTACTTGCTGCTGCTCTATTTGCTTCTTGTAATCAAGATCCGACTTCTGTTGGATCAAAACTAATTCCGGCAGAGGACCAAGTTAATTTTAAGCAGTATGATACTTATCAGTTAAACACTCCACAGAAAACGTCGTTTTATCCTTATGATTTGAAATTGGGCACGGCGAGCAAGGTTATTCTAGGAAAAAATAATTATGCGGAATCTGATCTGCTTTACCGTTTCGATATTTATTTAGCCGATTCACTTCTGAACTATATTAAGTCGAACCAGCTTTCCGTGACATCGGCATGGATGACGATGATTCCTACTTACAAGCTTGGTAACACGAATCTGAATTTTGATATTGCGGCATATCAAGTTAGAAGCACTTGGAACGTAATAGGATTCGATAAAGACAGTTTAAAAAATCTTAATTACGATAACACAAATGTTCTTAGTTCACTTTCGGTGACCGATACTTTGGTTAAGTTCAATCTTCAACCCAACGTTGTGCAAGAATGGCTGAAGTGGAAAGCGGATAGTACTACGGCGCCAAAAAATTACGGACTAATTCTGAAACCGACTTCTTCATGCCAAAGAATTCTTGGTTTCGAGGCATACATCCCAAATGTCAACAACGCAATTCCTTTTTTGCATTTTATTCTGAAAAAATCTCCGTCGTTTGTTGATACGGTTAACGTGTCACCTTTCATGGATGTTCACGTGCTTACCGGAAGTGTCCCGGCCAATACTACCGATATGGTACTGGAAGGAAGCTTGGCGATACGAAGCTCCTTGTTTTTTGATATCACTTCACTGCCCAAGAATATTGTTGTGAACAAGGCTACGTTAGAACTCCAACGTGATTCGATTAATACTACCGACGGCACACCATCTACCGATTCCCTGTTCGTTTATATGCTGGCGGATAGCACAACAAAGAAGATGACGAAAGACTCGTCCGTTACAACCCTTCTTACCAGAAGCGGAAATCTGTACAGCGGAGACGTATCATGGATAATCCAGAAATGGCAGAGCGGAACCGATAACCAAGGAATTATGATCGAGCTTAACAACGAATATTTTTCTCCGGCAAGAATTGCACTTTACGGAAGCGCCGATCCTAACAAACTCTTGAGACCAAAATTAAAAATAACCTATTTGCAGAGACAATAGATCACATGAAAAGAATCCAAATTTTCTTATTGCTGCTTTTTATTTCATTACCCGTTTTTGCCAGCGGCGGTTCGCTATACACGCATTACGGTATTGGTGATCTGCGTCTTTCTTATTCCGCCAGAAGATTTGGTCTTGGCGAACTTGGCATTGCTATGAGTGATAAGGATTTTCTTAATTCGATTAATCCGGCATCGTGGAACAGTCTAAGAGTAACAAGATTTGAAACCGGAATTCTTTACAACGGTGCTATGATCAACGACGGAACTTCGTCAACTTACCAATCCGGAACATATTTTAACGGACTTACATTTGGGTTCCCGATCGATCACGATAACGGAATTTCTGCTGTAGTTGGACTTGTGCCGGTATCAAATGTTGAATATAATTTTTCTCAGAATGTTACCGATCCTAATGTGGACCCTTACACGTTGAATTATCAAGGCACTGGCGGGATGCAAAGATTTTTTCTCGGTGCTTCCTATAGACTGCCGTTCGATTTTTCGCTCGGTCTTTCATACGAATACTACATCGGCAGAATCACTAACAGTTCGGTTGTAACATTTGCAAGCGGTTCAACTTTTAGAAATGCAACCTTTAGGAAAGAAATAAGTTATCATGGAATGGGATTTACTGCCGGAATAATTTCCAGTGATCTATCAAAATATTTCGATACGAAAAATTTCAAAGATTTCAGAATAGGCGTTGTCTTCACACCGACAGTTATGCTGACAAGCGATTCTCTTGATAACTCACTAACTACCATTGGAACAATTACCCTTGCAACAAACACATACAAAACAAAATTGCCTTTCAAATTTGGGGTCGGCGCATCATTCAAGTGGACGGACAATTATACTTTTGCATTGGATTACTATTACCAAAAGTTCAGTGAGTTTGCCGAGAACGATGTAGTCTCTAGTTACATGCAAGATTTCTACAAGGTGAGTTTCGGTTTTGAATACAATAATGTTGAAACTCGCTCGAATTCATTCTGGGATCATGTGATGCTGCGCGGCGGACTTAGTTACGAGCAATCGCAATATAGAATTAACGGAACCGGATTGAACCAATACTCCGTATATGCCGGATGTTCAATGCCGCTGAGTTTTGATAACACAATTGATTTCGGATTCCAATACGGAACGCGGGGAACAACAGCAAACAATTTGGTCAAAGAAAATTTTTTCAAGTTTACCGTTGGGTTGAGTATTGGAGAGCTCTGGTTCATCCGCACGGAACGTTAATTTTAGTTGAAGTAAATTTATTCTCGCAAATTATTTACTCGTTTTTGAAAAACAATTCTATTTGCCGCAATTTGAATCGCATCGGATAATTAACTAATATGCAAACAAAAAATTACAACGACTATGCTAAACTATTTAAAGAATGATCCAGAAGTTCTTTCAGTTGCCAGTCTTGAATTGAAACGCCAAGAAACCCACTTAGAATTAATCGCGTCGGAAAATTTTGTTAGTCTCGCTGTTCTCAGCGCTGCCGGATCGGTATTAACCAACAAATATGCCGAAGGTTATCCCGGCAAACGATACTACGGCGGATGTGAATTTGTTGACATGGCGGAAGACCTTGCACGCGAACGACTAAGAAAATTATTCGGCGCCGAATACGTTAACGTTCAGCCGCACAGCGGATCGCAAGCCAATATGGCTGTTTACATGACTTTGCTTAAACCAGGCGATACAATTTTAGGTTTGAGTTTAGATCACGGCGGACATTTAACTCACGGTTCTCACGTTAATTTCTCCGGACAGATTTACCATGCTGTCGGCTACACGTTGAACAAAGAAACAAAATTGCTTGACTACAATTTGATTGAAGACTTGGCTAAGAAAGAGAAACCGAAATTAATCGTTACAGGCGCAAGCGCTTATTCCCGTGATTGGGATTACACGAAGTTTAGAGAAATTGCGGATAAGGTCGGCGCGCTGCTAATGTGCGATATGGCTCATCCTGCTGGTTTGATTGCAAAAGGTTTATTGAACAATCCGCTTACGTATTGTGATGTTGTTACATCAACAACACATAAAACGCTTCGCGGTCCGCGCGGTGGAATTATTTTAGTCGGCAAAGATAAAGACAATCCATTCGGCATCAAGACTTTGAAAGGTGACCGGCTAAAACTCATGTCGGAAATCTTAGATGGAATGGTCATGCCGGGAATTCAAGGCGGTCCTTTGATGCACGTCATCATGGCGAAGGCAGTTGCATTCGGCGAAGCGCTTCAAGATTCATTCACAACTTACGCCAAGCAGATCATAAAGAATTCTAAAACTCTTGCAAACGAATTAATGGGGTTTGGTTACGATATAATTTCCGGCGGAACGGATAATCATTTAATGCTTGTTGATCTAACGAAAAAAGATTTGAGCGGTAAAAAAGTTGAGAACGCTCTCGGCACTGCCGGCATCACTGTGAATAAAAATATGATTCCGTTCGATACAAAAAGTCCGTTCGTTACAAGCGGAATTAGAATTGGTACACCGGCAGTTACAACACGCGGCATGAAAGAAAACGAAATGAAAATTATCGCATCGTTTATAGACCGGGCTATAACAAATATTGACAACGAACAAACGCTTGCATCAATTAAAACCGAAGTTGCTCAGTTTTGTTCTAAATTTCCGCTGTATCCGGAATTAAACTGAAATTAAAATGGCTGATTCTGAAGAAAATATTTTAGGCGAAGAAGAATCCTCTGCCGAAGTTGAAATGGGTTTTCTCGATCACCTTGAAGAATTAAGGTGGAGAATAATTTATTCGCTGTTGGGAATTGTTGTCGGGACAATTATCGCATGGATTTTCATAGACTTTTTTATTGACCATGTCCTTCTTGTACCGGCTAAAGTAGCCGGGTTTAAACTTCAAAACTTGCGTCCGTTCGGACAGCTGTTCCTTTATTTCCAAGTCGCAATGATCATAGGTTTCATAATCAGCTTACCGAATGTTGTTTATCATGTTTGGAAATTCATCGCACCGGCGCTTAAGCACACCGAAAAGAAATATGTTAAATGGATTGTAATCTTTACCACGTTTTGTTTTTTGTGCGGTGTTGTGTTCGCTTACTTTTTGATGCTTCCGTTAACTTTGAAATTTGCGGCTGGGTTCGGCTCACACGATATTGCAAACAACTTTTCGATCGACGAATATTTTTCGATCATCATCAGCGTAATTTTAGGAGCCGGGCTGGTATTCGAACTTCCGATGCTCTCTTTTTTCCTCTCGAAACTTGGGATTCTTACTGCGGGTTTCATGAGAAAGTATAGACGTCATGCAATCGTAGTGATAATGTTTCTTGCCGCAATATTAAGTCCCGGCACCGATCCCGTTTCGCAAGTGCTGCTTGCCATTCCATTGGTTTTCTTATATGAAGTAAGTATATTAGTTGCAAAATTTTCGCAAAAGAAATCTTGATAAAGAAATCCCTCTCAGAAATTGCTCGACCTATCGACGGTGAACTGAAGAAGTTCAATGAGATATTTAAAGAATCTCTTAAATCCAAAGTTACCCTAGTTGATCTTGTTGCACGTTACATTCTAAAGCAAAAAGGAAAGAAAATTCGTCCGCTGCTCGTATTACTTTCCAGCAAAGTTGCGGGAGAAATTTCCGACCGCAGCTACAGGGGAGCCGCGATGGTTGAATTGCTTCACACTGCAACTTTAGTTCACGATGATGTGGTGGATAACGCCGAGACACGTAGAAATTTTCCGTCAATTAATGCTGTGTGGAAGAATAAAATTGCCGTTCTCATGGGCGACTATTTACTTTCCCGCGGATTGATGATCGCCGTCTATCAGAAAGATTTTGATTTCTTAAAAGTAATCACCGACACGGTTAAACGAATGTCGGAAGGTGAACTTTTACAAATCAGTAAAACCAGAAAACTTAATAATGACGAAGAAACATATTTCAGAATAATCTCCGATAAAACCGCGTCGCTCTTTTCCACTTGTTGCGAGGTTGGTGCGCTAGCAGTCACAACCGATGAAGAAAAAATAAAATCGCTCCGGGAGTTCGGTGAAAATCTTGGAATAGCATTTCAAATTCGTGATGATATTCTCGATTATGTCGGTTCAAAAAGTGTTTTCGGCAAACCTCTTGGCGGCGATATAAAAGAAAAGAAATTAACTTTACCCCTTATTCATGCTTTATCTAAAGCGCCGGCGGATGAATCCAAGAAAATTATCTCATCAATAAAAAGCGGTGCAAAAAAAGTCAACGTTGAAGAAGTTATTGCTTTTGTCCAGCGCTACGACGGAATTACTTATGCCGACCAAATTGCTAAAGAATATGCCGGTAAAGCCGTGAACAATCTGAAAGTGTTCAACGATTCCGAGTCCAAACTTTCTCTTGAAAGCTTAGTCAGTTTTGTGATTGAAAGAAAGAACTGATAGAATTCCTTTTTCAAATAAATCTTGAGGCGTGTGAATATGAAAAAATATTTTCTTGCCGCATTATTATTGTTTGTTCTCTCAAGCTGTATTGACTACCAGGAGAAAATGAAACTTAATTATGACGGCAGCGGAACAATTACATTCGCTGTTGGTGTAAATCAATCGTTATTCGGCGGAATTGCCGACAGCAGCAATTTCAAAGACTTTGACGAAAGCAAAATTAAGGAACAGTATTCCGGTAAAAAGGGAATTAAGTTTTTAGGAAGCCGGACTTATACTCAAGACGGAAACAAATGGGTTGAAATCAACCTGTCATTCGAATCATTACAAGCATTGAACGAAGCAAACAAAGACAGTATGCAGCAAGGTATGATGGGCACGATTAATCTTTCCGAGGATGCCAGCGGAAATATGGTTTTCACTCGTAAACTTCTTGCCAAATCCGGAAGCGCAGAAAAAGACTCTTCTGGAAACGGACTTGCCGACGGTATGATGCAAATGATGTTCGGCAACTACAAATGGAAATACGAGTTAACATTGCCCGGCAAAATTATATCCACGAATGCTGCGCAAAACGATGTGGATTACAAAACCAACACCGTTAAGTGGACGATGTCGCTTGCATCTCTGGCGTCAGCTCAGGAGATGACAGTTACATTTGAGAAAGCATCAAAGGTGAATTTGACGTTAGTAATACTTGGTGTTTTAATCGTAATGATTCTTGCCGGATTTTTTATTTACAGGATAAAAAGAAGTTCAACTCCAGAAACTAATTGATGTTGAACTCGCACAAATAAAAATCTGTTGCTAAATAGAAATTAATTTTTGGTTTTTAAAACTCATTTGTTATTTTTTGACCGACTGTTTTTGATTAATTGTATATCTTATCTTTTATATATGTCCCGGTATTGCCTCGGGAGAATGCGGTCGTAGTAGTCTTATAAAAATTAAATTTCCATTACTCTAATTGTAGGGATTAGATGAAGAGAACTGTACTAGACTATGCACTAAAGATTCGCCTTCCACTCACATTGTTTGTTGTTGCGGCTTCATTCATCATCACTTTTTATGTAGCAAGACCGGAAAGAGACGGCGTTGGATACGCTCCGGAACAGCCTATAAAATTTTCTCACAAACTTCACGCCGGACAAATGGCAATTGATTGTCAATATTGTCATATCGGTGTTACCAAAGAACGTCACGCAATTATTCCTTCAGTAAATATTTGTATGAATTGCCACTCCGTTGCACGCAAAGACAGACCTGAAATAATAAAACTCACACAATATTATGAATCGGGAAAACCGATTCCGTGGAAAAGAATACACAAGGTGCCGGAATATGCGTACTTCAATCACAGCGTTCACGTGAACAAAGGAATTGATTGTGCAACTTGTCATGGGGACGTACGAGAGATGGATGTTGTCAGCGAAGTTAAACCGTTCACAATGACTGCTTGTTTGGATTGTCATAGAAATCCTCAAGCGCAATTACCTTACTTGAAGGTCGTAAAAAACGGACCAGAAAACTGCTGGGCGTGTCATCGTTAGTAAAGGAGATTGAATTCAAAGATGTCAAAACAAATTAGCAGAAGAAATTTTTTCGGAACATTCGGTAAAAGTGCGGTTGTAGCAGCAGTTGCGGCAGCGCTTCCAATAAAATTTATTTCTTCCGTGGACAAAGCTTCAAAGAAAGAAAAAATTAAAATTGCTATTCATCCGTCTGCAGTTAAACGAACAAAGAAGGTTTAGTGATGAGCGATTCTCCGAAATCATCTAATAAATTGTGGAAAAGTATTAAAGGTTATAATGATGATCCTGAAGTTTTGAATGCCAAAACGAATGAGTTTATGGAGGGAGTTACCGACGAATTCGATTCTTCCAAACTTTCAGGAATATCCAGAAG
>JAMCSN010000030.1 GCA_023381535.1 Bacteroidota bacterium
ATCGTGCCGGTTTTATCGAAGACTATCATTTCCACAGAAGCAAGTTTTTCAATCGTGTGTGTGTTCTTGAGATAAAATTTATTTCTTCCGAAAATCCTCAATGTGTTTCCCAATGTAAATGGAGTTGAAAGCGCTAGAGCGCAAGGGCATGCAATGATCAGCACAGCTGTGAATGCATCGAATGCAGTGTTATAGTTCGGCAGCCAGTACAAACCGGCGGCAACGGCAATCGCTGTAACCGCAAATGTAAAATGTTTGCTGATGGTGTTTGCGAGCGAAGTAATTCTTGATTCCCGTTCCTCGTGGAAAGCTTTATTGTTCCATAGCTGCGTGAGATAACTTTGAGAAACATCTTTTACGGTTTCAACTTCAACTGCGCTGCCGATTTGTTTTCCGCCGGCATAAATCATTTCACCATTTTTAAGATGAACCGGAATTGATTCGCCTGTAACGAAACCGTAATCAATATTTGCTTCACCTTTAATCAAAACTGCGTCGGCAGGGATTAATTCGTTGTTCCGTATAATTAATCTGTTTCCAACAGCCAGTTTCTCAACGGGGATTGTGGTTTCTCTACCGTCTTTGCGAATAGTGACAGCTATGGGGAAATATGATTTGTAATTACGCTCGAAGTTAAGAGTGTCGTAAGTTTTATTCTGAAACAATTTTCCGGCAAGAAGAAAAAATATAAGTCCGGAAAGCGAATCGAGGTATCCTGCGCCATGAAAGAAAATTATTTCGGTCAGACTTCTAAAGAACAGTACAGAGATACCGAGAGCAATCGGAACATCAATGTTGACAATCTTTTTCTTCAATCCTTTCCACGCAGAAATAAAATAATCGCTGCTGCTGAAAAAGAAAACCGGAAGAGCCAGAACAATATTTATATAAGCGAAAAGATGTTTAAGATTTTCTTGCTCGCTCAACGAGACAGAAAGATATTCCGGAAAGCTTAGAAGCATAATGTTGCCGAAGCAGAAACCGGCAACGCCAATTTTGTAATAAAGTTTTTTGTATTCGCTCTTTGATTTTTCTTCATTCTTCTCTTCCAAGTTGAGCTGTGGTTCATACCCGATTGAATCCAGCAGCTCAACAATCTTCCGAAGCGAAGTTTTGCTTTCAAGAAATTGCAGATAAATTTTTTTCTGAAGGAAATTTACTTTTGAAGAAACAATTCCATCGTCAAGTTTGTAAAGGTTTTCGAGAATCCAGATGCACGAACTGCAATGCATCTGCGGGATTTCGAAAGTGATTGTGGTTTTCTCGCCGTTGGTGAAATCAATCAGTTTATGTTTTAAGTCGGGGTCGTTTAAGAAATCATAATTTCTTTTGATGTGATGTTTACGGCTGACGCCGGGAGTTTGATCGATCGCATAGTAATCGCAAAGATTACTTTCGTTTAGGATTTGATAAACTGTCATGCATCCATTGCAGCAAAAAAAATTTTCGCCAATAGAAATGGAATCATCTTGGCACTCATCGCCGCAATGATAACACAAAAGTTTGGAGTCTATTTTCCTTTCTAGAATTTCTAATTGTTCCAAGTGAATTTAAATTAATGACCGGAAAGAATTCCGATTCAAAGTTAAAGAATCCCCGACACATTATCGACTTATTCCCCATGAAAATATTTTTCGAACCGATACAAAAATCCGATTATCAAAAACGCGGTTCGTTTTTCTGATTTCATCGATTTGTCTTAACTTTGCAGCACTATTGAAAAATTTTGTGAGGTTGATGTGGCATCGTTAAAAAATAAAAACGTTTTCATTACCGGCGTTACTTCCGGCATTGGTAAATCATGCGCTTACGCATTTGCAGCGGAAGGCGCAAACCTGATAATCAGCGCGCGAAGACTTTCATTGGTAGAGCAAATCGGTAAAGACATCAGAAATAAATTCGGCGTGAAGGTGCACACTATTAAACTTGATGTGCAGAATAAAACCGAAGTTGATAATTCAATCAAATCTCTACCGGAAGAATTTAAGAAGATTGATATCCTTGTAAACAATGCCGGACTCGGAATTGGTCTCGATAAATTTTATGACGATAATCCCGAAGGATGGGAAGCGATGATCGACACGAACGTTAAAGGATTGTTGTACGTAACTCATGCGGTTGTAAAAGGAATGGTTGAACGAGAGAGCGGTCACATAATTAACATCGGTTCGCTAGCCGGACACGAAGCATATCCGAAAGGCGCGGTTTACTGCGCAACAAAATTTGCCGTTGATGCGATTACAAAATCTTTGCGCATGGACCTTGTCGAAAAACATATTCGCGTCAGCACAATCGATCCCGGCATGGTTGAAACTAATTTCAGCATGATAAGATTCCGCGGTGATGCAGAGAAAGCAAAGAACGTTTATAAAGGTGTTGACCCGTTGACCGGAGACGATATTGCAGATGCTGTTGTTTTCTGCGCGAGCCGACCGGCAAACGTGAATATTGCCGAGATGCTGATTCTTGCCGGAACTCAAGCTTCAGCAATGGTAGTTCATCGCGAGAATCAATAAAAAATTACGGTGTTGCAAAATTAAATTGCAAATCAGCTGATTACGATTAAAATGAAATTCTGACCATTTTTCCGTATCTTTCGGTAGAGAATTTCCCGCTAAGTTTGTTCTACTTTTATCTTCTAATCTAATTCCAGAAACCAATAGGAGGTACAGATGAGCGTACAACCTATTACTGATCGCAGAAAAAAGCTTGGGTGGTCAAATCATCCTCGCAATAGTCAACCGCGGAGTGAACCGAATGACGCAACAGCAAGCACTCTTACGTTTGTTTCAGATTTTGTGTCGCCGGTAGATCAAATTCCGCAAGCCGATTATTCGCTAAGACGAACGTATGTTGATGAAAAAAAGAAAAGACCGCTCCGCTACACTTCAGAGAATTGGATAGGGTAACCGAAGAGATGTTTAAGTTTGATTACCGCTATTGCCAACCGAAGTAACAATCCCGCAAGAAGGAAAAGAGAAGAGTATATAATTTTTTTTGAAAAAGATCATTTCAAAATTGTCTGTGAATTGGAATTTAAACCGTTCCGTCGTTCAAAGACGGAACGGTTTTTGTTTTCACACTATAGATTAATGAAATGATCCTTTCTAAGGACTACATCATGATGTCATGAACATGCTTACGTCACCGGCGCCGTGGCGGATAACCGTAGGTTCTTCGTCGCTCAAATCAACAATGCTCGAAGGTTCGCCTTCAAGCGCACCGGCGGCAAGCATCAGATCCACCTGCGAGTTAAAAATTGTCTGAATCTCAGAAGGATCAAACAAAAGTTCTCCTTTGCGGGTTGTAACGCTTGTGCTGACTATCGGATTGCCTAATTCTTTTGTCAATGTAAGCGCAATTTGATTGTTTGGTATCCGGATACCAACCGTGCGTCGCTTCGTCCATAATTTTTTTGGAACTTCACGCGCGGCGGGTAAAACAAAAGTGTAAGGACCTGGCAAAAGTTTTCGCATCGTTTTGTAAGCGTAATCGGAAACCTTTGCGTATTTAGAAATGTCTTTCAAATCGGGACAAATGAAACTGAAAAGTTTTGTTCCGGCATCTTGCTTGATTGTGTAAATTCTTTCCAGCGCTTCTTTGTTGTAGATGTCGCAACCAAATCCATAAACGGTATCTGTGGGATAAATAATTACACCGCCGCTCTTCAGTACTTCAACGGCTTTAGTTATAAAACGCAATTGCGGTGTAATGGGGTGTAATTCATAATATTCCATTGAAAGCTCCTTCCTTAAAAGATTAATGAATATTATGTTGATTGTACAGCGTAAGACCTCTAGAAGTTCTGTATTTGGTGAGAGTCAAAAATTTCTACCTAAAGCAATGAACTTCTGATCAAATAGTCAACAAAATTTTATAGGATTTTTTAATCGAGTTAGTGAAATTGCAGCAACAAATTTTATGCAAATGCTAAAATTCCAAAAAATTTCCCGCCAAGTTGTGATTCTGGGTCTAATTAGCTTCTTTACCGATTTCGCCTCGGAGATGCTATACCCGATAACTCCAATTTTTTTAACTGCAGCACTCGGCGCGTCTATGTCGCTTGTCGGATTAATCGAAGGTATTGCGGAAGTAACCGCCGGATTTTTGAAAGGATATTTTGGCGCACTCTCGGATAAAATAGGCAAACGATCCGTCTTTGTTGTTGTCGGTTACAGTTTGGCGGGAGTTATAAAATCTTTGCCGGGAATAATTGTAACCATTCCATCCGTTATTTTTGCGCGCGTTATTGATAGAGTTGGAAAAGGAATTAGAACAGCGCCTCGCGATGCGCTGCTGGCAAGTTACGCCGATCCCGCCAGAGACGGGGCAAGAGGAAACACCGGCGCCGTTTTCGGATTTCACAGAGCAATGGATACGTTCGGCGCGGTTGCCGGACCATTGAGCGCACTTTTATTATTGAATTTCTTCCCGGGAAAATACTCGTGGATTTATCTTATCGCTCTAATCCCATCAGTGTTTGCAATTGGATTTACGTTTGTAGTTAAAGATGCTAAAGTCAAAACAAAAACGAGCGGCAAAAAAAGTTATGCTCAATTTTGGAAATCTTCACCGCGAGAATATAAAATATTTCTTTTGTTATTCACTCTCTTTTCTTTGGTCAACAGCAGCGATGTTTTCTTGATTTTGAAATCGAAGCAAGTCGCGCATTCGGATATTACGGCAATCCTGGGTTACGTCTTTTACAATTTGATTTACGCGCTGTCGTCTTACCCGATAGGATTGGTTGCTGATAAGTTCGGCAAACGAAACGTGTTTATCGTTGGGCTGCTGATTTTTTCTTTTGTTTATTTTGGATTTGCCGCCAATCAAAATTTTCATTTCATCTGGATTCTGTTCGCATTCTACGGCATCTATGCAGCGGCAACCGAAGGTGTTTCCAAAGCATGGGTTTCTGATTTAGTGCCGGATGAATTTCGCGGCTCGGCAATTGGTTTGCTAACAATGCTATCAAGTTTTGCGATAATGTTCGGTTCATTCCTAACCGGAGTTTTGTGGGATAGTTTTGGCGCACAAGTCCCGTTTATTGTCAGTTCTGTTGTTTCTGTTTTTGTGGCGGTGCTGTTATTTATTTTTCGACGGTGACGCATCGCAAAAATTTGTTGATAGTTACTTAAAGAAAATGTTTGTATGTTGTAATAGTTTCATCCAAAGAACAAAAGGAACATGAAAGGATTCCTTTTATCAATACTTGTTGCAGTTTTATTTCTCTTTAGCTGCTCTAAAGACAATCCGGTTGTTTCACCGCCGAATGATCAAAATCCCTTTCCACAAAATCCTTCTCTCAGTATTAAAGTTGATGCAAGGTTGGAACTGCTTGCCGCGATTCAGCATTTCACCGATTGGGCGGCACAGCGGCACACAAAATTTAATTTCCAATACAAAAACGAAATTGATTCCTATTTCAAAAATTTCTCCGGGCACGCCGCCGTGTCATTATCGCAATCATTAACGAACAGCGGTTTTAGCTACGATGCACCGCCGACTTTTGTATTGTATCATAGCGATCCCCCTGAGTTCAAACAATTGTATCCTTACTCATCTTACTTAATTCAACGAGCAGGAAGCGAAGCAAAGCTGAAAGAGTTTGCCGATCAGATACGAAGCTTTGCAAACGCCAGCAACTTTATGGACTTCTACAATTCTCATAAGCAGTTCTACACCGACATCGAGAACAGCATCAAAGGAACAATTGGCGATACGGATTACGTTAAAATTTTGGAGAACTATTACGGAGTGAAAAAAGCCGGGTACAATATTACGCCGGTTCCATTGTTTCATTCCGGCGGATACGGCCCGCAAATTTCTACTACAGATGGCGAGCAAGTTTTTGATCTCTGCGGTCCGCAATCGGTTGTTAACAACAAACCGGCTTTCGGTACAAAAGATTATTTGCTCTATATTGTGCTGCATGAGTTCAGTCATTCGTTCGTAAATCCGATTACAGATAAGTATTCGACGGACATTGCAAAATCATCTTCACTCTTTTTGCCCATCAAAGATAAAATGCAGCAGCAAGCGTACGGCACCTGGCAGACTTGCGTGAACGAACATTTGGTTAGAGCCAACACCGCACGTTTTGCTGTGCTAATACGCGGCAAAAGTTATCATGACATGTATCTTCAATCGGAAATAAATAACGGATTCATTTACATCACAAAGTTGGATAGCTTGCTTCAGATTTACGAAAGCAAACGAGACGTTTACAAAACGTATGAAGACTTTTATCCGGAGTTCATAAAACTTTTCAATTCGCTCGCTCAGAAGTAGCGCGTTTTCTACTAAAGATTAACTATTATTAATGAAATCAACCTTCGCAAGTTTTACTTCTCACACCTCTTTTTACTATTTTTCGATTGAATTTTGCTCGAGCTTTCATGAAGAAAGATAAATTAGCAGTCGTTGCAGTTAGCGGTGGGATGGATAGCTGTGTCACCGCAGCGATTGCCGGCAACAAGTATAATCTTGCATTCATTCATATCAATTACGGTCAGCGTACAGAAAACAGAGAACTCAAAGCTTTTCATGAAATTGCAGACTACTACAAAGTTGATAAACGATTAGTAATTGACTTCAGCCACTTCACAAAGATCGGCGGATCGTCGCTTACTGATAAATCGATTGAAGTTACAAAAGCCGATCTTGCCAATAAAGAGATCCCGAGTTCGTATGTTCCGTTTCGCAACGCAAATATTTTGAGCGCGTGTGTTAGTTGGGCAGAAGTTATCGGCGCTAATGCAATTTTTATCGGCGCTGTTTATGAAGACGCAAGCGGTTATCCCGATTGTCGTCCAAAATTTTTTGAAGCGTTCGAAAAGATGGTTGATCTCGGTACTAAACCGGAAACGAAAATAAAAATTGAAACGCCGATCATTCATTTTTCCAAAGCTGAGATAGTAAAAAAAGGAATTGAACTTAAAGCGCCGTTACACTTAACGTGGTCGTGCTATCAAAATGAAGATGAAGCGTGCGGCGTGTGCGACAGCTGCGCTTTCCGTCTGCGCGGCTTTCAGCAAGCAGGCGTGGATGATCCGATACCGTATAAAACTAAACCGAAGTATTTTTAACTTGTCCGCCTATGGCGGATTGAGAATTGAGTATTGAAAATGCAGAATGAATTGATAACTATTAAAGAAGCAAGCGAATGGATAAGTATAAAGCTGAACAGAAAAGTTACACCTTCGAATATTTCTTACTTGGTAAACTATGGCCGAGTTAGAAAGTATGGGAATAATGGAAATACTTTTGTTAATCGTGACGAGTTGTTAAGTTATTATAATTCTTATTATGGTGAACGACAGCTTAACTGGAAAGAAAAACTTGGCGAAGATATTGATTGGCACTTATCTTTTGAACAATACAAAGAAGCGGATACTACAAAACATGTTCACCGGTTACACCCTTATAAAGGGAAATTTATTCCGCAACTAGTCGAGTATTTTCTAGATAATCACACCGATGAATTTAAGAAAGAGACTTTTTTTAATAAAGGGGACATTATTCTTGATCCGTTCTGTGGAAGCGGAACAACTCTAGTGCAGGCAAATGAATTAGGAATTCACGCATTAGGAACGGATATATCAGCTTTTAATTCTTTGATAAGTAACGTTAAAGTTGGAAAATATGATTTGTACGATGTGAATCACGAATTAAAGAAAATCACTGAAAAACTGAAACAATTCATAGTTGATTCAAAAACTGTGAAATTTGAGCAACGACTTCTTGAAGAGATTGCTTTATTCAACAATAAATTTTTCCCTTCTCCAGAGTTCAAACGAAAAGTAAGAAATCGAGAAATTGATGAAGAACTTTACGGACAGAAGAAAGAGAAAGAATTTTTGCCGGTATATAAAAAACTAGTTAAAGAATACGATATTGAATTGGGGCAAGAAGCAGCTGATAACTTTCTTGACAAATGGTATTTGAAGCATGTTCGTACTGAAATTGATTTCGTATTTAACCAGTTAAAAAAGATCAAAACCCCTACTACTAAGAAGATCGTGACAATAATCTTGAGTCGTACAATTCGATCTTGTCGCGCAACTACCCATTCTGACCTAGCGACACTACTTGAGCCGATTTCAACCACTTATTATTGTTCAAAGCATGGAAAAATTTGTAAGCCACTTTTCTCAATTTTAAGTTGGTGGGAAAGATATTCGAAAGATACATTAAAACGTTTAACTGAATTTAGTGTACTGAGAACGAACACTTATCAGCATTGCTTTACAGACGATAGCAGAACGGTTGATCTTTTTGCGGCAACAGAAAAGTCGAATCCTGACTTTGCTCAACGATTAAAAAAACAAAAAATTAGCGGAATATTTTCAAGTCCACCATATGTTGGTTTAATCAACTATCATGAGCAGCATGAATACGCTTACGATCTTTTTGGATTTCCTAGGAACGACGAATCGGAAATTGGAAGGATGGATAAAGGACAAGGAAGTGAGGCTAAGGATGCTTATGTTGAAGGAATTTCAGCAGTATTAAATAATTGTAAGAAGTTTTTAGTTTCTAACTATAACATATTTCTTGTTGCAAACGATAAGCATGGGTTGTACCAATCTATTGCAGAAAAAGCTGAAATGAGAGTAGTGCAGCAGTATAAAAGACCTGTTCTAAATAGAACAGAGAAAGATAAAGGTGTTTATTCAGAAAGTATTTTTCATTTTAAAGAGAAATAAATATGGATACTCTTAAGAAAGAAAGAATTGCTTTAGAGGTTATTAAAACGCTCAAATCGAGGTTCGACAATTTTCCCGAGGATGCTTCCGATAATCGCAATGCGCCTTTTCACGAAGCTTTCCTAAAAGCGTTCAAAATAAAGATAGAAAAATATGTAACTGACATTCCGATTTTTATTAGTCTTGCTAGTTGGATGCACGGATTGAATACTTCTCTCGGTGAATCTTTTTTTGAACATGTTGCACATATCCTTTGCGACGGTGAGAAAAGAAAATTTGAGAAGATGAAGATCAATAGAGAGCAACAATCTACGATTAGCAACATTATCGCCTCGCTTAAAAATAACACGCGGATTCCAAATTTAACACAGGAAAATAGGGAAATATTTAAAAAACAGAATACCGCCTCTGTTGAAGCACCAAACTTTTCAGCTGATGTTTACTTTGAAGAAGCAAATAAGATAGTGCTGATTGAATTGAAAACGGTTAAGCCCAATAGTGACATTTTCAAAGAACAAAAATCCAAATTCCTAAATGGAAAAGCAGCTTTAAGAAATCGATTCCCTTCCAAAAAAATATTCTTTTATTTAGGATTCCCTTTCGATCCTTTACATGATGCTGAATGTGGGTTTGATAAGGATAGATTTTTCGATTACAGCATAGATTTCAGAAAGTACTTCGCTTCGGAGGAGGTTTTACTTGCCGATGAATTATGGAATTTCCTTTCCGGTGAGAAGGATACCATGCAAGAAATTCTTTCCATAATTAACTCCATTGCTACACCGGACTTTATGGAGAAATTCAATTTTATTAACGAGCAGATAAATATTTGTAACGATAAACAAAGATATAGAAGAATATTAGGAGAATGGTTCTTGCAGAGAGAGCTGTCTGTAGTTAATAATATCGATACCATCCAAAAATTCTCACTTGAACACAAAAGAGTGCAGAGAATTCTTTCACAAAATTTATTTAGTAGTCAAAACGAGTATAAAGAACCAAGAATTAATACATTGCTTGAAACGATTAACGAATTGAAATCTTAGGTAAAAAATGGCCAACAAAACTAAACTACTCGTAACTTTTCCTAATCCGAATCCGGAGAGAGATTACACAATTATTCACACCGCGCCGGAGTTCACTTCGCTTTGTCCCGTTACCAGTCAGCCGGATTTTGCAACGATAGTTCTCGAATACATTCCGGAAAAAATTTGCGTTG
>JAMCSN010000229.1:0-1601 GCA_023381535.1 Bacteroidota bacterium
TTGCAAGAGTCTATCTTAGAATCGGTTCCGGCAAAGTCCAGATCAATGATAAAGATTTAGAAAAATATTTTCCGTTGAAAGAGCATAGAGACAATATATTCCTTCCGTTCATCGCTACCGAAACATCCGGCAAGTACGATGTTTATGCAAAAGCACGCGGCGGCGGAATTTCAGGTCAATCAGATGCAATCCGTTTAGGTATCTCAAGAGCGCTCGAAGAAATTAATCCTGAATTCAGATCGTCATTGAAATCGGAAGGTTTGCTGAAGAGAGATCCGAGAATGGTTGAACGTAAGAAATACGGTCAGAAGAAAGCTAGAAAAAGATTCCAATTCTCTAAGAGATAATAAATTAATTAACATTATTCATACTCTTGGATTTGCCCCCTGTGTCCCACACTAAAAGGGATGGAAGGCAAAGATGAAGAGAGTAGAAGAAAAACAGGAGACAAAATGCCAAGAGTACAACTCCCAGAACTCATCGAAGCAGGTGCACATTTCGGTCACTTAACACGCCGTTGGAATCCAAAGATGAAACCATTCATCTTTATGGAAAAAAACGGAATTCATATAATTGATTTGAAGAAAACACAAGAAGCAATTGAATCAGCTGCTCAGGCAATGACTGAAATTGTTTCTCAAGGCAAACGCCCGCTTTTTGTCGGAACTAAAAAGCAAGCAAAAGGTACCGTAGCTAACGAAGCAAGAAGATCGGAAAGCAATTGGGTTAGCGAAAGATGGTTGGGCGGAATGCTTACCAATTTTTCCACGATCAGAAAAAGCATTAAGCGTTTACAAAATATTGAAAAGATGGAAAGCGACGGTACGTTCGAAAAGATTACAAAAAAAGAGAGACTTGTACTAACGCGTGAAAAAGACAAACTTCGTAAAGTATTAGATGGCGTTGAGACAATGTCCAAGATGCCGGGTGCTTTGTTCATCGTTGACATCAAAAAAGAATCGATTGCAGTTAACGAAGCATTACGTCTTAACATTCCTATCTTCGCTATAGTTGATACGAATTGTGACCCGGATCCGATTGATTTCGTTATTCCGGCAAATGACGACGCATCGCGCGCCGTTGAAGTGATAACAAAAGTAATAGCCGATGCTGTTATTGAAGGCAATGCAAAAGCAAAAGAGCTTAGAGCCCATGAAGCCGCTGAAAAGGAAAAAGAAAAGAAAGTTTCCGAAGAAGAACATGAAGCTGAAAAGAAGGATTCAAAAGGAAAGGTAAGAAGGGTGAGACTCGAAGGTAAAGATGATAGAAGACCGGAACGCAGAGATCGTAGAGATAAACCAGCTAACAGAGACCACAGAGAAAGATCGGATAGAGATGCTGGCAAGAAAGTAGAAAAACCGGAAGAGAAAAAAGTGGAAACGCCTTCGCAACCGAAGACAGAATCTTCTCATGAAGAAAAATCGAATTAAAATTTAATTTTTTTGAAAATAGTGAGGTAAAATAAGTTATGGCGATAAGTGCAAATCAGGTAAAAGAGTTAAGAGAAAAAACCGGCGCCGGAATGATGGATTGCAAAAAAGCAATGGAGGAAGCTAATGGTGATTTCGAAAAAGCGATTGAGATTCTAAGAAAGAAAGGGG
>JAMCSN010000229.1:1611-116611 GCA_023381535.1 Bacteroidota bacterium
TGAAGGACTTGTGTTGACCAAGATTTTTAATAATGGTAAGTCCGCTGCAATTCTGGAAGTTAATTGTGAAACCGACTTCGTTGCCAACAGCGAAGATTTTATAAAGTTCGCAAACTTTGCTTTAGATATTATTGTTAAAGACAAGCCGAAAGATGTTGCCGCGCTGCTGGAATTATCCAAAGACGGCAAAAAAGTTGCCGACGAGTTGAATGCACTCATTGGAAAGATTGGCGAGAAGATTGAAATTTCCAGATTTGCGTTGGATAACGCCGAAAACGGTTTATTGGTTGACTACATTCATCACGGTTCAAAACTTGGAGTTGTTATTCAAGCGGATAATGTTCCGGCTGATAAGTCCGCCGAATTTCAACCCGTCTTGAAAGATATTGCGATGCAAGTTGCGGCTATGCGTCCGATTTCAATTTATCGTGACGAAGTTGATAAAACGGTTATTGAAAAAGAACTCGATATTTACAAAGAACTGGCTCGTAAAGAAGGTAAACCGGAACAGATCCTTGAAAAAATTGCAACCGGAAAACTGAATAAATTCTACGAAGAAAATTGTTTGTTCGAACAGGCATTCGTAAAGGACAACACGAAAAAAGTTGGTGCGCTGGTTGATGAATTCAATAAAAACCATTCGTCGCAAGTGAAATTAGTCAAATTCAGAAGATTTCACCTAAGCGATGAAAAGAAGTGATTTGAAAAGGTCTTATTTCTAAATAAGACCTTTTTTTTTATATTGGAAAATAATTATGAGCCAAAAATTAAAATACAAAAGAATTCTCCTTAAACTGAGCGGCGAATCTCTTGCAGGCAAAAACGAAGTCGGTAACTTTTTGCAGGCAAAAACGAAGTCGGTATCGATTCAAAGATTCTAAATTTCTTTGCATCGGAAATTAAGAAAGTTCACGAGCTTGGCGTTCAAGTCGGAATCGTTATCGGCGGCGGAAACATCTACCGCGGGCTCGATGCCGACGGTCAAGGTATAGATCGCGTAACCGGCGATCAGATGGGAATGCTGGCAACGGTTATAAATTCGTTGGCGCTGCAAAATGCTTGCGAGAATACGGGCATGTTCACGCGTTTAATGACCGCAATCAATATGGAAGCGTTTGCCGAGCCATACATACGACGAAGAGCAATCCGCCATCTTGAAAAAGGAAGGGTCGTAATTTTCGGTGCCGGAACAGGGCATCCTTATTTCAGCACCGATACTGCTGCTTCGTTGCGCGCCGTTGAAATAGAAGCCGATGCAATACTGAAAGGCACTCGCGTAGATGGAATTTTCGATTCCGACCCGGAAAAAAATCCGGATGCATCACGCTTCGAAGAAATTTCTTATTTCGATGTGATGCAGAAAAATCTCCGCGTGATGGATTTGACTGCAATAAGTTTGTGCAAAGAGAACAATCTTCCGATCATCGTTTTCAATATGGATAAACCCGATAACCTGCTGAAAGTCATCACCGGAAAAAATGTTGGAACTTCTGTCGGAAATTTTGCGCCTGCAACTAAAAATTAAAATAAAACTGTGAGGATCTTATGGTAAATCATCCGCAAGTAAAAGATGCTCGACAAAGAATGGATAAAACCATTGAAGCTTTCAGAACTGAAATTGCAAAAATAAGAACAGGCAAAGCAACCACAGCGCTTCTTGACGGAATCAAAGTGGACTACTATGGTAACCAAAGCCCATTAAATCAAGTCGGAAATGTTTCCGTCCTCGACGCCCACACGATTTCAATTACGCCGTGGGATAAAAACATGGTGCAGGTAATTGATAAAGCTATTCTTGCCTCAGATCTCGGATTGAATCCCATCAGCGACGGGACAAACATTAAAATTCCGATCCCACCCTTAACGGAAGAAAGAAGAAAAGAACTTGTAAAGCTGGTGAAGAAATTCGGAGAAGAAGCAAAAGTTGCATTAAGAAATATACGCCGTGATGCGAATGATCATCTTAAGAAACTTGAAAAAGAAAAAAAGATGACCGAAGACGATCTAAAAGAAGCGGAAAAAGAAACGCAG
The DNA here is from genome assembly GCA_023381535.1 of Bacteroidota bacterium. The sequence goes on from JAMCSN010000229.1 coordinate 3,643, forward strand.
AAACTTACTGATGAACACATCGGCAAGATTGATGAAATCATCAAACACAAAGAAAAAGAGATTATGGAAGTGTAAGGAAGCTGTCAGCTCGCCTCGTCTTCGACAAGTCGAAGCGGGCATTCAGCTTTCAGCTATTAGTTTTAGAACCCCGAATTGCCGGGGTTTACTTTCCGATAAAAGACATCTTGACTTAAAATCCCATTCTCACTACCTTAAAATCAGTAAAGAAAACTTTATTCGATAAGATACTAATCATAAAAAGTCGTGAATCCTCAAAATTCATATAATAAGTTAAGAGCAATAATAGTTGATGATGAACTTCATGGAAGAGAAAACCTAAAGAAGATTATTGAAAATTATTGTCATGAAATTAAAATACTTGGATGCGCTGATTGTGTTATTGAGGCAAAAGAGCTTGTGAGCGTTCATAATCCTGATGTAGTGTTCCTCGATATTAGTATGCCGGTACTAGATGGATTTGATTTTCTTGATGAATACGATGAACTGAACTTTATGGTCGTATTCGTAACCGCTCATAATGAATTCGGTATCAGCGCTGTAAAAGCGGGCGCCGCAGATTATCTGCTTAAACCGGTAAACATTAAAGAGCTTAAACAGACGGTTAAAAAACTTTTAATGATTAAAAATAAAAATATAAAAACAGAACATGTTTATGAAAGGAACAAAATAGTTCTCCCTGCTTCTCACGGTTTTGATGTTGTAATTACCGAAGATATTATTCGATTGGAAGCAGATGGCTGTTATACAAAAATAATTTTTGAAAATGGAAAGAACAGAATTGTTTCCCGCACTTTAAAGGATTTTGAAGATACGCTTCCTAAAGAACAATTTTTTAGAACTCACAAGTCGCACTTAATCAATTTTAGGTATGTGAAAGACTATTCAAAAATAAGTGGAAATTTTGTAACGATGATAGACGGCAGCAAAGTTGAAATCTCACGAAGAAAAACTCCGGAATTTATTCAAAAAATTAAGACAGCATTAAAGGCTGTCTAACTATGCGAAAAAAAATTCTAATACTTTCTTTAATTAGCTTGCTTCAGATTACTTCTCTTTATTCGCAGACCCCTTCATACTATCACTACACTTCTTCAGACGGACTTGCCTCATCAACTGTTTTTGATGTTTTGCAGGATAAGGAAGGATTTATGTGGTTCGGCACATTGAACGGGCTTAGCAGGTTCGACGGAAAACATTTTAATACATTCAGTGTAAATGACGGTCTTAATTCTAATGTAATTACAGCATTGTTGGAAGGTGACAAAGGTGAAATCTATATAGGCAATTATGAAAAAGGTATTAATGTTTTAAAAAACGGGAAAATTGAAAACTACCGTAGTAAAATTAACGGAAAAAATTTTAACATTGCATTTTTATTGAAATCCCGGGGGAAAATATATGCTCATACACACTTTGGTGCAATTATAGTTACCGATGAAAATTCGGATGCAGGTTCGTCGGATTATATGGTTGATCATTCACTTTATGTTGTACCGAATCCTTCATACCTAAATAGAATAGCAAAAATATCAGACAATAATTTAGTTGCTTTAACTTCCAGGGGATTATTCGGCATATACAATCGCAAGCTTGTTAAAATGAACATCAACGGCTTACCGGACACCAATCTTTATTGTCTTACTAAACGCAGCGACGGAAGTTACTTTATAGGCGCAAAAGGATGTGTCTACCAGGTGAAAAATAATCGAGTGATCAAAAAATTCAGTATGGATTTATATAACAATAAACTTTTTTATCAAATATACTGCGATAGTAAAAACAATATCTGGTTTTCTGTTTTAGGCAAGGGCTTCTTTTTAATTCCCAATAATTCCAGTGAGATAATAAATCTTGGAAACAAGATGGGACTTGAAAACACACAGATAGATTGTTTCTTCGAAGACAGCGAAGGAAATATTTGGATCGGCACCTACGGCAAAGGAGTTTACTGTTTAAATAATCTTTACCTCAGAAATTACACAGAACATGACGGTTTGAATAATAATAATATTAATTCCATTGCTAAAGATAAATCGGGCAAAATATTAATTGGAACGATTAACGGCATTAGTATTTTAAATAACGGAGTTATTGACAAATTAAAAGATAATTCGGGTAAAGTTTTATCGGGTTATATAAACAGCATTAAAAGTTATGATGATTATATTTATGTCTGCTGGGCGCCTGAAACCCCCGAGATAAAAAATGTTTCTTATAAAGGATTAAAGATTCGCTTCTTACTGTCTCCATCATTTTTTAAAACAGATAATGATCTTTATATGTTTGGAGGTATTGGTAATGAATTAAGAATTTTGAAGGAATTTAAATTTAACCTACATGGAATTGCCCCGATTGCGATTTTTGGAGACAGCTTATTTCAAAACCGCGTAAACACTATTAGTGACGATACAAGAAATAATATTTGGGTAGGCACAAGCATGGGCTTATGCAAATTGTCCGCACTTACAGGCAATATAACAAAAACAGGTTGGCGCAAAACTTTCTTTCCAAACGATCCCGTTCTCAGCTCAAAAATAAATTCAATCTACCGGGATAATAAAAACAATATCTGGTTTACCGGCGTGAAAGGAATTGCAAGCTATAATCTTGAGAACGGTTCGGTTACAAGTTATTCAAACATATTAGGTCATGGTCTCTCGACCTCGACTTCAATTGCCGTGGATAATAAGAACCGGATTTGGATTGGAACAATGAAGGGTCTTTTCTTACTTGAAGGCAATTCGATTAAATTCCTTAATAGCCAAACAGGTTTACCCTCAAATGAAGTGCTTTCACTTTATTATGATAATGGTAAGAATGTTTTATACGTCGGGACCAGTGACGGTCTTTCTTTACTAGATGTAAATTTATTCGATGCTTATAAACATCCGCCGCTTAATGTTAAGATTAACCGTATCGAAGCTGGTGATTCGGTTTTCACGAACTATAACAATTTGGTTTTTAAACCGGAACAAAATAATGTCTATATAAATTTTAGGGCGATAAATTATTCATCGCCCGGTTCCGTAATATACAAGTATGTATTAAACGGCGAATCGAGGGAAACGCAAAATGATTTTCTTGATTTTAGTTCGCTTGAGAACGGAATTTATAATCTTCAAATTATGGCTAAAGCTCAGAATAGTGACTGGGGCAAACCATATACTCTTAGCTTCGAAGTTAAACCTCGTTTCAATGAAACGATCTGGTATAAAGTCGGGATAGTATCTTTATTTGTTTTTGTTTCTAGTTTGATTGTAACAAGGCGCTTGAAATTGAAGAATCAAAAGATACGGGAAGAATTAGAATTATCGGAAAGGATCAATGATCTTAAACATCAAGCGTTATCTGCCATGATGAATCCGCATTTTATTTTTAACTCTCTTAATTCAGTTCAATACCTTGTTAATTGTCAGAGAAATGAAGAAGCAAATGATTATATAGCAATGATGTCAAAGCTGATCAGAAAAAATCTTGATACAGCTGGCAGCGGATTTATTCTTTTAAATGAAGAAATTAACCGGCTCAAACTTTATCTCGATCTGGAAAAGTTACGATTCCAGGAAAAATTTTCTTATGAGATAATCACCGGAACCGATGTTAACGCCGAAACCTTAATGATACCTAATATGATAATCCAGCCGTTTGTGGAAAATACACTTTGGCACGGTATAATTAATTCCGGCAGCAAGGGATTGGTAACAATTTCATTTTCATTTGAAGATGTAGATATTGATTCGATTTTATGCAGATCATTAATAATAAAAGTTACCGATAATGGAATAGGAATTAATGAAGCAAGAAAGAATAAAAAAGAAGATCACATTTCAAAAGGAATACAAATTATAGAAGAGCGACTTAAATTGTTAAGCACTAAGATGCAGATCCCAAAGCCAATAATGGTTGATGATCTTAGCAGCCGCAGCGATAATTCACACGGAACAGAAGTAATTATTTCTCTTCCTCCGCCGCTTTATAAAACATCTTTACCGGAGTAATCCTCTTTTTTTACTTACCGGTTAATTATTAATTCATACCGTTTACTTACCAGCACACACCGCATGCTTGTTCTCTATTGTTAAGACTAACAGTCCTAATTAGATTCGAACAAAAGTCTGGTGACCTAAATTGAAAATATTAGAAAAGCTGATAGGTTTTTTTAAAAAAAATAATTCTAAAACCATACCTCTTTTAGTTATTAAGAAAGAAACAGATGAAACAGACACAAAAGAATACAATTCAATTGAAGAAGCAATTGCTGATCTTGAAAACGATCCGAATGTTCCTCCCGAGAAAATCAAGAAATTAAAATCGTCTCTGAAAAACCTGAAGAGCAGAACTTCAATTACAATTAGAAATGGCGAAATAGTTAAATAAAATTAAACGAGGTTAATATGAAAAATCTTTTTAAAATGTTTGTGGTTCTATTTGTTTTGTACTCCGGGACAAACATATTAGCACAAACAGCATCCGTAATCTGGCCGCTTACAAGTAATCAAAATCCAAATACACCGACTGGAAATATCCAGGCGTTGCCTGAGAGTATTGGCCCCGGGTCAGCAGCTCCTTTTATGATTCTTTATCCTCTCAATTCTTATTCGAGCAATGGGCAAAGTCTTGTTACCGGTTATCAAGGACCCGGCTGGCCCGCTGCACCGGTTGACTATACCCGATACATTCAGTTCGATCTCAATCCAACTTCCGGCAATAATTTCACAGCTCAAAATATTTCATTCCAATATGGAGATAATCCATTGCAAAGGGATTTCCACTTTTTACAAGCAGAAGTGTGGTATGCAATTGATAATAATTGGAGTAGCAGTGTTCAACTTAATTCAGCACCATTGGATTATTTGAATACTACCATGCAGACATTTTCGAAAAGTATGAATGTTCAGGTTGCAAATGGCCAGACACTTTCGATAAGAATTTTTCCATATACTCCTAACGGTAGCCAGTCGATGACACCAACGCTTGCAATACATAAGAATGTAATTATTGAAGGTAGGACATCTCCGGCTGATCTTAACAATGCTTCAATCTGCGGAATGAAATTTAATGACTTGAATGGAAATGGTAGAAAAGATGAGGGTGAACTTGGATTATCCGGTTGGATAATTAATTTATCAATGGGCGCAGTTAATATGACTGCAACAACCGGTGCCGATGGAAGTTATTGCTTTACTCAGTTACCAGCCGGCACTTATACACTTTCAGAAACACCTCAAGAAGACTATCAGCAAACTTTTCCACCTTCTCCAGGAACTCATACCATAACGCTAGCTGCCGGACAAAGTGTGGAAAATATAGACTTTGGTAACAAGCAATTACTCGGTTCGATCTGCGTAAGAAAATTCAATGACTTGATTGGAAATGGTATTGTTCTTGGGAGTGAACCGGTACTTCCGAACTGGGTTTTCAAATTAACCCACCAAAATCAAACTGGTGTTGATACACTATATGGTACAACAGATTTAAACGGTGAGGTTTGTTTCAATAACTTGACTGCTGGAACTTATACAATCTCTGAAATTAATCAGTATGGATGGCAGCAGACCTATCCAATCGCAAATGGAAACCACACTGTAACTTTAATACCGGGACAGAACCTTAGTGTTAGATTTATGAATAAACAATTATTCGGTTCAATCTGCGGAATGAAATTTAATGACTTGAATGGCAATGGAATTAACGATAGCGAACCCGGGCTTGCCGGCTGGATAATTGAACTAACCCATAATGGATCAACTGGATTGGTTACTATTAAGGATACAACAGATTCTAATGGAAACTATTGTTTCAATAATTTGCCGTGGGATATTTACACTGTAACCGAAGTGAATAAAACCGGATGGGCACAAACATCGCCGGCTTCTCCCGGCAGTTACACTATAACAATAAATGCAGAGATGAATCTCATCGGAATTGATTTTGGCAACAAAGAAATTCTAAATCCCGATTGCACTGATTTTGAAAATAACTCTTTAAGTGGATGGCAAGGGAACAATACTTCAGTATCAATTCAGCAGAACGGAAACAATCATTTTATTCAAACAACCGACCAATCTGGTCCCTCTTCGTTTTTTAATAGCAGTAAACCTTTAACAGGTAATTGGAGTAGTTTATTTGCAAATGGATGCGGTTCACTATGCTTTGATGTCAGCTTTTTGTATGGAGGTAATCCTTATAATGGCGTTAATCCACCACAAACTTTTATCCCATATATTGTAATTCAAGGAGGTGGGTTTTCTGCCGCGTTTATTACAAACAATCCAATTTCTGTTGGAGACGGATGGCATTCTTACTGTGCACCTTTGAGTTTTCTAAATTCAGATGGAACTCTCCCTTCAAATTCTGATGGGCACTGGGTGATGTCTGTCGGCACTGCGAACGATTGGAATACTCTCTTAACTAATGTAACCAGTGTTAGGCTGCCGGTAGATCCTACAAGCTACCAAAACGAAAAATTTGGCTATGATAATATCTGTCTAAAAAATACCGGCGATTGCAATTCTCCATTACGGCTTGGTTCAATTTGTGGAATAAAAATTCATGATAAAAACGGCGATGGAATAAAAGATCGTAACGAAGATGGAATACCGAATTGGCCAATCACTTTAACAATTGGTACTACTACTTATAATACCACTACTGATGCAAATGGAAATTATTGTTTTAACAATTTGCCGGCTGGTACATACACAGTTTCTGAAGCTGATCTGCCTGATTGGCGACAAGTATATCCAGCCGCACCGGGCACTCACACGGTCACACTTTTGCCCGGGGTAAATGTAACTGACATAAATTTCTCGAATGTGAAAGATCCGGATGTAAAGCTTGGTTCTATATGCGGAATAAAATTCAACGACCTAAATGGTAATGGAATAAATGATAATGAACCCAGACTGCAAGGCTGGACTTTCCAATTATCCGGAGCTTCTAATCAAACTGTTACAACAGATTTTGACGGTAATTTCTGTTTTACCAATTTAAGAGCGGGTGATTATACTATTAAAGAAGTAATTCAAGACGGCTGGGAGCCAACAGCGCCAAATTCAACCGGCACTTATTCTTTAACACTTTTGCCTGGGGAAAATAAAACTATTATTGCTTTTGGGAATAAAGAAAAATTAGGATCCGTTTGCGGTGTAAAATATAATGACCTTAATGGAAACGGCAGAAGAGATGATGGTGAACCCGGACTTGAGAAGTGGCAGATAACTCTTTCTTCCTGGGGATATACCGCAAGCGGATATTCCAGCGGTCCAACTTTAAATTTGGTTGGTGTTGCAACTACGGATAAGAATGGTGTCTATTGCTTCGATAATTTGAAGCCGGGCAACTACCTTGTTGGCGAATACCATAAATCCGGCTGGGATCAAACAGAACCTTCAACAATTGCATATAGCATAACTTTAACTCCCGGACAATTTATACAAGGACTTAATTTTGGGAATCAAGCAGATCCAGCAGCAAAAGTTGGTTCTATCTGTGGGATTAAGTTTAATGACAAAAATGGAGATGGCGATCAGGACCCGGGTGAATTAGGAATTGCTGATTGGCAGATAAACTTAGGCGGTCCGATTGATATGAGTGTTCGTACAGATAAAGACGGCCGCTACTGTTTCGATAATTTGATTCCGGGTGAATATAAAGTTGGCGAAGAATTTCGTTCCCGCTGGAGGAAAACTAAACCCACAACAAACTTCTATATCATTCAGCTTGCATCAGGGCAAGACACATCTAATGTAGATTTTGGAAATACAGTTGATGATAAGGTACAACTTGGCTCTATCTGCGGAACTAAATTCAATGATAAAAATAGAGATGGAAGACAAGTAAGTGGTGAATTAGGAATTGCCAACTGGACAATCTATCTCGAAGGTCCAATGAATTTAACCGCTGTTACAGATGACAATGGTAATTTCTATTTTTATGGATTGATTCCGGGCACATACACTGTTAGAGAAGAAAACAAAACCGGATGGAGGCAGACAAAACCTTCTTCAATAACTTATACGCTGGAAGTTGGTAACGGCACTAACTTTACCGGAATTGATTTCGGAAACGCCGAAGACCCAACAGTTACACTCGGATCAATCTGCGGAATTAAATTTAATGACTTGAATGGTGATGGAATAAAGCAAGGTAAAGAACCTGGAATAGCAGATTGGACAATCAATTTATCCGGTACAATGAATTTAACTGTAAGAACTGATGCAAGAGGTAAGTTCTGTTTCGAAAACTTGACATTCGGACGCTACACTCTATCAGAAAGACATAAAGATCGTTGGAGACAAACTGCTCCGCGAAGCGGAAGTTACACATTTGAATTATCTGAAGATAACGCTAATCCCGATACATTTTATTTTGGAAACAAGTACGAAGAATCCAATATAGGTTGCGTAAATCCTCCATCGGGAATGGTTTTATGGTTGCCGGGCGATAACAATACAAATGATATTTCCGGTTTTAATAATCATGGAACAGTAATGTTTGATTTGGGATACACTGCTGGTAAAGTAAACCAAGCATTTAATGTGAACAATTTTGGATATATCACAGTAGAGGATAATTCTTCACTGAATTTCGGCAAAGAAAATTTCTCGATTGATGGTTGGGTTAAGACTACAGACATTACAAACACATTTAGCATTGTATACAAGACCTACGTTTCAAGTTCTTTTGACATTACCGGCTATTCACTTAGTCTTTCTCAAGGCAAATTACGTTTTATCATGGGAGATGGTTCAACTTTAATAGACAAACTTGAAACAACAATTCAAATCGGTGATGGATTATGGCATCTTGTAGCGGTTACAATTGACAGAAAAAATGTAACCGGTGGGAAAATGTACATTGATGGCAATTTAGTATTGACTTTCGATCCTACATCGGTCTCAAACTCTATTACAAACAATTCACAGATGAAAATTTTCGACATCAGCAATTTTTATAATCATAACGGGAATCAGATTGATGAATTAGAAATATTCAATAGCGTTATTACACCAGCCGAAATCGTTTCTATATTTAATGCCGGAAGCGCTGGAAAGTGTAAAACTTCTGTACGACTTGGTTCAATATGTGGAATGAAATATTTAGATAAAAATGGCGATGGCAAAAAAGACCTAACTGAACCCGGAATTGCCGATTGGCAGATTAATATTGGCGGTCCGGTTGATAGAAGCATTAAAACTGATAAGGAAGGTAAATTTTGTTTTGATGATCTGCCGCCGGGAACGTACATAATTAAAGAAGAAGCTCGAACTGATTGGGTACAAACTGATCCGGCTTCTCCAGATCATTATACGGTTGTACTCACATCCGGGCAGAATCTTACCGGTTATTATTTTGGAAATAAATATGAACCAAAGCCGGGTTGTGTAAATCCTCCGAGTGGAATGGTTGCTTGGTGGCATTTAGATTATTCAGCAAGAGATGGTAGGCAAGATATAGCGGGATTTAATAATGTAGGCACAATGATAAATGGACCATTGCAAGTAGCCGGAAAAGTTTTGGGCGCATTACAATTTGATGGAGTTGATGACTATGTTGAAGCTGCCGATCATTCCGAACTCAACTTTGACACCGATGATTTTACTTTTGATGCTTGGATTAAAACCTCAGAAAATATTGGAGTTAAACAACTTGTTAGCAAGCGCTCAAGCACTGGATATGGAGTCTTTCTCAATTCCGGTAATCTTAGTTTAACATTATCCGCGCCTTCAATCTCTGCCATGAGTTGGTCCCCATCAGTTTTTGTAGCAGATGGTAACTGGCATCATATTGCTGTAACTGTTTCTAGAACTAATAAGCAAGGAATTGTATTCTACCTTGATGGTGTGGCAACTCCTTATGGCGACCCAACGCCATACCAAGGTTCTCTTACTAATTCTGCATCACTACTGATTGGCGCTCAGCAGTTACCTCATCCAAGTTTCAATTTCAAAGGAATACTTGATGAAATAGAATTATTCAAACGAGTATTAACACCGGCAGAAGTATTAGCAATTTATAATGCCGGAAGCGCAGGAAAATGCAAACCAAATAGTAATGGCGGTTCTGTTTCCGGCAATGTATGGCACGATCTCAATCATAATGGTGTAAAGGATCCAACCGAAGTCAGTTTAGAACAATGGCCCGTCTTGTTGAATGGACCAACAATTGTACAAACAGAAACGGATGACAACGGTAATTTTCATTTTGATGATTTGAAACCCGGAGATTACACTCTATCAGTTGCATACCAAAACGATTGGTCTTGTACATATCCACGCGACGGCAGACATCCTTTTAACCTAGGAGAGGCGCAAACTATTGACGGACTCCATTTTGGATTTGCCAATGATCCTTGCGGCACCGGAATAAAAACTTGGTCAGAAGTTGGAAGCGGTTTGAATGGTTGGGTTCTTTGCCTCGCAGTGAAAGGACAAGACCTTTATGCTGGAGGAACTTTCCTAACCACCGGCAATAATCAAACAGTTAACCATATAGCAAAATGGAATGGTTCAAGCTGGTCGCCGTTAGTAGGTACTAATGGAGTTTTAGGTGTTAATGGACAGATTAATGCTATGGCTGTAAATGGAAACGAAATCTATATCGGAGGACAATTTAATTCAGCTGGGGGAGTTAGTGTAAAAAATATTGCCAAGTGGGATGGAATTAATTGGTCAGATATTGGTGGGGGAATAAATGGTTGGGTTTCTGAAATTTTAGTAGTTGGAAATAAAGTTTATTTTGGAGGTCTATTTTCAATTGTAGGAGGAAGTATCAATGCAAAAAATATAGCGATGTGGGATGGTGCATGGCACGCAATTGGGGGGGGAACGAACGGTGTAGTATATGAACTAGCAATTATAGGGGATAATCTATATGTCGGTGGTAAATTCACAACAGCTGGAAGTACTAATGTTAGTAACATTGCTAGTTGGAATCTAACTAATTCTAACTGGTCTTCATTGAGTGGCGGAGTTGATAATACAGTTCATGCTCTTGAAGTAAATGGAACTGATCTGTACGTAGGAGGAGATTTCAGTTTTGCTAATAGTATAGCTGTGAATGGAATTGCTAAGTGGAATGGGTTCAATTGGTCACCACAAGGGACTGGGGTATCAAATAATGCAAATTTTGGTACTGTTGGCTTTCAGGTATCCTCAATAGAGCTAGATGCAAACTATATATATATCGGAGGTATCTTTTCACACGCTGGTGCTGTAGCTGTAAACAGCATTGCTAAATTCGATGGTATAAATTGGTCTGCGCTTGGACCCGGGATGTCAGGACCCTCAGGATTATACAATAGTAGTATTCAAGATATTAAAATTATTGGGTCTGATCTTTATGCCGGTGGAAGATTCACCTCGGCTGGGAATACTGCTGCAAACAATATTGCGAAGTATTCATGCAGCGGAAATCTTACTTCTATTGGTGATGATAACTCTAATTATACTCTGCCGCAAAGATTTTTGCTGGAACAGAATTATCCCAATCCATTCAACCCCACTTCAACTATTAGATACGAAGTACCGGAGATGAGTTTTGTTAATATTAGTGTATATGACATTCTTGGGAGAGAAATTAAGGTATTGGTGAATGAGCAGAAAAGTCCGGGCCATTATCAAGTAATATTCGATGCAAAAAATTTGGCAAGCGGAGTATATTTCTATACAATCAGAACCGGAAATTTTACCCAAAGCAAAAAAATGATCCTCCTTCGATAAATCTTCGGTGGATAAAATCTTGCACTTAAATTAGCAAGAAGCCAGAGTATAACTGCTCTGGCTTTTTTTTATACGTTTAACAACCCGTTTACCTGTTTCTTGTTACCTAATAAATCCATAATTTTTGAACGACTAAAGCATCCTATTAATGAGGCGAATCTAAAAAGGTCATTTTCAAATTTTTCTGCTGCTAATTTATACCGGAATCGTAACGTTTGGGCAACTGAAATACCTTTTTAGAGTAGACTCATTAATAAAATCGGATACAAATTCAGAATAACATAAGGAAGGAACAATCATGAGTTTCAACAAGGAAGAGGCTTTACGGTATCATAGCCAAGGACGCAAAGGAAAGATTGAAGTTGTTCCTACAAAACCATGCTTTACAGCCAGAGATTTATCGCTTGCTTACACGCCTGGCGTAGCAGAACCTTGTAGAGAAATTGAAAAAAACGATGACGATGTTTACAAGTACACGGCAAAAGGGAATCTCGTTGCAGTCGTATCGAACGGAACAGCAGTTTTAGGATTAGGTGATATCGGTCCACTTGCCGGAAAACCGGTTATGGAAGGCAAAGGTGTATTATTCAAAAGGTTTGCCGACATTGATGTATTCGACATTGAACTTAAAACGCACGATCCGAAAGAAGTTATCCGCGCAGTACAGCTTCTCGAACCTACATTCGGCGGCATCAACTTAGAAGATATTAAAGCGCCCGAATGTTTTGAGATTGAAGAAGAACTTATCAAGACAATGAACATCCCGGTTTTTCATGATGACCAGCATGGCACGGCAATTATTTCTTGTGCGGCGTTAATCAATGCAGTTGAAGTTGCCGGAAAGAAACTCGACAAGATTCGTCTTGTTGTTAACGGTGCAGGTGCCGCTGCAATCTCTTGCTGTAAATTATATATTGCCGCCGGAGTTAAGAGAGAAAACATTTCAATGTTTGATACAAAAGGGCACGTCAACAAAAAAAGAACCGATCTAAATAAGTACAAAGAACTTTTTGCACAAGATCACCGGTATGCAGATTTAGCCGATGGAATGAAAGAAGCTGATGTATTTGTTGGATTGTCCAAAGGTAATGTTGTATCGAAAGAAATGGTTAAGAGCATGGCAAAAAATCCAATCGTTTTTGCCATGGCTAATCCTGATCCGGAAATCAGTTACGAAGATGCTGTTGATGCGCGCAAAGATATTATTATGGCAACAGGACGCAGCGATTTTCCTAATCAGGTCAATAACGTTCTCGGATTCCCATTTATTTTTCGCGGCGCTCTTGATGTTCGCGCTTCAAAGATTAATGAGCAGATGAAAATGGCTGCAACAAAAGCCTTAGCGCAATTAGCAAGAGAGAAAGTTCCGGAAGTTGTAATTAATGCGTATGGAGGAAAAGAATTTTCGTTCGGTCCGGAATACATTATTCCAAAACCTTTCGATCCCCGCGTACTATGGAATGTTGCGCCCGCAGTTGCTAAAGCTGCAATGGATTCCGGTGTAGCGCGTCAGCCGATAACGAACTGGGCTGCTTATACAGAGGAATTACAGGAACGCTTAGGGTATTCTACGGAAATCGTTCGAGTCATGGTTCACAAAGCACAGAAGAGCCCGAAGAAAGTTGTTTATCCAGAAGGCGAAGAAGAAAAAATAATCCGCGCGGCAAATTCCGTTTATGATGAAAACATTGCTACCCCGGTTCTACTGGGTAACGAGCAAGTCATCAAAACCAGAATTCAAGATTTAGGTTACGATCTGAAGCGATTCGAAGTAATCGATCCTGTTACTTCTTCTAAGGCGGCAGACTACGCCGATAATTTTTTCAAGTTACGTCAACGAAAAGGTGTTACGCAACGGGAAGCCAGAACCTTTTTGCATGAACCAAATTATTACGCTGCTATGATGGTAAGAGCAGGCGATGCCGATGCAATGGTTGCCGGGTTAACGCAACATTATCCTGCTACTATTCGTCCGGCGCTTCAATGCATTGGTGTTAAAGAAGGACTAAAAGTTGTGTCCGGAATGTATATCGTGATAATTAAACGCAAAGTTTATTTCTTTGCAGATTGCACGGTTAACGTTGATCCAAATGCCGACGAGCTGGCTGAAATTGCGGTAAGCGCTGCTGAAATGGTTAAGGAATTTGATATAGTACCGAAGATTGCGATGTTGTCTTTCAGCAATTTTGGAAGCGCACCTTATCCTCAGACTAAGAAAGTATCCGATGCAGTAAAAATTGTTCATAGCAATCATCCCGAATTAATAATCGACGGTGAGATGCAGGCAGATACTGCTGTTGTACCGGAAAGAATGGAAGAGGAATTTCCGTTCACTGTACTTAAAGGTGGCGCAAACGTTTTAATCTTCCCGGATTTGGATTCAGGCAATATAGCATACAAACTTTTGCAGAGATTAACCGATGCAACAGTAATCGGTCCAATTCTTTTGGGTATGAAAAAACCGGTTCATGTTCTGCAGCGCGGTGATACGGTTAATGATATTATTAACATTACTGCCATTGCTGTTGTTGGCGCAAAAGATCATAAATAATTTTCAACCCGGCATTCGAGGTTGACTAAAAAGTAATTATTCACTCATGTTACGCAACAAACAAAAACTGTCCGCCAGTGGCGAGATTTTCAACATTATGTCGCCCCGCTGGGGCTTTGACTGTTTTTGGTGCATGGAGTGCTACCAATATGCCGCTCCTATCGGAGCTTTTAGAAATGGCGTTCTTCGCGTTATTTTGTAGTGTTCATAGTCCCGGAGGGACGAAATATTGGTAGAAAGGTTGTCCCCTCCCTAAGTTTAAGCTCCAGAGGAGCGACATATGTCGAAGGTATAAAATTATTTCAACCTTCTTTTGCGTAACATGAGTTATTCAAATAAAAAATCTGCGAAAATCCCCGCTTCGCGGACCCGTCTCGCCGACTGCCTCGCTTAACGCCCGCTTCGCCCGCGAAGCGAGGCGAGCAAGGCGAAGCGGGTGGCAAGCCGAGGCGGAAGCTCAGCGAGGCGAGTATTTTAATCTGTGTCTATCTGCGTTCCTTTTTTATAAAATTTTACTTTTTGGTCAACCCGAGCCATTATCAGCACAAACGACATTGATTTTGTCTCGAAGGAGGAGAAGAGTTTTCTTTTCATTATTCCCACCGCTAATTTATATTTAGGTTAGATAATTTAACTTTACAAGCTAATTAACCGGCAAGAAGACTGTGCTGAGAAATACTTTATATATCTTTGGCAGTGTGGTCATTTTTTTTGCCGGTGTTATTTGTTACGGTATAATTCTTAATCTGAGAGAAATAACTCTTAATGAAGCGCTTGCCGGTAAAGGAATAAAAGAACTGAAAGATGTTCGCATTGTAATTGACAGAAAAAACTACAAGTTGAATTTGTACTCACAGGGAATTTTAATTAAAGACTACAAAGCTGTGTTCGGAAAGAATAACAACGTTATTAAAACTATAGCGGATGATAATGTTACTCCGATTGGCGATTACAAGATTTGTGCAATCGATACAACTTCACATTATCATAAATTCTTGCATTTAAATTACCCTAACGAACGCGATGCCGCCGAAGCCCTGGCACGAGGTTACATCAACCAGGATGAGTTTTCTTCTATCCTGCTTTCAGCGAAGCATAATGAATGTCCGCCAACAGAGACCAGACTTGGTTCAGCAATTGGAATTCACGGAATAGGCAAGTACAATATCATTTTCAAAAATCTTCCGTTTTCATTTAACTGGACTGACGGTTCAATCGCGGTGAGCAATGAAAGCATTGACGAGCTTTATTCGGTCGTTAAGATTGGAACTCCAGTCAAAATAATTAATTAGATGCCGGTTTGATCAAGAAATACTATTACATATTATTCTTCGCTTTGTCTATTCCCATCTTCGGGCAATCATTAAGAAAATTGGAAGTAACTCAAATAAAATTTCTTGGCAATACCGCAATCTCTTCCTCAACATTAAGTACTGTTATTTATTCTAAAGAATCGCCAAGCTGGTTTTCTCAGTTTCTAGGAAAGTTTTCTTCTCTCGGCAATAAACCGGTTTATTTCGATTCGTTGTTGATCCCGCTGGACTTAAAAGCTATAAAAGAACTATACCGCTCCAAAGGTTATTTCAAAACAAGTGTTTCCGAAAAGACAATCACGGATAATTCTTCCGGCGAAGTAACATTGATTTATTCTATCGATGAAGCAAGTCCGGCGTATATTAAATCGTTTGTTGTTAATGGATTGGATACAATCGCTCCGGAGTACCAGGTGCTGCTGCACGATTATGCAAAGGTGGACACAACAACAATTTATGATGACGCATTGGTAGATGAAAAGAAGAATTACATCATAACGTTTTTGCGCGATCACGGATTCATGCTTAGCAAGGTTGATAAACCTACCGTAACGGTCGATACGTTGAAAAACAAAGTTGATGTGAAACTGCAGTTCACTTCCGGCAGACGTTATAAAGTCGGCGAAATTTCGACCACAAGAACCGGCGCGGGTTTCGATTTGGTACATGACGATCTACTAAAGGAACTTGTAGGAATTAAAACCGGGCAATGGTACAGCAACTATGATATTCAGCGCGGGACGGTAAGACTTTTTAGAACAAATCTTTTTACGGCGGCGAACATAATGGCCGTAACGGCAGATACGGTCGGGAATGTCGTTCCGATACGAATTCTTGCAGACATCGGGACTATGAATGAGTTGTCTCCCGAAATAATTATGAACAACGAGGAAAACACATTCAACCTCGGTCTTGGTTTGAACTTTATTAGAAAAAATTTTTTTGGCGACGCTCGAAAGTTTACCATCGGCACATCTGCCGCGGCGCAAAATATTTCCGAATTTTTTCACAACCCGAGTTTTGCTGACTCAGCTTTTTACGGTTACTTTGATGCGCGTGTATCGGTAGAACAACCGTTTATTTTCGGCAGAGCAATCGGAACAAAACTGGAAACATATTTTACGGCACAAAAGCAAAAAGATAAATACAACTCGAACATCTTTGGCGCCAAACTAAGTTTCGACTTTGAACTTCCGCAATTTACCTACATTACTTCTTTCAATACATATTTCAATATTGAACGGTCAGAGTACACATATAAACCAATCTATCTGAAAAATTTGCTGAGCTTGTTTCTTCAAAGAAATAATTATCCCAAAGCTGTTGCGGATTCTTTAGCAGCAAAAAGTGTGGATTCGGAGCCAGGCGGACAAATGATTTCACAAAGTACAAATTCTGCCCTTGGGTTTAACGTTGGTGTAAACAAAACAAACGATTCATTTTTTCCAACCAGCGGTTATTCCCTTTCTCTTTTACTTGAAGACGGAAATGCAATTCCTTACTTAATCAGCCGGATAATAAAAACAGATTTTGCCCGCCCGTTATTTTTTAAAACTGTTTTCGCTTCTACGCTTTACTTACCGTTTTACTCTAACACAGTGAATTCGTTTGGTCTCAAGTTTAAATTGGGGCAAATATTTACTTATCGGGGTGACCAAGCCGATATTCCTCTCAACCAAAGATTGTACGCTGGTGGAAGCAACTCGGTAAGAGGATGGGCGTCACGTCAACTTGTCCCGCCAGTTTCCGAGTTCAGTCTAGGCGCAAATCCAACTCAAGAAGATCTTGTAGCAGTGCTTCAGAAAGGAGCCGCAACCGGCGGTTTCTTTTTACTGGAAGGATCAATTGAAACCAGAAACCGCCTTGTTGGTAAAGTCGGCTCTGCATTATTCATCGATTACGGAAATACATGGAACGGCTACAAAGAATTTCGTTTCGATCAAGTTGCCGTTGCCGCCGGTTTCGGCATAAGATATTATTCAGAATACGTTCCGCTCAGAATCGATTTCGGTTTGAAAGTTTACGATCCCAACGACCATCGCAGTATGTTTAAGAAAAGTTTTTGGTCGGAACTTCTCCAAATTCATCTTGGTATTGGCGAAGCGTTCTAATTTTGCAGTATATATTGCCGTTTTTTTATCTTCTTCGGGGATGTTATTCTGGCTTATTATATCTTTGTTAGAAGCCCATTTTTGACTAAATTTGCCTTCACTTTTTTAAGGATTCTATGATTTCGAGTATGACAGGATACGGCAAGGGAAGCGTCAGTAAAGGCGACTTGACCATCGAAACCGAAATCAAAAGCGTGAATAGCCGTTATCTCGATCTTTCGCTTCGGCTTCCGAAATTTTTGTTAAGCAAAGAGTTTGAGCTCAGAGAAAAGATCAAAAGCAGAATCCGGCGCGGCAAAGTGTACGTTTCTATTTCAGTTCGCAAAGGTGAGTTTGAAGAAAGATTTAACGAAGTCGATCCGGCGGGAATTAAGTTCGTTGTAAATCTTTTGAGCGAAATAAAGAAATCGGCAAAGATACGCCAGTCACTTTCTCTTAGTGATCTGCTTCTTTTTCAAAATATGCTTTTTAAGGATGATAGCGAACAGGCAAGCGAGGAGTTTAGTCTGGTTCTTAAATCCATCGATGCGGCAATTGATGAGCTGAACAAAATGAGAGATGCCGAAGGTAGCGAACTTGAAAAAGATCTCCGCAAGCGAATTAGTTTGATTGATGAAGCCGTATCAAAGGTTGAAAAAGGATCTGATGAAAGTGTTAAGCAGTACTTTGATAAGTTGAAAGAGAAAGCAAAAAATTTGATGTCGGAACTTGCAAATAATGAAGACCGGCTGAACATGGAACTGGCTATACTTGCAGAGCGATCCGATGTAACTGAAGAATGTGTCCGGCTGCGCAGCCACATGAAGATGTTTCTTGAAACGCTGCTGAAACCGGAAGATGCGGGACGCAGACTGAATTTTATACTTCAGGAAATGAACAGGGAAGCAAACACGATTAACAGTAAAACCGTTTCTTCCGAAATTTCGCACAATGGAATTTCGATAAAGGAAGAGATTGAAAAAATTCGTGAACAAATTCAAAACATTGAGTAGAAATTGGCAGTTAATAAAGCGCAACTTTTTGTCTTCTCCGCTCCAAGCGGTTCCGGTAAAACTACCATCGTTAGGGAAGTATTGAAATGTTTTCCAGATTTTGTATTCTCAATTTCTGCAACCACTCGTAAAAGAAGAGCGAGTGAAAAAAACGGCGTTGATTATTTTTTTATATCCGAAGATGAATTCAAGAAGAAGATTGATAACGGCGAATTTGTTGAGTGGGAAAAGTTTTACGACTATTACTACGGCACAATCAAACGGTTGATCGACGAGAATTTAGAAAAAGGTTTGTGTACTGTTTTCGAAGTTGATGTAAAGGGAGCGTTAAACATAAAAGAAGCTTATCCGAATTCCGTTCTGATTTTTATTGCTCCTCCGAGCATTGAAGAACTTAGGAAAAGATTGATTGAAAGAAACACCGAGACCGAAGAAGATTTAAGAAAACGAATTGAACGCGCTGAGATGGAATTGGGTTTTAAAGATAGATTTGATTACGTAGTTTCCAATATCGATTTAGAACTTGCAAAAAAAGAAGTTAAGAAAATAATAGAGAAAGAAAGATCAAAGGAGGTAGTAAGTGGCAATTAAACCTATAAACTTGACCAAGATTAAGGAAAAAATTCCTAATCTTTATGAGGGCGTCGTTGTTATTGCTAAAAGAGCCAGAAAAATTAACGACGATAATAAGCTGGAGTTTAATACGCTAACCAGCACAATGAACGCCGGTCACGAAGAGGAATTTGAGGACAGAGAAAATCCCGAACAAATGAAATTGTCCTTGGAATTCGAAAAACGTGAAAAACCGCATATTCAAGCTACCCAGGAACTTCTTAAAGGCAATATTGAATATCGCTACAAAGTAGAAAAAGAAAAATAATTTTCGATTTCAGTTGTTTAGAGCGGAGAACTTTTGAAGTTTCTCCGCTTTTATTTTTTTCAAACCGCATTCTTGTTTAAGAAAATTTTTGCTAAATTCTCCTTCAAAGTCTGTCGGTCAATCCGCCGATCCAAGAATTAAAATGGTTCTAAATTGATTTCACAGCAAAAACCATTAATCGAATCGCTCAAAGATCAGCAAGAAATTTTTGGCGATTTACTTTTCGAGGAGATTCAAACCAAATCGGCAACCGACCTTCCCGAGGAAACTATTAGCATGAAAAGTTCGAAAAAGATAGAAGTGGAATTGAACAATAATTTATTCCAAGAAGATTTTCAGGCGGCAAAATCTCTCAAAGAACTGGATTCGATGATTCATGATTGCCAAAAATGCGCTTTGGGCAAAACAAGAAATAAATTTGTCTTCGGCGTCGGAAATCCCAATGCAACAGCAATGTTGATTGGTGAAGCGCCGGGCGCAGATGAAGATGCTCAAGGCGAACCGTTCGTTGGCAGAGCCGGAAAACTGTTGAACGACATTTTGAAAGCCCTCGACATGAAACGGGAAGAAGTTTACATCGCAAACATTTTAAAATGCCGTCCTCCTAATAACCGCGACCCGCTTCCTTCGGAAGAAGACACATGCAAACCTCATCTTCTCAAACAAATCGAACTAATCAAACCGAAAATTATTTTATGTTTGGGAAGAGTTGCCGCGAATGCACTACTCGGCAAAAAATTATCTTTGACCGATCTTCGTGAAAACATTTATGATCTTGACGGAATAAAAGTTTTTGCAACTTATCATCCGGCGGCTCTACTTAGAAATCCGCACTGGAAAAGAGGCTGCTGGGAAGATTTTAAGAAATTCAAAAAATTGTATGACGAACTGAGTGTAAATTAAAATGGCAAAGCGTACAGTAAACAGATCCGGCGGGAAAGAAAATTTTGACATTGAAAAATTAAAATCTTCAGCCAAGCAGCCGCCGGCAGCGACAGAAGTTGAAATGTCTGTCCTCGGTGCAATGTTGATTGATGAAAGTGCCGTTCCAAAAGCTATCGAAGTTCTAAAACCGGATTCGTTTTTTGATAAGAAAAACCGCGCTGTTTTCGAAGCAATGTTTTCGTTGTACGAAGCGAACGAACCTATCGATACAGTTTCGGTTTATGAAGAGCTGAAAAAATCCGGCAAAGTTGATGCAGCCGGGGGCGCTGTTTATTTGAGCAAACTCACGCAAGACGTTTCATCAGCAGCTAACATAGATTATCATGCTCGCGTTGTTTTGGAAAAATGGATTCTTCGCCAGCTCATCAGCGCTTCGATGACGATTGCTAATTCGGCATACGATGGAAACGAAGATGTTTTCGATCTGCTCGATGCTGCCGAAAGCAAAATATTTCAGATCTCCGAAGAGGGAATTAAAGAATCATTCAAGTCGATGGACAAAGCTGTAAAAGAAGCGCTTGAGTTGATTGAAGCGATTCACTCGAAACATATTTCAATGTTCTCGGTACCGTCGGGATTTCTTGAGTTGGATGATTTGCTCGGCGGATTTCAGAAATCGGATTTGATAATTGTTGCGGCGCGTCCCTCGATGGGAAAGACAGCATTCGCAATGTCGGCAGCACGCAACGCAGCAATCGATCATGGTGTTCCAATTGGAATTTTCAGTTTGGAAATGTCAACCATTCAGTTGGCAACAAGATTAATATCTGCCGAAGCGCGCATCAACGCGCACAACGTTAGGACAGGCAAGTTCAGAGCCGAAGACGGCGCAAAGATCAGCAGAACTGTTCATAAGTTGAGCAAAGCGCCGATATATATAGACGATACGCCGGCAATCTCAATACTTGAACTTCGAGCCAAGGCGCGACGATTAAAGAATGAAAAGAATATCGGATTGATTGTTATTGATTATCTTCAACTGTTGAGTTCATCATTTCACATGGAAAGCCGCGAGCGGGAAATTTCCACAATCTCAAGATCGCTTAAGTCGTTGGCAAAAGAATTAAACATTCCGGTCATTGCGCTTTCGCAGTTGAACCGGCAAGTTGAAGCGCGTACCGATAAGAAACCGATGCTTTCGGATTTACGCGAGTCGGGTTCGATCGAACAAGATGCAGACGTTGTTCTGTTTTTGTATAGACCGGAAGTATATAACATCACGCAATATTCCGGCGGAGATATGAACGGTGAATCCACAGAAGGTGTTGCCGAAGTTATTGTCGGCAAGCAGCGTAACGGGCCTATCGGCGAAGTTAAACTCCGGTTCATGAAAGATTATGCAAAGTTTGAAAATTTGGAACGGTTCAGACAAGCACTTCCATCGGCGGCAGAACAAATTGAGGCTCCAGAGGATCTTCCCATATGAAAAAATATTTTTTGCTGCTGCTCTTTCTCGCTTCCAATGTTTTTCCTCAAGCGATCTATACTCAAGCCGACGTTGATGTTTGTAAATCTAAGTTTGATTTAGCTGTAGAAAAAAATCTTTCCAAACTTCCAATCAATGAAGTGATCATTGCTATCGCGAAAAGTTTCATCGGGACAGATTACACCCCCAACACCTTGGAAAAAGGTGATAAAGAAAATTTGGTAATCCATTTAACCGGACTTGACTGCTATACGTTCTTGGAAAGTTCTTTCGTGTTGGCGCGATGCATCAAAGAGGGGAAAACCTCATTCCAAGATTATGAAAATGAGCTGACGAAAATACGGTACCGGAACGGCAAGATTGACGAGTATCCATCGCGGCTTCATTATTTTTCCGATTGGATTTACGATATGAACAAACGCGGCATCGGGAAAGATATAACTAAAGAAATTGGCGGCGTGCCGTACAAAAAGAAAATTGATTTCATGAGCACTCACGTCGATTCATACCGGCAGTTGAAAGACAATCCGAAATTTGTGAATGAAATTGCTGCGATAGAAAAACAAATTTCATCAAGAAAATATTACTACGTGGCCCAAGAAAAAATTGCAAGCATCGAAAAGAAAATTGAAAGCGGTGACATTATCGGTATCACAACAAACATTGACGGTCTGGATATTGCTCACACCGGCATTGCGATTAGAATGGATGACGGAAGAATTCATCTGCTGCACGCGCCGAATGTCGGTTACAAAGTTCAGATCACGGAAAAACCGCTGGCTGAGTACATCAAAGGAAATAAAAAGCAAACCGGAATAATGGTTTTGCAACCCGAAGAACCGGCTAACTAAAATTCTTAATTCCTCGCCTCGCTGCATTCACATTCAGCGAGTCAAAGCGGGTCAATTCGCAATTCTCAATTACTTCTTTATCAGGCTCAGAAGCATTTTAATATTCTCCAAATCTTCCTTCTGTTCTTTACCTTTCGGCGTTTCCAAAATCTTCGGCACCTTTTCCAGCTTCTTATCGTTCATAATATTTGTAAAACCTTCCTTGCCGATAAATCCTTTTCCGATGTGGTCGTGGCGATCCACGCGCGAACCCAATTCTTTCTTGCTGTCGTTCATGTGAATGCAGTTCAGTAAATCCAAACCGATGATGTCGTCGAATTCCTTAATTACTTTTTTATATTCTTTTGGGTCTTTGATGTTGTAACCCGCGGCAAAAATGTGAGCGGTATCTATGCAGACACACATCCTTTCCTTCTCGTCAACCATGTCGATTATTTTTTTTAGCTGCTCAAACCGGTAACCGAGCGCGTTGCCTTGTCCGGCGGTTGCTTCCAACATGCTTTTTACTTTGTAACCTTTGGTTTGTTCGTGCGTAATATTTAACGACTCGGCGATAATTTTCAGCCCTTCCTCTTCGCCTTGTCCGCCATGAGAACCGGGATGAAAATTCAAATACGGAATTTCTAAAAGCTCGCAACGTTTCAGTTCATCCAGAAATGATTTGCGTGACTTCTCCAAATTCTCCGGATCTTTCGCGCAGAGATTTATCAAGTATGAATCGTGTGAGACAATTGCCTTGATGTTGGAGTTGCTCTTCTTTTCTTTGAATGCATTTATTTCTTTTTCAGTTAGGTCTTTTGAGAACCAGCGGTTGTTATTTTTTGTGAAGAGCTGAATCGCCGTGAAGCCGAGCCCTTCACCGTTGTCTATTGCTGAGTCGACTCCGCCGGCAACAAAAACATGTGCGCCAAGTAAGTGTTTCATATATACCTCTTTCTCATGTTCTTGATCATAATCGTGATCAAAAAAAATATCGAGCATGAAAATGAGCACGATCAAGAGCAAGAATGAATTTTGTTTTATAATTAAAGATAATATTATTGCCATGAATAATTTATGGAATGAGAATCACAGATGAAAATTTTTATCACCGGAGGAAGCGGAACACTTGGACAATATTTGAACCTTGAATTAAATGGGAAGCACGATATCCTTACCCAGTTCAATTCTAACTTAGGAAATTGCGGCTCATTTAATTCCGAAAAGCTTTCCATAGAAGATTATGGCAAGTTAGAGAAAGTGTTTTCATCATTCCGTCCCGATGTAGTGATTCACACGGCTTCGGTATCCAACGCGGAGAAAGCAGATCGTTTGGCGGCGGATGTTGTTTACGATATAAATGTCAACGCGACTCAAGTTGTTTCGGAACTGTGCGACCGATACAAAGCAAAATTAATTTACACTTCTTCCGATTTGGTTTATGCCGGTTACCGCGGTTCTATGTTGAAAGAAGATTCGAAGCTAATACCGGTTTCGTTGTATGCCGAAACAAAATTGATGGGTGAAGTTAAAATTCAGCAGACGTTCGGCAACTACGTGATTCTGAGAATGGCTCTTATGTTCGGTTTGGGACTGAATCACTCGCGGAATCATTTTCATTTTATGTTTGATGAACTTCGCAACGGCAGAACGGTAAAACTTTTTACCGATCAGTTCCGAACGCCGGTTGCTTTGAAAGATGCTTCCCGGATGATTTCGGATTTGATCGAGAAAAATATTTCCGGTGAAGTTATAAACCTCGGAGGAAATGAAAGAGTATCCCGGTACAATTTGGGTGAAATTCTTTGCGAAGAAGTTGGGTTAGACAAAAATCTTTTGATTGCTACTACAATGGACGAAATGGGCGTTCCATACAAAGTTGCGGATGTTTCTATGAATACCGAAAAGTTGAATTCTTACGGTGTAAAATCTAAAAGTGTGCGAGAATCTATCAACGAGATCGTTAAGCGGTTTTGAACTTGTCCAGCTTTGCTTTTAGTAATTCATTCACAATCTGCGGATTGGCTTTGCCTTTCATCTCTTTCATAATCTGCCCGACGAAAAATCCAATCACTTTATCCTTGCCGCTCAAAAATTCTTCTATCTGTTTCGGGTTGGCTGCAAGGATTTTGTCGATTGCAATTTCAATCTCGCCTGTATCGCTGATCTGAACAAGATTTTTCTCCTTCACAATTTCATTCGGGTCTTTGTCCGTCTTCAGCATTTCAGGAAAAATGTCTTTCGCAATTTTACCGCTGATGGTTTTTCCGTTGATCAGCTTAATTAACTTGCCGAGATTCTCCGGCGAAACCGGAAATTGATTGACCGCAATCTTTTCATCGTTTATAACTTTCAAAACGTCGGTCATTACCCAATTGCTTGCAGATTTGTAATCATCAGTTACGGTTAAAACTTTTTCGTAGTAGTCCGCAAGTTCACGGGAAGAGGTAAGAATCTCCGCATCATATCTGGGCAAAGAATACTTTTCAATAAATCTGTTTCTTCTATTTTCCGGCAGTTCCGGCATAGCAGTCGCAATTTCATTACGCCATTTGGCATCAACAACAATCGGCATCAGATCGGGATCGGGAAAATATCTGTAATCGTGAGCTTCTTCTTTGCTTCGCATCGGTTTTATCTTGTTGGAATCTGCATCCCACAACAAAGTTTGCTGAATAATTTTTCCGCCTTCTTCTATAATATCTATCTGCCGCTCAATTTCAGTTTCAATTGCCTTCTCAACGTTGCGGAACGAATTCATGTTCTTCACTTCCGTTTTCGTACCGAATTTTTCTTCACCTTTCAATCGAACGGAAACATTTGCATCGCAACGCAAAGAACCTTCTTCCATGTTGCCGTCGCAAATTCCAAGATAAGTAACAATTTGTTTCAGCTTGGTTAAGTATAAATATGCTTCCTCAGCAGAACGAAGATCGGGCTCGCTAACAATTTCCATCAGAGGTGTGCCGCACCGGTTCACATCTATCTTTGTATCCGTTCCTTGATCGTGAATCGATTTACCGGCGTCCTCTTCCATGTGAATTCTTGTTATGCCGATATTTTTTCGTGAACCGTCTTTGAATTCGATAACAATTTTTCCGCGTTCGCAAATCGGTTCTTCGTATTGAGATGTTTGATAACCTTTTGGAAGATCGGGATAGAAATAATTCTTTCGCGCGAAGATTGATCTTTCGTTGATGGCGCAGTCGGTTGCAAGTCCCATGAGAACGGTATATTCAACAACTTTTTTATTCATTACCGGAAGTACGCCGGGATGACCAAGACACACGGGACAAACATTTGTATTTGGTGGAACTCCGAACTTGGTTGAGCACCCGCAGAAAATTTTTGTTTCCGTTAAAAGCTGCGCGTGAACTTCCAATCCAATTACGGCTTCGTACTTTGAATTCATACTTCTCAAAAACTTTTCGGCAAATTTACTCATTTAAATAATGCCAAGAAAAAATATCTTATTGAAAAAAACTCTTTCCCTTAATGCACTAAATTTCTAAAATAGATGTTGAAAAACGGAAAGAGGTGTAAATGGTTTTAGATGTTTTGGTTTTTGCCGCTCATCCAGACGACGCCGAACTTTCCATGGGCGGGACAATCGCAAAGATGTGCGGCGGCGGACTTAAGGTTGGCGTCATAGACCTTACAAAAGGCGAGCTGGGAACAAGAGGTTCTGCCGAAACGCGAAAGCGTGAGGCGCAAAATGCCGCAGAGATTTTGAAACTTACGGTTCGTGAAAACCTCGGCTTCAAAGACGGAAGTTTGAAACCTAATGAAGACTTCCGCAGAACGATCATTTCGAAAATCAGAAAGTATCAGCCCAAGATTATTTTTGCGCCTTATTTTAACGACCGTCATCCCGATCATATCGGCGCCAGCCAATTGGTAAAAGAAGCTATGTTCTTCTCCGGACTTCCAAAAATTTCTACTGAAGAAAATGGAAAGGTTCAAGCTCCGTTTCGTCCTCAAAAGCTTTTCTATTACATGCAGACTTACGAATTCAAACCGACTTTTGTTGTTGACATCAGCGGCACATTTGCGACAAAGATGAAAGCTGTTCGTGCGTATGAAACTCAATTTCACAATCCGGAAAGCAGTGAGCCGGAAACTTTTATCAGTACTCCTAACTTTCTAAAATTTATTGAAGCAAGGGCGAAGAGTTTTGGATTCAAGATTGGCAAAGATTACGGCGAACCGTTTTTCTGTGAAGAGGAAATTGAATTTGATTTGCTGAACATGCTTAAGAATGGAGACAAAACTTGATTCGGTTGCCGAAATTTTAAAAGAAGGAATCAAAAAAAATCTTTCTGAGCTTGACTACGCAGCTCTTTACGAGGTTATTCGTTCCAGAAAATAAATAGAGGTTACCGTGATCAAGTTGAAACCATTTCAAGTAAAGTGGTTGGGACTTTTAGCCGGCGTAGTCTGCTTGTTGTGCGTTCTCATGTTCGCAAATTTCGGCGCTGAATATCAGAACGCAAAAATTGTTGCCGCAATTGCTGTACTGATGTCGGTCTGGTGGATAACAGAAGCAGCACCGCTTTCAGTCACATCTCTTATCCCGCTCGTTCTATTTCCTCTCTTCGGCATTGTTTCCGGCGCAGTTACTGCAGAATCCTATATGAACTCAACTATAATTTTGTTCATGGGCGGATTCATAATTGCCATCGCAATGGAAAAATGGAATTTGCATAAACGCATCGCATTGAAGGTGATAAAGATTTTTGGAAGCAGCCCGTCAAAAATTATTTTGGGATTTATGGTTGCCGCCGGTTTTATCTCGATGTGGATTTCCAATACTGCAACTTGCTTGATGATTTTACCTATCGGTCTTGCAATAATTTATAAGGTTGAAAACGAATTCGGTGAAGAGAAGAGCGTTAATTTTGCCAAATCGCTTATGCTTGCTATTGCGTATGCGAGTTCAATCGGCGGAATTGGAACATTTATCGGGACGCCGCCGAATTTAATTTTTCAGCGCATGTACGCAATTAATTTTCCAAATAATCCGCAGTTAAAGTTTGGAGAGTGGATGATTTTTGCAGTACCTCTTGCCATTGTAATGACGATAATAGGCTGGCTGGTTCTAACAAAAGTTATCTTTAAGTTAGATGACAAACTTGTTCTTGATAAAAAAATAGTTGAGGAAGAATACCAAAAGTTAGGTAAGATAACCTACGAGGAGAAGGCGGTTCTTTACGTCTTCGTTTTAACATCTTTGTTATGGATTTTCAGAAGCGATCTTGAATTGAGCTTTGTAAAAATTCCCGGCTGGTCGGGATTATTTTCATCGTCAAAACTAATTGATGACAGCACCGTTGCTGTTGCCATGGCGCTTGTTTTATTTCTTATTCCGCGTAAAGATAGAACGGGGGAACACAATTTTATTCTTAGCGGCGATGCAATAATGAAAGTGCCCTGGGATATTGTTCTTTTGTTCGGCGGCGGATTTGCTCTTGCAGAAGGATTTGTTCAGAGCGGTTTATCACAATTTATCGGACATGAGTTCGCGGCGCTAAAAGGATTTCCTTTCGTTGCGCTTATCTTCATACTTTGCACAATAATAGTTTTTTCAAGTGAACTTACATCTAACACGGCACAAACCACAATCATACTTCCGATACTTGCTTCGTTGGCAAAAGAACTCGGCGTTAATCCGTTGTCAATAATGATTCCGGCAACGCTTTCGGTCTCTCTTGCTTTTATGCTTCCTGTTGGAACGCCTCCCAATGCAATTGTGTTTAGCAGTAAACGGCTGAAGGTTTGGGATATGGTTAAAGCCGGGTTTATGTTAAATATAATCGGGATAATATTGGTTACAATTCTCGCGTACTTATTGTTTGATTAGAATCGGTCTCTGTAATTTTGCATCTAATAAATAAAATAAAAGAGGTTTAGTCATGGCATATTTTAATTCTAAAACTATCAACGGCACGTTTGAGGAAACCATTGCAAAGGTAACCGATGAGCTGAAAAAGGAAGGCTTCGGCGTGCTTACCGAAATCGATGTGAAGGAAACATTAAAGAAAAAATTGGATGTCGATTTTCGAAAGTACAAGATTCTCGGTGCGTGCAATCCGCCTTTTGCGTATAAAGTGCTTCAAGCGGAAGAGAATATCGGCGTGCTTTTACCGTGCAACATTGTAGTTCAAGAAAAAGAAACCGGAAAGATTCAAGTGAGCGCGGTTAATCCGATGGAATCTATGCAAGCTGTTAATAATCCGGCTTTAGGTGAAGTTGCCGGTGAGGTTTCTTCTAGGCTTCAAAAAGTATTGCAAAATCTGTAAGAGCCACATCTTTGCATCTCTGCGGTTTGAAAATATTAACCGCAGAGACACAAAGACGCTGAGTTAAAACTTATCCTTCGATGATATTTACTTGTGTCATCGTATCGCCTTGCTCAATTTCATCAACTACATCTATTCCGTTGACAACTTTACCGAACACTGTGTGTTTGCCGTTTAAATGCGGCTGCGGCGAATGAGCTATAAAAAATTGACTCCCGTTCGTATTCGGTCCCGAGTTTGCCATCGAGATAGCACCGCGTTCATGTTTTAACGGATTATTTTTCAACTCGTCTTCAAACTTGTAACCTGGGCCGCCTCTTCCTGTGCCGGTCGGATCGCCGCCTTGAATTACAAAATCACTTATCACGCGGTGGAAACTTACACCGTCATAAAAACCTTCCTTGGCAAGAAAGACAAAGTTGTTAACGGTCTTCGGCGCGTGTTCGGGAAAAAGTTCTATCTCAATTATTCCTTTGCTCGTGTTCATTGATGCCGTGTATTTCTTTTTAGGATCGATCTGCATTTCGGGCGGTTTGTTCCATTGTTTTGACATTAACTACCTCTCATTTTATATTTAATGAGGAATTAATTCCTCAATGATTGTTACCTAAAATTTACTTCTCAAACGGTGTATCGTTTACAACTGCCGCTGCAATTTTCTTAACAAATCTGTTTACTAATTTATCCATATCGGAATTCTCAGCGATTTTATCTTCGAATGTTGAAATACCGTAGGCAACTGGTTTGCCAAGCTGATTATCGTAAATTGCATACTTAACCTCGCAAGCAAATATTTGATCCGAAAGCTTTGTGGGTGAAAGTTTCACTTCCGATGGCGATGGCGTTGAAGCTGTGTAATGTTTTGCCGGATCGGAGGTTTCTCTCTCTTTTGTGTAAATAGAGAGCGCAAGATTTTCGAAGAATAGAATGTAAACCTCATCCGGTTCCGCGAATGAAAGAGGCTTCTTTGGAAGATTTAAGTAAATTGTTGCCCCTCTTGTAAACGGTACTTCAACATTTTCTTTGTTAACGCGCTCATCAATATCAATAAAATCAATTTTCTTAAATGATGTATTTGCGCCTAACTCACTTTTCAAGTTTTCGTTTATCGCTTCAACAAATTTTTTGATGATGCTCTTCAGTTCATCTTCAGTAAAGATGTTTTCCGTCTGGCGTATCTTGAACTCTTTAACTGTCGGAATAATCAAATATACATTTTGAATGCTCTTGCCTGCATAATCAGGAGAAATGAAATAGTCTTTGCTACTGCAAGCAGATAATAGAAGAGCGGTTGAAAAAATTAACACTAATCGTTTTTTCATTTTGTAACTCCGTGTTAAAGCGCCTAAATTTTAACTTAGGCACTCAATAACTATCTCGTCAACTTTTTGTACTTCACTCTATGCGGAACCTCTGCATCTTTACCCAAACGCTCCTTTCGGTTTTCCTGGTAATCCGAAAAGTTTCCTTCGAACCAAATGACTTTACTGTCTCCTTCGAGCGATAAAATGTGCGTGCAGATTCTATCGAGGAACCATCGGTCGTGACTAATTACAATAGCGCATCCGGCAAAGTTTAACAATCCTTCTTCGAGTGCACGCATCGTGTTAACGTCAAGATCGTTGGTCGGTTCATCGAGAAGAATTACGTTCGCGCCGGCTTTTAATGCGATTGCCAGATGAACTCTGTTTCGTTCACCGCCGGAAAGCACTCCAACTTTTTTCTGTTGATCGGCACCGTTGAAGTTGAATTGACCAACGTACGCGCGGGAATTAACCTGGCGTTTCCCGAGGTCGATTACTTCGCTGCCGCTGGATATCATTTGCCAAACTGTTTTGTCAGGATCGAGTATGTCGCGGCTTTGATCGACATACGCAAGCTTAACTGTATCGCCAATTTTGAATGAACCGGAATCCGGCTTTTCCTGTCCGACAATCATTTTGAACAAAGTTGTTTTACCCGCGCCGTTCGGACCGATGACGCCTACAATACCGCCGGGCGGTAATTTGAAGTTCAAATTTTCAAAAAGAAGTTTGTCGCCGTAACTTTTTGAAACGTTTTCCGCTTCGATTACCACGTTGCCGAGACGGGGACCGGCTGGAATGTAAATTTCCAAATCCTTCTGCCGCTTCTCGTTTTCTTCGTTAAGCATTTCTTCGTAAGAACTGATCCTTGCTTTTGATTTTGCATGTCTGCCGCGCGGAGACATTTTAATCCATTCCAATTCACGCTGTAAAGTTTTCTGTCGCTCGGTTTCTTTTTTCTCTTCTTGCAGCAGCCGGTTTTGTTTCTGATCCAGCCATGAAGAATAATTTCCTTTCCAAGGAATTCCTTCGCCGCGGTCGAGTTCCAAAATCCATCCGGCAACGTTATCAAGAAAATATCTGTCGTGAGTAACTGCAATAACGGTTCCGGCGTAACGGTTTAGTTCTGCTTCGAGCCATGCAACCGTTTCCGCATCAAGGTGGTTTGTAGGTTCATCAAGAAGAAGAATATCCGGCTTGCGCAATAACAAACGGCACAGTGCAACGCGCCTTCTTTCACCGCCGGATAAAACTTTTACCGGCGTATCGGGCGGGGGACAGCCGAGCACGTCCAGAGCCATTTCTAATTTTGAATCCAAATCCCATGCGTCGATTGCATCAAGCTTCTCTTGCACCTTTGCTTGCTTTTCTATCAGCGCGTTCATTTCATCGTCGGTCATCTCTTCGCCGAACTTCGCGTTGATCTCATCGTACTGATGAAGAAGATCAACAACTTCTTGAACGCCTTCTTCAACAATTTGTTTTACGGTTTTATCGTTATCGAGTTTCGGCTCCTGCTCAAGAAGTCCGATTGTAAATCCCGGCGATACGGCGGTTTCGCCGTTGAAATCTTTATCAACACCGGCAAGAATTTTCAGAAGCGAACTTTTACCGGAACCGTTTAGTCCCAGCACGCCGATCTTTGCACTGTAGAAATATGAAAGGTAAATATCTTTTAGGATTACTTTTTTATCGTAATACTTGCTTACACCTATCATAGAATAGATGATTTTATTTGGTTCGATTGCCATAATCCGATGGAAATTTTGTTAATAGTAAATCAAATATATAAATAAAAATGTTTATTGGATTAATCTTATGATAAGGTATGGTATAAAGTCAAATTACTTTTATTATTACAGCCTTTATTATTAACACAAATTTAACTTCTCTACTAAAATTTAATTATTTAGTTTACAATTTAGAAGAACAGACTTTCAAATTTCTTAACCAAAACTAAACAAGAGGTAGGTATGAAAATTCTTCACCGTTTACTAGTTGTAACACTTATAATCATCTTAAGTTTTATAATCCCTGCTTGCGAGCAAACCCCAACAGAACCCGTACCCAATACCCAAGAATTATCTTCCCCACAACATTCATCATTGAAAAAAGTAACAGTGATGGAAAATTTTGAGGCGGGAACAAAAACAGCATACGCCGTTGGCGATGTAGTGTTTTCTTCGGGTACGTGGACATTGAACGATGCTTTAGTTGGAACCTCTACGAGCGATCCCAAAAATGGTACTAAAAGTATCCGTACACGTAACAGCGGTAAAATTACAATGAAATTTGATCGCACTGACGGTGCAAGTACTGTAACGGTAATGCACGCAAAATATGGAACAGATGCAAACAGTACATGGGGTTTGTGGTATTCAACAAATAGCGGCAGTACTTGGACTCAGGTT
Source organism: Bacteroidota bacterium (assembly GCA_023381535.1). The sequence continues at coordinate 36,449 of JAMCSN010000229.1, forward strand.
GGTTCGTCAGTTACAACTTCATCAACATCATTGCAAACAGCTTCTTTTACTGTAAACATAACCGGTACAATTCGATTTGAGATTCGTAAAACCGACGGCACAACCAACCGCGTTAACTTCGACGACTTTACAATTAATGATTATGTTGTTGCAACATATAACTTTGTGGAAAATTATGAAGCTGGAACAAAAACCAGCTATGCCGTTGCTGACGTGACTTTTAGTACAGGCGTTTGGCAATTAAATGATGCTTTGGTAGGAACATCCACAAGCGACCGAAAAGCTGGAACAAAAAGTATTCGCATGCGCAACAGCGGTAACATAACAATGAAGTTTGATAAGACTAATGGAGCTGCTAATGTTTCCGTAAAACATGCGAAGTTTGGAACCGATGCAAATAGTACTTGGGGATTATGGTATTCAACAAACGGCGGGGGTACATGGGCGCAGGCAGGTGCTTCGGTTACAACATCTTCCACAACTTTACAGACAGCAACTTTTGCTGTAAATGTATCAGGTACAATTCGTTTTGAAATTCGTAAATCAGACGGCACAACCAACCGTGTTAACTTCGACGATTTCTCTGTAGAAGATTATGCCGGAACTGGCGGCAGTGTAACCGAAATAGAACCAAACAATACAATAGCTACGGCTAATTCAATTCCAACAGTACCTGCTACAAATACAGGTTATATAAGCACAACAACCGATGTTGACTACTTCTCAGTTTCGGCAACTTCCGGTCAAATTATTTCGTCGGGATTAACAGTGCCTTCAGGCGTTGATTACAATTTGTATCTGCTGAATTCTTCCGGCGCCACATTAGCAAGTTCTACAAATACCGGCAGTTCAACTGAAAGTATTACATATAATACAACGGCAGCTGGCTCTTACTACATATTGATCTCATCAACATCAGGCAGCAGCACAACTTTAAACTATACATTAACCGCAAATGTTGTTAATGGGGTTGTAGATACAACTACTTCCACGAGCGTTCATCTTACAATGGGAAATCCAAGCGTAGCAGTTCATGATACAGCATTTCCGGCAAATTACTTAATGGAAAAACCGCAATATGTTCTTTCATACAATCGTGATAACGGAATACCGAATTGGACCGCATGGCATCTAAACAGTTCTTGGCTTGGCTCTACACCTAGACAAAATGATTTTAGAAATGATACTACACTGCCGACAGGTTGGTATCAAGTTCTTTCAACAAGTTACAGCGGCAGCGGATATGACCGCGGACATATGTGTCCTTCTGCAGACCGTACATTAACCGTTGCGGATAACTCAGCAACATTTCTAATGACAAATATGATACCGCAGGCACCGAACAACAATCAGGGTCCCTGGGCGAACTTGGAGAATTACCTTCGCTCACTTGTTACCGCCGGGAAAGAGTTATATATCTATTCAGGCGGTTATGGTTCGCAAGGAACAATCGATGCCGGTCATGTGAATGTTCCATCCCGTACATGGAAAATAATAGTTGTACTTGATGATGGAACCAACGACTTGAGTCGTGTAACAACAACTACACGTGTAATTGCCGTTAATATGCCCAACAGCGATGCTCTGATTAGTAGAACTGCGGATTGGAAAACCTTCCGCGTTAGTGTTGATTATATTGAAGGACAAACAGGATTTGATTTCCTTTCAAAAGTACCTGCATCTACTCAAGCTGTCATAGAAAGTGCTGTGGATAATCTATAGAATTAATCTTGCTAAAACTACAAAACCCCTTGCTAAAAGGGGTTTTGTTTTATAATAATCAGAAAAATTTTTTGTGATGCAAGAATAAAGAAATTTTAGGAATTAAACTTTAGCCTTGACCCACCCCTGTAGTCCCCTCCCAAGAGGGGACAATTTAATTTAAATAAAAGAAAGACAAGAAGTTCCCCTCCTTGGAGGGGAGAAAGGGGTGGGTGGGGAAAGCAGCAAAGCCGAACAAAAAAAAATATTACTTATTCTCGTCAATCCATTTCTCAATATCACTCACAACTTTATCAAGCTTAAACCGCACATCAAAATCATCAAACCGTAAAAAGCGAACACCGAGACTTTCCAATCTCTTTTGTCTTTCTTCATCAGCATCTTCATTTCCATAATGACTCTCGCCGTCAATCTCAATCGCCAATTGCAAATCTTTGCAATAGAAATCAACTATGTAATTATCAATTGGCCTTTGTCGGTCGAAATCGAAACCCCGAACTTTCTTCCTTTTCAGTTCATTCCATAACATTATTTCTGTTAACGTGCTATTCTTTCGGAGTTCCCTTGCGAGCTCTTTTAGATGAGGTTTATATGGAATGATTTTTCTTCTCATCAGAAGAATCATTATTGTTTATTGACGAACACGGTTTGCGTCGGGTACGCAAATTCAATTCCGAGTTTTTCGAACTGTTCGTAAATCTCGACGTTAATCTTTTCCTGCGTGTCCATATATTTTGTATAATCTGCGGTCAGAATAAAATATACAATTTCATAATTGAGACTTGAGTTGCCGAAACTTTGAAAATGCGCGCGATCGAACTTTGCCAATTCTTGTTTTTCAATTATGCTTTTGATTACGCCGGGAATCGTCTTTAACAGTTTGGATTTAGTTTGATACGTAACGCCAAGATTAAAAACGACTCTTCTTGTTTCCATACGTTTGTAATTGTGGAGAACGGAGCTGGTTAGCTTCGAATTCGTCACGATCAATTGTTCGCCGGATAACGAACGCACGCGCGTTGTTTTGATTCCTATTTTTTCAATCGTTCCGGCATTCTCATCGAACGTTATGAAGTCGCCGATTTCAACCGGGCGGTCGAAGAAAATTACAAAGTAGCTGAAGAGGTCGCCAAGTATTGCCTGCGCGGCAAGTGCGACTGCAATGCCGCTTATGCCGAGCCCGGCTACGATTGTTGAAATTTGAAAGCCGAGGTTATCGAGAAGGAAAAGTAAGCCGATAATCCATATTACAAAATTCAAAAATGATAGAAGCGGTTTAAGTCTTTTGCCGTCTTCACCGCCTCTTTTTTCTTCGAAATACTTGCCGAGAAAATAATCCAGGGCGGTTACGGAAAATCTGATGACGAAAATTGTCAGCAGTAATTCATAAACCAATTCGATTATTTTATTGAAAGTTTTTCCGAAACTTAGAAACTCGAAGGCAACGTAAAGTGCGCCGAAGTAAAGAGCGGGTATCAAAAATTTGTTGATGCTTTTGGCAATAAATTGAAGCCGTTTCCCATTCCCGTCGGTTTTCTTCTTTTGAATTTTGGTCAGAACAATTTTCTTGATCACCTGAGTGACAATAATGGTAAGGATAATTACGGCTGCGGCTACAATATAATCCCTTACTGTGTTTCCCCAGTATTTGGTTTCCCAAAAATTATTCATTTCGTTTCTCTCATTTTGCTTTTCAAAAATAGCTAATCATGGATAATGATTCTCGATCGATTTGATCTTCGGAGAAAATCTTACGGTAAAATAAAACTGCGGACGATTGTTCTATCGGAAAAACTTTTTTGTTTACCTGCTCTTTTTTGGTTTACGTTTGAACCCGTCCGATAGAACCCCAAGCGCTACAAGAGCGATGGCGAAAGCAATTCCGCCTTCATTTGGTGTAACGATTCGAGTTAAAATTAATGCGGCTATAACAATACAAGCTGAAAGAAATATAATGCTGGCTAGTTTACCACTCATTTTTCCTCCGTCCTATCGGCAAGGTAGAATTTTTAAGAAAATTAGTTGACCGCTCAATTACACGAAAGAATATCCGAATCCAATAAGAAAAAATCAAATTGCTTTGGAACCATATCGTTTCAAAATTTATTCAGCAGCAGCGGAAATAAAAAAGGCTGTCTTGATTGGCAGCCTTCAAGTTAAAATCGCGTAAAAATTCTAAAGTTTCTTCGCATCTTCCAAAAGCACTTTGTATGAATAACCGTAACCGAAATCTTTGTTCGCCGAAACTGTTCCTTTCAGTGTAACTACTTGTCCAACGTTTAATGTTTCGTTTGTCGTAACGGTTAAATCGTAATCCGCGCCGCTGCTTGTTCCGTCTTGAATGTGAACCCAATTCTTATTCATGATTCCGTTGTTGACTTTCACAACTTTACCCTTGATCGTAACGACTTGGTTCACATAAGAATTTATGCCGCTGTAAAGTTGAGAAATTGTTACACCACCAGCAGCTTTATCAACGGTGATGTTCTGTTTTTCGATGTTTGGTTTTTGCGGAGTTGCCTTAATTGATGAACCGGCATCTGCAGGCGGAATCTTGCTGATGTTATCAACAAAAAATAGTGAATCAAATTTTCGTTTTAATTCTTTGCTCTCGAAATTTTTCATTTCCATTGCATGTTCATAATACAATGTTTCGCCCGCCTTAGTATCCATTGTTGTTACCGCCATCCAATAATCTTTTTCACCTTCTTTGGCGTGAATGTAAGTGTAGCCGCTTACCTGAATTGCTTCTTCGACAACAACTTGGTGAACATTCGGATTAGCTGCCGTCTGCGGTTTTTGTTCTTCCTTCTTTGAACAAGCCATCAAAACAAAAATCGTGAGAATCGAAATTATCATTAACTTGAAACGCATTCTATTTTTCCTTTTAATAGTGTGAAAATTGCTGTGTCAAATATAAGAAAAAGAAATACGGCGGTTGAAATGTTAGTTGGAATTTAAACTACACGCATCACAGTTGCCGCATGCCGGTTCGCCCGGAAAACCAAAGTACTCCGAAATAAAAACCCGGCGGCACGTGACAGACTTAAAATAATTTACTACAGAGAGAAGTTTCTTATTGTCGTTGGTAAGTTTCTCTTTTAGATAATGATCGTCATGAAGCTGATGCGGAAGCTCATCCACTACTTTTAAATTTTTTGTCTCAACAGTGCCTTCCGTTACGCCGTATCTGTCTAACATCGCCAGAACGGTTTCAACACGGAAATCGTTTCTGTCTTTAAAACTCATCTGCTCGCGTAAATAGTCAACGCCTTCGGCATTCGTGCGCTCCAAATTATTCCGCAGAAGATCAAACATGCGCGAGTAATAATCGGCATCCGGGTTTGCCCATTTTATGAATTCCATTTGCGTATAAAGATCCTGCTGATTGTAGAGCAGCATGCAGAGCGAATCTTTTCCGTCTCTTCCTGCTCTGCCGATTTCTTGATAGTATGATTCAATTGAAGACGGAACCTCGGCGTGAATCACAAAACGAATGTCGGGTTTATCAATTCCCATTCCGAATGCGTTTGTTGCAAGAATTAAATTTATTTTGCCGGAAAGAAAATCTCTTTGGGTTTGTTTTCGTTTTTGTGCGTCAAGTTTTCCGTGATAGATGCCGTGCCGGTAACCTTTGTCGCCGAGTATCTGGGAATAGTATTCCAGTTTTTTTATCAACGCAAAATAAATTATTCCGGGACCGTTATACTTATCCAAGATTTTGTAAATCGCGTTCAAAGTTTCTTTTTCATCGTAAATGTCGGCTGTTTCCAAGCGCAAGTTTGGACGGTGAATTCCTTCGTGGAAAATTTTTATTTCACCTTTTTGAAGTCCGAGTTTTGCAATAATGTCTTTTTGAACAGCCGGTGTTGCCGTTGCGGTGAGCGCGATTGTCAGCGGGTTGTTTAGCAGTTCTCTAAACTCGGCGATGCGTGAATAATCCGGGCGGAAATCATGTCCCCATTCCGAGATACAATGCGCTTCATCCACCGCCAGCATCGAAACGTTTGCGGTTTTAATCGCTTCAATAAATTCATGCTTGCGGAATCTTTCCGGTGTCACGTAGAGAAGTTTTATTTTTCCATCAACGAACTTTTTTAATCTTTCTTTTCTTCGTTCCGGCGCAACGGTTGAGTTGATGAATTCTGCCGGTATGTTTTTCTTCTTCAACGCGTCAACTTGATCTTGCATCAAAGCGATAAGCGGACTGATAACTATTGTTCCGCCTTCAAACAGTAACGCGGGGAGCTGATAACAAATCGATTTACCGCCGCCTGTTGGCATTAACACCAAACAATGTTTGTGTTCGTTGGTCAATCGATCGACAATTTTTTCCTGCTCGCCGCGGAAAGACGAGTGACCGAAATATTTTTTTAGCGTTTCTAACGGATTCAGCATATCAGTTTATGAATTTGATATTCAAATTTATGATTAATTGAGGAGAGTAGGAGAATTTTCATTAATATTCGGAGTGAAATTATAAAGTAGGTGAAAAGTTTGGGCAAAGTTATTCTTAGAAAGAACGAAGAGAGAAGAGTAAAGCAAGGGCATCTCTGGGTCTTCAGCAATGAAATAGAGAAAAGAGTGGAGAGTGATGAAGGTAGAGTAATGAGTGGTGATATAGTTGAAGTGTACGATTTTAAAAACAATTTCATTGGTAGTGGGTTTTACAACGCCAACTCACTAATAGCCGTCCGCATTATTTCGTACGAAAAAAAAATTGATCTCGAACAATTGTTCAAGACGCGGCTTCATCACGCGTTTGAATTCCGCAAAACAGTTTATCCTGCCCGCGATTCGTTCAGAATGGTTTTCAGCGAAAGCGATTTCTTACCCGGACTAATAATTGACAAATACAACGGAACCTTTGTTCTGCAAGTTTATTCAGCAGGGATAGAAAGAAATTTGGAGCTGATAACAAAAATTCTGCAAGAAGATTTTTCCGCTCACAATATCTTAACGAAGAACGAAGAATACTTCCGCAAGTTGGAAGGATTGTCCACCGAAGACAAAGTATTATTCGGCGGCGTTAACGAAGAGATTATTTCCGACGGTACGGTAAAGTATAAAATCAATTTTTCTACCGGGCATAAGACCGGATTTTATTTTGATCAATGCGACAACAGGCAATTCATCGGTCAATTTTGCAGCGGCAAAACTTTTTTAGATTGCTTTTGCAACTCCGGCGGTTTCGGTCTTCATGCTGCACGTGGCGGTGCGACTGAAGTTTCGTTTGTAGATTCATCCGTTGAAGAGATAAAAAATGCCCGGCAGAATTTTGAATTGAACGGACTAACATGCCGTTCAGAATTTATTCAAAGCGATGTGTTTGATTATCTGGAACAGTGCAAAGATGAGAGAAAAACATTCGACATAATAAATTTAGATCCGCAGGCATTTGCCAAAAGCAAAAAAAGTTTAACAAAAGGAATTAAAGGTTATGAAAAGCTAAACCATCTTGTGATGGAACTGCTTAATGAGGAAGGATTGCTTTTTACTTCGTCATGCTCTTACCATTTGAAAGAAGAAATGTTTTTGAATCTTCTCAACAATGCGGCAATTAAAGCCGGCAAGCAAATTCAGCTGTTTCATTTCAACAATGCGTCAATGGATCATCCCTCGCTTCCGGCAATGGAAGAAACGACATATCTGAAATTTGCGGCGGTTAGAATTCGATAAAAAAATCCCGGCATAACCGGGATTAATTTCAACAATTGTTGCAGCTTATCAATTTGTTTTTAATAATCCAATTGCGCTCAAAAGTCCGAACTGTTTGTAAACATAATTTGATTCGGCGGCGATTTCATTATTCATTGCCTGCACATAATCTCTGTATGCCTGTTGCTGATCAATGAAAGTTGCTGAACCGATTATGTACGAATCTCTTTTGATCGACCAAGTTTCTTTGGATGATTTCACGGCAGCTTTCGTCACGTTGAGTTGGAGTTGTGCCGTCTGCAAATCTATCACCGCATTTTTAACATCGCTTTTAATTTGGCGTTCCAGCGCAGCCAAATCCTCATTTGTATTTTCAATTTGTACCTGGGCAGACTGAATTGAAAAGTCCGTATTCCAGTGTGAGAAAATCGGGAAGTTCAACGACAAGCCAACGCTATAAACTTTTCTTGTGAACAAGTCGGATGGACTAGTAGAACTGGTTGACAAACTGTAATTACCCGACAGACTAGGGAAGAGTCCGCTTCTTGCAATCGTTAATTGATATTCTGCGCTTGCTAATTTTGCTTTCTGACTTTGGTAATCGTTCCGATTGCTTAATGCGGTTTGATAAACGGTCTGCAAGTCATTCAAGTACTTCGAAACTTCCGGCAAGTAAGTGGAATCCATCTCAAAAGAATAATCTTTCAACACATCCTTGGATAAATAATTCAGCAAACCGATCTTTGCCTTTTCAAAATTATTTTTTGCCTGAAGGTATGTAAGCTGAGAGTTTGAAGTTTGATATTCTTGAGAATAAAGATCGGCATTGGTTACCATTTTAAGATCATACATTTCCTTCACTTTGTTTAGCATATCGGAATTGTATTTCTGATCTTCCTGCTGAAAACTTAAAATCTTTTCGTCGTTGATAACGGTGACAAAAAGATTTACCGTTTGAAGAACAACATCTTGACGAAGTTTTTCCAAATCGAACTTTGCCGTTTGGAGATCGTTCTTTTGCATGCTGATATTTGTGAGTGTCGATAATCCGTCAAATAGCGTAACATTTCCGCCGAGCGATAAGCTATAATTTCTGGTATCGGTTTGCGAGGGACCTAAATTTTGAGGTTCGCCGAAAAAGTTAACGACGGTTGTACCTTGACTGTTACTCGTGCGTTGCCAATTCCAACCTCCGTTAAAACTCAAAGTCGGAATTAAATTTCCGTATGCATTCTTTACGGCAGCGTCCGAAGTCTGTAAACTATTTGTGCTTTTTATAATTGAAGTGTTTTGATTCAGAGCAATCGTTATTGCCTGACTCAGCGTAATTTTGTCTTGCGCGTTTGATACATTCACACTTACAAAAGAAAAAAGTAGTAAAAGAATTATTGCTTTGAATTTCATCAAATCATTCCAAGATTTTTGTAAACAAAATATTTTGTGTTCGTTATTCATATCTAAGTGCATCGATTGGATTTAATCCGGCAGCTTTTCGAGCCGGATAGAATCCGAAAAATATTCCGATAGCGCCTGCAAACCCGAATGCAATCATTATTACCTGCGGTTTTATATATGCCGACTGATCCGTGTAATGATTTAAGAGATAAGTTATTAGAAACGAAAGCAGCACGCCGATTATTCCTCCCGTTAAACTCAACACAATTGCTTCAGTCAAGAATTGAATCAAAATATCCGACGCTCTTGCACCAATAGAAAGACGAATTCCGATTTCGCGCGTTCTTTCCGTAACCGATACGAGCATTATGTTCATAATTCCGATACCTCCGACAACAAGCGATACGCCTGCTACAGATGCGAGAAGTATGGTAAGCACACGCGAAGTTTGTGTTGCAGCTTCCGTGATATCGGATTGGTCGCGTATGGTAAAATCATCCGGCTCGCCCTGCGTTAGTTTATGTGATTCCCGCATGATGCCCTTTAGTTCCTCAATGGTGGCTGGAATTTTTTCACTCGATTGCGCGCTTACCTGAATTGAACTAATAAATTTTCCCCCGGCAAGACGATCTAAAACTGTTCGTGACGGTGCCAATATAACATCGTCATTACTTGTTCCAACCGAAGACTGACCTTTGGAGGTAAGCACACCTATCACTTTGAAAGGTACGCTTCGTATTCTTATTGTCTGTCCAATTGGATCGTCGTTAGGAAATAAATTTTTTACAACATCGGTGCCCAAAACGCAAACCTTGTTTCTGGATGTTACATCTCTCTCTGTAAAGAATTCTCCGCTTTCCAAAGGCCATTCACGAATATCGAGATAATCCGGCGAAACACCCTGAACCATAGTAAACCAGTTTCCGATTCCGCCTATTACCTGTGCTCTTGCCATAACAACCGGAGAAACGGCTTTTGCAAGAGTAGATTGAGATGTGATTTTATCCACGTCATCAAATGTAAATCTATTAAAAGTTCCGGCACCGCCTCTAACGCCGCCGGTATTCGACGCGCCGGGTGTAATAATTATCAGATTGGTTCCAAGTGATGCAATTTGCTGCTCAACTTTTAATTGCGCGCCGTCTCCAATTGCAACCATCACAACAACCGCTGCAACACCAATAATAATTCCGAGTGCAGTGAGCAAACTTCTCATCCGTGATTTCAGAATACTTTTTGTTGCTACCTTAAAAATTACTTTTGCCTTCATAGTACGTTTCCTTTAATCTTCTATTGTTGCATCGGCTTCAATTCTTTTTAATTCTTCTTCGGCGTTCAGGCGATCTTTGATGAAATAATCTTTTATCACTCGTCCGTCACGCATTTCTACAATGCGTTTGGCAAACGAAGCGAAATCTCTTTCGTGCGTAACCATTACAATAGTAATTCCTTCATCATTTAATTTTTGAAAGAGATTAAAAACTTCAACCGATGTTCTGCTATCTAAATTTCCGGTCGGTTCATCGGCAAGAATCATTGCGGGCTCGTTGACGAGTGCGCGTGCAATTGCAACTCTTTGCTGCTGACCGCCGGATAATTGACTTGGAATATGATGCATGCGATCACCAAGCCCAACTCTTTTCAAAGCTTCAATTGCCTGGCTGTCTTGTTTTTTTATTTTTTCGGCACGGTCGTACATTAAAGGCAATTCAACATTTTCAAGAGCAGTTGTTCTTGGCAGCAAATTAAATCCCTGGAATACAAAACCGATTTTTTGATTTCGTATGTCGGCGTATTCATTCTTGCTCATCTTGCTTGTGTTGTGTCCATCAAGAAAATATTCGCCTGATGTGGGCATGTCAAGACAGCCGAGTAAATTCATGAGAGTAGATTTACCGGAACCTGAAGCGCCCATAATAGCAACAAACTCTCCCTGTTTTATCGAAAGATTAACGTGTTTTAATGCTGGTACATCGATGTCGCCGACTCTGTATGTCTTTGTTAGGTCTTTAGTATTAATGATTATATTTTCCAATATGTAGTCTCCAGTTTTAGAATCCCCGTCCGAATCTTGGACCGCTTTGCTGCGGGTTGAATACGTTACTGCTGCTGGATTGACTTGTTGCATCTTCGGATACGCCGGAAATAACTTTCATACCTTCTGTTATATTTCTTCCTCTTACAATCTCAGTATTCTTGCCGTCGGTTAATCCAATCATTACAGGACTCATTTTCAGATTTCCTTTTTCATCGAGATACCATAGTCGATTCATGTTGCGTCTTCGAGCTCCATTAGCAGCCGCGCCATTTCCGAATTGTCCTCCGCCCATTCCTCCACTATTAGATTGCCACTGTCCGCCTTGTCTGCCCTGGAATTTTTTCTTAACACTGTCCGGCAAACTTGCCATTTCTTTTTCCATGTTCTTGCGATATTCTTCCATCATTGCGTCTGTCGGTTGGAATCTGAGCGCAACGTTTGGAACGAGCAGAACATTTTGTCTGTGGTCAACATAAAAATCAACTGTGGCAGTCATGCCGGGGAGAAGAAGTTTTTCCTTGTTGTCTGCTTTCACAACAACTGTATAGTTTACAACGTTAGATACAACGTTGGGATTAAGTCGAATCTGAATAACTTCGCCTTCAAAAGTTTTGTCCGGATAAGCTTGAACAGTAAATGTTGCTTTGTCACCGACTTTAATTTGTCCGATGTCGCTTTCGTCAACGCTCGCAAGTATCCACATGTTGGAAAGGTTTTCCGCGATTGTGAAAAGAGTAGGCGCCGATAAACTTGCTGCGACAGTCTGACCTTGTTCGACAGCACGGTTAATAATTGTACCGGAAATCGGTGCGTAGATATATGCGTAACCTAAATTTAAGTTAGCTCTTTCAAGTGCGGTTTGCGCCGATTTCAAGTTGGCGAGCAAAGTTTCCACATTGGTTTTTGAGGCGATGAAATCAACTTCGTTCATGAATTTCTTTTCGTACAGTTGTTTATTCCTTTCATGAACTGCAATTGCCTGATTGTACTGGGCTTTTGCCTTATCGAGATTTGCCTGCGCGTCTTTAACGGCTGCAGCCAATACTACTGTATCGAGCACCGCGAGCAGCTGACCTTTTCTTACTGAAGAATTGAAATCAACAAACATTCTGTCAATCTTACCCGATACTTGTGTTCCAACCTCAACTGTTTTGACTGCTTGAAGCGTGCCGGTACTGCTGATTAAAACGTTCATGTCGCCCTTTGAAACTTGAACGTAACTGAATTTTGTATTCTCAGGGTCACTTTTGATAAATAAAAAGTAACCAACTAATAACAAACCAACTACAACCGAACTTATGATTATAACTTTCTTTTTCATGTTTAGTCTCTAATATCTTTTCTGTTTAAGAAATAATTTCTGTTATTGATTTTTCTGCCGCATTCCGCCGCCAAATCTGCTTCTTCTTTCTTCAATCATTTTCTTCAATTCGTCTTTCTGAGCCGGCGTGAGAACTTTTTCAATCTGCTTGTTGGTATCATCCATAATTTTCATCATTTCTTCTCTTCGCTGCATCCGGTCATCGGTATTTATGTTTTTCATTTTTGCTTCGGATTTGGTAAGGATATCATCAACTGATTTGGTTTGTTTCTCATTCAGTTTTAGTTTTTCTTGATATTGTTTAACCCTATCAGCATGGGACATTCTCATCTGCGCTTGAGCAGAAATAGAAAATACTAATACGATTGCCGTGAACATTAATGTTAGCTTACGCATGATTTTACTCCCTAAATGTTAAATTTTATTTAAGAGTTAGACCTCCAAAAGAATCTTGTGGTTTAAACGATGTTTAATTCGTTTCTACAGCGATTGAGTGTGACGCTTGTACTGAAAACATTGCGTCATCCGGAGGTTGCTCTTTGAAATCAGCACGATTGATTTAATGCCGGTGAGATAAATTTCTTATATTAGCGCGCAAAAAAACTTTGGCATTTAACAGATTTTCATAAAATTTTCGAAACCAGATCAAACTTAAGTTTGTAAGAAAATATTCGAATTACAAAAACAGTGAGGGTTCAAATTGGATATTACAGCACTCAATGAAAAAATTAGAAAAGAAAGCGAGTTTATTGATTTGCTTTTCAATGAAATCGGCAAAACGATTGTAGGGCAAAAGGCAATGCTCGAACGTCTCGTTGTCGGTCTGCTTGGCAACGGACATGTTTTGTTGGAAGGCGTACCGGGTTTGGCAAAGACACTCGCAATCAAGTCTCTCGCAACTTCGATGAAAGCTAAATTCCAGAGAATACAATTCACTCCCGACCTTCTGCCGGCAGATCTTATCGGAACGTTGATCTACAACCAGAAGGATGGAAACTTTACAATTAAGAAAGGTCCGGTCTTCGCCAATTTTATTTTGGCAGATGAAATCAACCGTTCGCCCGCAAAAGTTCAGAGTGCGCTTCTTGAAGCGATGCAGGAGCGTCAGGTAACAATCGGCGATACAACTTTTAAATTAGATGAACCGTTTCTCGTGCTCGCTACTCAAAACCCGATTGAGCAGGAGGGAACTTATCCTTTGCCTGAAGCGCAGGTAGATCGTTTCATGTTGAAAGTGAAAATCACATATCCTTCGCGTGAAGAAGAACAAAAAATTATGAAGTTGAACACTGCTAATGAAATGCCGTCGATCAACCCCATTATTTCTCCGGAAGATATTTTGAAAGCAAGAAAGCTGGTTCATGAAATTTATGTTGACGAAAAAATTGAGAAGTATATTCTTGATATTGTTTTCGCTACCAGAAATCCGAAAGATTACGGATTGGATGAGTTGACTGAATTGATCAGTTACGGCGCATCACCACGTGCATCGATTAACTTAGCGCTCGGCGCACGTGCAATCGCATTCATTAGAAGAAGAGGTTATGTAATTCCTGAAGATGTTCGCTCTATCTGTGCCGATGTATTACGTCATCGTGTTGCCGTTACGTATGAAGCTGAAGCAGAAGATATAACTTCGGAAACAATCATTTCAAAAATTTTGAACAAGATTGAAGTACCGTGATAGCACTCGGCAGTCAGCTATCAGCATTCTGTTTTCATCATAAATGCTGAAAGCCGACGGCTGAAAGCTGATGGCTAATTTATGCTAACAAAAGAATTACTAAAACAAGTTCGACAAATTGAAATCCGCACGCGCGGTATCGTGAACGATGTGTTCTCCGGCGAGTATCATTCCGTTTTCAAAGGAAGAGGAATCGAATTCTCGGAAGTTCGCGAATATAATTTCGGCGATGATATTCGAAGCATTGATTGGAATGTAAGCGCTCGCTTCGGTCATCCGTTCATAAAAATATTTGAAGAGGAACGCGAACTTACGGTTATGCTTCTCGTTGATCTAAGCGGCTCGCTTGTTTTCGGTTCTGTTGAGAAAACCAAACAGCAAATTGCGGCAGAGCTTAGCGCTATACTTGCATTTTCAGCATTGAAAAATAACGACAAAGTCGGGCTGATACTTTTTACAGATAGAATTGAAAAGTTTGTTCCGCCTCGAAAAGGAAAAAGCCACGCATTAAGAATTATCCGTGAAGTACTTTCATTCCAGCCGGAGGGAAATCAAACCAACATCCGCCAGGCGCTGGAGTATTTCAATCATACAATAAAAAAGAAAGCGATTTTATTTTTGATCTCCGACTTTATGGATACCGGCTACGACAAGATTTTGAGAATCGTCGGCAAGAAACATGATCTAATCGGGGTTGTCCTTCGCGATCAACGTGAAAAATCTATTATCAATGCCGGCTTAATAAAATTCCGCGACGCCGAGACGAATGAAATAAGATTTATTGACACGGGCGATAAAGCCGTTCGCGAATCGATCACCAAAGAATACAGCCGCTGGCTCGAATACAGAAAAAACTTATTCATCTCCAGCAGATTGGATTCAATCGATATCGAAACTTCCGGCTCGTATGTAAAACCGCTTGTGGATTTCTTTAAGCTGAGGGAAAAGAGATGGTAAAGTTTTTCAAAATTGTTTTTTTAGCGGCGCTCTTTTCTCAATCATTTATTCTGGCTCAGAGTATTTCAATCATACAATAAAAAAGAACAACTAAATATAAAGTCGGCGATTATATAAAGTACAATCTCGAACTCAAGTACGATAAAAATGTAAAGGTTGAACTCCCGCCGGTTAAAGACAGCGTAAAAGTTTTAGATTTTATTGAGCAGCTTCCAACCGACAGCAGTCAAGCCGATTCAAAAATTGTGAAGAAATATCATTTCATTTTTTCAAAGTACGATTCAGCACAGGTAACTATACCCGCATTGAAAATTGCGTACACGGTTGACAGCGACACAACAAAAAGATTCCTTGCGACAAATCCGGTTACGATTTTAGTGACGACGCTTCAGGTTAATCCGAACCAGGATATCAAAGACATTAAAGAGCCGATGAAACTTCCTTTGAATTGGCTGTTGATAATTTTAATTGTTCTGCTTGCAATCGCTTTGATCGTTGCTCTCTACTATGTTTACAAATACTACCGCAAGAAAAAATCGGCAAAAGAAAATATTGTTCCGGAAGTTATTATTCCGCCGTATGAAATTGCTTTAACTGAATTACGCGCGCTTGATGAGAAAAAATTATGGCAGCAGGGACTTATAAAACAATATCATTCTGAAATAACCGAGATCATCAGAAAATATTTTGAGCACCGTTTCAATTTCCGCGCCTTGGAAATGACTTCGGCGGAAATCTTAGCTGTTCTAAGTTATATTCAAGACGGAAAGAAAGTTGAAAGCATTGCCGGAAACTTTTTCAGCAATGCCGATCTTGTCAAGTTCGCGAAGTTTGAACCGATGCCGAAAGTAAACGAAGAAATGATGCAGCAAGCGTTTGGCATAGTGAACAGTACAATTCCTGTTACGCCGGAACCGCAGCAGACAGTGAGCGAGGAAGTAAATGGCAAGTGACATCACATTCGCATATCCGTTTGTGCTCTGGTTCCTGCTTCTTGTTCCGGCGCTTGGCTACTGGTTCTGGAAAAAACGCGATCGGGTTTCGCCGAACTTTACTTATTCCAGTCTTCAAGTCTTTGGGAAAGCGCCGCGCACTCTGAAAGAAAAACTTGCAAACCTACCCTCATGGTTACGGTTAGCGGCGATAACATTTTTTATTGTCGCTGCAGCTCGACCGCAAAGTTATTCAAGCGGACAAAACATGTACACCGAAGGAATTGATATTGCAATGGTGCTCGATATTTCCGGCAGTATGCTTTCCGAGGATTTGAAACCGAACCGGATTGAAGCCGCAAAAAAAGTTATCGATGATTTTATTGCCGGAAGAACAAACGATAGAATCGGACTTGTAATTTTTTCTAAAGATGCTTTCACGCAGTGCCCTCTTACGATTGATTACAGCGTGCTGAGAAATTTGTTGAAGCAAGTTCACAGCGGAATGATTGACGACGGAACCGCAATTGGAAATGCAATCGCAAACGGCGTTAACAGACTGAAAGACAGCAAATCGAAAAGTAAAGTTATGATCTTGCTGACAGACGGTGTGAACAATGCCGGCGAGATCGACCCGATTACCGCGGCGCAGATTGCACAAAAATTTGGAGTTAGAATTTACACAGTTGGCGTCGGGACAATGGGCGAAGCGCCATATCCGTTTCAGACACCGTTTGGAATCCGCTATCAAATGATTCCGGTCGAAATAGATGAAAATCTTTTGCAGCAAATTTCGAATATCACCGGCGGAAAATATTTTCGCGCTACGAACAACAAGAAGCTGGAAGAAATTTACAACGAGATAGACCGTTTGGAAAAAACACGCGTAGAAGTAACCTCGTACAGAAATGCCAAGGAACTTTTTTACGGCTGGGCGTTTACAGGTTTGTTCCTGTTGTTTGCTGAAGTCGGATTATCAAGAACTTATTTGAGAAAACTTCCGTAGAAGCAATTGAGAATTGACCCGCTTTGACTCGCTGAATGTGAATGCAGCGAGGCGAGGAATTGAGAATGGATAATTCTAAAAGGATAAATTTCAAAAAATTTTATTGAGAAAAAGATTTGATTCGATTTGCAAATAGCGAATATCTTTACTTGCTCTGGCTGATACCTTTGCTAATCTTTCTATTTTGGTTCACACAGAACAAGCAGAACAAACTGCTGGAAAAATTTGCCGGAACAAAACTTCACGAAGTTTTATTTCCGTTGAGAAGCAAATTGAAATCACCGGTAAAATTTGCGATGACGATGTTTGCAATGGCATTAATAATTGTCGCGGTTGCAAATCCGCAAATCGGTACTAAGGTCGAAGATGTGAAGCAGATCGGGATTGATGTTTACATTTTGTTGGATGTATCGCGAAGCATGGCGGCAGAAGACATTAAACCGAGCCGGCTTGAGAAAGCAAGATTTGAAATTGCAAACTTAATTCAGAAACTGCAGGGTGATAGAATCGGTCTCGTCGTTTTTGCCGGCGAAGCTTATGTTCAGTTTCCTTTAACCTCCGATTACTCTGCCGCAAATTTATTTTTGAATGCAGTGGATTTCAACACTGTCCCTCAACAGGGCACTGCAATCGGTCCGGCGCTTGATCTCGCTCTTAAATCATTCCGTTATGACGACGATACAAAAAAAGTAATCGTGTTAATTACCGATGGCGAAGATCACGAAGGAAACATCGATCAGGCGGTCAGCGAAGCAAACTCGAAAGGCGTAGCTATCTATGCAATCGGTTTGGGTTCTCCCACCGGAGTTCCGATTCCGATGTATGATGATTCCGGCAAGCAGATAGGGTACAAGAAAGATAATCAAGGAAACATTGTGCTTACAAAACTTGATGAAGAAACTTTGAAATCTATTACCGATAAAGCCAACGGAAAATATTACCGCGGCAGCAACTCGCAAGATGAGCTCGATTTGATTTACAAAGACCTCGCGAAAATTCAGCAGTCGGAATACGGCTCTAAAAGAGTAAGCGATTATGAAGACAGGTTTTATTATTTTCTGATCCCGGCAATCATGATTCTGATTGCCGAGTTCTTTGTTTCATCCAACAAATCCAAATTGCTGGCAAGATTTGAAAAATTGCGCGAAGGAGGAATTTGATATGAAAAAAATATTCTTCGCATTGGTGATGGCTTCACAAATTTTTATTCTAAACATAAATGCCCAGTCGAAAAGAAATCTGATTAACGACGGAGTCAATCTCTACGAAGGTAAAAAGTATGCTGACGCCGAAGTGAAATTCAAAAAGGGTTTGGAAAAAGACAATAAAATGTTTCAAGGACATTTTAATCTCGGCGACGCATATTACAAACAAGGTCGTTACGATGAAGCGCTTCAAGCGTACAAAAACTCTTTACAGTTTACGAAGGATAAAGACGACGAAGCAAAAGTTTATCACAACATCGGCAACTCTTTGTTAAAGTCGCAAAAGGTTCAAGAAAGTCTCGGCGCTTATGCAAAATCATTGAAATTAAATCCGAAAGATGATGATACGAAATACAATCTTTCTTACGCGTTGAATTTGCTGAAACAAAATCAGCAGCAGAAGAAAAACAAGAACGATCAGAACAAAGACAAGAACAAGGATAAGCAGAACAATCAGAACCAGAATCAGCAGAACAACCAGGATCAAAAGGATAAGAACAAAGACAAGCAGAATCAGCAACAGCAGCAGCAGAAGAAGAACCAAATTTCCAAGCAGGAAGCTCAGAGAATTCTGGACGCTCTAAAGAACAATGAGGCTGATCTTCAAAAGAAATTAAGAAGGATGAAGGGCAAACCGATTTCTACGGATAAAGATTGGTAGGAACACCATTGGCATGCAATGGCACTGTAACAAAAGTTATTTGTAATTTGATGTGAGTAATTTTATAAAACGAACATGAGAATGAATAGTTTTCGGAAAATATTTTTAATCATTGCGGTCTCAACCGTTTTTCTATCATCGTCGACATACGCGCAAAAGTTTTCTGCCACGGTTGATAAAACAACGGTCGGTCAATACGATCAATTTCAGGTTTACTTTACTTTTGACGGCGGCGACATAAACGGGCTTAGCAATTTCAGACCTCCCGCGTTCGGCGGATTCCGAATTCTTAGCGGTCCCAACCAATCATCGAGCATGCAGATCATAAACGGTAAAGTTTCCGGTTCGATAACTTATTCATACATTTTGCAGCCGACCAACATTGGCAGTTATTCAATCGGCTCTGCATCGGTTGAATACGGAGGCAAATCCTACAACACAAATACGCTTAACGTTAAAGTTGAAAAAGGAACTCCGCAGCAGCAGAAAGAAAGTAACGGCGGATACTCGCAGCAGGAACTTGCAAAGAATGTTTTCATTATGGCTGAAGCAAATAAAACTAGAGCCGCGCTCGGCGAACAGATTACGGTTACGTATAAGTTGTACACGAAGTTAAACATTGCTTCGCCGCAAATAACAAAACTTCCGTCGTACGAAGGATTCTGGGCGGAGGACCTCGGACCAATTCAAAACATAAATTTTCAAGTCGGAATGTATAAGGGTGAACGATACCGAATGGCTGTGATTAAGCAAGTGGCGCTGTTTCCATCCAAGACGGGAACGCTTTCGGTTACTCCGTTTGAGCTGAACATACCGGTAATCGTTAAAAAGAAAAAAACCGGCAACGATGTTTTTGACGAGTTCTTCAACGATTCATTTTTCGGCAGAACTGAGACGGTGAATTATGATGCGAAGTCGAACACAATTAAAGTTGAAGTTGAACCGCTGCCTGCAAATGCGCCGGCGTCATTCAACGGTGCCGTTGGTAACTTTACGTTGAAAGCGGATCTAGATAAAACAAATGTTGTGACGAACGAAAGTCTTACGCTTCGGCTGACGATCGGCGGAAACGGAAACATCAAATTGCTTAAAGCGCCGGAGCCGCAATTGCCGGCGGGATTTGATAAATATGAACCGAAGACAATCGACAACGTTAATCGCAACAGCGTTATCTCCGGTCAAAAAATTGTTGACTATTTAATAGTTCCCCGTTCGCCCGGTCAAAAAGAAATTCCTCCGGTTGAATTTACGTACTACAATCCTTCGAGCAGAAAATATGTTACGCTGAAGACTCAATCGTTCAAAATAAATGTCCGCCAGGGAGTGGGTGACAACAATGTTGCTTCCCAAAGTTTTTCAAAAGAAGATGTAAAACTTCTCAGCGAAGATATTAGGTATATCAAAACATCGGATTTCAAACTTGAACCGCGTCACGAAATTTCTTTGATCAAACCGTGGTTCTGGATTTCAGTTGTCGTTCCGTTTTTAGGATTGTTCGGCGCAGTTAGTTTTAAGAAGCGGCAAGATAAATTGTACGGAAACCTCCAACTGATGCGTTATCAAAAAGCGGAGAAAGCAGCTCGCAAGAGGTTGAAACTTTCTAAAGCCGCGTTGGATGGAGGAAAAATTTCAGAATTTTATTCCGAGCTATCGTTTGCATTGTTCGGATATCTTGAAGACAAGCTTGCAATTCAAAAATCGGAATTCACTCTTGAAGGCGCCGTCAACGAATTAACTTTTAAGAATGTTAATCAAGATTTAATTGACCGCGTTAAGCGCATTGCCGAAAAGTGCGAGTACGTTCGTTTTGCACCGCAAGGGGAAACGTCGGTGTCCGCTCAAGAAATTTACGATGAAGCTGTAAAAGTAATTGTAGAACTTGATTCATCGATTGATACGAGGAAGAAACGATGAAAAAGAATTTTGTAATTACGCTTGCGATGATGATTCTATTCTTTCTTACCGGAAGGTTATTTGCTCAATCGCCGGATCAACTGATGCTGGATGCCAACAAGTTGTATCAAGAAGGGCAGTATGAAAACGCAATTCAATCATACCAAAAAATTCTTTCTCAAGGTTATGAAAGCGGTCCGCTCTATTTCAATCTTGGCAACTCCTATTTCAGAACCGGAAAACTCGGCTATGCAATTTACAATTACGAAAAAGGTTTGAAGCTCGATCCGAACGACGACGACTTGATTTACAATTTGCGCATTGCCAATTCCAGAACCGTTGATAAAATTTCCGAACTGCCGAAACTGTTTATCATTTCATGGTGGGAAGGAATTGTTACGTCGCTGACAATCACCGGCTGGTCCGTGATGGTGATAGTATTTTATCTAATTCTAATTGCGAGCATTGCCGTTTATCTCTTGATTAGAAAAGCCCAACTTCAGCGGTTCGCATTCATGAGCGGTTCTCTTTCTCTCGCCATATTAATTCTTCTCAGCGTCATGCTTTTTTCACGAATCAATCGCGAAGCGTCGACGAATTACGGCATTCTTCTTTCGCCGAGTTATTCCGTTAAGGCTTCTCCCGATTTAAAAAGTAATGATGCATTCGTGATTCACGAAGGAATCAAATTCACAATCGAAGATCACGTCAGCGATTGGGATAAAATTCGTCTGGTTGACGGCAAAGTCGGCTGGGTCGAACGGAATTCAATTGGACAAATCTAATACTGCGGAATTACCATAGTCTAGTGAACCATTCGGCTTTTTATTCTGTTCTTATCTTAGTCAGATGAAAGGGTAGAAATGAAAAAGCTATATGTATTCGCGATTGTTGCTGTTTTCAGTTTTGTGTTCATCGGCAGCGAAGCAAGTGATTCATCACCGAAGTTTAATAGCAAATCGAACTGTCCTTACTTAAATCAGATTCAGCAAGAACATGGCGCCAATGTTTGTCCTTACGCAGACCATCAAGGCAAATCGAATGGCTGTGAATGCCCTTATCACAACAATATGCAAAAAGGTTCAGAATCCGAGTGCCCATACTTGAACGGAAAGATCGAAAAAGTAAACGTAACACACGTTATTAATTTTATCGGTACATGATTTTTTTACCGGACAAAAAATTATAAATTGGGCAGTGAGAACTGCCTTTTTTATTGCCATGAAATCTGAAGCTAAAAAATATAACAACATAAAATTAGCAATCGGCATTACCGAAGCCGTGATGTCGTTTGTTCTACTCGTGCTTTTTGTATGGCTCGGTTACAGCGCCAAACTGGAAAGTCTTATCAGAAATTTTGTCGGCAACGATTACCTGGTGCTCGGCATCTTTGTATTGGCGCTCGGAATGTTATCGGCAATACTTTTCTCGCCGTTCAGTTATTACACAGATTATTATTTGGAACACAAGTACAATCTCTCCAATCAAACATTCGGCAAATGGATCTGGGAAGGTGCCAAAGGCGCGTTTGTAGGAATTCTTATCGGCATACCTATTCTAGCCGCATTCTTTTTTGTGATAAGGGAATTCGGAATACTTTGGTGGCTTCCGTTCGGAACCATTTTGTTTGTCTTCTCCGTAGTGCTCGCGCAAATAGTTCCGATATTAATTCTTCCGTTGTTTTACAAAGTAACCCCGTTAGAAAACGAATCCCTCAAAGAGAAGATTGTTTTACTTTTTGCAAATGCGAATCTGAAAGTGAGCAATGTTTTCAAATTCAACATGAGCAAGAACACGAAGAAAGCGAATGCGGCATTTACCGGACTTGGTAAAACAAAACGCATTCTTCTCGGTGATACATTGCTTGATAGTTATTCCGAAGACGAAATTGAAACTGTCATCGCGCACGAACTCGGCCATTACAAAAAGAAACATATCATCAAGAACTTATTCATTGGAGCGTTCTCGAGCTTTCTAATCTTCTTCTTGATTGCGCACCTTCACGGCATCACATTAAAATGGTTCGGCTTCAATGAAATTACACAGATCGCTTCTTTTCCTGTCTTGGTAATTTGGGCGTCGTTGATAGGATTGATTCAAAAGCCGCTCTCAAATTTTATCTCTCGAAAGTTTGAGTATGAAGCCGATCAGTATGCGGTAGTTTCAACAAAGAAGCCGGAAGAGTTTGTAAACACGCTTGAAAAACTAACCGACCAAAATCTTGGCGATAAAGAACCGCACCCGTTCGTTGAATGGTTTTTCTACAGTCATCCTTCAATAAAAAACAGAATCAAAAATATCCGCGCCGAAAGTGTGCGCTTACATAATTAATTTTTATAGTTATATTTGCACTGAACTAACAAAAGAATAATTGTTGATGGTGCAAATTACCAAGGGACTTGGTATCGTAAGTGTATGTATTCTTCTTACAATTACGGGCTGTTCATTTGATAAGCCGAATCCTTCGCAGCCGATTGTTGTTGATAAAACAGTTCCAAACACACCTCAGCCAAGTAATAGTACAACTGATTTGCCTTTATCGGTTGGTTTAAGCTGGCAGTGCGATAACGCGGTTTCGTTCGACGTTTATTTGGATACTCAAAATCCGCCGCAGAGATTAATTAATTTGAACAATGTAACAAAATCTTATATCATCTCTAATCTTTCTTACGGGACGACCTATTATTGGCAAGTGTTTGCAAATTATTCAGATGGAACAAGAAAAGCCGGACCGGTTTGGTCGTTTACAACCACTCAGAATGTAAATCCGAGCGTAAGCGGATATGTAATGTATCTGAATTCGGTGACGACACAGCTTCCGAATACCGTGAACGCAATGTTTCAAGTTGTAGATATGACAAACCGCGGCGTAACAAATCTTGACTCAACTTATTTTGATGTTTATGAAGATGGTGCGCCGTTATCTGTTTCTGAAGCAAAACTATCCATCAAGAAGCGAACGCAAGTTCCATACAAGATCAGAACCGTTCTGATGCTGGACAACAGCACGAGTCTTAACGCTGAGATCAACCAGATTCGAATTGCTGCTTCAAATTTTGTGAAGAATATTCTACCCAATCAAGAAGTTGCCGTTTACCAGTTCTCTGAAAAAATTGAAATGCTTCACGATTTTACCGATAACAAGGACACGCTTCTTGCGGCACTGAACAGATACCAGCTTGGGGTTTCTTCGACTGATTTTTACGGTGCGGTGATCAAGGGCGCATCGCTGTGGGCTGATAGATACACGCCAAACGATATTGTTCAAGGTTCGATGATTGTTTTTACCGACGGTCACGATACACAAGGCTCTCACACTTTGGCGGAAGCGCTGAATGCAGTTTCCAACAGGTATGTTTACACTCTTGGATTGGGCGCAGAAATTCAACCGGATATTTTAATGGCTATCGGAACCGCCGGTTACTTTCTTATCTCGGATATCTCACAGCTTGACGCGCAATTTGTAAATATTCAATCGGCTATTTTAAATTATGCCAACAGTTTTTATCAACTTAGTTATAAAAGTCCAAAACGCGGAAACGAAAATCATCAATTGATGATTCGAATAAAAAATAATTCTTATTCCGGCATAGGGTCGTACATACAAGGAACTTACAGCAGCGCCGGTTTCTATACACCATAAAGGCAAAATGAAATTATGGCAGTGACAAAAAAAGATGTAGAGCATATAGCAAATCTTGCAAGACTAAAGTTTAATGACGCCGAGTTGGAAAACTATACCCATCAGTTGAATGACATTTTAAAGTATGTTGAGAAACTCAACGAACTGAACACCGACGATGTTGAACCGTTATCGCATCCGGTTGAAAATGCAAATGTCTTTCGCGAAGATAAATTGAAGCAGTCAATTTCAACTGAGGACGCTCTTAAGAACGCACCTAATCGCACGGACGAATTTTTCAAAGTTCCGAAAGTTATCAACCAAGACTAAACTACTTGCCTATGATTGTTGGAATTATACCGGCTAGATTTGCATCATCACGATTAATGGGAAAACCGCTCGCTGATATCGGTGGCAAACCGATGATTCAGCATACTTACCATAGCGCTAAGAAATCCAAACTGCTGGATAAAGTTATAATTGCCGTTGACGACGATAAAGTTTACCGCGTCGTCAAAGATTTCGGCGCGGAAGTTTACATGACGCCGAAAAACTGCACGAGCGGTTCCGACAGAATCGCATTGGTAGCACAACAGATTCAAGATGCTGCGATAATTGTGAACATACAAGGAGATGAGCCGTTCATAAAGGGCAAAATGATCGATCAAGCGATAGAGCCGCTGTTGTTTGATAAAAAAGTTTCCGTTTCAACCCTTGCAAGAAGAATTACGAACGTGGAGGAGATGAAATCTCCCTCGGTTGTTAAAGTTGTGTTCGATTATAACAACTTTGCGCTTTACTTTTCACGTTCGCCGATACCGTTTGTGCGCGACGCAAAATCCAATCTCGAGAAAATTCAATCTGCAGAAATTTATAAACACATCGGGCTTTACGTTTACCGCCGCGAAGCATTGCTAAAATTCACCAATCTAAAACCGACCGACCTTGAGCAAATTGAAAAATTGGAACAGCTGCGGTTCCTCGAAAACGGGATGCGCGTTAAAATAGTTTATACCGAGTATGATAGTTTATCGGTTGATACTCCAAAGGATTTGGAACTTGCCAGAAGATTTTACGAACGGCAATCCAAGCCGCAAAATAAAAGGTAAAACTTCGATTGTCTTTTCATCAAACCCGTATTATTTTTAACCAAGTTAAAATATGCAGCTAAAGTTTGGGAGAAGAAATGGAAAGAAAAATTAGAGTGCTGGTTGCTAAAGCGGGATTGGACGGACACGACCGGGGCGCAAAAGTTGTTGCCGCCGCGCTTCGAGATGCCGGTATGGAAGTGATTTACACAGGACTGCGTCAAACTCCGGAGATGATTGTTGAAGCGGCAATCCAGGAAGACGTTGATGCAATCGGTATTAGTATTTTATCCGGTGCGCACATGACAATTTTTCCGCGCATAATGAATTTGATGAAAGATAAAAGCGTGGACGATATTTTACTGTTCGGCGGCGGTATCATACCCGAAGACGATCTCAAAAAGTTAAAAGAAATCGGCGTAGGTGAATTGTTCACGCCGGGTACCTCGACCGTTGAAATAGTTAAGTTCTTAAGAGACTGGGCTGAAAAGCATCCGAGAAATTAGCCCTTCGACTCATAAATTCGTCGCCGAATTTATTCTCTCAGGACTTAGTAGTGAGTGAGCACATTTCATTTATAAATAATAAATAGATAAGTGTAATGCGAATCGAAGTACTAAGAACCGGAATTTTCTGTTATTGCCTCCGAGAAATCGGGGGCTTTTTTGTTTTGGGAAGGATTTACTCATTTTAATAAATGTGATTCTTTAGTTATTTTTGCTTTTAAAATAAGAGGTAGTTTTAGTTGTCAACAGGTTATCGCAAGAGAATTATTTTCTTAGATTTAATGCGCGCCATGGCTGTTTTGATGATGGTGCAAGGTCACACAATCGATACATTTTTAGGCGATCAATACAGAACGTTTGATTCGTCTATGTATGATGTTTGGCTTACCATACGCGGTTTTACCGCACCGATATTTATGTTTACCTCCGGTGTTGCGTTTACATATCTGTTGAAATCTTATTCACAGCCGTTTTTTGAAAACCCAAGGGTTGCAAAAGGATTCAGAAGGTTTCTCGTTCTTGTATTGATCGGTTACTTATTGCGTTTTCCAACACCGCGCATGTTCGATTTCAGCCAGGTCACTCGTTATCAATGGCTTACATTTTTCACGGTTGATGCGCTGCATTTAATCGGCGTCGGTCTATTTTTGATTTTGCTCTTAACATACATCGCAGAACGATATCGTTTGAATGAGTATCCGGTTTTTCTTGTTGGAGTGATTTTCTTTTTTGCCGCATACCGTTTTACTGAATCGATTAACTGGGCAAACCATTTACCGATTCCTTTTGCCGCGTACTTTTATCAAGGCACCGGATCGTTATTCCCGATTTTCCCGTGGGCAGGTTACGTAATTGCCGGCGGAATCTTGGGAATGTATCTGGCGAAAAATCCCGAATGCTACCTTTCACCGAAATTCAGTTACAAACTTTTTGCAGTAGGCGGGTTCCTTATTTTTATTTCATACTTGGTCAACCTCGCAAATCATTCTGTCTTCGGTGACAACAAAGAATTTCTTTCGGATACGGTTTCTTTAGTTTATTACAGGTTGGGAATTGTCCTGGCTCTTAATGGTGCGATGGCATTAATTTCAATGCAGCTCAAAACGATACCGGACATTGTTCAGCAAGTGGGTAAAAATACTCTGCTCATTTACGTCGTACACATTATAATTCTTTACGGCAGTGCATGGATACCCGGTTTTGGAATGTTTTATCCAAAGTCATTAAATGCTGTCGGCTCAGTATCGGCGGCAATTTTATTGATTATATTAATGGTAGGAATGGTAGCCGTAGTTGAAAAACTTAAGACAATGAAAAAACGCAAGCTTGCGGCAGTTGAAGTTTAATCCACGAGGTTAATAGTGAAACGAAAATCGGAAAACCTAAATCCAATTGTTTCGGATGACGAGAAAAGATTTGAGTTTTCACTTAGACCGAAAACATTCGGCGATTTTACAGGCCAATCGAAAATAACCGACAATCTAAAAGTCTTTATCGGCGCCGCAAAAAAAAGAAATGAAGGACTCGATCACGTTCTGTTAACCGGTCCTCCCGGACTTGGTAAAACCACGCTCGCTTACATCATTGCAAATGAACTCGGCGTACGGATCAAAGTTTCATCCGGTCCTGTACTGGAAAAACCGGGCGACCTTGCCGGCTTGCTTACAAACCTTGAAGAAAAATCGGTTCTGTTCATCGATGAGATTCATCGCCTGAGTCCGGTTGTGGAAGAATACTTATATTCTGCAATGGAAGATTACAAACTTGATATTATGATAGACAGCGGACCCAACGCGCGCACTGTTCAGATAAAACTTCCGCGTTACACATTGATAGGCGCCACGACGCGTGCGGGTTTGCTAACCGCACCGTTAAGAGACCGGTTCGGAATTAAATCGCGTCTCGATTATTATGAAAGTAGTTTGATCGATAAAATTATTCATCGTTCTGCTGGATTACTTGATATCAAGATTGATGAGACTGCCGCTAAAGAATTAGCGAAGCGTTCTCGCGGCACTCCGCGTATTGCAAATAGATTGCTGAGACGAACTAGAGACTTCGCCGATTTTGAAAACAAGAAGACCATCGACTTAGAAATTACACAGAAGGCATTGGACTCGCTGGAGGTAGATGAATTCGGTCTTGATGAAATGGATAAAGAAATTATTCTCACCATTATCGAAAAATTCAGCGGCGGACCGGTTGGATTAAATACTTTATCTGTTGCAGTGAACGAAGACGCCGGAACAATCGAAGAAGTTTATGAGCCGTTTTTGATTCAGCAAGGATTTATTCAACGCACGCCGCGCGGCAGAGAAGCAACTGATTTGGCTTATATCCGGTTTAACAAAAAACGCGGCAAGATTAAAGATCAAGAAACATTGTTTGAATAAAAAATAGAAGCGTATATGGTTCAAGTAAACAAAATCAAAATCGGAAATAATTCACCGCTGGTACTGATTGCCGGTCCGTGTGTTGTTGAGAGCGAAAAGATTACGATGCAGACTGCCGAAGAGATAAAAAAAATTACCGGTGAATTAAAAATTCCATTCGTGTTTAAGTCGAGCTACAAAAAAGCAAATCGTTCAAGCATCAAATCTTTTTCCGGAATTCATATTGATAGAGCGCTTAAGATTTTGGAAAAAGTTAAAAAAGAATTCTCGGTTCCGATTCTAACCGATATTCACGAGCAGAGCGAAATCGAAGCCGTTGCTTCAATTGCCGATGTTCTGCAAATACCGGCATTCCTTTCGCGCCAGACTGATTTGATTTGCGCTGCAGCTAAGACGGGCAGAGTTATTAACGTTAAGAAGGGACAGTTTCTCGCGCCGCATGACATGAAACATGTTATCGAGAAAATTGAATCGACAAAGAATAATAAAATTTTGCTTACGGAACGCGGAACGACTTTCGGCTATCACAATTTAGTAGTTGATATGCGCGGGTTGGAAATAATGAAAGAGTTCGGCTACCCGGTAATTATGGACGCGACGCACGCAGTTCAGCTGCCAAGCAGCAGCGGAGTTACCGGAGGCGATGCGCGATTCATTCCCACTATTGCCAAAGCCGCGGTTGCTGTCGGCATAGACGGTCTCTTCCTCGAAGTTCATCCCGATCCGTCGAAAGCTTTGAGCGATGCAGCTAGTCAATTGCCGCTTCACAAGCTTAAAAAATTATTGATCATGATTAAACAAATTGACGACTTAGTGAAGAATGAAAAGTGAAATTGCAGCAAAGTTCAGCGCGGTAAAAGTTTTTTTGTTCGATCTGGAAGGTGTCTTACTGAAAAATAATTCACTTGGCGATCAATGTTTCAGAGCAATAAAAAATGCAAGCGATGAATTTCAGAAACTCGGCGTCCGCTTCGGAATAATTACAGCGCGTAAAACGGATGATGTGATAAACAAGCTCAAAACGATTGACGGATTGAAAGTAATTTCATCTTCACTTGATAAAGTAAGCGCGGCTGAAAAATTCTTGGATTCAATTTCTCTGGATTATGGAAATGCTTTTTATATCGGAGATGATTTGCTGGATATTCCGCTTCTAAAAAAATGCCGCGTTTCAGCGGCGCCGTCCAGCTGCAGAAGGGAAGTGAAACGCGAAGTGACATTCGTTTCCAAATCCGAAAGCTGCGCAGAATTGCTGAATGAAATTATAACTTATTATATGAAATCAAAGGAGACCGCGAAACGTGCAACAAAAATCGGATGAAAAATTTCCGCGCGATCTGACTGAAAGAGAAAAAGACTGGCTCTTCACCGCTTTGCCGGAAAATAAGATCGGCTACAAAAAATACCGCGACCTAATTGAAAATCTCTCGGTAATCGGTTACGGAAGATTTGGCGAAGGCAACTTGGTGTTGGGCGATACGAGCGATGTAGTTGATCTCGAAGATCCTTCTTCGCCCATATTTGCAATTTCAAATATCGCGTTTGAAGAAGCCCACATTTATGTAACGATCCATGAAGAATTTGATGATCAAATTGAAGTTGACATTAAAAGCGTAAATGGCGAGAAGATACCGGACAATCTTCATCAAACCCAAATTTGGACTTACTCAACATGGCTCCCGGGACAAAAAGCTCCTTCGGATAATTCATTTGTCCGCGAGATTCATTTGATACGAGATGAATTGGTTTTGGCGATTGCACCGACGCACAAAAAAATTTGGATTTACAATTCTAAGAGCGGGATAAATCATTTTGTTCCGGTTACAAATTACTACAACGAGCTTATGATTCTTTTGGCGAACAAGGATCCCGAAACCGCGTTGAATCCCGGTAGACTTTTCACAAACACCGAAGATTTTACCGACGAACAGTTAGCACAAGGATTTCTTGTTTACAACCGGCACTGGAACCGCATTGAACTTGATTACCGTTTGTTCGAAAAGAAAAACGATCAAAAGAAAAAAACAATTTTTGGACCCAAAAAAAATTAGAGGTTTAGGTGACTGAAAACCAAATCATCGCAAAGGGTAAACAAGTCATAGAAATAGAAGGGGATGCTGTCCTAAGTCTGAAAGACAGAATCGATAAAAGTTTTTCGAAAGCCGTTCAGTTAATTTATAATTCGAAAGGACGCGTTGTTTTTACCGGTATGGGTAAATCCGGAATCATCGCAAGAAAAATTGTTGCAACGATGAACTCTACCGGCACCGCGGCTATTTTCATGCATCCAACCGATGCGCTTCACGGCGATCTTGGAATGGTTCGCAAAGACGATATTGTAATTCTTGTTTCAAAAAGCGGTCACACCGAAGAACTGCTTCAGTTAATCCCGATGTTCAAAAGAATTGATGTTACAATTATCGGAATGCTTGGCGAACTGAATTCAAAATTGGCGAAGGAATGTGATATCATTCTGAACGTCAGCGTCAAAGAAGAAGCTTGTCCGCACGATCTGGCGCCGACGGCATCTACCACCGCCGCGCTGGTGATGGGCGATGCGCTTGCGATTGCTCTTTTGGAAATTAGAGGATTCACCGTAGAAGATTTTGCTATGCTGCATCCCGGCGGAAGTTTAGGAAAAAGACTTTCGCTGAAAATTTCCGAGATAATGATAACCGGCAAAAGTTTGCCGAAAGTTCATGAAAGAACTTCCATCAAGGACGCGATTCTGGAAATCACTTCTAAAAGATTGGGTGCAACTTGCGTCTTGAACGACAATGATATTCTCGTCGGTGTGATTACCGATGGCGATTTGCGCCGCTTGCTCGAAAAAACTCTTGATATAAGAAATCTTACCGCTGCAGACGTGATGACTCGTAACCCGAAGACGATAAGTAAAGATTTTTTAGCTTCGTTCGCACTTCAGCAGATGGAAACTTATAACATAACTTCTTTGCCTGTTGTTGATGAAAGCAATAAACCCGAAGGAATACTTCACCTGCACGATCTGGTCAAACTTGGTCTTCAGTCGCGATGAAAAAATTTATTGCTACAATAATTGTTTTGATCGCTTTCGTTTCATGTTCCGAAGAAAAAATCCAACCCCAAATTGATAAATCGGAAATCAAAGGGGAAATTCCTTCAAACGAAAGCTGGAATTCCAAAATAATGTTTACCGATGCCGGCAAAATCAAAGCTGTATTATTTACCAATCATTTGAGAATGTACGACAAGCAGAAGGTGACGCTGCTGGAAGGAGTAAAAATAGATTTTTACAATCGCGATCAAAAAAAAACTTCTATGCTGACTTCACTAAAGGGAAAAGTTGATGATGTCACTCAAAATATGTTTGCGATGGACAGCGTTGTTGCGCGGAACGACAGCGGTACGGTTTTGAAAACGAGCGAACTTATGTGGCGCAACAAAGATCAAAAAATTGTAACCGATAAATTTGTAACCATCACTTCACCAAAAGAAATAATAGAAGGGTTCGGTTTCGAATCGGATCAGCACTTGAGCAATTACGTGATTTACAACGTGACTTATTCATCAACATTATCCGATAAGAAAAAGAAATGAAATTTTTGTTCACTTCATTCATAATGCTGATTATTGTTGCCGGCGTTTTATCAGCGCAAGAGGACAACCGTATTCAAGTGGTGGGTGACAGTCTTGTTGGAAAAACGATCAACGGTGAAAGTATCAGAGAAGTCCACGGACACGTTGTGATGACTCAGGGCGCGGTGAGGATTACTTGCGACAAAGCAATTCACTACATTGCGCGGAACCAAGCGGAGCTTATCGGAAACGTTGTTGTAACTCAGGATAGCATCATCATCAAAACAGACCGCGGTTTTTATTACGGCGATACTAAGATTGCTTATTCCGTTAGCGGAATTTGGTTGACCGACGGTCATGTGCAGGTGAGCTCTCAAAACGGTTACTACTACTTTGATGAAAAACATTCTCACTTTTACGGCAATGTTAAACTTGCGGATTCACTTTCAACTCTAACCTCGGATAAAATTGATTACTACGATAACGACGACAAGTCGATTGCAGTTGGAAATGTGATCGTTCAGGATACGGCTTCAACTATTCTTGCCGACAGCTTAATTCATTTTCGAACCGACAAGATTACCTACGCGTATAAACACGTTCGCATTTACGATCCGAACAACAAGCTGGCTATTTTCGGCAACGAACTTGAGAATCACGACAAGAAAAAATACTCACGCATTTCCGGCTCTCCATTCTTGGTTAAGATCGATACAACTTCAACGGGTGCGTTTGATACACTTATGATTTCATCCAAACTGATGGAATCTTACGACGACAGCACAAAAAGACTTATCGCAACAGACTCGGTTAGAATTTTGAGACAAAATTTTGCATCCGTGAACGGGCAAACATTTTACTTTCAGAAGAAACAAGTGCTTCAAACCTTCAGAAGGGAAAACGATCAGTCTCCCCCGGTAGTCTGGAACGAAAACACCCAGCTCGCAGGCGATTCGATATTCGTTTATATGAAAGATAATCAGCTGGATTGGATGGACATACGATCCAATGCATCGATCATCTCTACCAATAAAGATTCAGTCAATCGATACGATCAAATTTCCGGCAAGAAAATAAAATTGTTTTTCGACAAAGAAGGTTTGAATCGAACTGAAGTGGAAGGAAATGTACTGAGTATATATTATCTTTACGAAGACAAAGAACCGAACGGTTTGTTGAAGTCGAGTTCCGAGCGGGCGAAAATATTTTTCAAAGACAAGGAAGTGAAGGACGTCCGTCTTTACGGCAAGCCGGCAAGCGAATATCATCCGGAAAACACAATCGTCGGAAAGGAAAAAGATTTTACGATTCCGACTTTCAAAATATTTTCCAACAGACCGGCTAAAGAAAATTTATTGTTCGCAAGAAAAGATGTACTTTCATTCTTAGTTAAGGATTCCCGATTCTATGCAGGAAAAGTTAATCCTCCGAAGCGAAAACCTTAAAAAGGTTTACAAGAAAAGAGCAGTCGTTAACAAAGTCTCAGTGCAAGTTCAGCAGGGAGAAGTTGTTGGACTGCTTGGACCGAACGGTGCAGGTAAGACGACGACATTTTACATGATTGTCGGCATGATCAAGCCGAACGAAGGAAAAGTTTTTTTGGAAACCAGCGAGATTACCGACGAGCCGATGTATAAGCGCGCGAAAATGGGGATTGGTTACTTGCCTCAAGAAGCTTCCGTTTTCAGACGACTTTCCGTTGAAGACAATATTATGGCAGTTCTTCAGATGATGAAATTAACTCCAGCGGTAAGAAAAGAAAGACAGGAAAAGCTGTTAAACGAATTGGGTCTTGATCAGGTTAGAAAAAGTTTGGGCTATCAACTCAGCGGCGGTGAAAGACGACGAACAGAAATTGCCCGCGCATTAGCGACGGAACCGAAATTTATTTTGCTGGATGAACCGTTTGCCGGAATCGATCCGATTGCGGTTGAAGATATTATGCTCATCGTAGCAAACCTCAAACACAAAGGCATCGGTATACTGATCACCGATCATAACGTTCACGAAACTTTAAGTATTGTGGATAGAGCTTACATTTTAATCAGCGGTCAGATATTTAAGGATGGTAAGGCGCACGATCTAGCGGAAGATGCGGATGTGAGAAAACTGTACTTGGGTGAAAGTTTTCGGCTTGACCGCTACTCTGAAGTTAAAGAATAAAAAGTTCTACTTATTAAACTCGCGAATTATCTTTTGAATCTCTTCTTCGCTAATTCCCGTGCCGTATGTAGCCGGCTGACTAACGCTTCCTGCTTTTCGACTCACATTTCCTAAAGGATTGGCAGATGGATTTCCCGCGCGGGCGCGAAGTCTTTCTTCAATCATCTTTGTAAAATTTCCATCTGATGCTGCACTCTTTGATGCAACACTTGCCGGGAGGTCGAATGATGTAACGCAATTACCGGAATTAACCGGGCGAGTTTCGAACGCTAATGTCTTTATGTTCATCATGTGCATTGCAGAAACATTTTCCGATATAATCGATCCGCCCCACGTTCCGGGACCTAAAGTCATCGAAGGCATCAAACCGGTTGTGTAGCCAACCGCGCCAACAGAAGAAGGTGTGTTAACAACAATTCTGAATGCCGGTTTCTCTAAAGCGAACTTCATTATAATTTCTTTGTCGTTGGAATGAATTGCCATCGTGTGACCAATTCCACCGAATTGCAGAAGCTCGATGCAGCGGTGACATCCTTCTAACCAGCCGTCAACGGAATAAAATGCGAGCATTGGAGAAAGTTTTTCGATTGATAACGGTTCATCTTTTCCAACGATGCTGCATTCGGCAATCAGCACCGACGTTTTTTCCGGAACGCTGAACCCGGCGTAATTGGCAATCCATGCGGCGGACTTGCCGACGATATCGGCGTTCAACTTTGCACCGCGCGCAACTTTATTTTCTAATTTCCTTTTTTCATCTGCGTTTACAAAATAAGCGCCGAGTCTTTTTGCTTCTTCAATTACTTTTTCGCGAATCGGGCGGTCAACGATCATCGCTTGTTCGGAAGAACATAAAACTCCGTTGTCAAACGTCGTTCCGTAAATAATATCGGCAACTGCTTTCTGGTAATTTGCGGTTCGTTCGATGAACGCCGGAACATTTCCTGGTCCAACACCATACGCCGGTTTGCCGGAACTGTAAGCCGCGCGAACCATTGGAGTGCTTCCCGTTGCTAAGATGACCGCAATATTTTTGTCCTTCATTAAAGCATCGGTTCCTTCAAGAGTAGATTCGGTCATACACTGAATCAAACCTTTGGGCGCGCCGGCTTTTTCTGCCGCGTCAGATAAAACTCGCAGCGCTTCGGCAGTACAATTAACAGCTTTGGGATGTGGCGATGCGACAATTCCGTTTCTGCATTTTAATGAAATGATCGCCTTGAACATTGCAGTTGAGGTTGGATTTGTAGATGGAATGAGAGCGGCAACAACTCCCATCGGTTCTGCAATCTTTATAATTTTTCCTTCTTTCTTTACTTCAATTACTCCGACAGTCTTTAAGTCTTTGATCGACTCCCAGACATTGCGCGTGCCAAACTGATTTTTAATGATCTTGTCTTCAACTTTTCCGAAGCCGGTTTCTTCGTTAGCCATTTTAGCAAGCCGTTCTGCTTCTCTAAAGCCGGCATCAGCCATCGCTTTGACAATTTTATCAACTTGTTCTTGATTGTAGTGTTTGAATTCGAGTTGCGCTTCTTTTGCTTTTGCGGCTAACGTGCGTGCTTCTTGAATTGACTGAAGGTCCCTGTCGATGTTCATTTACTGCCCATTGTTTAACGAATCAAATATAAAGAGGGGTAAAGTAAACATCAATTACGAAGGAAAAAAATTACTTTATTAAATAATCTTTAACTTTTTCTTGCTTCCCTTTCTTTGCGTCGGTTTCTGGATCCGTATATGAAAACTGAAACTAAACTAACAAGGGATGCGCTGGAAATGTAAAGTCCGCTTTCAGTCATTCCTAATGAAGTTAGATACAAGCCACCACCTATTCCAATAAGACCTAAAATAAATGCAAAAATTAACCCAAGGCGAGAGTTTGTAATGTCTGAGGCAATGATTTTCTTCTCTATTTCAATTCTATGAGCTGTTTGACTTTCAGCTTGCTTCATAATTCTTTCGGCTAAGCCGGGTAGAATCGTTTCGTATTTTTGGAGTATTTCTGGAGGTGGAATTGGTCCAGTAAACCTTGCCGCAGCTATTTGCACCTTGGAGTTACCGGACGATTGGTTATTTTGAATTGACTGCAAATTATTTTTGTAACGAT
Source organism: Bacteroidota bacterium (assembly GCA_023381535.1). Next base: position 72,358 of record JAMCSN010000229.1, read on the forward strand.
TTTTCCTGGACATTTTCTAATTTGCTGATTTCTAGAATCGCATCATGTATATCCCTACCAATAGCCGACCAATCGGCAAAGATCGCTTGTGAATCAGCTTCCTTCGGAGATAGGCTTTCATTATATTCTCTTAAAGTGTTACCTAAGTCTAGTACTCTTGACATCCCTTCTATGAATGAAGGCTCCGCAAATAATAAAAATGTTTCGCTCATATTACTTTCTTTATAACAACTGTTAATTTATTTTAATTGCAGTTGAATGTCAATATTTCAAACAAATAGGTAATGCTTATAGTTCACTAAACATTATTGACCGAGTAATTGATACTTATCTCTCAACAATTCTTAATAAAATCACTCTATTTTCAATAATGATCACTCTAATCTGATTATTTCTTTCAAATTTTGGTAGCCGCTTTTGCTAACCGGCAGTTTTGTGCCGTCGTTCAGCAGAACGCGGTAAGATTCTTTCTCGAACAACTCGATTTGTTTGATGAATGAGATTTTCACCAGGTATGAACGGTGAATTCTAACGAACTGGGACGGATTCAAATTCTCTTCAAAGTATTTCATCGTTTTCTGTTTGAGGAAATTTCCTTTTTCGGTGTAGAGCATTGTGTAATCGTCCTGTGCTTCTATGTACCGAACATTATCCGTTGGAATGATTAGAATTTTCTGTCCGTTTTTTATAACTACTCTGTCAAGATGCTCGGTTCTATGTTCAATCTGCTTGACCAATCCTTCGATATTTTTTTTTGCTTCGGTGGTGTTGTCGATTAATCTGCGGGCTTTTTCAATTGCCTCTGCAAATCGTTCTTGTGAAAATGGTTTTAACAAATAATCTGTTGCGTTCACTTCAAAAGCTTTGAGCGCGTATTGATCGAATGCAGTTGTAAAAATTATAACCGGCGGCACTTCAAGAATTTCCAGCATTTCAAAACTGGTAAGCTTCGGCATTTGAATATCAAGAAAGATTAAATCCGGCTTCAGTTCGTTGATGAGTTTAATTCCTTCAAAACCATCGGCGCATTCGGCTACAAGTTCGATATCGTCAAATTTTTTCAAATAATTTTTGATGACGTCGCGCGCAAGATTCTCGTCGTCAATCGTAATCGCTTTAATTTTTTTTTCCATAATATTTCTAATTAGACCGGAATAAAAATGTTTACCTTAAAAATGCTGTTCGTTTTTTCAAAAGTTAAAAGATTATCTTGATTGTAAATCAGCTTCAATCTGTTCTGAATGTTTTTCAAACCGATGCCCTCGCCTTTGCGGGGAATTGCCTCGGAATCAAAATTGTTTTCCACTATGATTTTAAAATATCCTTTTTCCGTTCCGCATGAAAGTTTAATAGTTACTTTCTCCAAACTTTCATATACGCCGTGTTTAATCGCATTTTCAAAAAGGGGCTGAAGAATCATGCTTGGCACTTCAAGGTCTTTGCACTTAGGATCAATCGCTTCAACAAATTCAAACTTATCGGCAAAGCGAATCTTTTCAATATCAAGATATAACTTGGCATTGTTGATCTCTTCGCTCATCTTACTTTTCTGCTTCTCATTTTTTGAAAGAGTGTTTCGTAAAAAGGAAGAAAGTTTTATCGTCATCTCCTGGGCTTTGGAAGGATTGGTAATAGTTAACGAACTGATCGAGTTCAAACTGTTGAAAATAAAGTGGGGGTTAATCTGGTACTTGAGAGTTTTGAGTTCGGCTTCTTTTACCAACGCATCAAGTTCGGCTTCATGCAAAAGTTTCTGCTGAAAGTTTGTGTAGTAAATGATAACGTAATCGACAGAGATAATTATGATGTAAAATAAAATTCCGATTAAGAATCTCCAGATAAGCGACTTGAGTAAAAACTCTGAGTAGATAGCGCTGCCGGTAATAACATGAGACATAATATAATAGCCGGCAGAAATCCAGAGACCGGATGTGATGACCGCGGCGGCAATATGATTTAGAAAAATTTTAACCGCCGAATAATTTTCGAGCGAGTTGAAACTTACCGTGTACCAGAGACTGACGCCGAACAATTGATAGAGCACATTGAAAAATGCGCTGTCCAGCAATGCCATCCAGATTGAAAACTTAAGAAAGAAACTGAGCACGCTTACGTGAATTAGAAATATTGCAAACCAGACTACCGAATAAGCGGCAAATATTTTTTTGTTGTTGATGAACGGATTAGTCATTATTTACCCGGCGATTAATAAATTAACTCGCCGCCCCCGAATATGGCTGCGCCTTTGATAATTAATATTCCTTGGCTTTCATCCGGTGGAGTTGTTTTTGTAAATCTCTTATCGTCAAAGCCGCCGAATATTGAGGTAACGTTCACAAGCACTTTCCAGTTTTGCGGAACACGAATATTAACTCCTCCGAATATAGCCGAGACTTCCAAAATGTTTTCGCCCGGTGCCAGTTTCGCATTCGTTAAATCCAACTTTGCGCCGCCGAACATTGTTGTGATTTTTCCCCCTTTGAAATTCTGTGAATCAATTGTTCTTCTAACCGTATTGAAAACCGCAACTTCGTCAATCAAATCGTACGAAGAAAAATTTGCCTGGGACTGATTTTGCGCGTTCTGCATATTCTGCATGTGCTGAAATTCATGATGATGCGAATCCCGTCTATTCAAAAGCAGCCACAAGCCTAATGCAAGAAATATTAACGGCCACAGATTGCCGAAATCGAGAAAGAAGAAATAGGGAAAATGATGAAGTATCCCGATTAATCCGATGCCGAGAAAAACATATCCGATGAAACTGTTTTTGTGATTAACGACCAGTACGATTCCGATTATCAGAAAGATTGTATGCCATGAAAAAATGAGCGGATGAAAATCGAAATAGAAGAATCCGAAGTTATCTAAAACGAACAGGGCGCCGAGAACGATGAGAATTACACCAAGCCAAATTCTATTATTTGAAGTCTGCATTTTTATCTCCAGTTAAAAAATTGTTTTAATTTCGCCGCCGCCGAACAGAACTACTCCCTTGATAACCAATACTTTCTTTTCATCAACGGTTAAGTTTGGATCTTTTGTTCTCTTATCTCCAAAGCCGCCGAAGATCGGTAGAATATCGAGTTCAACTTTCCAATCGGGCGGGACGATTAAAGTGGCGCCGCCGAAGATTGCCGTTACTTCAATAACATTTTCTCCTTGGGCAAGTTTGGACTGGCTTAGATTAACTTCGCAGCCTCCGAATATCGAAACTAAATTTCCGCCTTGAAAATTTTCCGAGTAAACTACTTTTGAGCCGCCTCCAAAAATACTTATGCATTCAACGGTATCTCCGTTTACTTTGGAAGCTGGTGGGCAGCATTCCGCATCAACGGTAGTCCTTGGTTTTATTCTTCTTCCTCTGCGCTTGCCGGCAATTATGTAAGCACCGAGTAATACGAATACAAGAGGCCATAGTTCGGGCACCAAGTTAAATAAACCGATCGCAATGAAAACGACTCCGGCAGTTTTATTTCTTGAGAGAACAAAGAAAAGCAGTCCAATCAAAATGAAAAAATATTCCCACGTGAAATATTCATAGGGTACATTAATAAGATTGTAGTTGTCAAGGACGAAGATCGCTCCAAAAAATATCAGCAACAAACCTACTATTACCCGTCCGTGAAGTTTTGGTGTTTCCATTTTATCCTCAGATTATCTTTACTGTCACTTCTTTCGACGGCAAAGTTATAGTGCGGGTTCAGAATTTTGAATAGAAATTCGGCGAACGGTGGAAAATTATCGGCGAATGAAGAGTTGTCGCCGTGTTTGATATTGCTTCAGTTGAACGCGCGGTGTGGCGATTTCGTAAACACGTTTTAATCGCTCGGCAGAAAGTTTATCTGAGTAACTCATGTTACGCAAAAGAAGGTTGAAATAATTTTATACCTTCGACATATGTCTCTCCTCTGGAGCTTAAACTAAGGGAGGGGACAACCTTTCTACCAATATTTCGTCCCTCCGGGACTATGAACACTACAAAATAACGCGAAGAACGCCATTTCTAAAAGCTCCGATAGGAGCGGCATATTGGTAGCATCTCGCCACTGGCGGACAGCTTTTGTTTTTTGCGTAACATGAGTGAGTAATAATTACTCAAGTTGAACCCTCCCAAGCAACATCGCAATGAAATATCCTGGCGTGTTATGATATTGTGTCTTCATGATTTATTCAAAAATATTTTCCGGTTGTTTCCTTTCTAACTCCCGGTTAAGTGGATTTTGCTCCATGTATTTTCGGATGTTGTAAAGTTCTTGTTCGTTTCGAATTATTCTGTCGTAAAATCTCGCCTGCCATGCAAATGCTGAATAACCGTTCTTATTTGCCCAGCGTTTTACAGAACCTTTGAATTGGTTGATGACTAATCCTAAAGCTGGCAAACGTAAAGACGCCCGATCGGGCGTCTCTACAGTTGGATTAATAATAATTATTCCATGTATGTGGTTCTGCCTAATTACATTATAATCCAACTCAACGTTTTGAAAATGATTTGGAATTTCTTTCCGGCAATTTTCGACGATTTGTCCCAACCCATTGACTATCATTTTGCCGTTTCTAACCTTCCCCAAAAATTCTTTGTGATCTTTAGTTTTATTAATCCTCTAAATAATTATTCCAGCAAGTTTGTTTCATTGCTTGGCAGTTCTTCAACTTTATTAAGCTGTTTTTCTATTTTTCTTGTGGCTTTTGAGGCGTCATCTATTGTGTTGCTTGCTTCCTGAAGTTTCTTTTGTGTTTTGTCCAGCAGATCACCAAACTTCCCAAATTCTGTTTTTACACTGCTCAGGATTTTCCAAACTTCGCTCGAACGTTTTTCGATTGCTAAGGTTCTGAATCCCATTTGTAAACTATTTAGAACTGCCGCAAGTGTTGTTGGTCCGGAAACCACTACTCGGTATTCCCGCTGTAAAAATTCCGCCAAGCCGGGTCTTCGTAAAACCTCTGCGTACAATCCTTCAATAGGAAGAAACATTAATGCAAAATCTGTTGTATGCGGCGGATCCAAATACTTTTCTGCAATTTTTTTTGCTTCGCTTTTAATGCGTGTTTCAATCGCTTTGCCGGCATCGCTAATTGAATTTACATTTGCAATTTCTTGAGCATCCAATAACCGTTGATAATCTTCGACCGGAAATTTTGCATCGATAGGCAGCCAAACAGTTTCGCTTTTGAGCGAATCCCGTCCCGGAAGCTTGATAGCAATTTCTACACGTTCATTGCTTCCTTTTTTTGTGACGATATTTTTTTCATATTGCTCGCGGGTTAGAATCTGGTCAATCAAATTTTCTAACTGAATCTCACCCCAGCCGCCGCGGGTCTTAACATTTGCCAAAACATTTTTCAAATCTCCAACACCACGGGCAAGTTCCTGCATATCACCGAGACCTTTATAAACTTGTTCAAGCCGGTCGCTTACCAGTTTGAAGGATTCACCGAGCCGTTTTTCCAATGTTTCGTGCAGCTTTTCATCCACCGTCCTTCGCATCTCTTCAAGTTTCTTTTCGTTCTTGTCTTGGATTTCTTTTAGCTGCGTATCAACTTTTTCCTGAAGCTTATCAAATTTCTGTTCATTTGTCTGAATCAGTTTGGAGAGCTGGTCGTTCAGTTGATCACCGAACAGTTTAATTGATCCGCTCAATTCTTCACGCTGAGATTTTGCGTTCTTGGAAATTTCTTCTCTGCTGCGTGCCATCTCATCGCGGAATGAACGATCGATTTTTTCAAACTCTTCCTTCAGCGCCGTAGAACCGCCGCTGGAAATGTTTTTCTTTAGCATGAAGTAAAAAACAATTACGGAGAAAAATGTTAACACAGATAGAATTGCTAATAGTTCGGTCATTAAATCACCATAGAATTTAGAAATGGTTTAGTACTTACCATATATTTATCAAACAGGCGAGTTGAGCATGCTCTCCAATTCGTAATATTGTTTAACAACTTAAATAAAATTGATCTTATTTGCCGCGTTGTGGTTTGAAACTTATAAGCAAACTGCATAAGTAGATAGTAGTCTATAATAATTTAAAATAACAAACCCGATTCTCATTGAAAATCGGGTTTATGCTTTTCCTTAGTTTCTTTCCTATTTATTTTATCAGCAGCATCTTCTTGGTAATTGAATTTGTGCCGTTTGTTAAATTATAGAAATATACTCCGCTGGGTAAATTAGTTGCAATAAATTCAACTTCATGCTTACCAGCTTCGTAAATTCCATCTGCAAGAATTTGAATTTCTCTTCCAAGAACATCAAACACTTTTAGTTTGATCTGACTCTTCTGAGGAAGCGAAAAACTAATCTTCGTTGTTGGGTTGAATGGATTAGGATAGCTCTGTTCCAAAGAAAAATCTGAATTAATTGAATTTGTCTCAACTTGCTTTACAAGCCTATCATTTGGACTTACTCTCTGATCAATCTCGTCCATAAGCAACCCTGCTGTATTTATCCCTATGTTCCATTCTCCAGCGGTTTTTAGCTCTGTTAAAATATCTTTAGCTAAAGTGTAATTTCCTTGAGCATAATAAATATGAAACAAATTCAGATTTCCTTTCATCGCAAAACGTGTCTTTTTAAAGTTGCTGCCTAGCAACTCATCATTTAATAACTTCGCCGTGTCAAACTGACCTTCTTCTTGCAGTATATTTACAACCAGATCTATTGCGATTCCTTTTGTTGTTTTATTACCAATCACAAAACTTTTAATATAGTCGAACAATTCTCCGTTTTTAGTTTCTCTATAAATGTGTCCAAGTTCTACCAATGCCGTTGACGCTAAATATTCGTTTATATCCTTATCAAGTAGTTGTCTGTAAATACTTATTGCTTCGCTATATCTTTTCTTGCTTTTTAGATCAGCTGCTTGAAGGAGATCATCATTGTCGTTTATACTTTCCACGGTCTTATTCAATAGATTTTTTTCCTTAAAGTCGGGGAGAGCGATAATAGAAAAAGGAGGGGTTGTTAAATAGGGATCCCAGTACACAGCACAACCAGCATCGGCTCCTATTCTCATTGGAGGAAATGGTGACCAGTAATTATATTTTGCATAAACTGTTGAATAACCTGATGCGGTTGCATTATAAGCTGTCGCATCAAGGAGTTTATTATTCGATGATTGATTTGATGAAGTCCCCGCATTTGGTGTACTATACCAATCTGCATAGATTCCATATGCACCATTTTGAAGAAGGTTTAGTCCGGTACTTCCGCCTGATGTTGAGAATGTTGGGTTTGCATTATCCCAACAATTAATTGATGCTGTTCCGTTTGAAGCTGTAATTTTATTGTTTGTTAAATACCCACCGGCATGATCGAACACGATTGCATCGTATGTGTTATTTCTAATGGTATTATTATTAAGGATTGGAGCTGCATTATTCATAACGTACATACCATATGTTGTACTACTGTTGTTCTCTATTATGCAGTTTTGAATAGTTGGCGATGAGTTATTAATCTTGACGGCACCTGATGCGTATGTATATACATTATTAATTGTACAACCGTTTAAATTGCCTGTACTACCACTGTTAAAAATAATACCTTGCCAATAAGATGGAGTATTTAATCCAGTGAATGTAGAACTGGTTGCATAAAGAGATCCATTAATAACTATGCTTGAACCACCAGAACTATGAAAAGTTGAACTAGTTACATTGACTGATCCATTTACAGTCATCGTAGCATTGTTAGTAAAAGTTACATTTTTCCCTGAAGTAATTGTTAATGTTTTTCCTAGCGAAACTGTAATAGGCCATCTGAATGAAGGGCTATATTGTGGCGTCTCGTTATCCAAAATATTCCCATCATATAAAAAAGAAGCTGCTTTAATGTCATCAAATTCAAGACTCCTTTCATCCACACCATTATAAGTTGCAGACATTGTTGGCAATGGACTAGAATTTACATCTGTATGAGCAATTCCTATCATGTGGCCAATCTCGTGGGTCGCAATAGCTTGTATGTCACCATAAGTACCATCAATGTGCCAAGAAAATGGATTACCATACGGATCAGTATTTAGTCCAGTAAAAATAATATCAACATCGACAATATTATGGCTTGCATCACTGGTGATATATGTTAATGCCATGTTCCTGCGTTGAGGTGTTAAACTGTATATATCATCACCTGCTTCTGCCCAATAAACTACATTATAACCGTCATTTGCCCAACCCCTTGTTGTTAAATTCTGATAGGCAAATGACATAGAACTCGTACTTATTGCTTGCCATGAATTAAATGCCGCATTTACAGCGTTATAAGTCTGTTGAAAAGTCAACCCGTCACCTGCGCCATTTTGATTTAAATACCAACCAACTGTAGTAGATTGCCATCTTAGTATATCAGAATCTCCGATTTTAACTTCGTTAAAATTAGTGTTTTGTATTGCAGAACCGGGTAGGGATAGGTATCGCTCGGCATGCACTGCACAAAACGATAACAGAAATAATATTGTAAGTATTTTCCGACGCATGTTTGCACCTCTTTATTTAGTTTTTTGCAGTGTTGTAATAAGACTAACAAAATCAGATAAGTAAATGCTTTCATGAGCAGTGAGTTGTAGTGTTTCTCCATTGCTTTTTATACGAAGCGGAAAATCAACTTTATCACGATAAACTATTTTCTTTTTCGTTTTTTCATCCAGCACAATTACGTATTTCCCTTGATGAAAGCCTGTTACTACAAATTTTCTATTCTCGGGTGCTTTGGATTTCTTTTCTTCTAGAAACAATAATGTTTCTTCCCCTTTCGTAAAAACTGGTATCTCTGGTATGAATGTTGTATAACCATTGAGAGTGCCTCCGGGCACAGTTATTTTTATCAGAGAATTTGCTGAAAGATCACCTTTAATTGCTTGATCAACTTTTAAAATATAGTCAGTGAATATTCGCTGATTTGACGCATCTGAATAAGCAAAGTAAGAAAGACAATTCGCTATTATAGTTTGTTCACTTTCTTTGCTCAAATCTTCTAATGATAGAATAGTACTTTGAGAATAAGAAAAAGTGGGAAACATCAGCGTTTGAATAAATATAAATAGTGTTAAGGAAAGATTTTTAGTTTTCATATTATCCTCTTAATTCTTATTGCAAAAGAATTATTTTTTTAACTTCTTCATAATTATTTACCCTAAAGTCAAACAAATATATACCGCTTGGACATTTAAGATTATGTACATCTAATCCATCCCATCTAATCGAATAAACACCAGGAGCCCAAATATCATCCGACAGCACTTTTACAATCCTGCCTAAAATATCATATATAGTTGTTGCTACTTTAGCATAATAATTTATAGAAATCTCTATTCTCGTTTCTGAATTAAATGGATTTGGATAATTCTGAGAAATTTTAAATCCCTTTGTTCTCTCCAACCCTGTTTCAACTTTAGTAATATCATCTTTGTAGAGGAAAACTTTTCCGTTATTCCCAACTACCCAGCAATATTTGGTTAAAAAATTATCCAACGCATTAGCTATTATTCCGGGTGGTACGGCTATTTTGGTGAACGTGAGGGTTGGATTAGTATAAAATATCTGGTACTCACCTGAAGGCGATACATAAATAAACCAAACATCTTCTCTATTCGCATAGGAAAAATCCTTTAGATAGTAGAGAAAATCATTGCTGGTAACCCAATTGGTTCCTTTATCAATAGAAGTTACGAGACCGGAACCTCCTGCAATTATTTTTAAACTATCGATGATGCGGAGATTGTATATACTGGAACGGTAGTTACCAACATATTCCCAGCTCAACCCTCCATTTTCTGTCCTATAAAACTTGGTTTCACTATTATCCTGATGGGACGTTCTACTGGCTAATCCAAAATTACCATTTAGGAAATCTATAGCTTCGAATGGAAGGACATACTGTATCGTATCTCTGTATACCACGTTCCATGTTTTACCTTTGTTGTTTGTTTTTGCAATTGCTGTAATTTTAGGCGCGAACCATGAATCTGAGAGAGTTATCCAGCCAGTGCTTTCATTCATAAAATAAAAATCATTTATCACAAGGCTTTTTATTGTATCCAGTTGAATCCAGTTATTCCCACCGTCAGAAGAAGAATATAATTTCCCTTTGGATAGAATAAAACCATTCAATGTGTCAACAAACCTCACTTTTGAATCACTATTCGTGGGGAAATTCAGTCTTATAGAATTCCACGTATTTCCTCCGTTCGTGGTTCTTATTACAACAGAGCTGTCTCCGATTGCCCATCCATCAAGAGAATCAACAAAGCAAACATCCCAGAGATTGACCACTACACCACTATTTTGTTCTTGCCATTGACAATAAACATTATGGCATGTAAAAGCGAGTATTAGTATTACGTAGACTTTTATATTATTCATAGTAGACTCACTCACTGTTTTTTACAATCTTCCCAAATCTATGATTCTCTCCCCACAAGAATCTGGAATGTCTTGATTAGGCCTGTCACACATTATTCGCTACGTCATATTTCCCCCGTGTTGGTTAATTTGATTTGTTGGTTAAGAAGAAGTGATATGGAAGCATTTTAAATCTCCCCGTAAACTCTGTAACAAGTTAACAAATATTATATTAAAACCAAACGGTATAACTACTATATTTTATTCGCGCATTGCTGCACGTGCAAAATCAAATTAAAAACAAATGGAGATAAATTTTTGCACTCCCGCTTCAACGTTGAAAAAATTATCTGGAACAACCACGTCCTCGCTTTTCTGCCATATCTACTACCACCGCATGCTAAGAGAAATTAGCAGACCAATGATTTCTAACAAACGGCAGTAGTAAACCAGTTTATCAAATATTTTAGTATTCAGCAAATCAATTATTTCATAAATTAACCCAAGAATTCATCGATGATGAATTCTTGCCGAAGGCCGATTGTCCCGATTCAATCGGGACATCGGGGTTAACCCCGACAAGCCATGCAAGAATTAAAATTTAGCAAATAATTTTTTTCGTTATATTTCATTATAACCTAGGGCTTGTCGGCCCGTAGGGCAAATTTTCCTCTAGGAAAATTTGGGTTAAAAAAGCAATTCTTGGATGATCAAAAATGAAGACTTGGAAAAAAGTAACAATCGGCATTATAGCATCCTTGTTAGTCATAATCATTTTCATATTCGGTATTTCGTACTACCTTTTGAAAAGCACGCTTCCGGATTACGATAGTCAAACCAAAGTTGCCGGACTCAAAAGTGAAGTTGAGATCTACAGAGATCAATATGCCGTTCCAATGATAATTGCTGACAATGATGAAGACGCGACTTTTGCGTTGGGTTACGTTCATGCGCAGGAAAGATTATTCCAGATGGATGTTGCGCGTCGTGCCGGCGAAGGACGTCTCAGCGAAGTGTTCGGCGCCAAAACAGTTCCGATCGATGAAATGTTTCGCACAATCGGAATTTACAAAAATGTTAAAGCGAACTACAACAAGCTGAATCCGCTTTCGAAAAAAATATTGGAAGCTTACTCAAGAGGAGTAAATGCTTACATCAAAAGTGCCAAAGGAAAATATCCGGTTGAGTTTGATCTGCTTGGCTACGACCCTTATCCTTGGAAGCCGGAACACAGTTTGGTAATTGCAAAACTTATGGGGTGGGAATTGAATTTAAGCTGGTGGACGGATATCGCATTCGCGCAGCTGGTTCAAAAATTCGGTGAAGAAAAAACAAAAGAACTTTTACCGGACTTCCCGGAAAACTCGCCGACAATTATTCCGCCGGAGATAAAAAGTTTTGCGGCGATTCCAACCGATTTCATAAAAGTTGATCAGATGTTCAGAAGTTTTACCGGATTTGTCGGAACTCATATCGGATCAAACAATTGGGTCATCAACGGAAAAATGTCTGCATCCGGCAAACCGATTATTGCCAATGATCCTCATCTTGCTTACACCGCGCCTGGCAGATGGTACTTTGCAATGATACGAAGCAAAAACTGGAACGTTGACGGCTTTACAATTCCGGGATTGCCTGCGGTAGTGATTGGGAAAAATCAATCCGCCTCCGGCGGAATAGCTTGGGCTCTTACAAATGTTATGGCGGACGACGCGGATTTCTACGTTGAGAAAATTGATTCAACCGGGAAAAATTATTTTCTTAACGGGGCATGGAAACAGCTTGATATCGAGAAAGATACTATTCGTGTTAAAGATTCGCCGAATGTTGTCTTTGAAGTCCGCCGGACGCACCGCGGACCTATCATCACCGATGTTCATTCTTACAAATCTTTGTATCCGTCCGTTTCAAACAACATGGCGCAAATGAGTATGCGCTGGACCGGAAACGAATTCAGCGATGAAATGTTCGCCGCATTATCAATCAACAAATCCAAAAATTGGGAAGACTTTAAAAATGCCGTGAGATACTTTACTGTCCCCGGACAAAATTTTGTTTATGGCGACGACAAGGGAAACATCGGTTACATTTGCGCGGCACGACTTCCAATTAGAAGCAGCAACAGTCCAACATTGATTTACGACGGAACGACAACGAAAAATGATTGGCTTGGATTTGTTCCTTACGAAGAGATGCCGAAGCTGCTTAACCCGCCGGAAAATTTTATCGCTTCTGCGAATAATAAAACGATCGAAAATTTCAAATACCACATTTCAAATATTTGGGAACCGTCATCGCGCATCGAAAGAATTACCGAGCTGCTGAAATCTAAACCGGTTCACTCGGTTAAAGATTATGAAAAGTATCAAGTTGATTTCGTTTCTCCGTACGCGAGAAAATTAACGCCGTTCATTTTTAACGCGTTCAATAATGTAAAAGTAACCGATCAGAATCTTCAACTTGCATTGGAACTCTTAAAAGGGTGGAACTTCGAAATGAATGCCGGCAGTCAAGTCCCGACAATTTATACGCGGTTTTTCCAATTCTTGATCAAAAATATTTTTGAAGATGAAATGGGAGAAGATCTTCTGAAGGAATATGTTTTCGTTGCCAACGTTCCGTACAGAATTATTCCGAAGATGCTTGAAGAAAACCGCTCATCATTTTTCGACGACATCCATACGCCGCAAATCGAAACACGCGATGTCATAATCAGAAAAAGTTTAGTTGATGCGCTTTCCGACCTGGAAAAAAATTACGGAAAGGACATTGCAAATTGGCAGTGGGGCGATATTCACAAGGTAACTTTCTACCACATGTTCCACCATGAATCCGGATTGCTTGATAAGATTATCAACATTGGTCCATTCAGTATCGGCGGCGACGGAACAACAATTTTCAATACGGAATATTCTTTCCCTGAACTGTTTGAGAAAACGCGCGACTATAAAAAACTTCACCGTTCCGATCCGTACGAAAATATTTTAGGTCCGTCAATGCGTTACATTTTCGATTTCGGCGACCCGAATAATCTTGAGCTTATAATGCCAACGGGCGAATCCGGAAATTTCATGAGCAGTCATTACAAAGACATGAGCCAAATGTGGCTCAAAGGAAAATATATTAAGATTCCGCTTGATGAATCGGCATTCAAAGCCGCAGCGAAGAATCAAATGAAGCTGATTCCGCAATAAAATTCAGAATCTATAAGAAGTTTAAAGAGAAAATATTAAATTTAGTTATGATTAATCCGGATAAGTATGAAAGTTATTGAGCATCTAGAAAAAGCGAAAAATACACTCATAAGTTTTGAAATCATTCCACCGAAACGCGGGGGAAATATTAGACAGCTTCTGAATGTTCTGGAAGATATCACAAAATATCATCCGCCGTTCATCGATATCACAAGCCATGCGGCAGAAGTTGTTTATGAAGAAACTGCCGGCGGTATGCAGATGAAAATAAAACGCAAACGTCCCGGCACATTGGGAATTTGCGCGCTCATTCAGAACAAGTACAACATAGAAGCTGTGCCCCACGTTTTGTGCAGCGGGTTCACACGCGAAGAGACGGAAGATTTTTTGATTGAGCTTCATTACCTCGGAATTGAAAACGTTCTTGCGATTCGCGGCGACGAAAGCGAATACAAGAAACCGGTCAAGTTCGGAAGAAGCATAAACGAATATGCGGTTGACCTTATCAAACAGATCGATTCGATTAATAAAGGGAAGTATCTTGAAGAAGGATTGCTCGATGCTCAGCCTATGAATTTTTGCATCGGAACCAGCGGATATCCCGAAAAACATTTTGAAGCTCCGAATCTTCTTACCGATGTCAGGTACACAAAGTCGAAAGTAGATAGCGGCGCATCTTACATCGTAACGCAAATGTTTTACAACAACAAAGCTTTTTTCGAATACGTTGACCTATGCCGGAAAGAAGGAATCAAAGCTCCCATCATTCCCGGATTGAAAATCATAACTTCGAAAGTGCATGTTAAAACACTTCCTAAGAATTTCTACATCGACATTCCCACTGAATTAGCCGATGAAATTGAAAAAGCAAAACCCGAACACGTACTTGATATCGGTGTGAACTGGACGGCAAAACAAGTTGAAGAATTGATGAACAGAAAAGTTCCGGCGATTCATTTTTACACTATGACCAACTCGAAGCCGATTAAGATGCTAATGGAAAAACTAAAATTGTAATGGGAATAGAATGATCAGACCATCTACAAGATTAAGATTTGCTTCCGCGATTCCACGGAAAGTGAAATGGGGTGTTGCCGGCTGTGGAAACTTTGCAGAGAATTTTTTCCTTCCGGCGTTACAATTGGTACAGCGAAGCAAATTGGTTTCAGTTTACAGCCAAGATCTCAAACGTGCAAAAAGTATCGCAAATAAATTCGGGGCAGCAAATGCGTTTGATGATTTCGACGCATTGCTTGCAAGCGGCATAGATGCCGTTTACATCTCGAGTGTTAATGCCGATCATTATCGGCAGGTAATAAAAGCGGCGCAGGCGCACAAAAATATTCTTTGCGAACGCCCCATCGCTCTCGATTCCAAGCAAGCCGGAGAGATGGTAAATATTTGTAATGCGAACAACGTCATGCTGATCATTAATCACATGCACCGGTTTCACCCGCAATTTCAAAAGGCGAAAGAACTGATCGATAAACAAATGCTGGGCAAGATTGTTTCTGTTTCCGCTTCATACAATATCGATTTGGCGCCCGATCATAATTTCAGATTTAACAGAGAACTGAGCGGCGGCGGCGTTCTGCGCGATCTCGGCTCTCAAATGATCGATATGCTGAGATATTTCGGCGGCGACATCACGGAAGTAAAAGCTTTCATGGATACTGTCGTTTATAAAAGCGACGTGGAAGATTTCGCGTCGGCAATTGTCAAGTTCGAAAAAAGCGGTTACGGGCAGTTCAACATTTCTTACAACACAAAGAAAGCTTTTAACCGGATTGAAATTCTCGGATACAACGGCTCAATCGCAATCGAGAATTTTTTGGGAAAGAAAAGTACATCAACCAAATTGATTATCGATCTGCAAGGCGAGGCGAGAAAAGTATTTCGCAAACGCTCCAACCGGATGGTTTTAATGATCCGTTCGGTTCAGAAAAGTTTTTTAAGCAGACAATCTCCGTTCGTTACCGGCGAAGATGATTTGATCAACATGCGCATAATTGAAGAAATAGAAAAACAATGTCGCTACGGAAAGAGTTAACCGAAATTTGTCATAAAGTTTACGAGAAAGAATTTGTTGCTGCATACGACGGCAATCTTTCCGTGCGCATGGACGAAAAAAGAATTTTGATTACTCCATCCGGCAAAAACAAAGGCGACGTTGAAGAAAAAGATTTGCTTGAGATAGATTATCACGGCAACCTTCTTCAAGGCGAAGGAAAAGTTTCTACCGAAGCAAAAATTCATTTGATCGCTTATCAAAAAAGACCGGACGTTTCCGCTGTGATTCATTGTCATCCGGTTTATTCAACTGCGTTTGCAACAATAGGCGAAGGATTAATGCGGCCGATTTTTCCCGAGGTGATTCTTTCGCTCGGGAAGGTTCCGCTTTGCAAATACGGAACGCCTTCAACCGATGATCTGCCGAATTCAATGCTGCCATATATTGATTATGTATGGGCGTTCTTACTTGAAAACCACGGCGCCGTTACGTTCGGCAAAAACATAAAAGGTGCTTACTTCCGAATGGAGAAACTTGAGCATGCGGCAAAAACAATTTACATCGCTCGCACAATGGGACGCGAGAAAAATTTGCCTGTCGGTAAATTGAAAGAACTTTATTCGCTTGCCGAAGAGGTTTACGGAATTAAAATTGACAAAAGAAATAGATTCGATTTCTAAAAAATTTTCCAGAGAAAAAAATGTCGAACAATAATATAACTGTAGCGCTGCTTGTCGGCGGTTCATCGCCGGAACGAAACGTATCCAAAGCTTCGGGCAAGTCTGTGCTTGCCGCATTATCTTTTCTAGGTTACAAAGTTAAAGTCATCGATCCGGCTTACGGATTGAATCAGCCGAAAGATGTCGAGAAGTTTTTTGTTGAAAAAGATTTTACCGAGCTGTCCAATCGTAATTATGTCGAAGTAATTAATTCGACAATGTTTGACGATGTTGATGTTGCGTTCATTGCGCTTCACGGAAAATGGGGCGAAGACGGAACGCTGCAATCGCTGCTTGAGTTGAGAGGAATCAAATATACCGGTTCTAAAGTTTTGGCTAGCGCTACCGCGATGGATAAATGCATGACCAAGGTAATGTTTCAACACTATGACGTTGCGTCTCCGCGCTGGTTTGTGATTAATCGAAACGAAGAAGATGTTGAGTTAATAAAATCAAAGATCAAAAAATTTTTTGGCTACCCGTGCGTTTTCAAACCTAACGATTCCGGTTCGACTATTGGGTTAACAATTTGTCGCGGCGATATTGAAGTTGATCGTGCGATTAAGACCGCGCTCAAATACTCAAATAAAATTCTTGTGGAAGAATACATTCCCGGAAGAGAAATGACTGTTGCGGTTTTGGATAAGCATGCTCTGCCTCCGCTGGAGATAAAACCGAAAGGCGGATTCTACGATTACGAAAGCAAGTACACATCCGGAATGAGCGAGTACATTGTGCCGGCGCAAATTCCTCCGAAAGTTGCCGAACATTTGCAGCATCAGGCGTTGCTTGCGTATAACTCTGTCGGCTGCGAAAGTTACGGCAGAATCGATTTCCGTTTGACGACTGAATACAAATCTTATTGTCTTGAAGTTAACACGTTACCAGGAATGACCAGCACATCTCTCGTTCCCAAGATGGCAAAAGCCGCGGGAATCAGTTTTGAAGAATTGATTGATAGAATTATTAAAAATTCCCTCTGATGGCAGCGTTTAAATCGAAACTTCTTTTAAGAATTTCATTGGTTGTCGTTATTCTCGGAGCGTTGGCTTTTCTTTTCCTTCACGAAAATGGAATTCTCAAATACCTTGAACTCAAGAGTGAGTTGAATAAAATTGATTCTGAAATCACGGCATCCGAAGAGAAACTGAAATCATTGCAAGCTGAAATTGAATCGTTGAAAAACAGCAAAGAGAAAATTGAGCGCGTTGCCCGTGAGAAATTCAATATGATGAAGAAGAATGAAAAAGCTTTTAGGATAGACGAAAATTAATATTTGACATGACAAGCAAAACAAAATTGCCGACTATACCGCTGGCTGAAAGATGCCGACCGAAAACCTTGGATGAGTTTCAAGGACAAGAAAAATTGGTCGGAGCGGGAAAACCGCTGCGGTCGATGATCGAATCGGATTCGCTAAGTTCAATTATTTTGTGGGGACCCCCCGGTACCGGGAAGACGACGCTTGCGAAAATTATTTCCGAAGCAACGGATTCCGAGTTTTATCAGATCAATGCAGTTTCGTCTGGAGTGAAAGATATTCGGCAGATAATCGAGAGAGCAAAAAGCAATCTCGATCACTTCAAGAAAACCATTCTTTTCATCGATGAAATTCACCGGTTCAACAAAGCTCAGCAGGATGCACTTCTTTCATCGGTTGAAAATGGCGAGATTATTTTGATTGGTGCCACGACAGAAAATCCATCGTTCGAAGTTATTCCGGCATTGCGTTCAAGGGTTCGGATATTTGTGTTGGAAGAACTGTCCAAAAACGATTTGCAGAATATTCTGAACTTCGCATTATCGAAAGATGAATTTTTGAGAAGCCTGAATATTGAATTAGCGGATCCGGATTATTTGATTTTCATCTCCGGCGGTGATGCGCGGATTATGTTGAATATTCTCGAAGCTTCAATAGCGCAGGAAATCGACAAAGAGAAAATTGTAATTACAAAGTCGGTTATCGAAAACGTTATTCAGCGAAAAAATATTTTGTATGATAAAGCCGGTGAAGAACATTATAATATTATTTCGGCATTCATAAAAAGTCTTCGCGGTTCCGACCCAGACGCTGCCGTTTACTGGATGGCAAGAATGCTGG
The DNA here is from genome assembly GCA_023381535.1 of Bacteroidota bacterium. The sequence goes on from JAMCSN010000229.1 coordinate 90,724, forward strand.
AAGGCGGTGAAGATCCGTTGTTCATAGCGCGTCGCATGGTAGTACTGGCTTCGGAAGATATCGGTAATGCATCGCCGAATGCTTTGTTGCTTGCGGAAGCTACGTTCAGTGCTGTTGATAAAATTGGAATGCCGGAAGCGCGAATAATACTTTCACAATGCGCGGTTTATCTTGCGTCGGCACCTAAAAGTAACGCATCATACATGGCGATTGATTCCGCTCTAAGCGATGTGAAAAATCTTCCTCAATATCAGGTTCCGTTTCATCTGCGAAACGCACCGACTAAGTTGATGAAGGAATTAGGATACGGAAAAGAATATAAGTACCCGCATTCGTTTGAAAATAATTTTCTTCAAGAAAATTATTTACCGGATGAGATAAAAGAAAAACAGTATTACCTTCCTTCGGAAAACGGTAATGAAAAAAGCATTAAGGAACGTTTGAAAAATTTGTGGAAGGATTTAAAGAAGTACTAACATTTGACCTGTTATGTGAATTAGATATAGAAAGTTGAAACAATAAAGACAAAAGTAATTATTCAAAAATTCATCAGCGAAAATCATAAGAAATCCCCGCTTCGACTCGCTTACTATTTAGAGCGAGGCGAGCGTTTGATCCGCGTTCCATTTTTCGATTAAAAAATTACTTTTGTCTGAATGTTGATTAATTCACACAACGGTTAACATTTGATAAACATCTTTCCCGGCAGTTGTTTCACTACCTCTTTGAATTCCAGAGTTAACAAGTTCACCAAGCAATCCGAAATATTCATCGAAGTTGCTATTGCGATGTCGTCAATGTGTTTCGGTTCTGTATCAAGAATTTCATAGACTTTTTGTTCAAACAAATTCAGTTCTATAGTGGGTCTACGTACTTTTTCTACCAAATTTGGTTTTAGTTTTGCTTTGAGTTCAACCAATATGTCTTCGGGACACGTTACAAGTTTTGCCTCGGAACGCTGGATGAGAGAGTTCGGACCTTCACTTTGTATCACATTCACGTTTCCGGGCAATGCAAACACTTCACGGTTTTGATCTAGTGCGTAAGCGGCAGTTTGCATCGCACCGCCCGTAAACTTTGTCTCAATTATAAGTGTTCCCAATGACAAGCCGGAGATAATTCTATTTCTTCGTGGAAAATTTTGCGCGTCCGGTTTTGTGCCTAAGGGAAATTCTGAAACAATGACGCCGCTTTCTTTTATCTTTTCAAATAATCCTCTGTTCTCCGGCGGATAAATTACATCTAAGCCGGAACCAATCACGGCAATTGTTCGGCCATTGGAATTGAGCGCTGAAGTATGTGCTATCGAATCAATCCCTCTTGCTAATCCGCTTACAATTGTAATTCCCTTAGCAACTAATTCGGATGCAAATTTTCCCGCTTGTATTTTGCCGTAGCTTGTCGGTTGGCGCGTTCCGACAATTGCAACAGAGTTTTTTTTATCCTCATCGCAAAAATCTCCAAGCGTATATAAAAGAAGCGGCGGGTAGTAAATACGTTTTAACAGTTCGGGGTAGTCATTATCCCAATACGAAATTAGCTCTCCACCCATTTTATTTAATTTATCTAATGATTTTTCCAATCCAGTCTTGATTTCTGAAATATTCTTCTTACCAGAACAAATTCTTCCGGCTAAAACTGTTCCAATGCCATCAGTTTCGCTCAAACCGCGGAACGGTGCATTTACAATATTCTCGAATGAATGAAATTTTGATAGCAAGGAAAAAATTTTCTGCGGACCGATTCCTTCAACATCAAGCAGAAGTTTTAAGTAAGAAAGGTTTTCAAAGTCTTGATGAGACAATTTATTTTAATTTAATAATTGTTCAGCGTAGAAGCATAACCAATCATGTTTGTAAATTAAAAGGTATACATATCATTTGCAAGGTAAAGTGCGCATAACTTTCTATTAATGGATTCCCATTCTTCAAAAAGCCGCCGGTTAATTTTTTTTGCTTATGAAGGTTATTGCATAAATAATCAAACAATAATTTATCCGCGTAAATCATAGCCTCGAACGACTGAGTCGGGCGGGCGCTCAATCTGTGCCTGAGCGCTGAAGTACTTCGGCATGAAAGCATGTCATTTGCGAGCTATTTTATAATAAAAGATTATTTATGCGGCAACTCACTATGAAGCCACGCTAAAACCATTCTTAATTTGCCGTAAGTTATTTCGTCCGGTGTTTTTTCTTTTATTCCTGCTAATCTTACATCGCTTAAATCTTCTGGAAAATACCCGGCAATTTTCCGCGCCTCTTCAATTGGAATTACTTCTTCGATACTTATTAACTTTTGCCCGATTGCTTTCGCAAGATGACTTTCTATTGTGCTTATCACAAGATTTCTTTCCGCCGAAATTTGTTCGATGTTTTTACCCTCGCGAAAATGTTTTATGGTTTCCGCAACAGTATCGGCTTTTACAGTCTTCCATCTTTCAGTTGTAACCTTGCTTCTCGTGAATGGGTTTTTTACATGGTGAGGCGGCTTTGCAGATTGTTCTGTTTTCCCAAAATTATTTTTTGCATTTGTTAGGTAGCCGTTCAATAAAAATCCGTTTCTGCAATAACTAATTTTTTTCAATACTTCTTGCAGCGCGGAAGAAATATCCTCAAGTAAGCTGTTTATTGTTTTCGTTAATTTTTTTGTCCCTGCTGAAAATGAATAATTGAAAAACTCCTTTTCCCATTTACATATTTCATCAAAAAAATAATTCGCGCCGCGTTTAACCCTTTGCTGAAGCGCTTCGTTTTCTTCAATGAGTTTTCCATACTGTTGCGAATCAAAACTCAACCGTCTAATTTCTTCTTTGAATTTTTCTGCCGTTTCATACAGCTCATTTTGCTTGTCAATTGATTCAATAATCCATGAGACTGCATCAACAGAAATTTTACTTTGGTTTTCAAGAAGGACATCTTTTAATTCCTGCAACCCGTAATACCAGTTCCTCCATGTAAAAATGTTTTGTAACTCCTGGATTATAAATTTGTCCCTTGCTTCTATAAAAGCTTGCTGAAGATTTGTGTTGTAATTATTATCCTCCCATTCTTTTAAGCACTCGTGCGCGCCGAGTATATTTATGTTAACCGGACTGGCAAGCACCAAGCCTTCAAGTGAGGTACAACGGCTTAACGCAACATAAACTTGCCCGGTTGCAAATGCTCTCTCGGCGTCGATAATTACTTTGTCGAAAGTTAAGCCCTGGCTTTTGTGAATTGTAATTGCCCATGCAAGCCGCAGCGGGTAATGGGTGAATGTTCCGATAACCTCTTCTTTAATTTCTCTTGTCTCCGGGTTTAATATGTAGCGAATATTTTGCCATTCGCTTTTCTTCACTTCTATCTCATACGGATCGTCTTTGCATTTAACCCTAATTTCATTTTGGTTTATGTTTGTTATTACGCCGATTTTCCCGTTGAAATATTGTTTTCCCTCGTTGTCGTTCTTTAAGAACATCACCTGCGCGCCGCGTTTTAATTTCAATCCACTTTCAACCGGGAATAAATGTTCGGGAAATTCGCCAATTACGTCGGGACGGAAAATATATTCGCGCGATAAAAGAGCATCCATTTTTCTTTTGTTAATTTCATCGGATTGGTAATTGTGAGTGGTGAGAATAATGTATCCTTCGCTGTTCTGCAGCAAAAAATTTCTGTTAATTCGACTGTTCAACAACTTGAAGCTCTCTTCCGTAATGTCGTTATTGCGGATGCCGTTCAGTATCTCGATAAATTTATCATCCCTTTGCCTGAAGATTTTTTTTAGTTCAATAATAACTGGGATGTTATCACGGAGAATTAAGCTGTCGAAGAAAAACGGCGACGAATAAAAACTTTCCAGAGTTTCTCGGTCTTCATTTTTAACAACTGGCGGAAGCTGGTAAAGATCGCCAATAAATAAAACTTGTACGCCGCCGAATGGCTCGTCCGGTTTTTTTCTTATGAAACGTAAAATTGAATCAACAGCATCAACTAAATAACATGGCAGCATACTTGCTTCATCTATAACAAGTAATTCCATGCTGCGGAGAAGATTTAATTTTTCCTTGTGATAATGTATCTTAGTTAAAAGCGGGTGAAGTTTGTTTTCCTCCTTAAACGGAAAGGGAGGTATAATGCCAAGTGGAAGTTGAAATAGTGAATGTAATGTTACACCATGAGCGTTTATTGCGGCTACGCCCGTTGGTGCAGCAATTACAATTTTTTTTACCGAGTTTTCTCGAAGATATTTCAGGAAAGTTGTTTTACCTGTTCCCGCTTTGCCTGTCAAAAAAATATTCCGGTTCGTCTCTGTAACAAAACGATAAGCGAGATTAAATGTTTCCGTACGTATTATATCCATACAACTTTTATCTCACTAACTATTTTAGGGAAACTTTTTGTTCAGATTGTGCTGTACTATGTAAGGAATTATTCCGTATTGTGCAAAAAATTAGTAGTCTTTAGCAGTTGCTCTAATACTTCCTCAATTCCGAGATAAGAATAATGATACGAATCAGAAACATGTTTTCTTAGTTTTGGTCTATATCGCCCCGATGGGGGCTTTATTCTTAACGGCTTTTGCTTTTTTATAAATATCCATCACCTACGGTGTTTTTGTCCCGGCAGGGACAGTATCTTTTTAGAATTTTGATTCAAAAACGATTGTTAAAATTCCGTAGGAACGATATAAAATATCTCACCTATTAGGTGAAGTTTTCTGAATAATACTTGGCTTCTATTTGTTTATCTTTCATTCCGAGGCAATTGTCTATCAAGCCAAAGATAGGAAATAAGAAAAATGACACTTCACGATTTTAAAGAAAACATATCGCCCGTTATTCTTGAAAGAGGTTACAAATATTTTGTCAACAAGCAAGTTGAGAACTTAGAAGAAATTGAAAATGGGCACTGGGATGCAGAAGTGACAGGAACAGATGAATATTTTGTAACCGTAATTATGAACAACGATGAGATAGTAGAGTGGGAATGCGATTGCCCATTTGAAGGTGAGATATGTAAGCATGTTGTGGCGGTACTGTTTGCCGTTTCGGAAAAACAATCATCGAACGAAAAAACAACTGCTGGAAATAAAACCCCGCAAAAAAATAAGAAGAATGACATCAATATGATTTTCGAAAAAGCGACAAAAGAAGACCTTCGCAAATTCGTTGTATCGCAATTCTCAAAACGGCATGGTTTGAAAGATGCTTTCATTGCTCAATTTGCTGATATGCTTGATTATGATGTTGATTCTAAATATAAAATTATTATAAAAAACGCCGTTAAATCGGCAATGGGAAGAAATGGATTCATCGATTACAGTTCGGCTAATGCGCTTGTGAAATCAATAGAAGATATTCTAGACAAAGCAGAAGAATTGCTCGAAGGAAAAAATCTTGTGGAGAGTTTGTCCATTTGTAAAACTGTTAAGGTACTAAACAAAAATAGTTTGTACAAAACGATGTGCATTAAGTGAAAGAGGAAAAAACAAACATTGAGTATTACTCTATAGAAAGTCTATATCTATTATTCGCTAATCTCAATATTATCTACAACAGCAGTAATCATGGTGTTTACAGGTGTTTTTGTATTTCCTAAAATTTGTTGCACAGCATCGCCTTCTTGAACCACAATCACGTTGTCGCCTATTCCCGCATCAACTAAATCAAGTGCAACAACGTCTTTCTTACCAATGAACTTTCCCGTATAGTCAATCTGATGCGCTAATAAAAGTTTGTGCCCAATTAGGTATTTGTTCTTTGGAGTCGAAACAATATTCCCCTTAATTTTTGCTAGAAACATCAGCGTCTCTTCGAAACTTTTTCGGCAACTTGAATACTATAGAAAGTGGTATGATTATCAGATAAGCCACCAAAAGAATGATGGGGGAAATCGAAAGAGATATTGGATTATCCCACGGACCTTTTGACATCAGAATATATCCAATAACTAGAACGCCGATACCGGCATAAAGAGTATAATAATTGTACTTATCCCAATAATCTTTGAATGGGGATGTTTTCATTTTGTTAGTTTGTTTGATATTTCTCTTTTCCTTTGCCATTACCTTTTATCCAAAAAAATCTTATGATAGAAATGAATTAGAACCAAATTAGTTTTTACTTTTTTAACGCACACGATACAATATATACCAAGTGCATTCTTTAGTCAAGACCTATTTACTTTTGAATTTGATAAACTATCTTTCTAATTGTATCGAATTGAAGATAGGGATATTCTTTACGTATGGTCTCTATTGCTTCAAGCACGGTAACATTATTCTGTTTTAATTCTAAAAATTTTTTTCGAATCACGTGATCGCGTAAAGACTTTTTATTTAGTAATCCATGGTTTTCAAGTACTTTAAAAGTATTGTAGGGAATTAAATCTGAGAGAGGATTTATTTCATTCTTGCTGCTGCTTTCCATTTTACATTCTCCATCGAATTCTCTTATAATCTTAAAACAGAATTACTATTTCTGTTCCCAGGCATATTTCAACTAACCCCAAATCCATTATATCACACACTACTTTTTTATCTTCAAAAGTTCCGCATCTATTGTTTCGCATTTCACCTTTAACGCTAGATTGATTTTATTTATTTTATGACATATTTGTTCTATTATATAAAACAAAATTCTTAATTAAAGTTCTAATTTGCTTTTGAGGGTTATGAATTCTCGCTTCTTTACAAATGAAAATGAGAATACTCTTCTTAATAAAATTGAGGGGATCTTCAGTCACCGCGATATTTACTTTTTAGATGCTCTTGTCGGTTATTTCAGAGCTTCCGGTTATTTCAGAATCAGAAAGTTTATAGAAAAAACTTCCCTTGTAAGAATCCTTGTTGGTATTAATGTTGACCATCTTATCTATAAAGCCCGGAAGGAAGGACTTTTATTTGATGAAGATCGCGAAAAATCTCAAGACCAATTTTTCAACGAGACAAAGAAAAACATTCAGCAATCTTTTTATGATAAAGAAATTGAAAGCGGAATTCTTAACCTCATAGACGATATTTCGAAAAAACGAATTCAAATTCGCGTTCATCCTTCAAAAAATATTCACGCAAAAATTTACATCTTCCGGGAAAAAGAAAAACATGAGCATGGTTATGGCGTTGTAATCACCGGTTCGAGTAATCTAACCGAAGCCGGTCTCGAAAAGAATTTCGAATTCAATGTTGAATTAAGAGATAATGCCGATATTGATTATGCAACTGAAACTTTTGATAAACTCTGGAGCGAAGGAGTAGATTTAAGCTTCGATTATGTTGAACGGCTTAAAAAAGAAACCCCGAATTTCTTCGGGGTCAAACTAACGATGCTATCGTTAGCGGTATTAAACTTGTTACAAACATAACTTTTTCTTTTTGCATTTGTTAGAGTCGTTTATGAAAAAATCATCTCTGCTGCCTTCTGAACTCATTGAGACTAAAATATTATTTATCCGCGGTCAAAAAGTAATGATCGATTCCGATCTTGCTAAATTATATGGCGTTTCTACTAAAGCTCTCAATCAAGCGGTAAAACGCAATTTTGAAAGGTTTCCTCTTGATTTCATGTTCGAATTGACCACTAAAGAGAAAAAGGAACTGGTCACAAATTGTGACCACCTCAAAGGACTTAAATTTTCTTCTACCTTGCCTAAGGTCTTCACCGAACACGGCGCTATTATGCTTGCTTCGGTCTTGAATTCTCAAAGAGCCGTTGAAGCTAGTATTTATGTCGTTCGCGCTTTCGTCCGTTTGCGCGAAGTTTTGGCTTCTCATAAAGATCTTGCGCTAAAGCTCAAAGAACTTGAATCGAAAATTGAAACTCACGATGAACAGATCAAAGATATTATAGACGCTATTAACCAGCTTATTTTACCGCCGGAAAAACCAAAACGCCAAATCGGTTTTCAAGTGAAAGAGCCAACTCAAAAATATTCCTCAAAAAAGAAATGACAGAATCCGAACTCAAATCCCAGCTTCAAAAGAAGTATAATCATTCAATTTGGAAGGACATTCTAACTTCCATTTTCCCGAAAATCGACTATTTATTATATCCAACTATTCTAGCAGAAAAAACAGATACTGCAAAGTTTGTCCGGCAAATTGGCAATCTTCCAATCGTTCCGATCACAGATCTTGCAATAAAAAATGAAGACTTGATTGTAGCAACACAGGGCAGAGCATTCTGGATGATAGATGATATTTCTCCTCTTCGTTTATTGAATGCTGATATAATGAAGAAAAATTATCATTTGTATCCGCCGCGGAAAACATATCGAATTGACGGCAGTAGCCGTGGTGATGGAACTACTTCCGGAAAAAATCTGCAAAGCGGTGTTATTATAAATTATTATTTCAAAGAAATGCCGGATAGTAATTCTGTTGAATTGAAGATTGCCGATTCCAGCGGAAGAGTTATTAATTCATTCAAACCAAAAACAAAAGAACGCGATGTTCGCCTTCCTATAAAGAAAGGATTGCAGCGATTTATTTGGAATATGCGTTATCCCGATGCAGAAAAATTTGATGGAATGATTATCTGGAGCAGAGGAGGATTGACCGGACCGCAGGCAATTCCCGGTGAATACAAAGCAACTTTAATTTATGGTAAAGATAGTTCAACAGTTCCATTTGTAATTGTAAAAGATCCTCGTTCGTCTGCTACGCAGGAAGATTTGCAAGCTCAGTTCGAATTTGTTTTAACAACACGGGATAAATTAACTGAAATTCACAAAGCGATTAAGCTGATCAGAAACATTCGGAAACAGATTAACGGTGTAAACGAACGAATTAAGAATTGGAAGGATGCCGATGAAATTAAAAAATCCGGCGAAGAGATTAATAAAAAAATCACAGCAATTGAAGAAACATTATACCAGACAAAAAATAAAAGTCCGCAAGATCCACTAAATTTTCCAGTTCGATTGAATGATAAACTTTCTTCGCTTAATGGTTCGGTGGAGAGCGGAGATTTTCAACCAACAGAGCAATCGTATAAAGTAAAAAATGAATTAGTTGCAAAGATTGATGCCGAACTGAAAAAACTAAATGAGCTTGTTGAAATTGAGATTCCGAAATTCAATGAAATCGTTAACCAGGTTAAAGTTCCGGCAGTAATTTTAAATTAACCCCCGGTGGTTCTCAGTGTAATCTCGGTGCCGCTCTGTGTAACATTATTTCACGGAGAGACACGGAGATTCCACGGAGTTCTGCTGAGAAAACACGGGATATAACATGAACATAAGAACAAGATTTATATTTATCTCTTTAATTGCGATTTACTTTCTAACAAATGTTGCCTTAGTAGCCGTAACAGAAAAAGTTAAATCCAAAGATGGAGTTGAAATTGCTTACACGGTTGAAGGCAGCGGTGAACCCGCGCTTGTTTTCATTCACGGATGGAGCTGTGATAGATCTTATTGGGATAACCAAGTAAAAACATTTTCACCAAAGTACAAAGTTGTAACGATCGATTTAGCCGGTCACGGTGAATCCGGAATGAACAGAAATAATTATACGATGGAACTGTTCGGAGAGGATGTTGCCACAGTTGTAAACAAACTGAAACTCAAAAAAGTAATTCTTATCGGTCACTCAATGGGTGGTTATGTTATCATTGAAGCCGCTAGAAGGTTGCCGGGAAAAGTTATAGGACTTATTGGAGCCGATACATATCAGGGTATTGAAGACGAAATGACGCCTGAACAAATTGATAAATTCATAAAGCCTTTCAAGGAAAATTTTATTGAAAAGACAAAGGAATTTGTGAAAACAATGTTTCCACCGACTGCGGATTCTGCATTAGTGAAGAAGGTTTCCGATGATATGTCGGCAGCACCTCCTCTAGTTGCAATTAGTGCATTACAAAATTTGTTTGGTTACCACGCTTTTGCATCTATGGAAGACACCAACACGCCGATTATTTCTATTAACTGTGATCGGTATCCAATCAATGTAGAAGAAGCTCGTAAACATGTAAAATCGTTTGAAGTAAGAATGATGAAAGGCATTGGTCATTTTGTGATGCTTGAAGATCCGGATAAGTTTAATCAACTTTTGCAAGAAGCAATAAATGAATTAATCAAAAAAATTAACGAATAACGGATTATAAAAATGAAAAGCAGAAAGAATATGTTTTTACTCGGGGTGTTAATAATTTTATTCAGCGCTAATTTTACTCTTGCCTCAAACGTAGAAAAAGTAAAATCAAAGGATGGTGTTAATATCGTTTATACTGCCCAAGGCGTTGGCGCACCAGCAATTGTATTTGTTCATGGATGGAGCTTAGATAAATCAATTTGGAATAACCAGGTTAAAGTATTTTCACCAAAGTACAAAGTTGTAACGATCGATTTAGCTGGTCATGGTGAATCCGGAATGAACAGAAAAAATTATACAATGGAATTGTTTGGCCAAGACGTTGCCGATGTAGTAAATAAACTCAAATTGGAAAAAGTAATTCTGGTTGGACACTCAATGGGAGGTTCTGTTATTCTTGAGGCTGCCCGTATATTAAAAGAAAAAGTTATCGGGTTAATTGGGGCAGACACGTTTCAAAAATTTGAAAAAGGTGAACCGGCAAAACGCGCAGAAGAATATTTAACAACATTTAAAACCAATTTTGTCGGAAGTACAAAAGATTATGCAAGTATGCTTTTCCCGCCAAACGCGGATACTACACTGGTGAATAAAATTTTAAAAAAAATGACATCTGCTAACTCTAAAATTGCAATAGATGTAATGAGGAACTCTTATCAATACAATGCAATTGCTGCGGTTAAGGAACTGCGTATTCCAATCATTTCAATAAATTGTGAAATGTTCCCAGTCAAACTGGAAGAGAATCGCAAGTACATAAAATCATTCGAAGTGAATATAATGAAGGGAGTTGGTCATTTTGTTATGCTTGAAGATCCGGCAAAATTCAATCAGCTTCTTCAAGAATCTATTGATGAGTTAACTAAATAACAAACTATAAGGAAAATAGAATATGTTCAAAACGATCAACGATTTTTTAGAGGGCTGGAAATATGAGAGTGAAGCAACACTCAAAGTTTTTCAAAATTTGACTGATGAATCTCTCAAGCAAAAAGTTACTGAAAATGGGCGTTCACTTGGATTTATAGCATGGCATATAACAAATACAATTCCGGAAATGCTGTCTAAAACCGGACTGCCATTTGGAATGCTCGAAGAATCTTCCACGCCCAATTCTGCCAAAATTATTTTTAATGAATATGAAAAAGCATCTAAAGCTGTCAATGAGTTAATATCAAAATTATGGACAGATGAAATGCTGAAAGATGATATTAACATGTACGGTCAAGTTTGGAAGCGCGCAAATGTTCTATCAAGTCTTATTGCCCATCAAACACATCACCGCGGACAAATGACTGTGCTTATGAGACAGGCTGGCTTGAAGGTTCCGGGCGTTTATGGTCCCGCAAAAGAAGAGTGGGCGGCTATGGGAATGCCTGAACAGGAATGAAATTAATATTTTTTTGCTCTATTTAATAAAAATTGATGCTACCGGGCGAAGGGGATAAAAAAGCTGGTAACCGAAGTGGAACCAATGTAAAGCCATCCGGAAGAAATACTTGCTCATGAAGATTTTAAATAATCAGATAAAATGCAACTGAGCAGCAGTGCGAATCAATAAAGCAGTATTCTTTGCTTTAAATTTTGCCAGCAGGTTTTTACGGTGGGAATCAACAGTTGTAGTACTGATGAAAAGCTTTTGTGCAATTTCAGCGTTGGTCAATCCATCTGCTATCAGCTCCAACACTTCTTTTTCACGCCTTGTGATCACAGGTATTTCCGACTCTGCATATTTGCGTAGTGATAAGGCGGCTTCATCGCTTAAATAGGTTTTTCCTTTGGCAACAGCTTGTATGGCTTCCATCAATTCTTCCTGTGTAGCATTTTTCAATACATAACCGGAAGCTCCGTTATCCATCATTTTTTGAATAAAGCTTTGCTGGTTAAATGTACTCAGCCCAATTATAAATACAGAGGGATATTTTTCTTTTACTTCTTTGCACAACTCAATACCGCTTTTGCTGGGCATGCTAATGTCCATCAGGATCACATCAGGCAATTGCTTCCGCAAAAAAGCAAGACATGAATCCGCGTTTGATGCATGACCCATCCACTCAATACTTTTTTCGTTTTGTAGTAAAGAGCGGATGCCTTCCACCACCATGTAGTGATCGTCTGTTATAAAAACTTTAATCGGCATTTAAACATTTAATTCAATTAATACAGATGTTCCTTTACCGGGTTCTGAATTTACATCTAATTTTCCTTTTAAGAAATCAAGCCGGTTCTGAATATTTGTCCAGCCTATACCGTCTGTTCCTTTAATGATGGATGTATCAAAACCTCTTCCATCATCTTCCACTGTAACCGTGAGCTGATGCTCTGATTTTGTAACCTGCACAATAGCATGTTTTGCAGCAGCATGTTTCATGGTATTATTGATGAGCTCCTGCACAATACGATAAATGGTAATGGCAGTTGTTTGATTGATTGCTGCATTTTCAATCCCTATTGATTGATAGGAAACCTGCAAAGCGCCCGATTGATTTATATCGTTACAAAAATCTTTTAATGCTGTATCCAGTCCAAATTTTACCAATGCTTCGGGCATCATATTATGAGCTACACGGCGCATTTCTTTTATGGAACTGTCCAGCATATCCATACTGCGTTCAAATGCCCGTGCGTTGTCAGGCGTCATTATTAAATTTCCTTTCATAGTATTAAATGAATATTTTATTCCAGATAACATTCCACCCAGTCCATCGTGAAGGTCTTTTGCAAGGCGGGTTCGTTCCTGTTCTTCTCCTTTCAGCACTGCTTCAGTGGCAGTGAGTTGTTGTTGAGTTTCTAATTCGCTGATGCGATGCTGCTGGAGTTTTTGTTTTTGTTTGTAGTTACGATAGCTGAGTAATGAAATGAGCAGTAAAGTTGCAGCACTCCCAAAAAGTATATAATTCAAAATACTCTTTTGCCGGATAGACAATTGCTGCACTTTTTTTTCCGCTTCTAATTGTTTTATCAGACTTTCCTTTTTCTCCGTTTCATATTTTATCCGCATCCCCGTTTCTTTTTGTTTCAGTGATTCACTAAATACTGCACTTTCAACTTTGGCCCTTTGATAATAAAAATCAAACCCTTTGCGGATGTCTCCGGCAACGAAAGCAATATTTGAAAGCATCCCCAATGCCGAGGCCTTCCCTTCGAGTAGGTTCTGTTTGCCTGCAATATCCAATACCTCAAGCGCCAGGTTTTGAGCCTTTACAAAATCCTTATTATTCAGAAAATAAACAGATAGTGCCAGTTTAGATCCCATTATACCACCACTATCGGCCAGTTCTGTGTTTAAACGTAGCGCCCTGTCTGCATAATACTTCAACAAGTCAATTTTGTTTTCCCTTTGGGCTATTTCACAAAGATTATTAAGCACAATGGCTTCGCCTGATTTATTGCCGTTATCTACAGCTATTGCAAGAGCTTCATCATACAATCGTTTTGCATCCTGCAGGCGGCCTAACTCCGTATAAGAAAGCCCAAGATTATTAAGTGAATTCAGCAACGGCGTTTTATCCTTTAATTTTCTGCCAAGTTCAACTGCTTTTGTTCCATACTGAATAGCCTTGTCATATTGCATCAAACTCATATATAAGGACTGCAAACCATCATTTAGATTAACCTCAATATTGTCATACCCCTTACCTCCAAGAATATTCACTCCATCAATTGTGTATTGCAATGCACTCTCCAAATCAGAAATATACCGGTAAGCAATTCCTATATTAAAAAGTGACACACCTATATTAAAAGTGTCCTTTCTTTGCCGGGCAATTTCCAGCACCCGCTTATTGTAATAAATAACTGAATCAAACTTTGACTGATAAGCATACACATATGAAAACAATCGGTAAGATTTCAGAATACCTTTTTCATAGTTGATTTTTTTGCTTAAGTCGCTTGCTAACCGGATATAGTACTTGGCTTTTTCGGGTTCTGAATTCTCGTACTGTTCTCCAATGGCAAAAAGCAGATTGGCTTTGTTAGTATCTTCTTTTGCAGCTGGAAGCAACTTGATCAAACTATCCCCTTTTTCAACCTGTCCTTTTGCAATTACAGTTGAAATAAGAAACACCAGTATAAAAACAGTTTTTCTCATACAGTAAAATAGCCTTTTACGCTTGTAGCACAAATAAACTTTTTTCCAAACTGCCTGCACTCCCCTTTTTCCATGATTTTCTTGATTTGTGAAAATATCCTGTTTTTCGGGGATAGTTCTTGAACGGATATATTTTTATATATAACATACAAAAAATAAAAAATTAAAGTCATTACATGAAAAGATACATTTTACTAAACGCGATACTCTTCTTTTTAGCTTTACAAGGCTTTGCCCAAACCAAGCCAAAAACGACTGTAAAGCAATCCGTACCGGAACTAACAAGGCTAATAACCGGCACAGGCTTGCCTTATAAGATAGTAAACAACAGTGTGGCTCTTATACCTTACGAAGGGAAAAACATTGCTGCATACGATGTAGTGGTACAAGAAATAAGCGACCTCTATATTGTTTACACCAACCTTACCGAAGCCCTGCCCGGAAAGATTGACGATACAAAATACAAATACCTGCTGCAACAGAATGATCATTTTGATATTATTAAAATAGGAATGAGCACAGATAATAATACGGTTTATGTAAGGGCGGATGTGTATAAAGCCGGTATAACAACTGCCCTGCTGGCCAGGATTATCAAGCAGGTAGCTAATGTCAGCAATATTATTGGTGGCGATTTAAAATAAATGAAATGTATAAAAATTGGTATTTAAAATGAAAAAATATCTTCTTGCATTCATCCTGCTGCTGGCAATGGCAGCAACATTTGCACAAACCAAACCTAAACAAAAAGAAAAACCTCCCACACAAAAAGAGATGGAAGATATGATGAAGGAAATGCAGAATGCCATGGACGAGATGAGTCCGGAAGATAAAAAGACGATGGACAGCATGGGTATTAAAATGCCCGATGTAAAAAATATTCAAAAAAATGTATCGGGTATAAGCGATGCCCAACTAAAAAAAGCTTACGAAGATGAGAACAGAATCGTTCCATTGAAAGATGCATCCAGAGTAAAGGAAGCATTGGCAATAACACTCAGTAATGGAAACATGGGAAACTTTATCAACAAAACACACCAATTTGTATTAAGCAAACTTTCGGCAGATGCCAAATCAAAAGGGGCAGAAATTCTTCAGCAAATTTTGAAACAGGATATTTCTGTAGCCAATACTGCCGCAGCTCTATGGATGGATGGCAAACCAACACTGGCATTGTATCTTATGGGAGAAGCTTGTAAATCCGATCCCGCAAATGCCATCAACTTAAATAATTATGCCGCTTTTTTAACCATGTGCGGCGCCGAACAAATTGCATTGCCAATTTTAAATAACCTTAATAAACGATATCCTAAAAACAGCAGCATACTCAATAACATTACACAAGCCTGGCTGGGTTTAGGGGATATATCGAGAGCAGAAAAATATGCAGACAGCACCATTCGTATTTATGCTTATCATCCGCAGGCAAATATGGCTAAATGTTTAATTGAAGAGAGTAAAGGCAACATACCTGCAGCAATTGAAGCGGCTAAAAAAAGTATCAGTAAATCATTCAGCAATGAAAAAGAAAACAAGTTGAAAAAACTTGGGTACGATTTAAAGAGTGATGATCTTAACTGGGATCGACCCATGCCGCAGGATGCATTGGGTTTAGGAAAATTTACCTGGCCTGAATATCCTTTGGATGTTGAACAAAATAAACTATTAGAAAAAGAATGGAAAGATTTTAAAAATGAATGCCAGGAAAAAATAAATGAGTTGGAAATAAAACAGCAATCATTGGAAAAAGCATGGGAAACAGCAAATGAATACCGGACAAAACTTATTTTAAGTGAAGGGCTGAAAGGTCACTATGTACAACCGATTCCAGGCTATGCAGCCAAAGCCATAAAAAAATTAGGCCCTGGCGTTAATGATATAATAGGAACTATGCCGTTTGTATTTGCAAATGAATTGGGGCCGGTAACCATGGCCCTAACCGCTGTAGCTGAATATGAAAATCTATTGAATGAAAAACAAAAATTATTAGATAAAAAATATGAAGACAAAATTGGTGAAGGAAGGGAAAATCCTTTTGAAGCAATATGCAAAGATGAAAATGCCATCCGCATAGAATTTTTAAAAGATGCTAATGGCGGATTGCAAAGTGCATACAGGCAATACCTTAATTATGTACGCCGCAGAACCAGCGATCTGCTATATTATTACCAATACACACAATGGCCCGAACAATTTGAGCTTATGAAAGTATATGCACAAATTGCCTGGTTAACACAAATAAAAGACCAGCGGGTATATTTTAAAGATAAAAGCAGTTGGTGCAATGCTGTACCTAAAACAAAAAAGCCGGGGCGATTACAAAATTTTGATGATGTGCATTGCGACTATATAAGCACTATGAATCTTGGCGTTTATAAAATCACATCCAGCTGCAGCAATTTAGTGGGCGAATTTGATTTTGGCGGGGTGAAAATAAATCTACAGGACAATGTGGAAACAGGTCGCTTTTCCGGTACTGCAATAGTGGGTGTGAGTAAAGGGTTTGATGGTCCAATGGGTACAGAAGCAGAGGCAACGTTAGCCGGCCTCGTTGAATGGGACAATACAGGCTTTACCGATGTTGGGGCCATTGCCGGTGTAGATGCAAAAGCCGGCAATACAACAATTGCAGGAGCCGATGTAAAAGTTACTGTTAACAGCGGTGTTAGTACATCGGGCAAGGGAATACTGCAGGGTATTAAATAAATTATTAAAAATATAGGCGCAAAAAATGAAATACTTTTTTCTAACCGGAATATTGT
This sequence comes from Bacteroidota bacterium, assembly GCA_023381535.1. Next base: position 107,652 of record JAMCSN010000229.1, read on the forward strand.
TCCTCTCATTGCATGCTTATGCACAGGATTGCAGTAAAGAAATTTTGCTTAAAAAACCGGGTACCTGGAAAGGTGGACAACAGGGGTATATACAAAATGTAAGTGCAAAAGACCTGGCAAAAGAAAAAGCGGTAACAACGGCTATTCATAAAATGGTTTCATCAAAATATACACCTACCGGGTGCCAGGTCAGTTACAGTACATCATTCGGTAAATCAGTATCTGAAGGCCAACATTGGATTGCAGACCCGTATCATTATTCAATGTTCATTCTTAGATATTTATGCGATGAGAATAGCAAGGACAAATCAAAATATTATGTTGATATTTCTACAACCACAACAGTCAATATCACAGCTAATGTAATTTTTTCATTAAATAATCTGTATGCTGCAAACATTCCTGCAGACGATTTCAGGGGTTATTTAAAACTGAAACAAAGGCCCCAAAAAAAAGATGGGGTTTGGTTTATGGGTGAGGAAATAGTTGGTGATTATGGCACAGCAAGTGAAATAAAAGAATACCGCTGGCTGATCACTTATAATGACACACTTCCCTTTTATTATGTAAGCCGCAAAGAATATTTGCTGATACAAAAGAAAAGATTGGAAAAGGCATTGACAGATAACCCCACTGAAAAAGATTATACCAATAAGTTCATCAAAAATGTAAATGAGTATTTAAAAAACACCGAAGCCGAATTGAGCCAGCCAGCCATTTGTATGTGGAATGATGAAGAAAGATTTGAAAAATTTGTGGAGGAAGGCACAAAGGGCGCATTCATTGCTGTAAAACCAAACCTTGCCTACTTTAGAAAAAAGCTGCCTAAGTCATCACCGCAATTTTTTACCGTTGTTTATAAAATAGCACACGGCGATCCGGTATTTGAAAAAAATATAGCAGCAATCAAAAAAGCCATTGATTTTGAAGCGCTGAAAAACATGCTGGGGAAATAACAAATATGATAAAGACATTTTGAAAAAAAACTGCCATGAAAAAAATATTCTTAGTCAGCTTACTTTTTGTTTTTGTATCAAGATCTTTTGGCAAAACCATCCCTCCGCAATCCATTGAAGACAGTGTATTGGGCTGGATGAAAGTGTACAATTTCAAAGGCATTAAGGAAACCAAAAAAGTTGATGATAAATTATATTCAGCGGCACAGTTATCGCTTTGCGATACTTTTGCCAACTGGATGCAGGCTAGCTATATCCCAAAAGGCGGATTGGGTGATGTAAAAAGATCTGTTTCAGCAAAACTGGGCTTGTATAATAAGAATACAGCCGCCCTTCCGCAGAGTTATGGCGCTTATTCCAAAACATATCTTTTTCTCAGGTACAACAGCAGCCGCAAAATGGAGCCGGAAAGCAATCATCATCTCTATTGGGGTGTATTTGCCAATCAGGTGCCCGGTTGGGAAATACGTGATATCAGTACTCCTTCACAATATTATTTCACCATGCCCTCATTTGAATCAGCTTCAGGTGGCGAAGAAGAAACAAAAAAAATACATGACCTGGCCAAGATTGCAAACCTGAAACCTTATATCAGTTTCTGGATTAAAAATATTGAAGCAGGAAATGGAACCGATTATGTGTTGCTGAGCAAAGACAATAAATCACCGTTTATAAAAATTACCAAAGGAGAATACCTGCAATTATTAGAATCGGCTATTCCCCGATTTTATGAAATAGAAAAGAAAAAGATCTATGAAAAAGAACAGGGCAACCAAAAGAGCATAGCTTATTTCATGAAATACCTGGATGAGAAAATTGAACGATTTAATACTGGCTTAAAAAAGACCAGGGAAAAATACAGGAACCGGCTGGGTGAAATTGCATTGACCGGTAACCAGCCTTCTCTTTCTGACCTGGAATTTCGGGATGTGTTCAGCAATGGCGCTTTAACTGATGCCGAATCAACATCCGGCAGAATGCCTGTTTATAAAGTTGACCCGGTAATGGCTGAACTGTGTAAAAAAGATACACCACAATGGATACTGGTTAGCTGGTGGTGGAGCCCAAATAACCCTGTAGAGAAATACATGCATGAATCCATCATCAATAATTTTAATTTTGAGTATGTCTATAATTTTTTCTTTGATCCGGGGAAAGTAAAGGGCCAGGCTTATAAACCACTTCGTTCACCTTTATACAAAGAAACAGTAGTAGTTGCCGAAGCATCGGATGCCAGCAAAAAAAATACGGCGGATAAAAACATACATTTCTTTGAAGATTTTTCCACAACCGGTATTGGCAAAAAACCTATTGGATGGCAGGCTAAATTAGCGGGAGATGGAACTACATCTGTTGTTGCAAACCCTGATGGATTAGAGGGTAATTGGGTTGAGTTAAGAGGTCACTACATCAACGCTACTTTATTAAAAAAACCACTACCACAAAATTTTACATTGAGTTATGAATTAGTAGCTGCACAAAATTTTACCTGGGGAGCTAAGGGATTAACGATTCAATTGTCAAAAGAAACATCGCCGGGCAATGCAGAATCTTTTCTGAAATTAAAATTACGCCCTGGCTCTAATGGCAGCGACGGAGAGGCCACGCTTGAAACAAAATTCCCATTTCCTCCAGGTTATTCAAACGGCACCAAATGGTTGGCTGCACCCGGCTTTTCCAACAATAAAAAAAGTAACCGCATCACAGTAACCATTAAAAAGAGTGATGAAATGCTGCAGGTATTTATTGATAAAAATAAAATAGCTGAATACGAAAAAGCAATCCCTGCAGCCCACTTATTTAATGCCCTTTCATTTGATTGCAGCGGCAACTCTGCAGAGAATGATAAATTTTATATCAGTAATATTAAAATTACAAAAGAGTAATTATCATTTTTATAATTCAATATCCCTGTTTTACAGGACAACAAGTAGTTGGAAACAAGATTAGTTTTAATTAAGGAAAAAATGATGAAAAAAATATTTTTGTTCTTCATTCTTGCAATATTAGTAACTGGGTTACAAGCGCAGCAAAAAGCAAAAACAATCAGTAATCCACTTCCTAAGGGCACTTTACTTTCTGGAATTTATAGTGCCCCGGGCGGTACTGCCATTATTTTGCAAAATAATGGCAAAGCCGATCTGACACTTTTGGCAAAAAAAGAAACCGGATATAATTTTAGCACAAATTTTTTCGATTTCCCCATCAAACTTTTGGATAGCACTAAATTTAAAATAGCACTAAAAAAAATACCGATTGGGAAAACGGCCAACATTTATGCCGGTGCTGAAGGCAAAATGCCTCAAGACAAAAACATATTAAGAGTGGGTTGTGATTATACTTACGACCATATCAGCCGCAGTACAAATGACAAATCGTTCAGCACTTTTTACGACGGTAGCGATGCAGCAGTTGGCGGCAACAATGGTGAAGAAGGACGTTATATAACCTTTGTAACCACAGCTGTTGGGCTGGATGGTTCTACCGGAAAACACCGCCAGATTTTCTGGCGTGACCGCAATACCGGCATCACAAAATTGATAAGCTCTTCTCCTAATGGCGAAGAGGGCAATGGCGAAAGTTATTATCCTTCTATTTCAGGCGACGGAAAATCTGTTGCCTTTGAATCGTATTCAAGCAATTTAGTGACAGACGACAAAAACGGTACCCGTGATATTTTTGTGTGGCATTCAGCTACCAATAAAATTGAAAGAGTCAGCGTTGGCGTAGATGGCAAAGATGCCAATGCCGAAAGTTATGAAGCATCCGTTTCGGGTGATGGAAACTTCATTGCCTTTACTTCAACTGCCAGTAATATTTCAGCAACCGAAAAAGGCACATCCAACAATAATGTTTTTTTGCGTGATATGAAATTGGGAATTACAACTATGATCAGCATAGACCCAATTGCAAAAAAAGGTGGCGGTGGATCAAAGCCTTCTATTTCTTATGATGGGACCAGGATTGCTTTTTATTCCAATACCGATGCATTAATTGCTGATGATAAAAATGGATTGTGGGATATTTTTTTATGGGATAAAAATAATTCTAAACTAAAGCGCATAAGTCTTACCGCTGATGGTAAGGAACGCAACCAGGGAAACGAAAGCGCCAACAGAATTGTATCTCCCGCTATCTCCGGAAATGGGCGTTACATTGCCTTTGCAACAACAGCTACCAATATGGTGCCCGGCGATATGAACAACTATCAGGATGTATTTGTTTACGATAGTATTACAGATAGTATAGTCATAGCAAGTAATAGTGCTGACGGAAAACCCGGTAATGCAGACACCCCCATTGAGCAGGGTGAAAAAATTGCCATTTCGTTTGACGGAAAATGGCTGGCATTTTCTACCAAAGCATCTAATTTAGGAGTGCCTGCTTCCAATATTTTACTGCACAATATGTCAACCGGAGAAAACCGGGCTGTTTCAAATGTAACTGGCAGCAGTGTAGGCCGTCCCACCATAACGGCTACAGGTGGTTATGTTGTATTTGGTATCGGCGCTAAATTGGACAGCAGGTTTCGTTCATCAGGAATATTTGCAAACTATACTGGTGTTGGTCTTTGCCGTTCTTGTCCACAATAGTGCAACAGAAAAATAATATGCTTAACGTATTCAGACTGGAATAAAATAGAATTTTTTTTGAAACAAAATAAAGTAATAAATGAAAAAAATAATTCTTCTCTGTACTTTCTATGTTTCTGTGGCAAATTTATTTGCTCAAAAAGAAACCTATGACCTCATTACCTATTCTCCTCCGCAAGGATGGAGCAAAGAAGTAAAAGAGAATTTAATACTCTACACTATCGTAAATAAAAAAAATAGTAGCTGGTGCCAGGTAGGCATTATAAAAAGTACTGCAAGCAAAGGGGATATAGAAAAGGATTTTGAAAGTGAATGGCAGGAACTAATTGTAAAGAACTATAAGCCAACAGAAAGTGCACAGGTAAATGATGTGCAGGAATCAGATGGCTGGAAAATAAAAGCAGGAACCGGTAAATTTATTTTCAATGGCGCCGATGCAGCGGCTATGCTTACGACTGCTTCGGGATACGACCGTTGTGTAAGCATCGTAGTAGTTACCAACAGCCAGGATTATATAACCGACGTTGAAACGCTGCTGTCTTCCATTGACCTTGTAAAACCTCAAACCAATGAGCAGCAACAAACCAATAATGACGGTAACACCTCTATCCTTGGCACATGGGGAAAGCAAGGCGGCGTTCATCAAACCTATGGCGACCCGGCATCCTATGGCAATGCAGGGTACAGTAATGATCAATATACATTTAACAGCAACGGTACTTATAGTTTTGTATCAAAGACTTTTCGTTCCTCTTATGACAAAATTATCCTGGTAAAAGAGAATGGTACTTATCAAATAAATAACAACAACATTACCATCAATCCGCAGAAATCCATTATTGAAACATGGAGTAAAAAAGACGGAACAGATAAATGGGGCCAGTTGGTTTCTTCTCAAAACAGGGCTTTGGAAAAAGTAACGTATCAGTTCACTAAACATTATTTTTCCGGTATCCAAGAATGGAATCTTGTGTTGCAGTGCAATAATGTTACTGAAAGAGATGGGCCTTTCAGTAACAATACCACTTTTGCCAATGCCTGGTATTATAGACCCATCGTTTCAAATAATCCGAAAATCGAGTTGCCTGACGGCCAATAGGTACAAACGGAAGAAATAAAAACAGAACCGGTTAAACAAACAGGCAACAACCAGTTTGCTTTTGCCACTACCAATTTTGACGATGGGTGGACAAGCACTGTTCAGGAGAATTTGGGTACAGGCAATTAAAGGGACTACAAGGATACTCCTGACTTTCACCCTTGCAGAACAGCATGAGTAGAAAATGTTGATTTTATTATATTTTGAGCATTTAGGAGAAGATTTTGTCATACTAATAGCACTTTTTTGTATGCCAAGTATTCGAAAAATCAAGACTGCCTCTGGAGCTACTGCCATTCAAGTAGTTGCATATCGAAATCGGAAAGTGGTTGTACTAAAGCATATAGGCAGTGCCCATTCAGAAGAAGAGATATCCGTATTAACGGAGTATGCAAAATCTTATATCGAAAAACAAGGTGGACAACTGTCGATCTTTCCCTCAAGCACAAATGAAATACTATCGCTCAAGCACACACAATATCTTCACAGTGGACATAATTTTGCTAGAGAGTTCTTGTTATCGACAGCAAAAGAGTGTCAACTAAAGTGGCTATCGCCAATTGTTTTGGATCTTGTCATAATGCGTATAATCGAACCGACATCAAAATTGCGAACACTGGAATTAATTGAGAGATATTTTCATGTTCACTATGGCAAGAGCGCCTACAAAACATTTCAGAAAATCCTTAATAGAAAAGCCGAAATTGAACGTGCATCATTAAGTGTCGTCAAAAACATTTTTTCTGAAAGTATTTACTTTGTTCTCTATGATGTAACAACACTTTATTTTGAAACTTACCATCAAGACGAACTCCGCGTGACGGGCTATTCCAAAGATGATAAATCCAAACAACCGTCCCGATTTAATCGGGATAATTGGATTGTTGGTAACGAAATCGGGCTTTCCTCTTGCACACGAGGTATTTTCCGGCAATACGTTTGAAGGCAAAACAATGCTGCCGGTTCTTGAAAACTTTTCTAAGACACACAATGTAGCAATGCCAATTGTTGTTGCCGACGCAGCAATGTTATCGGAAAAAGTTCTTAGTCAATTAAGGGCACAAAACATTAGCTACATAGTTGGTGCACGTGTTGCAAATTTATCGTTCGATATTATCAAAGATATTAGCGAGAAACTAAACAAACAAGATAATAGAGTTCTTCGTATTCCAAGTAAACATGGTGAGATGATTTGTTCATTTTCCAAAGCTCGATACAAGAAAGATAAACGCGAAATGGAAAAACAAATTCAGAAGGCAGAAAAGCTTGTTGCTCGTAATGAAAGCGGCAGTCGGGCAAAATTTGTACACAAGACAAAGAGCCATAGTGTTGAAATGAACAAAGAGCTAATCACAAAAACAAATTTATTGCTTGGCATAAAAGGATACTGTACCAATATTAATGAAGATGTACTTTCGAATTCTGATGTCATAAAATATTATCACGAATTGTGGCATGTAGAACAAGCTTTTCGTATGAGTAAAAGTGATCTGGCAAGTCGTCCGATTTTTCATCATAAAGAAGATGCTATCAGGGCACACGTGCTTGTTTGTTTTATGGCGCTGATGTTGGCAAAATATCTTGAAATAGTCAGTGGGTTATCTATTCGAAGGGTACGTGATCTCATCTGGAATGTTACCGATGCTTATATCCGAGACAATATTGCTGGTAAAACATTTGTACTGCGTTCACCGATAGATGAAATCATCAAAACTAAACTTGGCGTGTTAATAAAAAAATGGAACTTGTCATACTAAATGTTGAAAGTCAGGAAATATTTCCAAGAATTTGAGGTTATCGACGAAGGGCATTATTGGGAAACCGGAAATGAAATGCTGTTGGAAAAAACATTTGAGAAATATAATGATCTGCTAGACTCTGTCGGCTTGGCATTAGAGAATATCCCTATGACTTCTGATGAAACCTTCGAACAATATTTCAGTAGAATTTTGAAAATAATTAAAGGCAAGCGCAAGAATTGAAATGTATTGTACATCACCGGTATTCAACTTCAAACCATTTCCAGTTTAATTAGCATACACCCGGTATCCGTAAACGTTCTGAATACGTTTTGTATTCGTTCTCCCTTCGTTTGTCTTTTTGGGTTGACTAACTTATTTTGGATTGGATTTATTGAGGCAATTATAATATGGCACGCTTAACGAAAGCCGTTCTCGGCGAACTTAGTGGTAAGATCGGCTCGCTTATAGTTCGTAAAGTAAACGGAAAACAATTTGTTTCGTTACGGCCTGATCATTATAAAAAGAGCAAATCTTCTAAAGCAATATACGAAAAAAATAAATTCTCTGCCGTTGTCAAATTTGCCAAGACAATTAATTCAATACCACACATTAAAAATGTTTGGCAAAAATCAAATGTGCAAGGTTTCTCAACATATCATAAAATCCTTAAAACCAATCTGAAACTATTTGGTGTGGAAAAGAGCTCGCCGAGTCTTACTATATTCCCGCATGCAAAGAATAACTACAGCGTAACGGTCACGGTTACCGGTGGCAAAATTTCTATTTTATTTGACGAAAAACTTTTTCAAGCTGCTATTAATCGTTTTGAAAGCACTCTTAACATTCTGAGGATGATTAATGTCTCAGAAAAACATAACAAAGATTATTACGAAATACGTACCGTTCCAATTACAGTAAATTCATTTTGCAATCATTGCATAAGTATCGAGGTTAATGAATTGTTTGGCTCAAGAGCAAATAATTATTCCGATTCAGTTTTCTATGTTGCAGTACTGCTTAATTCACTTTCAAATAAAAAAGTTTCTTGGACTGATACAGTTTCGTATCATCAACAATAGTTGATATTCAGTTAATAATTTTTCAGCTCACATTTTCTGAATAAATCCATTGTTTTGCAATGAAACTTAAGTAGCTGAAAGGTGAAAGGGCGCATGTTTTTAAAGTTGCGAAAATTGTAAAAAACTATTATTCTTCCAGTCCAGATTTATCGATTTATTAATCAGTTCTTTCTACAAATTATTTTTTGATTTATTTTTAATCCCTTCTTGACAAATCAAAAACGAATTCTTAAATTTGAAGTCCGTATTTATTCAAGTTCTTTGATAGAGTGAGTGACTAAAGAAAATCTTTAGTAGTTTTAGCTTTGTTGATTCTAAATTTTATACAAACTCTTACAACGGAGAGTTTGATCCTGGCTCAGGACGAACGCTGGCGGCGTGCTTAACACATGCAAGTCTACGAGAAAGAGGTAGCAATATCTCAAGTAAAGTGGCGCAAGGGTGAGTAATATGTAAGTAATCTACCTATGGGTTCGGAATAACGTCGAGAA
>JAMCSN010000101.1 GCA_023381535.1 Bacteroidota bacterium
AATAAACTCTTCAACTTCCGGCAGACCGCCCTTCATCCGATGCGGCGCTCAACTTGATGCATAGTGTTAAGACCGCAGCCGAAAGCGACATCGCGGAAGTTATGGTGTGCATGTTCGGCCCAACTTCCGATTATTACGGATTACTTCACCGAGGTACGCGCGTACGAAAAATGCATTCGAGTTACCGTTCAACATTCAGAACCATCGGCGATATCCCAATTGCGAAAGTCAGCAGAGAAGAAATTACTCCGTTACGCCAAGATTACAAACACCGACGCAAAGACCGCAACGTAAAAATCAATACGGCGTTTGAAGAGAAAGTCAGCATCGTTTATTACTATCCCAACATGCAGCCGGATATTATCGAGTCGCTCATCGATAATGATTACAAAGGAATTGTTATTGCCGGAACCGGACTTGGACATGTGAACAAACCTTTGTATCCCGCACTCAAACGCGCGCATGAAAAAGGAATTTCAATTTACATGACCGTGCAGACTTTGTGGGGTTATGTGCAAATGTACGTTTACGATACCGGTCGCGATATGATGGAGCTCGGCGTAATTCCCGCAGCTAACATGCTGCCAGAAATTGCATACATGAAATTATGTTGGGCGCTGGGACAAACAAACGATCAGAAAAAAGTGAAAGAGATAATGCTTACATCGATTGCCGGGGAAATTACTGAACGCGAACCGAGCAACGGCTATTTAATTTACCAGGGCGGTCTGCCGGAAGTTGAAGAGTTTATTTCGAAGTACGTTAAATAGTTATTTGTAATTAGTGATTGGTTATTGGTGACAAAAAAGAATGCCGACTGCTGACAGCTATAAAAAATATCCATGTTCAATTTTCGGTGGAAGAGTTTTGACGTGCAATGTATAATTCCCCGTCGAAAATTTAAAAGGCTTTACTGTGAACACACAAATTGATCAGAGAAATCTTCCGTCCGTTAAAGAGATGGAACGCGCATACAAACAAAGCGACGGTTCCTACGATGGAATTTTTTATCTCGCCGTTAAAAGTACCGGTGTTTTTTGCCGTCCGTCATGTTCTGCTAGAAAACCGTTAACAAAAAATGTTGAATACTATTCATCTGCGCGTGAAGCGGTCTTTGCCGGTTATCGTCCATGCAAACGATGCCTCCCGCTTGAAGCGCATGGAACTCCGCCGGAATGGGTTTCAAAATTGCTTGGCTTGATTGAAGAAAATCCAACTGCACGTTATAGCGATCAATTTTTGCGCTCGATTAAAATTGACCCGGCGCGTGCACGAAGATATTTTTTGAAAAATTATAATATGACTTTCCAAGCATACTGCCGAGGAAGACGTCTTGGAATTTCTTTCGAACAAATCCGTAATGGAAAAGACCTTGATGATGTTGCGCTTGGACACGGTTATGAGTCGCATAGCGGTTTTCGTGATGCGTTTGTCAAAACATTCGGTAAGCCGCCGGGCAAAAGTAAAACTTCTGAGTGCATTGTAACTGCTTGGATAGAAAGTCCAATGGGCCCGCTGGTTGCCGCGGCAACTGAAAAAGGAATTTGCCTGCTGGAATTTTCCGATAGAAGAATGCTGGATGCGCAGTTTGCAACGCTGAGAAAACTTTTCAAGTCGCCGATTGTTCCCGGCGAAAATGAACACATTAAACGTCTTCGCGATGAATTGAAAAAATATTTTAATGGTACACTAAAACAATTTACTATTCCGATCGTTTTTCCCGGAAGTCAGTTTCAACAAAAAGTTTGGAATGAACTGTTGAAGATTGAATACGGGGAAACAAAATCTTACGAAGAGATGGCAAAGAATGTCGGCGTTCCAAAAGGTCAGCGCGCGGTTGGACATGCGAACGGATTAAACAGAATTGCGATCGTGATTCCGTGTCACCGTGTCGTGAACAAGAATGGAAATCTCGGCGGCTACGGTGGCGGGCTGTGGAGAAAACAAAAACTGCTATTGCTTGAACAGAAAAATAAATAGTGATTGGTTACTTGCTTTCAAATAACCAATCACTAATAACTAACTGCCAATCAAAACTTCCATCTCGAATCAAACGCAAAAGTAATTCTCTTTGCCGAGTTCGAAGCGAAGACATACTGCATATCGGGCGTACCGAAATTCAATTCGAGAATCTTGAAATCAAAACCGATTCCCATTCCCCAATTAAACTTATCGAAGCCGCCGAATGAAAAACCGGTTCTAAGAGCAATCACACCAAGCATCCAATCAGCGCCCAAAGAGAAGCGCGGGTTCTTAGAGTTGCGCGGCTGATCGTTGAATCCTTGGTTGTAATCAAAAGCCAAAAGCATTTTGCCGGGGAAATTTCCATCCAACATTTTATCAAGTTGAATTGCAATTCCGAGACGAAGTGCGGTTGCAAGCGGCGTGGAAAAACTGCTTATATATTTCCCGCCGTTCTTTCCCGTCAAAGCATTCTTGAGAGAATCAATCTGATCTTTGTTTGAAAGATCGTCAAGATAGATTGCTTTGTTTGACGAATACTGCGCGGCATTTTTATCCCATGTTACACTGCCGATATCAGTAACGGCAAAAGCGATTGAAGTTGACTCGCTGATTTTTGCATTAAAACCAAAATCAAAACCGAAGCCGCCGCCTGCAGGAGTGGGAAACATAGAAACGCTTGCGTCTTGCTTTGTCGAGGTTGAATCGAAATCATACTTCACGTGAAAATCCGGAGAGAACGCCGAGTAGGCAAGAAAATCTCCTTTGCCGGTTATAACATTTCCATCGCCGGTTGTAAGTTGAGTGTTTACGTGATCAAGTCCTGCGTACGCATAGCCGGAAATTATATTGAATGAGACGCCGAACGAAAAACTTTTGAAGAATGGAAAGATGTCCAAACCTCGTGCGTATGAAAGCGAATATTTTCTGAGCCACCAGGATTTCAGAGCTGTGTCGTTGAAGTTGAAAACTTTATTCGGAAGGTTGCCGTCAATTCCCAAATCAATAATTCCTTTGGGAAATGTTACATTAGAGGAAATTACATCGCTGATAGAAAATGCAATCGTGCCGAATTTGTCGTTTGGTTTAACCGAAACCGCAAACAGTCTTACTTCTAGATCCGAAGTGAAAGTGCCGCCGTCTGCAAAAAGATCTTTCAGCCTTTGTTTATCAGCAGTATTTAAGTATCTGCCGATCTTCTTTCCGGTTGAATCCGTTGTACTGTACCCGAAGAAATAATTGTATTCGTCAATTGTCATAAAGTTTGTTCCGACGTTCGCAGTAACGTTTGGGAGCGGTAGAGGTATAATTAGTTCTACTCTCTTCGTCGAGTCTCTATAAAGATTTGCCGGGTTGATTCCGATCGAATATAATCCGAATGATGATGCGGTGTATGTCTTAGCCATTCCCATCGAGCGTGCATCTGAAGTTCCGATAGAACCGCCTTGCGAAAAAACTTTTCCGCAGAAAACAAATAACAAAGCAACGAGAGAAATTTTTAGCGTCTTCATATTATTTCCCTCCTTGCGGTGTGACGTGATAATTTGTTGAGCCTGAGGCAGTGATTCCAATCGTATCATCGGTCTTAAAACGAACCGGCTGATTACCCGCAGCTGAAGTATTGAATTTCAGTTTTACCCTTATGTAAGTTGCCCGCGAAATTTTATTTGCGTCAGACTTGCCAACGTTAACGGTTATTGTCTGATCTGTTTTCGAAACAACATTTCCGTTGCTGTCTGTTGATGCGCCGTTAACACTTATAACGGTATCTTGTCCCGCTGCCTGCGGTGGGAAGTACATCAAGAAGTTGTTGTACTGGTCGTACATCTTTCCGGTAAAGCTCATTGCTGCGGCTATGCCATTCGATATCTTGAGAGTTGCGCCAAGTGAGTTCACATCACGCACTCTGTCTCGGCTGTCTTGAGAAAGATCAACCTTCACGGAATCTGAAAACTCCGCGCCGCTTATTCCAATTTCCAGCGGCAGTTCTAGTTTACTCTTCCCGGAAAATTGATCGGTGTTTTTCACATCAACAGTTTTGTAATTAGGATTTGCAGTTCCGCCGGCATACACAATAAGTGAATCCGGGAATTGACTGAACTTGCCGAAGAAGTTGCTTACACTATCGGGATTAAGCGTGATGACCGTATCCGATGGAGTGATTAACGTGGAACTGAGAGTGCGCGAACTTAGAGTCATGATGCTTCGCTGACCGATTGCGTTGCGCGCTTGAATTGTTCCGTTGATGCTGAACTCAATATTTGCTGTTGGCTTTACGTGTAATTCTACGATAGGATTTTTCAGATTAATTTGCTGGAACTTTAATTTATTCTGAATGTCCTTAACGTTAAGCGAGACGCTACTTCTAGTATTGTTTACAACTGTCGGTTTAAGTTGACCGACAAATTCTTTGACGGAAAGAGAATTCAAACTTATTGTTCCGGTAACACCGTCGCCGCTTTTTACCGTTCTGTTATCCGACGTAGCAAAGACTTGAAAATTAACATGATAGCTGACTTGATTTGTCGGCGTTCCGTTTAAGCTGACAATGGAATAATCTTTAAGTGAAAGGTTATTAAATAGGTTTACAGTTTGTTTTCTCGGAACCGTACTCGTGCTTGTGAAAGTATTTCCTTGCGGCGTTTTCAAATTGTCAATTGTGAAAGTTGCCGTTGCATCGAGATCAAGATTATTCGCGATGCTGATGTTAAGCAGGCCGCCGTTCAGTTTCACATTTTGAAATTTGTTTGGCTGAGCCGAATTTTCATCAATGGTAACAACCCCGTTTACCAGAATCGGAGCTTGCTGGGGAATCTTTGCGGTTGCTGACGTAACCTGTACATCATGAAGTATGGTTTGAATCGTTAACGCTTTATTTGGAATTGTTACAACTTGGCCGCCGCTTCCGCCAGAAGAAATGCTGCATTCGAGACTAAGTTGGTTCTTAACTAAAACTCCCGGCGTAATTGGAATTGATTGAACTCCCGAAGTACCTTGCGGCGGGATTACAACCGGATTAGCATGCTGTGCAATTATCTCGCCCGTTCCGGCATTCTTAATAAAAATATTGCTTATGGTCATCGCGACAGGTGACGAAAAATGATTTGTAATATTGAGATCAAGCGCGCCGGATTGAATAGTTAATGACTGAAATTCGCTTGCAACGCTAAAATTTACAGTAACAGGCGCATTGCTTATCGGCGGAACTATAATTTGAGTGCCGGGAACTAACAACGGATTGATCATTTGAGGATTAACATCCGTCATAACAGTATCGGTGCTGATGTTAATAGTCCCAATAGTTTCGGAAGTCGATTTTGAGAAGGGTTCGATATTTAGCTTGTCGCTAAGACCAATATTATCGATCGACTGCGTCTGAGAATAATAAAGCAGATTATTATTAGTACCGGTAGTGTAATGGCTGATCGAACTCGATTTCTTTTCTAAGATATCGAACAAAGTATAATTCTTCTTTGCAATTGGTACGTTTAACGAGACGTCCCAATTAGGCGCGGTCGGCTCCGTAGTTAAGTTACACGAAGTAACAAACACAATTAATCCCGACGTTACAAGTGCTAACGAAATAAATCCGAGTTTTGTTTTAATCTTCATTCTTACCCCGAATTAAATTGAAATAATTTTTTTCTTTCCGAAATTTTGACGGCAACTTAGAAAGAATAAGTTTTAACGGCAATTGTCCGTATCACACCCTCCGGAAGACACCGGAAAATTAGGACTGTACAAATAGTTACTTCAAAGCGATTCATCCAGCAAAATTTCTTGCGTGATAATCGGCTTGCTTCTGATAACAAGATAAGAGAAAAATAAATCATGTTCGCTGCCTAAGATCCAAACTTTTATAAACAACCTTGTCCAGATGAAAATCTGCTGCACAAAAAACATTATCAGAATTCCAGGGGTGTTCGTCATGCCGACGAATCCTTCTATAAAAAAATAACCTCCGAATAACAACACGGGGACAATTAACAAAATTATATAGAGTGGAAAAGTTAGATACAATTTTTTCACTGTGAACTTGAACGCGCTCCATATTGCACGCCAAACTTTTTTTGAATCTTCTTTCACCAAAAGAATCTTCGCGTAGTCTGAGACAATAGAGATGAAAATGAAAAAAATAACGTGAGCGGCTGCCCAAACAACAAGAATGGTGAATAATTTCGGCTCCGTGGAAACAGATAATGAGCGGTTAAAGATTGAAGAAAAACCCACAGCTATTATTGCAAACACGATCACTTGAAAAATTAAAATGTAAATTCCGAGACGCAAAAAGCGGAAAAAGAATTTTGCGCTTCCGGCAAAGAATGCTTGTGATTTGCTTCTAATGGACGAACCTTCAAAAAGTTTTAGAATCCCGCCAGAAAAAAATACAGTGAAGAAAAAGTAAAAAAAACCGAACCATACCATGGCTGACAACAACGGTTTAACCATATCGCCGTAATGATTCATAAAGTCATAATAAATCGTAAAATTGAAATCGTGTAACAGATCATACAGTACGAATCTACCACCTAAATTTTTTGTTATCACCGAATTAAATGTGAACGCAAGAATTAATCCGAGCAGCAAGGTTACTCCGTAAACAATTGTTACTACTCTTGTAATGACGGAGGTTTTCTTGAAGCCCTCCAAATATGATTTAAAAATATTCATTGATTGCCTCGTTCAATTAAAAGAGTGATGATAAACTTAACATTACATTTTGAACCCAGAACAAAATTTGGGTGGCGTATTTATCAAACACTCCGTTCTCCGGTTCCGTGGTTAATGTATTGTTGATCAAATTTACATCCAGCGGAATTTTGTAACTCGGATCGACTTTTGCCCAAACGACTTTTGATTTTCCATCATATTTATATTCCACCGTTCGCGCCTGCCCGTCCCAATTTTCAAGTACTTCCTTGCCGTTATCGAAATGAACGAGAACTTCCACCGGTAATTTCACCTCGCCCAAGCGATTGACAACTACATGCGATTCGTAATTCGGCTTATGATTTTTCTTATCCGGATAGATTTTTTTAACGCCCAAACTATCGTAAAGTCCTTTTGCACTTTCTTTTTCTATATTGGTGATTGAGGCAAGTTTATAGTCGCACACATCGCTGCCGTAAAGCGTTTCATCGAAAAACCAATTCATGTTATCGCCGAATTTTCTGCCGAGGTTTTTGTTCACAACTTCGTTTACTATTGCAATGAAATCCTTCACGCACGGATGTTTGAATTTCCACCGTTCAAAATATGTTTTCATTATCTCGTCCATTGTAGGCAAGCCAACTAATCCCTCGAGAGTTTTCAGCATAACTGCAGTTTTGAAATATGTAAATGAACCGTAACCGCCGACAGTATAATCCCACGACTTGCGATAAATCTCCGCAAGCTTCGGATTACGCATTCCAACGTAACCTTGTCGTGAAAACTCGAAATCGCCGGCATGAAAGCCGAAGCAATTGATGAAAGAGGTTTTCTCGCCGTAATTCTTATCCATTATTCGCGTTTCGTAATACTGGTTAAATCCCTCATCAAGAAAAGCTTCTTCAAATTCATTTGTTGCCAGCAGCGCCATAAAATAATTGTGACCAAACTCGTGAACAGTAACCTGCTCGGGTAATTTTAATCCTTCCGGTAAATTCCAAATTGTGCCGCCTGTTATAAATGTTGGGTACTCCATTCCGCCTGAACCGATAGCATTCAACGGCGGATCGACAACTGTGATTGTTGTGTAAGGATACTTACCCAAATTTTTATCGAAGTATTCCAATGCTGCTTTCAAAGAACCGATGTATCGTTCAGTTTGGTCAAAATGTTCCGGCTGAACCATTAATTTTATTTTAACATCGTGCCATTGGTCATTAACAACTTTGTAGTAAGGAGAAGCCGTCCATGCAAAATCTATAACGTCTTCCGCGCGGTAATGATGTGTAGAGGTTCCATCCTTGTTATTAATTTTGGATTGGAGTACACCGGTTGCTCCAACAATAAAATTTGACGGCAATGTTATGTTAACATCATACGCAGCAAAGTCGGCGTAAAACTCAGAGTTTGCATGAAACTGATGACAGTTCCACTGGCCTTTTTCAGCGTAACGTATTCCCGGATATTCATAAACGCCAATCTTGGGATACCACTGCCCGGCTAAAAAATAATCACCGGCAAAACCTGTGCGGGCAAAAACTCTCGGCAATTTGGATTTAAAAATAATTTCGAGCACAATTTCTTCGTTTGGACTAACCGGTTTATCGAGCAAAACGCTGATGACAGTTTGATCGTCTTTGTTGTTATCATCGGGTTGAATAAATTTTATTTTCGTCGTCAGATCTTCTCCGCCGATTCGTTTCATTGAGAGCACATCAACATAACCCCATGATTCTTTCTTTGTTTCATTAAAGCCAAAGCCGCGATGTTCTCCGCCAGATTCTTTCATGAAGGTCGAATTTGTATTCTTGAATGCGTTAAGGTAAAGATGAAACTGTAATTCTTTAACGTTATCCTTAGAAGGATTTTTCCATTTCAGAATTTCTTTGCCGTCCAAGATTTTCTTATCAGTATCCAGCTTTACGGAAATATCGTAGTTACAAACTCTTTGACTGAGCGGCTGCTTAAATATTATCTGGGCTCTCAACGGGCTGCAAAGCAGCGGGATAAGAAGAACAGTGATAAGAGTAGTTTTTATTTTCATGCGCACGTACCGGTTATGATGAAAATGATTTGATTCCGGTTCCAAAATCATTGTCCCGTAAACAAAAGTCAACATGAATTCAAAACTAAATTCCATAGGCTTTTTAAATTTACTGATTATTTTATTTGGCACTAATTCCCCTCAGTTTTTATCAACATCGCGAAATTGATTCAAAATTGGACTCTCCGTCCTAATCTAAAAATATTTATTTCTTCGGTGATTTTGGATTCATTCTAAATGATTATTTTTGGTGTGCATTTTTCACAAATTATATTTCATCTGGAGGAAATACTAATGGCTGTTATGATTACTGATGAGTGCATCTCTTGCAACGCGTGCGATGCCGAATGTTCAAATACTGCAATTTACAATCCCGGTGTTGCGTATGTTCTAGGAGGTCAAGAATATGCTGCGCTCAATGAGGAACATACGTACATCGTTCCCGATAAATGTACAGAGTGCGTAGGATTTTACGATGAACCTCAGTGCATCTCCGCTTGCCCAACCGAAGCAATTGTTCCCGATCCTGAAAGAGTTGAATCGAAAGAGCAACTGATGGCTAAGAAAGAACATTTAGATCAAGTTGGAAGATAATCCTTAATACGTATGCAGATAAAAGGCCCCGTGCGTAACGGGGTTTTTTATTTTAAACATATGCGGAACAAGTTAAGCGTGTTACTGTAAAAGATGAAACTTTATTGTTAGTATGAATGAAAATTGGGGTTCAAATATTTTTCTTGCTCCTTCTCCCCTCTTTAGCCGCAGCACAAGACCAAGCTGATACTTTATTCAAATCCGGCGATCAGCGAAAAGATAAAACGGAGATTGGCAAGTTTGTAACGCCGCAATTTTTTCCAAAGGATTCTCTCCCGGTTCAATATTTCTTTTTTGAGAGCAAAGCAAACGGGTTGAACGAAAAATTTCTTCTGAACAATAAACTTCTGATGACTGAGTTAAGAGAGAATTACAAATTCAGCAAAAACGAACTAAGCAGCGGCTTGAGCGAGGATGAATTGATTGCATATGCTAAAAATAAAGTCAGAACTTTAAAAATTTTATCGGATTCATACCTAGACAGAGCCGATGTCAACTGGACAAAAATC
>JAMCSN010000328.1 GCA_023381535.1 Bacteroidota bacterium
CCGACTTTGGCTTCAACATGAACCTTTTGGATGAAATTAGGAATGACGTTGTTACTTTCTGCTTCAAGTTCTGGCCGCAAGCTCCCGCAGAAGTGCAAGGCAGAAAAACAACGCCGGCACAAAGAATGCAGACCATTAAAGATGCGGCAGATAACATGGGACTCCGTACCACTTCTCCCGAAGGCGAGGGAGATCATAGAGGCAAAAAACAACCGGTTCATGTTGAAGCCAAAGTCGGTAGAAACGATCCTTGTCCTTGTGGAAGTGGAAAAAAATATAAAAATTGTCATGGTAAAAACGTTTAGTGTGGAGTTATGATGAAAAAAATTGAAGCGATCATTCGTCCTTTCAAACTTGATGATGTAAAGGAAGCGCTGCTTGAAGAAGGTGTGCGTGGAATGACGATTACAGAAGTGCGCGGCTACGGAAGACAAAAAGGTCACAAAGAAACTTATCGCGGAAGCGAATATCAAATAGAATTTGTTCCAAAGATAAAACTTGAGATTGTGGTTGATGAAGCATTGGCGGAAAAAGCGGTTGATGCAATTCTTCGTACCGCTAAAACGGGGCAAGTTGGCGACGGTAAAATTTTCATAACAGATATTTCTGATGTAATACGAATAAGGACCGATGAATCCGGACCTTCGGCATTGTAAGTTGTATCCATTCTTTTTGGCTTGTTGTTTACAAACAAAATAAGGATTTAGCACATAATAGTTTTTACGGTTTAGTATCAAACACAATAACGGAAAAGTGATGTTTTACGAAATCAAACCTACCTCATGGTTAGGCGGGAAAAAACTATTTGTGCCGGCATCTTTAGTTATTCTCTCAATTTTACTTTCGAGCTGCGGTGTATGGCGGGATTTTACAACTTACTTTAACACGTACTACAACGCCAAAACTCTTTTCGACAACATTGAAGAACAAATTAAAGCTCAGAGAAAAGATATTTTTGCTTTCCGCGAGGATATTCAAAGCACTTCCTCTCAAGGAGCGAGAACAAATCCGTATCAAAGTCCATATCAGAATCCGCAGCAGACGAATCCCTATTATCAAAATACAAACCAGACGGCTAACCGGAGCGTTGGTCAAACGAATAATCCCAATTTTGGTCCCGGCACACAATTAACCGGTCAGCTTAATCAAGACCTTACAAGGGTAATAGAAAAATGTTCTAAGATTCTTCAGTACGATAAAGAATCGGGTTACTTTCCGGATGCATTGTTCATTACTGGCAAAGCGCTTTATTATCAGCAGGAATACGCGCGTGCGCAAAGAAAATTTTTGGAATTAGCTTCACTTGGACCAACAAAATATACGCTTGAAAACAATCTTTGGCTGGCTAAGACATATCTTCAGTTAAGAAGTTTTGACGACGGGTTGAAACTAATTGACAGTGTTCAGGCTGTTGCTCAAAAAGAAGGAGAGGATAAAATATATGTTGACGCATCAATCACAAAAATTTCCTTTTATCTTTTTCGGGAAGATTATCCGAAAGCGGTTGATGGTTGCATAAACTTCATTGCTCACTCCCCGGATGAGGAAATGACGGGACTGGTTAGTTTTGAGCTGGGACGCATCTACGAAACATTGAAAGATTACAACAAAGCATTGGATACTTTTGCATCCGTTGAAAAATATTCACCTTCGTTTGATACAGAATTTAAAAGCCGTTTGGAACACGCGAGACTGCTGAAAAAATTAAACCGTATAGATGATGCCGAAGCAGAACTAAATGATCTGCGTTATTCCGGAAAATTCAGAAGCAATCTAGATGAAGTTATGATTGAACTCGGTCAGATTTATGATGATAAGAACCAGATTAAAACTGCAATAGATACTTATTTGGAAGTTGATTCCACTTTTAAGCAAACTCAAAGCGCCGGAATTGCCGAATTTAGACTTGCCGACATTTACGAGAGAAAAGTTCGGGATTATGATAGCTCATACAAATATTACAATAAAGCTTCCGGCTCTCTTGCGCCGGCTGAAATCAAAGTCGAATCCGCAAACCGTACGCGCAACATAGACAAGTATAACCAATTGAAAGTTTCGATAGCTAATTATGAAGTGAGCCAACTCTACATTTCTGATCCGTTAAGATTTGAGCGCGATTCTGTTGATTACGAAGTGGCTGCAAAAGAAAATTTGGATGAAGCCAAAAGAATGCTTGAAGAGCAGAGGGCACAATCCGGTCAGACCACAACCGAGCAGATTACATTGACCCCAGAGCAAAGCCGTGGTCAGTTGCTGGTTTATCAACAGAAGATAATTGCAAAAGCATACCAGGACTTAAGGCAAAATAAAAGGTTAACTCTTGCGCAATTGATCGCCATTAATAAAGTGCCGAAGCCAGTCAGACCAAAAATTTCTGCCGACTCTATTAAGTCTTTGGAGAGTCAACAAATGTACAGTCTATCAAGTTTGTTTTTCTCGGAGCTTGAAGTGCCCGACTCTGCGTTTTTCTATTTCAAAAAAATTCTTGCGGACTTTCCAACCAAACCCGTAAGAGTTCAAACTATGTATGCTCTTGGGACTTATTACGAAACTATTAACGACACTTTGAAAGCCGATAGTTTGTACCGATACATTTACGATAATTTTGAGAAGGACCCTTTGAGAGCGGTGGTGGCGGAAAAACTTGGATTGACTAAGAAAGATGAGAAACACCCGGTGGTAGTTAAAACTGACGACGACCCGGCAAGACCGTCTTATATCGAAGCAGAGAATAAGTACTTCGATAAAAAATATGATGAGGCAATCGAAGGGTTTAAGTCGGTCTATATGAATTACCCAAAATCTCCTTTTGCACCCAAGGCAATTTATTATATAGGAATGATCTACGAAGACAATTTAGTGCAAAACGATTCTGCTGCTGCAACATACGGGCTGCTTATTACAAATTACAAGACCTCTCCGTTGGTAGCACAAATATTGCCGAAGTATACCGCCTACCAAACGGAAAAAATCAGAGAGAAGACAATCCAAGAAGAAAAACAGAAAGCCGAACTGACTAAACAGCAGCTTGATAAAGCTAAAACAGAAGCAGAAAACCAAAAGCAGAATGCCGTAAAAACGGAAACCGCGCCGACAAAACCAGCAATTGCAGATACTTTGAATGATTCAGTTAGAAAGATCAATCTTAAAAGACAGCTGCCGGGAGAAAAAAAACCTCAATCGGAATCCGATTCCACAAAGAAAATAAAAAGAATTCCAGACTAACATTTAGAAGTTTATGTTAAGCCGGAAAAAAGTTCTTGAACTGATTGAACAAGGTGAATCTCTCACCGTCGAATTCAAGCAAAGATTTTCTTCGTATGAAAAAATTGCAAAGGAAATGATTGCTTTTGCAAATACACGCGGCGGTTTTATTTTGCTGGGAGTGGATGACGATAAATCTTTGTACGGTTTGGAAAGCGAAAAAGCCGATACGGATTTGATCGAAGAAACTGCGGAGAAGTATTGCGAGCCTGCTGTGAAATATCAAATCGAATGGTTTGAAATTAACCGCAAAGATGTTTTGGCGGTTCAGATTTTTGAATCGAGAAACAAACCTCACCGGATTCAAGACTACAAAACAAATCTTGACTTAAACACAGCGCAAGTTTATGTTCGCATTAACGACAAAAGTGTTCTTGCCAGCAAAGAGATGATAAAAATTCTGCAGTCGCGGACAAACGAAAAACCGCTATCACATTATGCCGTTGGCGATCAGGAGAAAATTGTTTTTAATTATCTCGATAAAAACGAAACGATTACGGTTAAAGAGTTGAGCAAGACTGCAAATCTTTCAGAGAGAAGAGCTTCTAGAACATTGATAAAACTCGTGAGAGCTAACCTTTTGTTGATTCATCAAAAAGATAATGGAGAAAGTTTCTTTACGTACGCAGGATAAATTTTACTATCTAACCGCTAACGAGGCGAGTTAAATATTATTTGCTATCAAAAATTCTTCTCAACTCAAAAATAGCAATGCCATAAGCGACTGCCACATTCAGCGATTGTTTTATTCCGTATTGCGGTATTTCGATTGACAGATCGCACATATCCAATAGTTCTTGAGACACACCGGTAATTTCATTTCCTATTAGAAGTGCCATTGGAAATATTTCTTTTGTTAGATTGTAATGAGGGACACTGTTTTCAGTTAGTTCGAGCGCGCAGATTTTTACGCCCTTCTTTTTTAATTCCGAAATTACATCTTTGGGATTCTTGGCGTATTCCCAGTGTACGCTGTCTTGAGAGCCGAGTGCAGTTTTTAGAACTTCTTTCTTTGGCGGGTGGGGTGTGTAGCCGCAAAGAAAAAGTTTTTCGATCATAGCGCCGTCGGATGTTCTGAAAATTGAACCAACATTGTAGCTGCTGCGGATGCTGTTCAACACAACATACACTGGCAGTTTCTTCACAGTATGAATCGTTTCAATTGTGCTTCTGTTTCGGGAAATTTCGTCGTGAGAAAGTTTTTTCATCGATCAAACATTTTTATATGTTAAGCGTAAACCTACAATTCCAACAACAATTAAAAAGATGAATGCGATTCTCAGAAGCTCTTTTGGTTCGTTGAAGAAAAGAATTCCGTAGATGGCAGTTCCAACTGCGCCAATGCCGGTCCACACGGCGTAAGCCGTTCCAATAGGCAGTTCTTTTGCGCCAAGTGCAAGAAAAACGTAGCTCAAGATCATCGTGATGACTGTAAATACGGAGGATTTAAGTTGAGTGAAACCTTGACTGTACTTTAATCCAACTGCCCAGCTTATTTCGAAAATTGAAGCGACAAAAATATAAAACCAAGCCATTATTGAAATCCCTTTTCAGCGATGGCGAGATAGTTATCCAGGGGTTCGTTGTTGATGTAGAATTTGACTTGTAAATCTTTGAATTGTTTCGCGGTATCGTAAAGCTGATGACGAATTCTGTCAACGTCACATTTTATCTGAATTCTGAAATCGCCGGTTATATAAACATCAGCAACGTTATCCGCAACGGAAACATTAAACAGCAGCAAACCAGGTCCTTGAATATAGTTGCGCAGTTGAAGCGTATCCCGCTGGGCAAACAGTTCGTTCATTGCTGCTTCAATTTCCGATTTTTCAACTATAACTGTTTTTGATACCGGTGTCACTATGTCATCGCAAATGGTTTTTTCGCCTTCAAAGCTGGTGCCGGCATTTGCAATCAAATAGATATTAAAAGTTGTTTCCTTAGTTTCAGCTCCGTTTTTCTTATTGCATCTATGCCAAACAAAATACCCTAATCCGCCAATTACTGCAATTAAGATTACAACATTAAAAAATCTTTTCATATTGGTTTTCCTTTTTTGAAACCGGATTTAAGTTGTTCGTTTTTATTTTATAAAGATACACACTTGAAAATATTTACATCACTAATCATTATCTTTTTCATCAATATGCAAACTATGAAGCAAACGGTGAACAGCCGGAGCGAGTATGATGCCGACAGTAACGAGAAATACTATACCGGAAAATAGAGCGTATAGCGATGCAAATATTTTTCCCGCGTCTGTTCGAAGCTCGTTCACTGGACCCATCCCGCCCAATATCATTGAAGCATTCAGCAGTGAATCGATCCAGCCGATGTTTTCCAAGAAATGATAACCGCAAACGCCGATCATCAGCGAAACAAAAATAATTAGAAGACCGATTGCAAAATGTTTCAGAACTCGTTTTAGAAAAAGCGGGCGGGGTAAAAGAGGTTCGTTCCGATGTTCAAACCAAGATTTTTTGTTTCGCAAATTCTCTTTCATAAATTTTAGTATATCCGAAGGAATTTTTACAGCTCAATATATTAAAACAAAATAATCTTGCAAGGGTTTACAAATATTTATCGCGCCGGTAAATGTATTCTACGACCCATTTTTCGTCAACTTTTTTTAGGTCTAAATGATTTTTCTTCGGGGTAGTATCGGCAGAACAAGTTTTAGTGAAGTAGCATTTCGCCGTTTTTTGAGACTTATCAACTACGCAGCTGTCAATTTCGAACGTACATGTTCCTTCGTCAACATAATCTTCATCTGTCATCATCTTTTTTAACATAAACGAAATCTGATCTTCGCAATCCTGCAATCCGTAAAGTTTGCAAGCATTAAACCAGTCCCCCTTGAAATAAAGATCCAGAAATTTTTCAGCAACAACTTCGGGTTTTGAATAATCGATCTGCGCCGTTATAATACTTAAGCCCATGAAAAAAAATGAAACGAGAAATAAATATCGAACTTTCATTTTCTGCCTCTTGCTTATTTATATTATTTGAGTGATTCTCAAATGATAATCCGGTAAACGATAAGTTGAGAGGAGAATATTTTTGTCGATTAGGCATATAAATCTAACACCGTTATCATGCTTTCAAATAAATATAAGCAAACATTCGTTTAACTTCACCGAATAAAATGATCTGCACTGCATTGGCAACGCTGACTTTGTATAAGCGTAAGCCGCGTATCATTTTGAATTATTCTTAATAAGGACAATTCGAATCAAAGGAATTGTCAAGAAAAGCATTCCTGAAAAGATGAAAGGGATTTTCAGACCGAGAAATGATACCGAATAACCGACAACAATTCCGCCGATAAGATTTCCCAAAATCGAAGCGCTGAACCCTATTCCAAATACACCGGCTTTTCTGTTTTCGTGAACATTGTTGCTGATTAGAGTGTTGATGGAGGGCAAAATCAATCCAATTACAAAACCGCAGATAGCCAGAATAACCGCAATTGTAAAAAGAGAATTGAAAACCGGAACCAGCAAAAAACAAATTGCGGTGATTACGGACATGGAAACTATAAGATTTGTCACATCAATTTTTTTTGTGATCTTACCTAACCATGCAGAAGAAATTGCCGCCGTTGCGCCAAAGATTGTAAAGAAAGTTCCGGCGATTGCAGATGAATTATGTGATGAGCGCGCCAGCGAATCAATGAACAACGCGAATGTTGGTCTGAGTAATGTAACTCCTACGGAATAAATAAATAGAAAAAGGACTGACGAGATTAAAAAATTGTTCAGTCGAATATATTTTAGATTTTTGATCCAGGTGAAGTATTCATGAGTTTCCTTTACAAATTCTTTCTCTTCGACAAAGAAAAGGATAACAAAACAGCCAATGGTTACCAAGAAAGCGACGATGAAAAAAACAGATTGGTAACCGACGAAGTATGCAAGCAGTCCTCCGAAAACCGGACCGACAACATTGCCTGCTGCGCTCGATGACTGCAAGATTCCCAATGCATAAGAAGTTTTTTCTTTTGGTGTGTTTGCCGCAACCAATGAAACGGACGCCGGATAAAATCCGCCGAATGCTTCTTGCAGCGACGCGAAGACCAATAACATCGGCAGCGAATTTGCCATCCCCATAAGAAAATGTGCGGCAGCAAAACCGAATGCAGCAAATAAAGCGATTCTCTTTCTTCCGTATTTATCGCCGTAACTGCCCCAGAGCGGCGTAACAAAAAAAGAAATTATAAATGGTGATGAATAAATCCAGCCGGACCAGATTGCAGTATCGCCGAACGAAGTCTTTCCCAGCTCTTTAATAAATAACGGCAAGTAAGGCAATAAACTTCGTGTAGCCGCGCGGTAAAGAAATTGGCTTATGCTTAGTCCAATCAAGTTTTTCTGCCAGAGTTCAAGTTCTTTAAACATAATTCTTCTTTGATTTCCGTGCGGTAAAATATTAATTTTTTGTTGGATGAAATAGAATTAAAGTCGCTGCGACTTAATATAGATAGCTGTACAAATATTGTTTTAATGTTTTAGTGAAACGATAAGAGTGTTCATGATCAAATTCATCCTGAATGATCAACTCGTTGAGACGAGTGTACTGCCTACAACAGTCCTGTTGGATTTTATCCGCAAAGAAAAAAAACTAACTGCAACTAAGGAAGGCTGCCGCGAAGGCGACTGTGGTGCATGTACTGTTTTGGTCGGCGAGGTAACCGGAAATCGAGTTAAATATAAGTCTGTCAATTCTTGCTTGATGCCGATCAGCGATGCAAACGCCAAACATATTGTGACAGTTGAGGGAGTGAGCAATTCCGTCTTAACGCCGATTCAAGAAGCGATGGTTGACGAAGGCGGAACACAGTGTGGTTTTTGCACTCCCGGTTTTATTGTTTCGATGACTGGATATTTTTTGAATCATGATAAATTTGAGATTGACAAAGCTGTTGATTCTATTGGTGGAAATATCTGCCGGTGCACCGGGTATGCCGGAATAAAACGCGCACTTGAAAAAGCTAACGTCACATTTTCCGGTAACGGCTCACAAGCCAAAACACATCTTGAAAAACTGATCACAAATAAATTTGTTCCCCAGTATTTCCGAGATATTCCGAAAAGATTAAAACAAATCCCGGCAATACCGACCAAAGTAAAATCGAAAGTTGTTATCGCCGGCGGAACGGATTTGTATGTTCAAAAATGGGAGGAGCTAGTCCGTTCAAATGTCGATTTTATTTCTGCCGATGAAAAGCTGAAGGGAATTGTTAAGACTAAGAATAGAATAAGAATCGGCGGCGCTGCCACAATAGAAGAAATCAAAAATTCGAGTCTGCTGCAAAGAATATTTCCGCATTGGGATGAGTATTTTAATCTTTTTGGTTCTATGCCAATCCGAAACCGCGCAACCGTTGGTGGCAACATCGTTAACGCATCACCGATAGCCGACACGGTAAACATTCTTTTGGCGCTCGATGCTGTGGTGCATTTAAGAAACGGCAAAAAAAATCGGGAAGTTGCTCTAAAGAATTTTTACAAGGGTTACAAAACTCTCGACAAGAAACCGGATGAGATTATTGAAGCGGTAAGTTTCAATGTGCCGTCTAAAAATTTCTTTTTTAATTTTGAAAAGATTTCCAAACGCACTTTTTTAGACATAGCCAGTGTGAATTCTTCCATTTATCTTGAACTGACGAAGGGAAAAATTTCCGTTGTACACATTTCCGCCGGTGGTGTAGCGCCCGTTCCGTTGTATCTCGCAAAGACTTGTAAATTCTTGAAGACAAAATCCGTTAATACAGAAACGGTTCTTACCGCTGCATCAATTTCCCAAACGGAAATTTCGCCGATCAGCGATGCCCGCGGTTCCGCAGAATACAAGCGTTTGCTGCTGCGTCAATTGATTTACGCGCATTTTGTAAAATTATTTCCGGAACAGATTGAACTACCTGTCCCAAATACAAACGAGAGAGATTGATTTGAGCAATACCGATTCCATACGGCATGTTCGCGGCGAGTCACTGTTCATTGACGACGTTACCCTACCCGAAGGAGTGTTGTACGGATACGTATATTATTCTCCGATCGCGCATGGAAAAATTCAAAAGCTGGATTTTTCAAGTGCGCTCAAGTCAGAAGGCGTGAAAGGAGTTTTTTCAGCAAAAGATATTCCCGGTGAAAATCAAATAGGCGGTATAGTGCCGGACGAAAATCTTTTTGCCGAAGACACAGTCCATTTTATCGGTCATCCCATTGCCTTAGTTGTTGCGGATTCGCTGATACATGCGCACGATGCAGTTAAAAAAATAAAAAGTGAATTCAAAAAATATCCAGTCATCGAAACAATA
>JAMCSN010000277.1 GCA_023381535.1 Bacteroidota bacterium
AGTGACCTTAGATAAGACATTTACCAGTTTAGATTAGCTGTTTTCACTTTCCCATGGTAAGATTTACTTTTGAGGCAATGACTATTTTTTCTATCATCTACGGTTAGTTTTTTTTTGAGGCAATCCGACTTTTTTCGTATAACATTTTGTACTTGATATAAATCAAACATGAACTTATCTTCCATTAGCCTTTTGGGGAACTGGGGTGAATCTTCTTTGTTCCAGCTGCACTTCAAAATTCTACATCACCCGGCAATTCCTTAAAGGGGGAGGAAATAATAAAAGTGATTTTGATTAATTGTTCTTGAGTTGGGCGGTGGAGTTTTCTTTATTCAATATTCTCACTCAAGAAAATAAAATTTGATAAATACATCGTTGCATTAGATTCTTCATCCCGACGCTTCGACGAAGCTCATTATCGGGATTCAGAATGACAAATGGTAGTTTTTTAGCGTAAAAAAGCGTTAAAACGGCTCTCGGGACTGTCCCCCCTGTCCAATGGAGAGTCGATATGATGCTCTGGAGAGTCGCTTTGGCTCTCCGGAGTGTCGTTTTGATACTCGGGAGAATAATGGTGATGCTTTGAAGCATCAATTTGATGGTTCGGAGAGTAATTGTAACTTGTCGGAGAGTTGCGGCGATGGTTCCAAGCACTCCGGGTTGTACTACGGAGAATAAAATTTGCACTCCGGAGACTAAGCACGATGCTTGGGAGAGTTGATTTGGTAATATGGAATTTAAAAAAATAAATAAGCAACAACCGCTATGGTATTTCCTGGCGGGATAAACGTTATATGCCAAAAGGCAATTGTAAATCAAACTAAGGGAGGTAGTATGAGAGACAAGTATTTACTAACAATGATCTCGATATTCTTCTTAATCATTTTGTCAATAAGTTGTAAGGAGGAGCTTATTGTTGAATCAAAGAAGAAAGATGCTAAAACTATTAATTCAGTATTAGCAAAAGAGAATATTAATCTATCAATGGTTTCAGATTCACTTTCTAAAAAAGATAAGATTGCAAAATTGAAGAAGGAACATGAAAAGCCTTACATGGCTATCGAAACACCTGAGACATTACTTGCATCTTATTTAAAAACTAGGGCTGATAAAAAGTCTCTCTCAAAGACTTCAAATAATCTTGGTTCTTACTCTGTGCAGAGTACACAATCATGTTATACTATTGAAATTGATGTATGGATATTAAATCGATATATATCAAAAACAAATTTTATCACTGCAATATGGCCCAAAGAGGACTGGATGACAAACAATCAATACATCAGTCAACTAAGGAATTATTCTGGTTTTTCCCATTTTGCAACTTATCATGATTGGATACCTATAGCAGAAAATAATGGATATTCATTGAATAATATTATTGCCTTAGTAGATGGACATTTTCCACAAGTTGTAAAAGAATCATATAATCAGTCTGGAACGAGAGGGCCATGTGGCTTTTATTATGCTGATGAACCCGATCACATTCCATCTTCATTTTTTAACGGATTGGGTCAACAAATTATTCCCTACAGTGCTGTTGATTCGGTCAACAGACTAGTTAATTACATAAAGGGTAAATATCCAGCACAAAATCCGCCAGTAATAATTGGTGAGACCACAGTTAGTTCTACTACAAAATTTGATGAAATTGTTGATTTTGTGAATTGTACATGGTATGGTTATGATCAATGGCCATTAACAAATGATCAGCGTGATCGGTGGACTGATTTCAACAATTCCTTCGGGTCCAAATTTAATCATCTCTGGATTTCCGGGGAAAAAGACAGAGGTGAAATGGATCAACTAATAGGGCGTGCTCAAAATATGTATAAAAATAGTATTTGGTTATATGCTGCTGAAATGGGAATGTCAAATCAGAGTTATTGGGATGCTATAGAGGAATTTACTTATTATGCGTTTATGCATGGATATATAAATAGAGAAGAGAAAAAATATATTTATGTATATAGCTATGTCGGTAATGGAGACCCCTGCTACGACAATCAAGTTACAAGTTGGGAATTAGCCGATATTATTGATACCGGAGAAACTAGACTACTGGCACATTAATCAAAGTCATATTTAAATTTTATTATAAAAATAATCGAGAGCGAAATGAAAAATATTTGGTTAACTCGGTCTATAATAATTGTTTTACTATTGTTTTATCCTCAAATGTTTTTTTGCCAAGAACAACAACCTAAATCAAATACAGTATATCTAGAGATAGGCGGAAATAATGTCTTTTATTCAATTAACTATGAAAAAGAGCTTCTGTCAAATCTTAGTCCTCGTATTGGTATTTCAATAATGCCTATCTCTGAATATTCAAATGCTGGAAAGCAATCGAACTCAAAATTATTTATCTCACTTATGGCTAACTATTTTATTAATCTTAACACAAACAATAAAATTGAAATAGGTGTTGGGGCTTCATATGGTTTAGAAACTTTTTTCCCTGCTATTTCATTTGGTTATAGGTATAGCCCAAATAACGGAGGTTTTGTTTTTAAATTAGCATTCACCCCCCTTCTAAATCGAGAAATATTTGACGTTTTCCCTTGGTTTGGTATAGGATTAGGAATTCGATATTAGGCATATAACAAGCAAATCAACCGGACGCCCCCGATAAAAAGCATCGGGGCAAGCTGTTTTCGGACTTGTCAATTTCGTAATTATTAGCTTTATTCTTCCGTTTTATGTTGTTTGTTCAAAGTTGTTCTGTAAAAAAAAAATTTTTAATAAATAAAAAGTTGTTGGTATTACTTTGCGTTCATGTTATGTGGCTAATTTAATTATGGGAGAAATATGAGATACAAATTTCTTGCTGTTCTATTTTTGTGCCTACCGTTTATTGTGAATGCCCAAATTATTTCAAATTATGGACTTAAAATCGGAGTAGTTTCATCAAAGGCTAGTGATTTGTCTAGCCAAAGTTATTATTCTAATCTGTACCGAGACTCTAGAATTAGTGGCTCTTTCGGCATTTTTGCACAATTTCTTAGCTCGGATTATTTACGTTTTGAAATGGAACTTAGTTATAAACAAGAAGGTGCAGAAGATAAAATACCAGTTACCACCTCTGAAAATCCAGATGGAACTGGACAATTTATTATTGTTGATCACGCTTATGACTTTCTATCATTTAATATATCGTTGCAACCAAAATATGAAACCAAAGATATTTGTTTGTTTGCGATAATATCTCCATCGTTAAATTATATGCTTAAAAATCGAGATCAAATTCTCCTTACTGAGGATATCAATAAATTAGTGTTTGGTTATAATATTGGTTTTGGTTTTCAACCGAAGAGTTTTTTAAACGGTAATCTTTTTTTAGAAGTAAGATATGGTGGTTCATTTTCGAAATATCTTAAAAATGATTACCTAGAAGCAAAATTCAATACATTACAATTTAGCATTGGTAGTTATATTAATTAATGCCACATAACCGCTTAAAAAGGATCCTGCAAAAACGCGGGACAGTTTAAGTCAATAGCTAAATAAATTGCACCGCTGTCATGGTCCACCATGACGTAAAGATAAGTGCAGAAGCAATATCGAAGTATTTAGCCCTTCGTTGAAAACCCGATCTTCTCAATAATTTGCCGCGCAGTTTTTGCATCGCTTTCACTTTCGAATGCAAATCTAAATGTGCCGCCGGTGCCTTCGCGGATTTTCAACAGTCTGGTTAATTGGTGCTGACATTTTTTATAGTAAAAAGTTATATTTACTTAAGTCAAAAGAAGGGAATAACGATGGTTAGCTTAGACGAAGCATTAGATAGCGCAAGGCAGTTATCTCTTTCGGATAAAGAAATGCTGATTGAAATACTTAAGAAACAAGCGATAGAAGAAAGAAGAAAAGAGATAGCAGCAGAAGTGAGAGAGTCCAGGACACTTTACGCTGCGGGTAAGATTACGCCTTTAGATTCAAAACAAATTATAGATGAACTTCAAAAGTCGCTCTCCGAACCGGAAGACAATTGAATAAGTTAGTCTTATCACCCCATTTCAAAAAAGCATACAAAAAGATTGTGGGCAAGAATTCACTTTTAAAAGAACAAATTGATTCTTCAATAAAACTTTTAGAAATAGATTTATATGATGCAAGGTTGAAGACACATAAACTTTCAGGTGAGCTATTCGGCTGTTATGCTTGTTCATGCGGATATGATTGTAGAATTGTTTTTACCGTTGAAGAAGACAATAATGTTCAGACAATTTTATTGATAACTATCGGAACTCACGACGAAATATATTAATTATGCCTAAGTATTACACGTTCTTTTCTTTACAACTTTGTTGAAAATCCGATCTTCTCAATAATCTGCCGGGCGGTTTTTGCATCGCTTTCACTTTCGAATGCAAACCGAAATGTGCCGCCGGTGCCTTCGCGGATTTTCAGAAGCTCTATGTCTTTGATATTGATATTGTTTTCGAAAAGCGCTGTTGAAATTTTGCTGATCACTCCCGGTTCATCTTTCACAAATACGAACACATCGTAGATTTGATTCATAAATCCTTTGTTGGATTTCGGAATCTCGTCACGTTTGACCCGAGCGCCTTCAAACTTTGCGGCAATAGATCGGAAGTCCCCGCGCGCAATTGATTTCTTCATCGTCTCCAAATCCGAAATAAAATTTTCGATTGCTTGGATAATATTTTTTTGATTCTCTCTTATGATCGGTTCCCAGACGTTAAATTCGCTCGAAGCGATTCTCGTCATGTCTCTAAAACCGCCGGCGGCGTAATCGAAAAAGTTTAGCCCGCTGTCTTTCAGACTTGCCGAATTGATTAGCGAAACAGAAACCAATTGCGGAAGGTGACTAACCGATGCGACAATTATATCGTGAACCTTGGGGTTTAGAAACGTAATGCGCGCGCCGATCTGATGAATGATTTCGGAAAACTGATTAAATGCCGGATTCGTTTTTGCAGATTCATTTATAATGTAAACGCAGTTTTCAAAAAGAAGCGGATCGGAATTTTCGAAGCCACCTTTTTCTTTGCCGGTCATCGGGTGTCCGCCGAAATAATTTCCGCTGCGTTCTTTCTTATCCCAAATTTCTTGAAAGACAGATTTCACTCCGCAGACATCCGTTAAGATTTGGTTCGTGCGCATTTTGTCGGCAAGCGATTCGAAAATTTGAATCGAAGCATCAACCGGAAGACAAAGAAAAATTAAGTCTGATTCGAGAGCATCGTTAACATTTCCCAATTTCTTATCGATGGTTTGGGATGCAGCAGCTTCGTTGAGAACTTCCGGTTTATCATATCCGCTAATGAAAAATTTTTGAGATGAATTTTTCAACGCCTTCGCAAGCGAGCCGCCTATCAATCCCAAACCGATTATGGAAATGTTTTTGATTCCCAATTACAAATCCCTTCCAATAGCTTTAGCAATCAAGCGAAGTTCTTCCGTCAATTTCTGGAATGTATCGGGCAGAAGCGCTTGCGGTCCATCGGATAAAGCATTTTCCGGATCGTCATGTATCTCTATCATCAATCCATCTGCACCGGCAGCAACTGCAGCGCGTGCCATTGGCGGAACTTGATCGCGTAATCCGGTCGCGTGCGATGGATCAGCAATTACCGGCAAGTGGCTTTTCTTATGCACAACCGGGATTGCCGAAAGATCGAAAGTATTGCGCGTGTAGTTTTCGAAGGTTCTAATTCCGCGTTCACAGAGGAAAACATTTCTGTTTCCGCCGCTCAAAATATATTCGGCGGACATCAGCCACTCTTCAATAGTTGCGGCTTGACCGCGTTTAATCATCACGGGTTTATCTACTTTGCCGAGTTCCTTAAGCAAAGAAAAGTTTTGCATGTTTCGCGCGCCAAGCTGAAAAATGTCAGTGTACTTGTCAATCAAATCAATATGATCGATTTGCATTACCTCGGTAATAACTAAAAGATTATTCTCATCGGCGGCTCTTCTTAGCAGTTTTAATCCTTCTTCGCCGAGACCTTGAAACGAATAGGGAGAAGTTCTCGGTTTGAATGCGCCGCCGCGTAAAATTCTTGCGCCGGATTTTGCAACCGATTTTGCAAGCCGGAAAATTTGATCTTCATTTTCAACCGAACATGGTCCCGCCATCATTACAACTTTGTTGCCGCCGATTTCTACATCCTTAATTTTGATTATAGTATTTTCCGCGTGAAAACTTCTGTTGGCAAGTTTATACGGTGTTGTGATGCGGTAAACTTCAGCAACGCCTTCGAGAATTCTAACTTTGCGAGTATCGAAATCCGGCTTTACACCAATCGCTCCAATAATTGTTCTTTCAACACCAGTGGATTTGTGAATTTGAAATCCATAGTCTTCAAGATGTTTTATAATGCCATCGACTTGTTCTTGAGTAGCATTTTTTTCGAGAATGATTACCAAGTTAAACTCCTATTTCTAAGTGAACAAAAATTTAATCATGAAACTTTTTTTCTCCCGCTTTAATTTCGATCGGGATGAAATCTTCTTTTGTCGGCACCGCGCATGAAAAATCCGGACTGTAAGCGCAATACGGATTATAAGCCGTGTTGAAATCTATTTGATAAACATAATTGGGGTCGTCAACTTTTTCAAAATCTATGTAGCGACCCACACCGTACGATTCGTTATTCGTTGTCTTGTCCGTGAACCAAATAGAATAATAAATTTCGCCGGTCGCGGTACTTCCTTGATAAACATTAATTTTGTGCCGTTGGTTCTCGTAGTCTATTAAAACATATCCGAAGCGGACGGTTTTTCTCGGCTCGCCTTTTGTCCCGTAAATCGTGATTGTGTCCTTCGGATTGTACTCGTA
Organism: Bacteroidota bacterium; assembly: GCA_023381535.1. Next base: position 6,806 of record JAMCSN010000277.1, read on the forward strand.
AAGTTTGCTCTGAAATACAAATGCCGGGTCAATATCAAAATATTTTAGATCATGGAATTCAATTTTGCTTTTGCTGTTGAACGGGGAAGAAGGATCGTTCTTCATCCAATCGTTTTTCTCTGCGCGCTCCTTTTCAACTTTTGCGACGTAAACTTTCTGTTCCGGAGAATAGTTTTTCCCGCAAGCACCGACTATAAAGGCGAGAAATAGAACGCTGATTAAACTGATCAAACGGATTTTCGCAGATCGATCTGTGCGAATCTGTTTAATCTGTCCTATCTGTGTGCTATTGGGATTGATCTTTCTTTTCATTGACTTTCTTCTTCAGTTCATTCAACTTGTTCAGCGCTTCAAGCGGAGTCAGTTTATCAATCGCGAGATCGGAAATTTGTTTTCGCAATTCATCGTCTTTCATTTCAAACAGACTGATTTGAAAATCGTCCTGCTGTTTTAGCTTTGCCAGTTTCGCTTTTTTGATTTCGTACGGAGTTAATTCTTTGCTTTCAAGATTCGTGAGAATCTCTTTGGCGCGACTAGTAACAAAAAGCGGCAGTCCCGCCATCTGTGCCACTTGAATACCGTAACTGTGATCGGCACCACCGGCGGAAACCTTGTGCAAAAATATCACTTTATCGCCATACTCGCGCACTTCAACTTTAAAATTTTTGATGCGCGGAAAAATTGTTGCCATCTCATTCAGCTCGTGGTAATGAGTTGCGAACAAAGTTTTAGCCGGAAGGTTCGGATACTCATGCAAGTATTCCGTGATTGCCCACGCAATGGAAATTCCGTCGAATGTGCTTGTGCCGCGTCCTACCTCGTCTAACAAAATCAAACTTCTGCTTGTCGCATTGTTCAAAATATTTGCCGTCTCTTGCATCTCAACAAGAAATGTTGACTCACCGGCAGAAATGTTATCGCTAGCACCGACACGCGTGAATATTCTATCGACAAGACCGATGCTTGCAGATGTAGCCGGAACAAACGAACCGATCTGCGCCATCAGAACGATGAGACCGACTTGGCGAAGATAAACCGATTTGCCCGCCATGTTCGGTCCTGTTAAAATAATTATCTGTTCGTCCGCCGATGAAAGTTTGCAGCTGTTCGGAGTAAATTTTTCTCCGGGCGGAAGAATTCTTTCAACGACCGGATGACGACCGTCAACAATTTCGATTGTGTCGGTGTCGTTTAATTCGGGACGAACATATTTATATTCTTCGGCGCACTCGGCAAACGATTGATAGCAATCAAGCATGGCAATCAATCGTGCGTTCTCTTGAATGGCTTCGGCTTCGGCAGCAACCGTGGTGCGGACTTGATCGAAAAGCTGAAACTCAAGATTGGCGATGTTTTCCTGAGCATTTAAAATTTTGTCTTCGTATTCTTTTAATTCCGGCGTTATGAAGCGCTCGCCGTTCACAAGAGTTTGTTTGCGAATGTAATTTTCCGGCGCCTTGTCTTTGTTGGCATTGCTGATCTCGATGTAGTAGCCGAACACTTTGTTGTAACTGACTTTTAACGACGAAATTTTTGTTCTCTCGCGTTCGGTCTTTTGAAGATCTGCAATCCAATCTTTCGCGTTTGTGGAAAGGTTTCTCAGTTCATCAAGTTCAGCGTTGTATCCGTTGCGGATAACACCGCCGTCGGAAATTGCAAGCGGGGGATCGTCGGTTATTGATCGCTCGATAACTTCAACAATGCCGGTCAGTGAATTCAACTTTTGATTGATGGTTGTGAGTGTATCAATTGAAGTTTGATCGAGAAGTTGTTTGATCAGCGGAATTTTTTTAAGTGATGTTTTCAGATTTAACAACTCGCGGGGATTTACCCTGCCCGTGCAGATTTTTGACGTTAACCGTTCTAAGTCGCCAATCTCTTTAAGTTCGTTCTGTAAATTTCTTCTGAGAGTTTTATTTTGAAGAAGCGCTTCAATCGATTCCTGACGTTTGATAATCGGTTCTAATTTTCTGAGCGGTGCCGAAATCCATTTCTTTAGCATTCTTCCGCCCATCGATGTGCCGGTTTTATCAAGGATGGAAATCAACGAGCCCTCGCGTTCACCTTCTTGCATCGTGAACATGATTTCAAGGTTTCGCTTCGTTGAATAATCAAGCAGCATATAATCCGACGGATTGTGCCGAGCGATTTTGTTTATGTGCGTTAGATTTGCTTTCTGAGTCTCGCGTAAATAATTTAGCGCAGCGCCGGCAGAACAAATTGCGGCGTGAAATGTTTCAATGCCGAATCCCTTTAAAGTTTTTGTGTTGAAGTGATTCATCAAAAGTTCTGAACTGTAATCGAAATTGAAAATCCAGTCATCAATTTTTGTGATACGGCATGACGGGACAGACTTCTGAATGATCGGTTCAAGCTCTTGTTTCAATTTCTTCGGTATCAAAACTTCGGACGGATTTATTGAACCGAGCTGCTGCGCAATTTCCGATCGGTTGATTTCGTAAGTGGAAAATTCGCCGGTGGAGATATCGCAGAAAGAAATTCCGGCAATATCTTCTTCAACATAAATTGAAAGAAGATAATTATTTTTTTTGTGGTCAAGAAGTTTATCGGAAATTGCGACACCGGGAGTGACGACCTCAATTACATCGCGCTTAACTATTCCTTTTGCAAACTTGGGATTCTCCATCTGCTCGCACACAGCCACGCGGTAACCGGCGCGCACAAGTTTCGGCAAATAATTATCGATAGCATGATGCGGAAAACCGGCGAGTGGAACGTCTTCGGCAGCACCGTTGGCACGTTTGGTCAAAGTAATTCCAAGAACTTTCGATGCAATCTTTGCATCTTCTTCGAAAGTCTCAAAAAAATCTCCCATACGGAAAAGCAAAATTGTATCCGGGTAACTTTCTTTGATCTTGGAATATTGCGCCATTAAAGGAGTTAGTGCCATAGTGCCGTTTTAATTTTGTGCTAAAAATAGTTGAATGATGTGTGAGAATCAAAATAACCGCCGGCTTTGTTGAACAACTCTCTTCTTATTTAATGATAAGGTGCAATTGATTATATTAAGATCAAAATTTTGCGAGAGGGGACAACTGTGAAAAAACTTTACTTTGGTGATTGTCTGGATGTTTTAAAAGAATTATACAGAGAACACCCACAAGGCTTCATCGATTTAATTTATATCGATCCGCCTTTTAATTCGAAGAGAGATTACAATATTCTTTTCGAGGATATCGACTTAAAGGATGTGAAAGCGCAAAAGGAAGCGTTCGCTGATACATGGAGTAACGTTTCCTATCTAGATACACTTGAAGAAATCAAAGAACTTAACCTCGATCTTTATAAATTACTCAAGACACTCGATGAAATTAATATTTCTCAAAGTGCGGTATCATATTTGACCACGATGGCAATCCGTATTTATTACATACATAAAGTCTTGAAAGAAACCGGCAGTTTCTATCTTCATTGTGATCCGACGATGAGTCATTATCTAAAAATGGTTTGTGATTCAATTTTCGGAGTGAAAAACTATAGGAACGAAATAAGTTGGAGACGGTCAAATCCCAAAAGTCATTCTATCAATAATATACCAAACTGTAGAGATGTTATTCTCAGGTATACAATGAGCGATAAATTTACTTTTAATAAAATATTTATGCCTCTGGATGATATCTATGTTGAGAAAGCATATAAGTATGTTGACAAAGATGGCAGAAGGTACAGATTGTTGCCACTTCTTAATCCCAATGATAATCGACCAAATTTGACTTATGAATTTTTGGGAGTTACCAGAGTGTGGCGCTGGACTAAAGATAGAATGAAGAAAGCTTATGCGGAAGGTTTGGTTGTTCAATTAAAAAAAGGAGCAGTCCCTCAGTACAAAAAATATCTCGATGATTCCCAAGGGAGGTTGATTACCAATGATTGGAACGATATAGAACAAGCTTCTGGAAATGAATCGCTTGGCTATCCAACTCAAAAGCCGGAAGCATTGCTGGAACGGATATTAAAAACTTCTTCCAATCCAAAAGATCTGGTTGCTGATTTCTTTTGTGGTTGCGGGACAACAATTTCGGCAGCGGAAACATTGAAAAGAAGTTGGATCGGCGCTGATATTTCGCATTTGGCAATCAAACTTATCATTGACCGGGTAACCAAATCTAAACCAGAACATCGTGCAAAAAAGTTAAAAGAAGAAATTGAGATCGCTGGATTTCCACGGGATATTGCTTCAGCTCGTGAATTAGCAAGTAATGTTAGAAAGGGAAGATTTGGTTTTCAAGAATGGATTGTAGAGGTCATGTTAGGAGGCGTTTTGAATCCTAAACTGACCGCCGACGGAGGATGGGATGGTCATATTGCGTTTGAAAAAATGGCTGAAAAGAAAAAAGGCATTGTGTTGATTGAAGTCAAAAGCGGTAATGTTAACGTCAAAAATATTCGCGAGTTTATACAAGTGGTTAACAAGAGAGAGGTGGACCTCGGTGTTTTTGTTTGTTTTGCCAGTTCAGTTACGCAACCGATGATTAAAGAAGCCAAACAACAAGGTCACTTTGATGAAAGCAACTACGGTAAACGCATCGACAAAATACAAATTATAACCGTCGAGGACCTGCTCGACGGAAAAGAAATAAACCTACCATTTGGATTATACAAAAAGAATACTTTTAACCATGTCTCAGAAAAAAAAGAAGAATACGGAATTCAAGAAGAAATTTTCAAGTAAGAATCCATTATGACAATACAGAAACAAAGTCAAACAAAAATAACCCTAAAGAATGTAGAATTCAGTTTTGGTGTGCAGTCTCCGAAATTTGAATTTCACATTGCCGGAAACGTTAGAAAAAAATATGAAGTCGATGAAGAACTTTTTTCGATCAACGGAAACATTGTGTTGGCGAATTTCAAAAGTGTGCGACGGTTTGTTCAGAAGTTAAATGCGAAGCGTGAGGCTAAAGAACGCGTTACGAACGGACAAGTTAACGCCGCCGGTTTGATAGACGAGATTTACCATTTTCTTTTCCGATTATATGAAACGCATGTCAATCCCGGAGTTTTTGAAAAAGCCATTAATCATCTCAACCAGTCAGTCGGCGAAGAGAACACGCGCAAGGTTTTGTTCGAATTCGTCTCGCTCTTTCCGTCAACAGAAGTTTTTAAAGGTCACGTCAACACATTTGATTATCTGAATTCGTTTACTGCCGACCGTTCCAACACGCAGATTACAGTTGAAGAGCTGATACTTCTTCACATTGCAAATTTTAATCCGGCAAATAAAAAATTGATAGAGTTGTTTGACGAAAATTATTTCTCTGAAAAAGAACTTTACAAACGTGTTTTGGTCGAGCTTGATTTATTCTTCCAATCGGAGAAAAAGTTTGGTCCGTACAACCAGGACATCTTTTCACTCTTCAAAACTCCGATATTAACTCATCCCGAAAGCATTGAAGCTCAGCTTGATTTCATCCGCGAAAAATTTGGAATCCTTCTTGACGAAAAATTCTTGAAGCGATTGCTGAGCAGTAAAGACTTGATGAAAGAAGATTCTGTTTTTGAAGGAACCGGAGGAGGCGGAGCGCCAACAATTGCACCTCAATACAAAGGCGGATTTGGCGATGCTGATTTTTTAATGCTTGGAAAGTCCGGTTACAAATACGCGCTCGACAGCACACGGGATTATGACGAGCCGGAACGGTTCACGCAAGATACCGATTGGATGCCGAGAGTTGTTGTACTTGCAAAGAACACTTACGTCTGGCTCGATCAACTTTCAAAAAAATACGGAAGACATATCAGAACTCTGGATCAAATACCGGACGAAGAGCTTGATCAACTTGCACGATGGAATTTCAACGGACTATGGCTGATTGGAATCTGGGAACGAAGCAGCGCATCAAAAAGAATAAAACATATCATGGGAAATATTGATGCCGTTTCGTCCGCTTATTCTCTATACGATTATCAAATAGCATGGGATCTCGGCGGCGAAGACGCTTACAACAATTTGAACGCGCGCGCTCAAGCGCGAGGCATTCGTCTTGCAAGCGACATGGTTCCAAATCATACCGGAATTTTTTCGAAGTGGGTTGTTGAACATCCCGAATATTTTATTCAATCTCCTTATCCGCCGTTCCCGAATTACAGTTTTACGGGTCCGAATCTTTCTGAAGATCCTTCAGTTCAATTGAGAATTGAAGACGGTTATTGGAGCAGAAGCGATGCTGCAGTTGTCTTTCAGCGAATAGATAATCGAACCGGCGAACATCGTTACATCTATCACGGTAACGACGGCACCAACATGCCGTGGAATGATACGGCGCAACTGAACATGATTCGTCAAGACGTACGTGAAGCGGTAATACAAAAAATATTTGACGTGGCGAGAAAGTTTTCTATCATCCGTTTTGATGCTGCGATGACTTTGACGAAGCGGCATTTCTCGCGTCTCTGGTATCCCGAGCCGGGACGCGGCGGCGACATACCTTCGCGTTCAGATTACGCAATGACGCGCGAGGAATTCGATCGTGTTTTTCCGGAAGAATTTTGGCGCGAAGTTGTTGATCGCATCAATTCCGAAATGCCTAACACTCTTTTACTTGCAGAAGCTTTCTGGCTAATGGAAGGTTACTTTGTCCGCTCGCTCGGTATGCACCGCGTTTATAATTCAGCGTTCATGCACATGATGATGAAAGAAGAAAATGCAAAGTACCGCGACCTGATTTCCAACACGCTTGAGTTCGAACCGGAAATTTTGAAACGGTACGTAAATTTTATGAGCAATCCCGACGAAGAAACCGCGATAAAACAATTCGGTACCGAGGACAAATATTTCGGCGTGTGCACGCTGATGGTTACGTTGCCTGGTCTGCCAATGTTTGCGCACGGGCAAATAGAAGGTTACACTGAAAAATATGGGATGGAATATCAGCGGGCGTACTATCATGAAACACCGAATCAATGGCTGATTGACCGTCATGCACGAGAAATTTTCCCTTTGATGAAGAAGCGGTACCTATTCAGTCAAGTTAACAACTTCTGGCTGTTCGATTTTTACGACGGCTATGGAAACTTAAACGAAAATGTTTATGCCTACACCAACAGCGAGCATGGTGAAAGGGCGTTGATATTTTTCAACAACAAGTATGAGCAGACTACAGGAAACATATTCCATTCATCCCAAAAACTTATCGGCAGCAACAATGATAAACGAATTGAAACCAGAACAATAGCAGAAGCGCTCGGCGTCAATCCATCATCAAAACATTATTACATTTTCCGCGAGCACATTTCTAATCTGGAGTATTTGAGATCCGGCAGCGATATCGCACGCAACGGATTCTTCATTGAGCTCGGTGCATTCAAGTATCTCGTCTATCTGGATTGGCGTGAAGTGTACGATTCGGACGGCACATGGAAAAAGTTGTCGGAAAAACTTTCCGGCGGCGGCACTGCCAACATGGAGCGAGCGCGGCAAGAAATGCTTCTGGAACCGATCCATTCCGCATTTGAAAAAATGTTTGACGAAGAATCTCTGGATGGTTTCATAAAAACATGTATTGTTGAAGAAACTGAGAAGAGTAAAAAAGACCAAATAAAATTCATTGAAAAAAAATATTCAAAACTGCTGAAAGCAGTGGTTAAACATTTTGATTTGAAAGCCGAGATTGAACCGGTGATCGAGTTGTTTGAAGAGCAGATTGTTTCCGTAAGAAAGTTAAATCGTTTGATAGATGATAATTATGATCTCGAAAAAAATCCGGCGTTTGTTGCTGTGCACAAAGCAATTCGCGTTTCGCGAGATACGAACTACCATGAAAACTCAATCATCTTTATGCTGTGGTTGATCATTTCTACAATGAAAGGTTTGTTTGCCAAGAAGGGAAGTGTGAACCAGCAGAATTATGTCGAAGCGCTGCTTTTTGACACACCTGTTAAAAAGATTTTGCAGAAATTTGGTAGAAGCGATCACGACATTTACCGCAGCATCAGCTTGCTTAACATTTTTCAACAGCAGCCGTCTGAAATACCGGATGTTTTCAAGAAAGAAAATAAAGTTCTTTCTCCGGTCGATCAAAGCGATTGCCCGCAAAACAGTTTCTTATCAATGTTGAACGATAAAAATGTGCACAAGTATCTCGGTGTGAACCAATATGAAAACGTGTTGTACTTCAGCAAGGAGAATTTTGAAGAATTGCTCGAGTGGCTGTTCACATTATCCGGCTTATCGCTTATGAAAGCCGAAGGCAAACCAAAGAAGAAGAAAGATTACTTTGAAGAGAAAACCAAAGAGTTTGATCAAAGTTATCTGTGCTTCAAAAAACTTGTTGATGTTTCAAAACAATCCGGTTACAAGATAGAACGGCTTAAAGATTTATTAGACGTAGGAAAGGACACATATAAATAATTTATGGGTAGGGATGTTCAATCTCCCTCGACGGGTTGAACATCCTACAGCTGAAAGAGAAATTAACTGACTTAAAATTATAGAGGGAAAAGTTGGCGGGGTTTAATAAAAATAAAATTCAAGAATGCATCAAAGAAAATTGAATCATTAGATGAGATCACCTACAACTTTGGCAAAGCTTCATAGTAATACATTTCTTTTTTGGTAATACTACACTGCTTACACAAACAGAATTGCTGAAGGGGGTAACGTATTTAAAATAGAATCTACACAGGTATCCAAAACTAAAAAATGCCACAGTAGAACAAATTGAGAATTGTCATTTCATCTTTAGAAAAACCGGCATTGAATGGCCGGGACTTGATTATCATCTAAGTATTGAAGCAATGATAGAAGGTGGGAAAAGGAAGATTCAAAGTAGAAAAAAGGTAAGTCACGCTACGCAATAACTATACTTTCCTTCTCAACTTCTTTTATAAAATCATTTCCAGATAAATAATCTCTCGTTGGATAAGGATGAGTTTCTATTATTGGATACTTGATATTAACTTTAGAATAGAGCTTTAGATTTTCAAAAACATTATCTGTAAACTGATCCGAAATAAGAAGTAAATCAATATCGGAATATTCATAAGCATTTTCTTTCGCATATGAACCGAATAAAAATACTTTGTAAAACGAAAGTCCTCTTGAACGGCATTCACTTACAAAATCGGTCGCTGTTTTTATTGCACTTTCTCTTGGAGCCATAGCTTAATCTCTTTTGTTTTAGCTATCATTTCATGAGTAAAATCATAATTACAAATCTGCTGCATTTTTGTTATGTATTCAGGGTATCTTCCCTCTAATTGGAAGCGATTCAAATTAAGTAAAAATTCATTTTGCTCATCAGATAATGGTAGAGGTGTTTGGGATAAAAGAAAATTGAGATTATGTGTCTTCGGGGGAATATTTGTCTGATTGTACTTTATCCACAATGCTTTACATATTTTTTCAATAACAAGATGTGCAAAAAACAAAGATTGGAGATTTTTCTTCCCTTTTAATAAAGCATCAACTGCTTCCCAATCGTCTTCGGCTTGAATTAACCAATATCGGATATGTTCTTCTTTGCTTTTCATCTGTTATAAAATTAATGATAATTTTTTTATGAAGCTATTTTTAGCTATGCGGGCTTTTGGGGAATAGGGCATTAATAAAAAAAGAGCTAAGAGTTTTAACTCTCAACTCAACTATTGAAAATGAGGATTTGCTTTTCAACATAAAAGACAGCCTCTACCATAAATTAATTCATTCCAGCTTTTTCTTTTTCAATTTCTTCTGCTAACATTTTATTGATTGCCGATGCGGCTCGCCTTCCTTCTCCCATAGCTAATATTACTGTTGCTGCACCGAGAACGATATCGCCGCCGGCAAAGATTCTATCGGCGGAAGTTTTTTGAGTTTCGTCAACCAAAATGTTACCCCACTTGTTAACTTTTATTTCCGGTGCTGTTTGACTGATAAGCGGGTTGCTGCTATTGCCGATTGCAACTATAACCGTGTCAACATCAAGAACGAACTCACTATTGGGAACAACTACTGGACGGCGTCTGCCGCTCTCATCCGGTTCGCCGAGTTCGTAGCGCAAACATTCCATTCCTTTCACTTTGCCTTTGTCGTCGCCCAAAATTCTTTTTGCATTCTGAAGAAAATAAAATTCTATTCCTTCTTCTTTGGCGTGCGCAACTTCTTCTTTCCGTGCGGGCATTTCTTTTTCTGTTCTGCGGTAAACTACATAAACATTTTCCGCACCGAGACGCTTTGCCATTCTTGCCGAATCCATTGCGACGTTTCCGCCGCCAAGTACAGCTACGTTTTTGGAAGGATATATAGGCGTGTCGGCTTTTCCTTTTTCAAACGCGCGCATCAGATTGGCGCGAGTTAAATATTCATTCGCAGAAAAAACTCCAACCAAATTTTCACCTTCGATTCCCATGAACAGAGGAAGTCCGGCGCCGGTACCTACAAACACTGCGTGGTAACCGTCTTTGTTAATCAAGTCCATTAGTTTTCTTGTTTTGCCAACTACAAAATTAGTTTTGAATTCAACACCCATTGCTGTTAAAGTTTCGATCTCTTTATCAATTATATCATTTGGTAATCTGAATTCAGGAATTCCATACCGTAGTACTCCGCCTAATTTGTGAAATGCTTCGAATACCGTTACGTGATGACCTTCGCGTCTGCAGTCGGCGGCAACAACCAAACCAGCAGGACCGCTTCCAACCACTGCAACTTTTTTTCCGGTCTCCGGTTTCACTTCGGGTACGGCAATTTTTCCGGTCGCGCGTTCCCAATCCGCAATAAATCGTTCCAGTCTTCCAATAGCAACGGATTTATCAACATCCTTCAAAGCTTTTCCTACGGCACAGTTTGACTGACACTGTGTTTCTTGCGGACAAACTCTTCCGCAAATTGCCGGAAGCAGACTCGCTTCTTTTATAACATCGGCTGCATCTTGAAATTCTTCGTGAGCGATGTGATTTATAAATCTTGGTATGTCAATTTTTACCGGGCAGTCTTCTACGCAAGTTTTCTTTACGCATTGAATGCATCTCATCGCTTCAATTCGCGCTTGTTCCATTGTGTAGCCGAGAGCAACTTCTTCAAGATTATGACTTCTAACTTCCGGATCCTGTGCCGGCATTTCCTGAGCGGGAATTTTTGTTCTCTCTTTCGCTTTCATGTCATCGATTCGCGAAACATAATCAGCAATTAATTTTTTGGCATCGTTCGATAATTCTTCTAGAGTGCGGTAGTTCATTGCAGTGCCTCCTTAGCTTTTATCTCGGCTTCGAGATAACAATTGTGCGCTGCACGTTCAATTTCTTTGTATGAATTCAATCGTGCCATCATGTTATCGAAATCAACTTTGTGCCCGTCGAATTCCGGTCCATCAACGCAAACAAATTTTATTTCCTTACCGATATTTACGCGACAGCCGCCGCACATACCGGTGCCGTCAACCATAATTGTGTTCAGCGAAACTTGTGTAAAAACTCCGTACGGCCGAGTGGTTTCGGAACAGAATTTCATCATGATCGGGGGACCGATAGCAATTACCATGTTCGGTTTCGGATTCCGTTCACAAATTTCTTTCAGCGGTTCGGTAACGAGCGCTTTGCGACCGTAGCTGCCGTCGTCGGTGCAAAGAATAAATTCGTCGGCAATCGATTTCATTTCTTCTTCAAGTATGATCAAATCTTTTGTTCGTGCGCCGATGATCGTTATAACATGATTGCCGGCATTTTTCAGAGCTTGAGCAATCGGGTGGAGCGGTGCAACGCCAATACCGCCTCCGACACAAACAACCGTTCCAAAATTTTCGATATGAGTCGGGCGTCCGAGCGGACCAACCAATGTAGGAATGTCGTCGCCTTGGTTAAGTTCGGAAAGTAGCGTTGTGCTTTTACCGACAACTTGAAAAATAATTGTGATGCTTCCTTCTTTCATATCTGCGTCAGCAATAGTCAACGGAATTCTTTCACCATAGTCTTCGTTTACCTGAAGTATTATAAATTGGCCTGCGCTTCTTTCTTCAGCAATGAGCGGAGCGTGAAGTCTCATTAGAAAAACGTCCTTGCTCAGCTGTTTCTTGAAAAGTATTTTACTCATTAGTCACCTTATTGAAACTCGATTGGTGCGAAAATTAATTATTCCTGTTCGAAAATAAAAAGATAATTCCCCAAAAATTCTTTTGATGGAAACTTAAAATAATGTTTAATGCTGCCGTTGTTCATTAGTAGAGAGCGATTTTAATTGAAAAAGGAAAATCAAACGTTACCCGGCTTGGTTCGTTTTTTTCATGTGTGTTCGAAACCCATGTCCCTACAAAATAACCAATAGCGGCTCCGGCAAGAACATCCGAAGTCCAATGTACATTTTGATAAACACGCGAGCCGCATGTAACAACTGCCGGTACGTAAATTAAAATTTTTAGCCAGTCTGGGTCTACATTGTTTGCAAGTACTGTTGATAAAGAAAAAGCTAACGTTACATGACCGGAAGGGAACGAATGATAATCATCATTGAACGGTAAAAATGGTCTGAACGTTGCAATACCTTTGTCGGTGAACGGGCGCGCTCTTCCGAGTGCAATTTTCAGAAATGTAGTAATCGCTCCAGCGTACAAAACTGTTTGAACCGTTTCAAATGCAATTTTTTTTGACGTTTGATTATCCACTAAGTAGCCGTACAGTCCAAATCCGCCGGCAACGATTGCTGCAGGATAAATCTCACCGTAGAATTTTCCAGCTTTAACCGGAAACGAATTTATTTGTGACTGATTCCTAAGTGCTACATCTTTTATCGGTTGATCGATTTGTGTGATAGCCAAAACTGTTGCAGTTCCGACGCCGAGTTTCAGCCAATCGTTGCCTTGCCAGTGAATCGGCTGCTGCGCAAATGTTAGGGACTCATTCCAGAACTGACTGAAATCATATTTGTTTTGCGCCGAAACATTGCTGATGAAAAGAAACGACATCACGGAAATGAGAACGAGGGAGTGCAGAAATGATTTTATGTTCATCTTTTGTTTGCTGTGTATTTGATTATCTCGGCTTTTTCCATTGTAATTAAGCCGCCGCAATTAGCTTCTTCAAAAATTTGTTGAACAGTTGGGATAAAATCTTCAATCTTTTTTTGTTCGTCAACAATTTCGATTACGAGCGGCAAATCCTCGGACATCTCCAAAAATTTTGCGCGGTGAATTCTACTGTTGCCTCCGAATCCCATAATGCCTTTATAAACCGTTGCGCCGGCAAGGTTTTGTTTTCTCGCCTCGTTAACAATTTTTTCGTAAACCGGCACATGCGAAATTATATCCGTCTCGCCGATAAAAATTCTTAATAGTTTTGCTTCACCTTCTATTTTCATAAATCACCTCGTAACTAAGTAAGCAATGTAGATGCCGACAAGAGTAAACAGAACATTAACCAAAATATTTAATCCGGCAAGAAGAAATTCGGCACCTCTGATAAGATTAAATGTCTCAAGAGAAAAAGTTGAGAAGGTGGTTAACCCGCCGCAAAAACCTATGCCGATGAATAATTTTATCGTTGGGCTGATCAAACCTTTTTCATCCCAGCCGAAAATCATCAGACCAAGGATGAAACTTCCGAGAATATTAACCAACAATGTACCGAAAGGGAAGAATAACGGAAGATGCTTTGATGCATAAGTTGAAATCCAATAACGGAAGACGCTTCCAAGCCCTCCGCCGATAAAGACAACAAAAAGTTTTATCAAGTTTTCCTCTAAGTCCACAATGAACGCCCCAAATTTAAGTTTTTCACGGAAGGTAAAAAAATAATTCTTGCTGCGGCGTAACTATTCCGGCTTCCAGCAGGTTTTAAAGCTAAAGCCTAATTCGAAAGTCACGGAGACATCGATAACAATTTTCAAAATTCGAAATCGCTTGAAGTTAAACGCGGTTTCAGCTCTGCCGAACTAAACGGCGGCGGTGAAGACTTGCTACTGGAAAGCACCGGCGGCGATATCACGGTCAATCAGAAATAAAATAAAAACAAGAGCATGAGCAAGATCAAGATCAAGATCAAGAACACGAGTTAGATAGTTTTCTTGCACATGCTCTTGTTCTTAATCTTGTTCTAGTTCGTTTTGCCACCATGCAATCCTTTCTCGATTGGAAAAGAATCTATTTTTACCTACTTTTTGAATGCATTTGATTCACTTACAGTAACGAAAACAGTAACCATCTGGGCGGTAAAATGAAAATCGATTGGAATAATTTTAAGAGTAAAACCCTCAACATCACGATGCTGGAGAATTACGGCGTTGTTTACGGGAACGAGAAAGTTGATCATCCTACTTTCTACGAGATTGTTTTCAAAACAGGAACGCTTCTTGAGGCGTACGATGACGGTCTTTTGTTGGAATCGAACCGTGATGAAAAACCCTACAAAATTTTTGTCCCTTATAATTCGATAAAATGCGTCGAAATATTCTAAGGTTACCTGGATTCCTTTTCGCGCTGATTGCGGTGCTCTTTCTCACGAGAACGGATTTTTTTTCTGCCGGTTTTCAGATCAAGAGTTTAAGAGTTTATTCGAATCACGATCAGACATCTTTCCCGGTATTGGATCTTTCGGAGAAAACCAAAAACTTAATAACCATCGAGTTCGATGTTCAATCCGATAACATGCCGAATCTTTCTATTGTGTTCCGCTTTTGCGATTCCGATTGGAATGTTTACGACAGCGCATTTCTTTTAAATCCGCTTTACAACACCGAGTACAATATTTGGTTTGATAATTTGCCTATTACAATCAGAGGCGCACATTATCATTATTCCGGATCATTTCCCAACAACAACGTAAACTTTCCTTACTCCGGCAACTGGAAGTTTTTTATCGTTGATTCGAACAACAGAAATATAGTTTACGACTCTGGAAGATTTTTTGTTGTGAAGCCGTTTGTGAATTTAAACGTTGAGGTAGCTCGTGAAGGGTTGCAGGGAGACAATTCAAAATTTGCCGTTCTTCAAAGATCAATCTCGATTCGGACTAATTTCACTTTGCCGGATACATTGTTCCCGTCAAATGTTAAGAAGGTCGTGATTATTCAGAACCGCAAAATGTATTATCCGATAGTTATAGATAGAATCAATTATACGGAAGACAGATTTTACGAATGGAACGCATCGAACAAATTCTCTTTCATTGCCAGAAATCTTCACCCCGGTAACCGGTACCGCGAGACTGATCTTCGCGATATCGGCAAGTATGGTACGCCGACTGTGAATGCAAAATTCGGCAACATTGAAACTTCAAATCTCTTTACAAAAGAGGGAAGAGATTTTTACGGCGGTTCGCTTTTGATGAATTTCAAAAACGAATATGCCGGTTACATGAATGTTGTTTTCAAATTACGCTCGCCTGATGATGTCAAGTCGTCGATTTTTTTAGTCGGCGCTTTTAACAACTGGCGCGTGCTGCCTGAATATGAAATGTACGATGACAAAGGAATGATGAATCTTTCCATTGAGTTGAAGCGCGGCGTTTATGATTACCAGTACGTAACCGGTAACGTTGTGGGCGACCACGTGGAAAATATCAATTGGGAAATTTTGGAAGGAAATTTTTTCGAGACTGATGCGGAGTACTACATCTTTCTTTATTACGCAACACCGGAAAAAGGCGGTTATGAAAAAGTTATCGGATACAAGAAAATTAATACCGGAGCGTTATGAACCAGAATGATTCGTCGAAGCGTATAAAAATCGGTGTGATCGGCACAGGGCATCTGGGAAAGATTCATACAAAACTTTTTAAGGAAATTGAAAATTGCGAGTTCGTCGGCGTTTACGATAAAGACTTTTCCGTAGCGCAAAAAGTTGGAGAGGAATTCAAAATAAAATCTTTCGATAGTTTGCCGAAACTTTTTGATGCAGTTGATGCGGTTGATATTGTTGCTACGACCAGCGCCCATTACGAATTGGTGAAAGAAGCGTTAGCCGCTAAGAAACATGTTTTTGTCGAGAAACCGATCACGACACACATTTGGGAAGCGGAAGAACTGATTAAAATTGCCGACGAAAAAAATCTGACGCTTCAAGTCGGTCACATAGAGCGATTTAACCCGGCGTTAATTTCTCTAGAAAAATATCATCTCAATCCGCTGTTTGTTCAGACTGATCGCTTGGCGCAATTTAATCCGCGCGGTACAGACGTTGCAGTTGTTCTCGACCTGATGATTCATGATATAGACATAATTCTTAGCTTGGTAAAAAGTGAAGTGAAAAACGTAAGTGCCAGCGGTGTTGCAATTGTTTCGGATAATCTTGATATCGCCAACGCAAGAATTGAATTTGAGAACGGCGCGGTTGCAAACGTAACTGCAAGCCGAATCTCACAAAAGAAAATGAGAAAGATGAGAATCTTTCAACGCGACGCTTACATCTCTTTGGATTTCATAACCGGCGTTTCAGAAGTATTCCGTCTCGTTCCACCGGATCAGATGCCGGCAAACTCATTTATATCATTTGGCGAAATGGGCGTAGGCGATAGACGGAGAGCGGTAGTTTATGAACAGCCCGAGTTTAAGGAAGTTAACGCGCTGAAACTTGAATTAGAATCTTTTGTGGATGCGATTGCAAAAGGCGAGCGCCCGGTTGTAAGCGGCAAAGACGGTTTGAAAGCTTTGCGGGTTGCAGAGTTGATAATTCAAAAAATCGAGGAATCAATAAAAACTTGCGAAAAGTATTTCTAGTTTTTTTTGCTTTGTTAATTTTAGCGGGATGCAGCGTTCTGCAGACTGTTCAAAACGTTTCCCGTTTGAAATACAGAATTGATTCGGCAACTGATTATCGTGTCGCCGGAATCTTTCTATCTGATAAAAAAAATATAAGAGATTTTTCTTCGATTGAAATGCTGAAACTTACCGCCGGATTGGCAAAGGGTACTTTACCTTTAACGTTTCTGCTCAACGTTGAAGCAAAAAATCTGAACGACGGAAGCGGCAGTTATCCCAGAACAGATTTGACATTAATTTCTTTTCCATGGCGACTGTTGTTAAATAATAAAGAAACGGTGAAAGGAAATATTAACGAGCCGGTGTTTGTACCCGGTAAGGGAAAAACGGTTTTAATCCCGATCAGAATTGAATTTGATATCGCAAAATCATTTAAGGACAAAAGTATTGACGACGTTTTAATGCTGCTTCTTCAAATTGAAGGTGTAAAAAACTCAACATCAAATTTGAAATTGTTGGCACGTCCCATAGTGGGCACACCATTCGGAAATTTGGCTTACCCGGATGAAATTACAATCGTTGATAAAATTTTTAATTAGAGAGAAAAACATGACCAAGAAGAAAATAGGGATCGGTATTGATCTTGGCGGCACAGCGCTAAAAATTGGGATCGTCGATCATGGAGGGAAAATTCTGAAAAAAATTTCTGTTGATAGCAATGCGGACAAAGGACCCGATGCGGTTATTCGACAGATTATTAACGGTACTCGCCAAATTTTGGAATCAGCAAAAGTGAAAAACTACGGGATTGGTATCGGTGCGCCGGGTGCGGTTAGCTTGAAAAAAGGTGTTGTAGAAAATCCTCCGAACTTTCCGGGATGGGGTAAAGTGCCGTTAGGAGAAATTTTGAAGAAAGAATTTCAGTGTGATGTTTTTGTCGAGAATGATGCGAACGCAGCGGCGATTGGTGAAATGATTTACGGCGCGGGGAAAAGCTATCAAAATTTTATTATGATCACTCTCGGCACAGGCGTCGGCGGCGGAATAATTATCGACCGGAAAATTTACCGCGGAGAAACCGGCGGCGCGGGCGAACTTGGTCATGTGACGATTGATTCGATGGGGCGCCAATGTAAATGCGGTTCAATCGGATGCATCGAAGCCTACATTGGCAACAATTACCTAATCGAAAGAGTGAAAACGCAGATCGTTGACCGGCAAGATTCACAGCTTTACGGAATTATCAAAGATGATTTTAATTTGCTTACGCCAAAGTTGATACATTCATCGGCGGAAAACGGCGACGACTTTTCTCAATCCGTAATTATTGACACCGGTACAAAACTTGGTTACGCGCTTACTTCGGTTGTCAACGTACTTGATATTACCAATGTAATTATCGGCGGCGGCGTTGCCGGTTTCGGAAAACTTTTATTTGATTCTGTTGAATCCGCACTGAAGGATCGCGTAATGAAACCGTTCAGAAGCAGAATTAAAGTGAAGCCGGCAAAATTGAAAAACGATGCCGGCATAAAAGGTGCATCGGCACTTGTGTTTTATAAATCGTAACTTTGCCGGCAAAACCGGAACAAAACTAATCGATCGATGAAGCATGTATTCTCCGTGATATTAATTTTTGCATGCACCTTTTTGTTCGCGCAACAAGAAGACACCACTTCGTCCGTCCGTTCCGCACCAAAGCTCAACGCGGCAAAACCGGATTCAACCCTAAAAACCGATTCGACTAAAACTAAAAAGAAATATGATGTTGATGCGGTGATCAATGCATCGGCTTCCGACTCGCTCATCTTCGATGTTCAAAAGAAAAAAATGAATCTTTACGGTACCGGCGAACTGAAATACAAAGACACCGATCTCAAGAGTGGAATTATTTTCGTCGATTATCAGAGCAATGAACTTGAAGCGTTTGGAATTAAAGACACGTCCGATACCGCAAAAGTAAAATTGAAAGAGACTCCGCGATTGGTTGAGGGAAAAGATGCGTACGAAGGAACTCGACTGAAATACAATTTCAAGAATCAAAGCGGTTTCATTTCTATGGCGAAGAATAAAGAAACCGACAAACGTTACGAAGGCGAAAAAGTTAAGAAGCTTGATAAGAATACTTACTTCATTGAAAACGGAATGTTCACCACTTGCGAAAAAGACACGCCGGATACTTACTTTACAGCTAGCGAGATGAAAGTAATTCAAAAAGATAAAATTATTGCGCGATGGATTATGATGTACGTCGGCGGTGTGCCTCTGCCAATCGTTTTACCGTTTGCAGTTTTTCCGAATGAAACGGGACGGCGCTCCGGTATAATCATTCCGACTTATGGCGAAGAAAATAACCGCGGGCAATATTTCAAAAACTTCGGTTACTTCTGGGCAATCAGCGATTACATGGACATGACTTTAACCGGTGACTACTATACTAAAGGCGGGTACGGATTACATGGAAGATACAGGTACGCCGAACGCTACAATTTTTCGGGAGCGCTAACCGGAGGATATTCTAAAATTAAAATCGGTGAAAACAACGATCCAAGCAGAACGAATCAAACTGACTGGAATCTGTCGTGGTATCATAATCAGCAATTAACTCCGACAGAACGATTAGATGTTAATCTTCAATTTCTTTCATCGAATTACCTTGCTAACAATAGTATTAGCTATAACGATCTACTTTCGCAAAATATTGTTTCGAATGCAACTTTCAATAAGCGGTGGGATGAATCCGGTAGCAGCTTAACTTTAAATTACAGCCGTACTCAATCAGTTGGAACGTCGAAGAACGCCGGAGATGTTTACGAAACTTTGCCCAACGTTAGTTTTTCGAAATCGATTACATATCCATTCCGGAGCGATGATTCGCAATCCTTGTCAGATCCGAAATGGTACGAGCTGATTGGCTACACTTACAGCGGACAGTTTACAAACAACAGAAACAAAATTGGCGGCGTGCTTAATATTCGCGGCGGCTTCCAGCACACCATAACAGTAAACGCTTCGCCAAAGATAGGCTACTTCAGTATTTCTCCAAATATTAATTACATTGAAAAATGGTACAACAAAAGATCTAAGATTGAAGATGCCACGTACGAAACGGTGGACTCTCTTACAGGTGCTGCGATAAGGCATGACTCGCTGAAAACTACGCCGGTTAACGAAATAAATATGGTGCGTACATTTAGTCTGGGTGTAAGTGCATCGACAAGAATGTACGGCATATTTAATCCCAATGTTCTTGGAATTGAATCTTTCTGTCACACACTTATGCCGTCTATTTCATATTCATTTCAGCCGAACTTTTCCAACGACAGCTGGGGTTACTACGATTCGTATAAAACTATTGACGGTAAGATTGTTAGATACGATAAATTTCAGAATGAAGTTTTCGGCGGGGTACCTAACAGCGAAAGCCAGAGTTTGAGTTTCTCTCTCGGAAATATTTTCGAAATTAAGATGGCGAAAAGCGCGAGCGACACAACCAAAGAGCAGAAGAAAATTCAACTGCTGAATTTGAATGCGAGTTTAGGTTACAACTTTGCCGCCGATAGCTTGAGGCTTTCCGATTTGAATCTGAGTTACCGGACTCAAGTTGGCGACTTACTAAGTTTTTCCGGATCATCTTCTTACACATTTTACGACCAAACGCATTCGGTTAATAACGGTTACGTGAATTATCAAAAGGTAAATCAATTTCTTGCATCGAAAGGGAAGGGATTGTTTCGTCTGACAAATTTCAATTTCTCCGTTTCAACCACCCTAAGCGGCGAGAAATTTAAGAGCGCAACGCCTCCACCTAAAGAAAGCAAACAGCAGGAGGAAGGATTCAACGCTTTCCAGAAAAAAGATTACATTACTCTTTACGACGACGCTAAGCAGCAAGACTTAGCTATTCCGTGGAATTTGAGTTTGAGTTACAATTTTAATTTTTCGAAACCAACGCCGGATTATTCCACAACTTATTCCAACATCAGCATGAATTTGGGATTCAGTCTTACCAAAAATTGGAAGTTCACCGTACGCGGCAGTTACGATTTTGACCGCAAAGAAATTTCCGCTCCTCAGATAACGGTTTACCGCGATCTTCACTGCTGGGAAATGAATTTCGTTTGGAACCCGATGGGTTATTACAGCGGATTCAGATTCGAAATAAGAATGAAAGCGCCTGAACTCCAGGACATAAAAGTCACAAAGTCCGGCGGGTTGTATTCGGGAAGAAGATAAATTTTCTCTTTGCTTCATCAGCCATATTGATTGAATACTATGATACTCACTAAAATGGAAATTGGAAAGTGACACAGAACAAATTTCCGAAGGTTTATGATGTTAAGTTGTCATTGTTCAAAAAAATCGTTTCACATTTGAAAACTTTCTGACTAAATTTCTTCAAACATTTTATGGTTTCTCTAAAAATCCCGTTCACAAAAAGTGGACTTTAATAAATTAGCTCATGCAAAACTATCCAAGTTCAATTCCTAATTTACAACGAATTACTTCCCTGCTACGGGAAAGGAGTGACCATGAAAAAACACATAATGCTATTTTTACTTTTTCTTTCAATCATCGGAAATGTGTCGGCACAATCTCCTAAGTGGACGACATACGATTACAACAATTCGAATTATTCATTGACTGCTGTTGAGTGCTTAGCAACGGATGCCAACGGCAATATTTGGGTTGGTACGGACCAATCCATTGTTAAGTTCGACCAGGTTAATGAATGGACTGTTTTTAATTCACAAAATTCCGGAATGGTTAACGACAAAGTAGTGGATATTGCCTTAACAGGAAACAATTCAATTTGGGTTTGCACTTACGGAAGCGGATTTATGAAATTCGACGGAAGCTCAAACTGGAATAAATTTGATATGATGACTACCGGCAACGGCATGATGACGAATTATACATACTGCATAGATTTTGATAACGCAGGCAATGCTTACGTTGGTATTTATTGCGGCAACTCACAAAATGCCGGTCTGATGAAATGGGACGGCGCAAATACTTGGACGGGTTTCAATGCTTTCTTCGACGGATACAATTACAAAAATGTTGAAGCACTCGCAAAAGATAAGCAGGGAAATATCTGGTGCGGAACAAGCATAGGTGTGTTTAAATATAATCCAGCCAATTCTACATTTACTTCTTACACAAAAGAAAATACAAACGGTGGACTCTGCGGAAATTATGTAAGAACAATTGCTGTTGATCCAAGTGGAAATGTTTGGTTTGGCTGCATGGATAAAGATCCGGCTTCAGGCGGATGGATTGGTGGAGGACTTTCAAAGTTCAACGGAACTACGTGGACAAATTACAAACCTTCCAATAGTAATTTAACAACCGGTTATGTGAGCGTAATTGCTTTCAGAAATAATGAAGTATGGGTCGGCACCGGTTTCTGCGGACAGGTTAGCGATAACAAAGGTCTATTCAAATTCGACGGCACCAATTGGACAAGTTATGTTAACGATACAAAAACTTTTCCCGGCACGTGTGTTTTTGATTTGGCTGTAGATAAGAATAACAATTTGTGGATTGCCGGCGCTAACATTTTAACAAAAGTGGATTTCAATCCAACCGCAGTTGAAGAAACCGAAAAATTACCCTCAACTTTTGTCCTGGAACAAAATTATCCCAATCCGTTTAATCCAACTACAACAATAAGGTTTTCTTTACCAGCTGTAGGTCGAAATTCAATTTCGACCTACAAAGTTGTGCTGAAAGTTTTTGATGCAATAGGAAGAGAGGTAGCTGCCTTAGTTAACGAAGAAAAATCTCCCGGCAATTACGAAGTGAGATTCGATGGGACGAATCTACCAAGCGGCATTTATTTTTATAGATTAACTGCCGGTTCCCCTTCTCTTCGCTCGGAACAAAGTTTTTCTGAAACGGAGAAGATGCTCCTCCTTCGCTAACCATCCTTAGTTAAAACTCCGGATGGTGAAAGCTACGGAGAACAAGTGCTGATGAAATAATCCCATGCGTAGGGTCGAGGTAACCTCGGCCCTACATTAAAATTGTGCGATGATAAAAAGAAGGGTCAAATCAATTTTATATCTTGAAGGAACGGCAGTTTAGTTCTTGTTGAATTCACTACGTTCAAATCAATTTCCGCTTCAATAATTTTTTCTTCGTTCTCAATCAAAACAATTTCTTTTCCCATCGGATTGAACACGGCGCTACACCCGTTGTACTGATTAAACGGATCGCTTCCCACCCGGTTTACACCAATCATAAACGCTTGATTCTCAATTGCTCTTGCTTTGAGCAAAGATATCCAATGATCTATGCGTGGAATGGGCCAGTTTGCAATGTCAATCAAGATTTCGGTACGCTCTTTAGCGTAAAGACGGTACAATTCCGGGAATCTGAGATCGTAACAAACGCTTAAACCAATTTTGGTTTGCTCGATCCGTGTTGTTACAATTTCTTTCGGTGCATCGTAATATTTATCTTCTTTTGCATAACTGAACGGGTGAATTTTTCTGTAGCGGGCTTTGATTAAACCGTTGGCATCGAAATGCACGAGCGAATTGTAAATCTTGTCGTTGTCTTTCTCAATTATGCCGGCGAAAATGTTCGTCTTCAACTTTGCAGAAAGGTGCATAAAATATTTTGTCCCCGTGCCGTCAATCTCTTCGGCAAATTTTTTCGATTGCATCGTGAAGCCGGTCAAAGTCATTTCCGGGAAAACCAGCATGTCAAAATTTCCCGACGACTGTTTTATTAAATCTTGAATCTTGAGAATATTCTCTTCGGGTTCTTCCCAAACCGGCGAATATTGTACTAAACCGATTCTCATTTTATCCTCAGTTTATTTTGCTTACCAAATAATAGATTTCTTTTAATAGATAATCAAAGATTACTTTGACAAGATTTGTACAAAATGTTATTATTCTTGTGTAAGTAAAGGAGAAACTTGAAAATGAGGGATTTCAAAATAATAGTGGAAAAACATCCCGATGGTTATGTCGCTTACCCTCTCGGATTAAAGGGCGTAGTAGTTGGAGAAGGCGATACTTATGAGGAAGCGCTCTCCGATGTAAAATCAGCCATTAAATTCCATATAGAGAGTTTTGGTAAAGAAGTCTTAGATAATGATCCGCCGATTATTGATGCATTTATTACTGAAACTAAAATTGCAATCTAATGTCAAAATTTCCGGTAGATGCATCTAAGCAAAAAGTTGTGAAGACTTTTCAAAAACTTGGATTCCGAATTGTTAGAGAAAAAGAACACATCTCAATGATCAGATTAAATTCGGACGGAACAAAGACACCACTCACAATGCCTAACCATATTATAATTAAAACATCTACGTTGAGAGCAATTTGCACACAATCAGGAATTAGCAGGGAAGAATTTCTTCGGGCGTTTGAAGAAGTTTAGATTCAATTATGAATTTAACTTGCATTAAACCAATTATACTTCAGAGAGAAAAAAATGCTCAATTACATCTGGCTTGGTTTACTTGTTCTTGGAATAGCCACAGCGCTCACGCTTGATATCAATAATGAATCAAGCAATAAATTCCGTAACGGGGAATCGATGGAAGTGTCCGTTGCGTTCGATTCATCCTTTGCGACTAACGCCAAGCAGTTTGATGCTACGCTCACAATCTCTCAATCGGCATTCGCAAAATTCTACAATGTGGTTCAGACTAATGATGTAAACCAGAAGATCAAACTTTCTTACAATGAAAAAGAAAAAAAATATTCGGTTTATTTTTTAACCGATGACAGTTCGCCGGCAATATGGCAAGAGATGGCAAAGGTCTCCGGCAAAGAAAATGATTTGAGCGGAACCATCATACTAAAAAATAAATCCGGTGTGAATTCCTACGCCGCAATTTTATTGCTGGAAAAAATTTCGTTTTCCAAGATGAAGGAAGTAACAAACTCGGCGATCGATTATGCCGGCAAAGCTGTAAACATTGCAATCGGACTAATTGGAATTATGGCGTTGTGGCTCGGCATAATGAAGATTGCAGAACAAGCCGGTTTGGTTGCGGCAATGGGAAGATCGGTAAAGCCGATTACAAAATTTTTGTTCCCCGATGTTCCGCAAGATCATCCGGCAATCGGTTCGATGATTATGAACATTTCCGCCAACATGCTCGGACTCGGAAACGCGGCAACACCGTTCGGGTTGAAAGCGATGGAAGAATTAGACAGCATCAATCCGGAGAAGGGGACGGCATCGAATGCGATGGTTACTTTTCTGGCAATCAACACCGCCGGATTAACTTTGATTCCGGCAACTGCTATTGCTGTCAGAGCCGCAGCGGGCAGCAGCGATCCGGCAATAATTATCGGAACTTCTTTTTTCGGTGCCTCATGTGCAACTTTTATCGGAATTCTAGCGGCAAAAACTTTGGAGAAATTTTATACAAATGGCAGCGATAGACAAAAAGGTTTTGCAAATTTTTTCAACTTCATAAAATCCGGCTGGAAATTTTTCGTTTCACTTTTTGTGATCAGTCTGGCAATCAGCTTATTAGCTGCCGCTGGTATTTTTTCTAAAATTACTTTCGTCAACTCGGAAACTCTGAAGTCGGTTATTCAAATGATTTCCATTCTCGCAATACCGTTAATCATAATTTCGTTTGTAACGTACGGCGCAATTAAAAAAGTTAAACTTTACGAAGCGTTCGTTGAAGGCGCCAAAGAAGGATTTAACGTTGCGGTAAGAATTATTCCATACCTTGTTGCAATGTTAGTTGCGATTGGAATTTTCCGTGCAGGCGGTGCAATGGATTTCTTGATTATGATTCTTTCACCGATAACAAATTTAATTGGAATGCCCGCCGAAGCAATGCCGATGGCGCTCATGCGCCCGCTTTCCGGAAGCGGCTCGCTTGGTATCATGTCGGAAATTATTTCTGTACATGGTCCCGATACGTTCCTCGGAATTCTTGTCTCGACAATTATGGGAAGCACCGAAACGACATTTTATGTGCTCGCGCTCTATTTCGGTTCGGTTAACATTAAGAAAACACGTCATGCAGTTGCGGTTGGAGTGCTTGCCGATGTTGCCGGAGTACTTGGAGCGTTGTTTATCGTTAAACTTTTGTTCGGATGACAATGAAAGTTTTCATTACAAGAAAGCTAGTCGGCAATGCCGAACAGATGTTGAAAGAAAACGGAATCCGTGTTAAAACTTTTTCGGAAGACAGAACGATCTCACGCGCTGAACTCTTAAAAAATGTGGAGGATGCAGACGGAATCATAACTCTTCTTACCGAAAAAATTGACAAAGAAGTGATCGATAGTCTCCACCGGTGCAAAATAATTGCGAACTGTGCCGTAGGATACAACAATATTGATGTTCGATACGCCAACGAAAAGAACATTATTGTTACAAACACGCCTGACATACTCACCGATGCAACTGCCGATTTAACCGTTGCTCTCATACTCGCATGCGCGCGCAGACTCGGAGAAGGCGAGCGGATGATGCGCGACAACAAATTCACCGGTTGGAAACCCCAGCTCATGTTAGGTCTTGAGATGAAAAATAAAACGGTTGGAATAATCGGAGCAGGAAGAATTGGTTACGCCGTTGCCAAACGGATGAGAAGTTTCGGGACAAAAATTATTTACTTTGACAGAAAAAATAATTTGAAGTTTGAGAAAGAATTCTCAGCCAAAAGATTTACTCTCGACGCATTGCTCAAACGTGCCGACATTGTTTCCGTTCACCTTCCGTTGGACAAGAAAACGTTTCATGTACTGAACAAAGATAATTTGAAACTGATGAAGAAAGATTCGGTCATCGTAAATACGTCGCGCGGAGAAATAATAGAAGAAAAATCTTTGATCGAATTGCTGAAAAAGAAAAAAATATTTGCCGCCGGTTTAGATGTTTACGAAGGTGAGCCGGTTATCAATCCCGAATTGCGCAAACTGGAAAATGTTTTTTTATTACCGCACATCGGCAGTGCAACAGTAGAAACGCGTTCTGCAATGGCAGAGCTGTGCGCGAGCAATATAATCAAGGTTTTGAGCGGACGGAAGCCGGTTACTCCGGTTTATGTTCGTTGAATGTCGCTTTTCTTATAAGTATTTTACAAACAAAAATAGAACAAACATGCGAATCGGAATCCCAAAAGAAACGTTTCCCGAAGAGAAAAGAATCGCTTTAGCCCCGGCAGGCGTTAATTCATTGGTTAAAGCCGGTCATTCGGTTTTCATTCAGACCGATGCCGGAATCGGAAGTCATTTCACCGATGAAGATTATAGAAAAGTGGGAGCGAACATTGTTTATACAGCCGAAGAAGTTTTTCAGCGCGCAGAAATGATTACCAAAATTGCACCTCTTACCGAATCCGAGTCTAATCTTCTGGAAGATGAGCAAATTGTTTTTTCATTTCTTCATCTTGCCGTCGGTAAAAAAAATATTATCGAAAAATTGCTGAAGAAAAAGATTGTCGGTATCGCGTATGAACTGATCGAAAAGAATGACCATCTTCCAATCCTTCATTCTATGAGTGAAATTGCCGGACAGCTGGCAATTCAAGTTGGCGAAAGATATTTGGGAAGTGATTCACCGATCGGCCGCGGAATTTTAATGAGCGGTATCACCGGCGTTGCCCCGGCAGCAGTTGTAATTGTAGGCGCCGGGGTCGTAGGATTCAACGCGGCGTATGCGGCTTACTCAAAGGGCGCGCATGTAATTGTGTTAGATAAAGATTTAAGACGATTGAGAAGAGTTGAATCAGAAATTTCGAAAAACATAACGACAGTTGCGGCTAATCAATATACTCTTGCCCGCGGCGCCAAATTTGCGGATTTGTTGATCGGTGCGGTGCAAATCAAAGCCGAAAAAACTCCAAACATAATTACCGAAGAGATGGTTAAATCGATGAAGAAAGGCGCGGTCATCGTCGATGTTTCGATTGATCAGGGCGGCTGCGTTGAAACGAGCAGACCGACAACTCTTTCCGAACCGATCTTTATCCAACATAACGTAATTCATTACTGTGTGCCGAACATGCCGGCGTTAGTTTCAAGAACTGCAACCTACGGATTAACCAACGCGACCATCGAATACATTTTGGAAATTGCCGATAACGGATTATCGAATGCGCTGCTTGGAGATAGCGGTTTGGCAAAAGGTGTTTGCACTTATAACGGATTTGTTTCAAACGAAAATATTGCCGAAGCTTTTAATCTTGAGTTCCGACGACTTCACATTTTTTCTAATAACTGATGAGCTGATGAGATGGCGGTTGAAGACATTAAAGTTGGCAAACCTCTTAATGCGCCTTGGATCAAAAGGTATAATTCGCGGCTTGTATCTGCCGACGATGCGGTTAGGATAATTAAGTCGAACGACAAAATTATTATTCAGCCGGGATGTGCCGCTCCATCGGAATTGATCAATGCGATGGTTAGAAGAAAAGATGATTTGAGAGATGTCGAAATTTTTCACATCCTTGTTGTTGGCGATCTTCCGTATGTTCAGCCTGGAATGGAAAAGCATTTCAAGCACAAGGCATTTTTCATCGGTGCAAATTCGCGGGCTTCGGTTGCTGAGGGACGATCTGAATTCATACCGATTTTTCTTTCTGAAGTTACAATGTTATTCAAACGGGGAGTAATTCAAGCGGACGTGGCTTTGGTGCAAGTTTCGCCGCCGGATGAACATGGTTTCTGCAGTTTTGGTATCGATGTCGGTAATATCAAAACTCCCGCAGAAAAAGCGAAGTGTGTTATCGCTCAAGTCAATCCGCAAATGCCGAGAGCATTGGGTAACAGTTTTATACATGTCAATAAGATTGATTATATCGTTGAGGTTGATGAACCGCTGAAAGAGTTGCCGCAAGTCGATCCCGACGCATCGCCGGAAGTTTTGCATGTCTATGATAAAATCGGTCAATACGTTGCCGGTATGATCGAAGACGGTTCAACTTTGCAGATGGGTATCGGCGCAATTCCGGATGCCGTTCTGAAATATCTTCATTCTAAAAACGATCTTGGCGTTCACACGGAAATGTTTGCGGATGGGTTGATTCAGCTTGTAGAAGAAGGGGTGGTTAACGGTGAAAAGAAAACTCTACATCCCGGCAAAATTATTGCTGGATTTGTTCTTGGAACCAGAAGAGCTTTCAATTTTATCAATAACAATCCCATTTTCGAATTTCATCCTCAGGAATATGTTAACGATCCATTTTTGATCTCAAAGAATAATCAGATGATTGCAATTAATTCTGCGATCGAAATTGATTTGACCGGACAAGTTTGCGCCGATTCAATCGGGACAAAATTTTACAGCGGTATCGGCGGACAAGTGGATTTTATCAGAGGAGCGGCACATTCAGAAGGCGGTAAACCGATCATTGCACTTCCGTCAACAACCAAGGACTTGAAATTTTCCCGTATAGTACCAACATTGAAACCGGGGGCGGGTGTTGTTACATCAAGGGGCGACGTTCATTATGTTGTTACCGAGTACGGTGCGGTCAATCTTTTCGGGAAGTCGGTTCAAGAAAGGGCGCGCTCGCTCATCGAAATTTCTCATCCGCAGTTTAGGGATGAGTTAATCGAGTTCGCAAAAAAACATTATCACATTTAATCCGAGTATTTATGTTAGCTGTTATCGGAGATGTTCACGGCTGCTTCTATACATTGGCAGATTTGTATAAAAAAATAATTATTCGCTTCCCAAACATACAGGTTTACACCGTTGGAGATTTGGTTGATCGAGGAAATCACAGTCTTGAAGCGGTAAACTTTATAATAGATAACAACATTTACTTCACGCCCGGCAATCACGACTACATGTTCTATCATTTTTTCCGGGAGCCGTCGAGTGTTTTTGCGCGGTCATGGTTCTTCAACGGCAACGAATCTACACTGGAGTCTTATGAGAACCGCGAAACCGAAATGTACAAGCATCTTGAATTCATAAAATCGGCTCAGCTCTATTACAATACAGATGATTGTTTTATTTCGCACGCAGGCATTTCAAATCAGTATGAAAAATTTTTGCCGTCCAACTACAAAGAGAATCTGGAACTTCTTGCACCGTTCATAAAAAATGATTTGCGGAATGACAGGGGAATATTGTGGACTCGCGATCCGCTGTTGAATTTGGGAAAGCTTCAAGTTGTAGGTCACACTAAGCAGCAAGAAATTACCCTTGTTGAAGAATCAAATGCTGTTTATATTGACACCGGCGCTTGTGTGGGAAATAAATTAAGCGCACTGGTTATTCATGAAAACAAAATTCTTGAAGTGATTGAAGAGAAAACTCACCTGAACGATATAATTTAAAAAATAATTAGGGGGATTTTAATTAATTGCATGATAACTTTTTTTTAATAAATTTTGAGCTGAAAATTTAGGAGGATGGATAGAGATTCTCTACGATTCATAACTTAGTGCAGGTTACCTATTTCTTCGCAACATGAAAATAGACTGAAGCTGGGAGCCAAAATTATTCTGATCCCCATTCTGATAGCTTCAGTTTTTGTATTATCTGGCTTTAGAAGCCCGGACCATTCAGAAACGAATCAATTAATTTTGTTCGACGCATGTTTCAATTACGTCGCAGCAAAAGACCATCCAATTGAACAACCGGAAAAAGCGGCTGCTGTTCTTCACAACGAAAAGTCAAAAGAATTAAAAATCGATGCTTCCTCATTTGCTGTGCCGGATTCTACCGATAAATTGAAAAAGGCGCCGTTGCCGGATTCTACCGACAAATTGAAGAAGACGCTTCTGCCGGACACAAGTAAGAAATCGAAAGAGACGCATCTGGATTCCTTGAAGATCAAGGCGAAGCAGGATTCCATAAAGCATGTCCGATTGATGGAACAGGATTCAACAGCGCGACTTGAATACTTCAGATATCACCGGGATGATTCTCCGAGTGTTCCGTTCAGGGATAGAAAGCCGTCCAGCTTTTTTGCCAGACCGAGTGAAGGATTCTTAACAAAAACCGTGCAGTTGGATTCAACCGGTACAAAAGTTACAATTAAAGAAATGCTCGGCGGTAAGCCGTACAGAATTTATTTGGAAATGCCGCTTGATGAATATATCAAGCTGAGACTAAAAGCAATTTCCCGCGACGTTTGGGAGAACAAAGCGTACGAGTACAAACTTAAATCCTCTAAGAAAGATTTAAACCAGGTTATTTCCGATATCACCAACATTGATATTCCGTTACCGAGCACACCGTTGCTAAGCATCTTTGGTCCGCCAAAAATCAATTTGAAGATCGGCGGGCAGGTAGATATTCACGGTGCGTGGAGAAATGAAACTACAACCGGCATAACCAGTTCGGCATTGGGCAATACAAGAAACGAACCCGATTTTAAGCAGCAGGTGCAGATCAATCTGAACGGAACAATTGGCGATAAACTTACACTCGGCGCTGATTGGAATACCGAACGCCAGTTCCAGTATGAGAATCAACTGAAAATAAAATACACCGGTTATGAAGACGAAATAATTCAAAGTATCGAAGCCGGAAACGTTTCGCTTGAAACCTCTCCTTTGGTAGGTGGAAGCGAAGCGCTGTTCGGTATTAAAGCAAGATTTAAAATGGGACCGTTCAGCTTAACGGCTCTTGCATCCCAAAAGAAAAGTGAGATCAAAGAAGTTTCAGTAACCAGCGGCTCTCAAACTAATAATTTTGAGATTCATGCTTACAGCTATTCACCAAATCACTTTTTTATAGATTCTGTTTATCTAGATCCAAAACTCAATCTGTTCAATAAAGTTTTTGGTAATCCTGTTGCACAGCGTATCGATTCTCTTGTAGTGAAAGATATAGAAGTTTGGAAAACAGTTACCGGTATTGTTGATAAGGGCAAAGAAAGATTGGGTAATGCTTTCATTGACCTACCGCGCAGGAAAGTTGGGCAGCTTTATAATCAGTCTTTACGCGATACCAACCTCACAACATTTCCAGGTACTCAAGTAATAAGTAGATGGGTTTTGCTTCAGCCCGGCGTTGATTACGATCTTCAACCTGATGCCGGTTTTATAACGTTCCGTACTCAAATTCAGGACCAAGACGCAATTGCTGTTGCGTACAGATTGGCGGGACCAACTAATGCTAACGAAGATGATGAGTACCAAGGCGAGTTTGTTAAGGATCTGCAAGGTAAGACTGATCCGATAACCGGACAGCCGATTACACGACTTGTCTTGAAACTTGTAAAACCGCCAAACCTTCAGCCGCAGTTTAAGCAAGCTTGGAAACTTCAGCTAAGAAATATTTATCCAGTTGGCGGAAGAGACGTTAAGCAGGAAGGTTTCCAGCTTGATATAAAGTACAGAGTTGAAGGTCAAGAGCCGAGTAGCGACTATCAAGGCACTAAGCTGCTTCAAGCATTCGGTCTTGATAAAACAGATCCAAGCGGAACGAGCACACAGCCGGACGGTTCTTTCGATTTTTTCCCGAACAGAACTATTCTGCCCTCAACTGGTGAAATTGTTTTTCCGGTGCTTGAACCGTTCGGAAAAGATTTTCCTAAAACATTACCGGATACTTTGAAGTACCAATCGATTTATGATACAACGGTTACATTTGCACAGCAAGACAGATCAAAAGATAAGTTTCTAATAACCGGTCAATATTCTGCAGCAGTCTCTTCCGTTTACAATATCGGTTTCAACGTTGTAGAAAACTCTGTGAAAATTTATTTAGCCGGAAATCAATTGAAGGAAGGAATTGATTATACGGTTGATTACAACATGGGGCAGATACTCATAAGAAATGATAAAGCTCTCTTGCCCGGTGCGGACTTGCGGATTACTTATGAACAGAATGATCTATTCCAACTTGCGTCAAAAACACTTCTCGGTTTTCGTGGACTTTACGAATTCGACAAAGAGACAACGCTTGGTTTCTCTTTCTTGAACTTGAACCAGCAGACTTTGAGCGACAAAGTAAGAATCGGTGAAGAACCGTTGAATAATTCTCTCTTTGGACTGGATTTTAAAACCAATATAAAACTTCCGTTCATCACGAAGACTCTGTCAAAAATAATTAATACGAGCGCGCCTTCGAATCTTGCGATTAATGCGGAGTATGCGTATATCAAACCGGATCCGAACACAAAGAAAAGTACAATTTCAAGCGATAACGGAAACAGCATCGCCTACATAGATGACTTTGAAGGTGCAAAACGTTTGATACCGCTCGGCATGTCTTACGCTTCATGGCGTGACATAAGCGTACCGCTCGAAATGCCGTATCTCAACAACCAAGCCGGCGAAGATCAGATGCCTTACATGAATTACAAAGGAAAAGCATGGTGGTATAATATTACTCCTTCCGATGTAACAGTAACAGCCATTTATGGAAAACGAAAAACTGCGGCTCCAGATCAGCAGCAGATTCAGGCATTGGACTTAAGATTTGATCCTGCACAACGAGGCGCATACAATTATACTCCTACTCTTGCTGCAGATCCTACGAAGAGTTGGGCAGGTATTATGAAGGTACTCTCTTCAACTGCAAATAATTTGATCGATCAGAACATCGGCTTCATCGAATTTTGGATGCACGTTTCTCAAGCGCCTTCGGATTTAAAACTTCACATTGACCTCGGGCAGATCAGCGAAGACGTTATCCCAAACGGAAGACTCGATACCGAAGATAAAAACTCCAACAATTTAGTTGATAACGGTGAAGATACGGGCATCGACGGCGTATTTGATAAAGATGAACCGGGATATGATCCTGTTAATAATCCCGATCCGGCAAATGACGATTATTCATTTCAGCTTACACAGAATGCTGACTATTCTCACATCAACGGTGGTGAAGGCAATGCGGTTTCGCTGGACCAAGGCAAGTTGCCGGATACGGAAGACTTGAACAGAAATTCTACTTTAGACAGAGTTAACAGCTATTACGAATACGAAGTGCCGGTTGATACAAACAAGCTGACCAACAAGTTTGTGCAAGGCGGCGGAGACAATGCGGGCTGGTACTTATTCAGAATTCCTTTGAAAGATTTCAAAGCGGCAATAGGAAACCCGAGTTTTTCGGTTGTTGAGTTTATTCGTTTTTGGGTTGAGGGCGCTTCTTCGCCGGTTCACTTGCGTTTTGCCGATATGAATTTGGTTGGCAACCAGTGGCAGAAGGTTTTAAATCCGCCCAAGATTACTCTGCAAGATACGACCATGACCGTATCAACAGTTAGCATTGAAGACAATCCGGAATATTATTCACCGCCCGGAGTTCAGCGTGAGCTTGATAGAACGCAGCCTAATTACACGATCTACAAGAATGAACAATCATTGGATCTGGTACTGAATAAACTGGAAGACGGCGATTCGCGCGAAGTGGTGCGTTACATGATTAGGCCGCTTGATTTGTTCAACTACAAGCAGTTGAAATTCTTCATACACGGAGATATGAACGACACGCCCGGTTCCGTATCGCATTATGAAAGTCCAACAAACTACGGATCGGAGATCTATTTGCGCTTCGGAGCTGATTCGTTGAACTATTATGAATACCGTCAGCCGGTGAAAGCAGATTGGAACGAAGTGGCTTTAACATTTTCCGAACTTACCGCTTTGAAATTGAGGCGATCATCCGACTCGTCTAAAACGATAATCAGCGTTCCCGTTCCGGGAGAGCCGGGACATACATTTGGCGTGTTGGGCAATCCGACTTTAACGCGTGTCTCTTATTTTCTTATCGGCATCGTTAATCCGGGAGATAAAGGTGTTGCAAACGAACCGGTCTCAGGCAGTGTTTGGATAAACGAGCTGCGCGTTATTCAGGCAGATCAAACTCCGGGATGGGCTTACAATGCAAATGCGTCTTTGCAGCTTGCGGATTTGATGAAAGTGAGCGCTAACATAAGTAAGACAAATCCTTTCTTTCATAAGTTGAACGATAGGTTTGGTACGCGTGACGATAATATGAACTGGGGCGTTGCCGTCGATTTTGATTTGCTGAAACTTATTCCCGCAAATCTTGCCGGCAGCAATTTGCGTATTTCATATTCACGAACCGAACAATCTACCAATCCGCTATACATTCCGGGCACAGATATAAGCATAGCCGATGCCCAGACGGAAATTCAGCACAGCATGACAGAACAAAATAAAAGTCAAGCCGCAATAGATTCAGCGGTTACTGCTCTTAAAAATAATTCCATTACAAAAAATGTATCGGAGTCTTGGACTTTATCTAATATCAAATTCAAGGTTCTTACCGATCTCTGGTATATTCGAGACATAATTAATAATCTAAGCTTTGGTTTTAATTATAATAAAACGACGGGACAAAGTCCGACAACAACCGCCAGTAACAATTGGCAATGGAATGCGAATGCAAATTATTCGGTTAATCTCAGTCGCGATCTTTACTTTAAGCCGGCAGACATTCCGATCATTGGCAGCTTCTTTAATTTATTCTCGGATTACCGCGATCTAAAAATATATTATGCGCCTCAGACAATTAATTCATCTCTCACTGCAACACGCAGGAGATCGTTCTCGCAGGTTAGAGCGGTAACAACGGTGCCGAGTGTGCAAAGAGATTTTACCGCAACTCGCGGTGCCGGTTTTACTTGGCAGCTTACAGAAGGCGGATTCTGGAATTTATCACTTAGCTATAATTTTAATGTTTCTTCTACTCTTGCTTATTTGTTAGCCGATAGTACCACAGAAAAACCCGAAGGACAAATCTGGCGCGCAATCTTTGGAGGACAATTTTTTGGAAGAGATTTTCTTTACAAGCAATCGGTAGATCTCCGTGCGAGTCCAAGGCTTCCTTCAATATTTGATTTGAACAGGTATATTACTTTAAATAGTTCGTATTCAAGTGCATATAGTTGGCAAAACAATTTTCAACAGGGTGCATTGGGAAAAAGCGCCGGGTACTCGAGCAGGCTTTCACTTGGAGTTACCGTGAGACTTAAATCCATTTTCGCGCCGTTGTTCGCTGAGGAACCGCCGAAAGTTCAGCAAAAGCGCCAGCCTGAACTGCAACAACATCAACCGGCTCCAACCGGAGGAAGAAGGAGTGGAAGAGGTGCGCCGCGAAACATCCAAAATCCAAATGAAAAACCTAACGGTACGGAAGTAAAAGGAATCGTTAAGGATTCCATTCAAACAAAGCAAGAGGAATTAAATATTGCCGAAAAAGATTCGGTTGAATCGCCGGGTAAAATTATGGCGAGTCTGGAATATCTTAAACTTTTCTTTAAGACAATTCTTTTTGATTACGATGTGATAACGATAAATTTCAACCAGACAAGTTCTTACACCGGCGGCGCATTGGTTGGCGACGGAACCGGATTCAATAATTTCTGGGGCTACAGTCAGTCTTCATCAAAAGGTCCAAGCAGATTGTTTATGCTGGGTCTTTCAAATGATCTTGGGTTAAGAGCGCCAAACGGGAATTGGCAGGACAATTATTCTCAGAAGAATGATATCGATTTTAAGACTTCCCGACCGCTGTGGGAAGGAGCTCAGCTCGATCTGACTTGGAAAGTCGGCTGGGGTGTAAACAGAAGCACAACTTTACAAACTGATTCTCTTGGGAACGTTTCTATTACAGGTGGAGGTTCGACTGGGACAATAGATAGATCATTTTTAAGTCTGCCGCCAACTTTCTTTTTGTCAGTATTCGGAAACGGAATTAAAAAAGTTCATGATCTTTATGATCCGAATGCCGGTGATCCGAATGCCAGTTTGTCAAATGCTTTTCTGAAAGGATTCGAGACATTTTCTTTCCTCGAAAAAATTCCGATTCTCTCGAAGTTCTTTAGATATATTCCGCGACCTAACTGGACGTTCACGTGGACAGGTTTGGAAAAATATGAAATTTTCAGTTTTGCGAAACGTGTTACTATCAATCACGCATACGTTTCGAATTACAGCGAAGGATGGAAAATTGATCCGAGTGGATTTAACGAGATTCAATCTCAAAGAGTGGATTACGGTTTTTCACCTTTGCTCGGCATTACGTTGAACTTCGATAAATTTTTTGAAGGTACTTTCCAGAGCAGCGTACGTTATTCGGCAAAGACTTCTTATAGTCTTGGTCTAACCACTCATAACGTTACCGAAGGATTCACAAGGGACGTCAACATATCAGCAAGTTATCTGAAATCGGGATTTGAACTTCCGCTCTTTGGAATATCTTTGAAAAACGATTTGGAAATTTCTTTTTCGTACACTAGCGCAAAAACATCCAGCGTTATTTACGAAATGGATAACTGGAAAGACGCCGGAACGCCTCAAGAAGGTAAAACCAGCACAACCATCGAACCAAAAATAAAATATGTGATGAGTTCGCGGGTAACCCTTTCAATTTTCTACCGCAGAACCAGCATCGAACCGGAAGGCGCTTCAAGAATTCCTCCTACAACCACAAACGAAGCGGGTGTTGATGTTAGGATTTCGATTCAATAATTTTAATACATGGCGCAAATGAAAAAAAACAAAATTCTCTGGGTCGATGATGAAATCGAACTTCTCCGTTCCCACATTTTTTTCTTGAACGAAAAAGGGTACGAGGTCGAAACCGTTACCAACGGCGAAGACGCCGTCTCCGAAGTAAAGAATAAACAATTCGACCTTATCTTTCTTGATGAAATGATGGCCGGTATCGGCGGATTAGAAACCTTGTCGCAGATAAAAGAAATCAATCCAAACATACCCGTTGTAATGGTAACCAAGAGCGAGGAAGAATCGCTCATGCATGATGCCATCGGCGGAAAGATAAGCGATTATCTTATAAAGCCGGTTTTGCCCTCGCAAGTGCTGATGGTCTGTAAGAAATTGTTGGAAAGCAAAAAAATTTCCGGCGAGTACATTGCCAAAGATTATTTGCAAGACTTCAGCCAAATTTCCCGCCAGCTTATGATGAATCCCGATTTCAATGATTGGGTTGATATTTATACCAAGCTTGTCAACTACGACATGGAATTGGACGCCCATCCCGAGGTAGGTTTGAAACAATCTTTAACCGACCAACGAAAAGAATGCAACCAAGAATTTTGCAAGTATGTTGAGAGAGAATACAAAAGCTGGATCGATTCACCGGGGAGCGATGAAGCGCCCGTTCTCTCTACTCAAATCGTCGAGAAATATGTTTTGCCTCAGCTTAAAAATTTTGACGGACCGTTATTCTTTTTTGTGATCGATTGTCTTCGCCTTGACCAATGGCTGGTAATGGAAAAACATTTAGCAGAACTTTTCAACATCAGCAAAGATTATTATTACTCTATTTTGCCGACAGCAACTCCGTACTCAAGAAATTCGCTTTTTGCCGGTTTGTTTCCATCCGAAATTGAAAAACATTATCCCGATCTTTGGACATCAATGGCTGACGACGAAAACAGCATGAACAAATATGAAAAAGATTTGCTGCAGCATCAGCTCAACCGGAAAAAGATTTCCTTGAACAACGAATTGAAGTATGTAAAAATTATCGATCCCGAAGTTGGAAGGTCATTCGAACAAAATGTATTGTCGCACAAGAAAACTCACCTCATGGCTGTTGTTGTAAATTTTCTTGATATGATCGCTCACGGTCGTTCCGATTCAGATATTTTGAAAGAGATCGCACCTGACGAACCGGCTTACCGTTCGCTAACGAACAGTTGGTTCCAGCATTCTTCGTTGCTTAATACATTCCGCGCGATTGCAACGATTCCAAGAGCAAAAATTGTTCTCACCACCGATCACGGAAGCATTCGAACATTGCGCGGCGCAAAAGTTTTAGGCGACCGCGAAGCGTCTCCCAATCTTCGTTTTAAGTTCGGCAGAAATTTGAAGGTTGATGACAAACACGCTGTCTTCGTTAAGAACCCTGCCGATTTCAAACTGCCTAAACGCGGTTTAACGATAAGCTACATCATTTCCAAAGAAGATTATTACTTTGTTTATCCGACCGATTATCATAAGTACTTGAGTCATTACAAAGACAGTTTTCAACATGGCGGAATTTCTATGGAAGAAATGATTTTACCAGTCGTAACGATGGAGAGCAGAGCTTAAATGCATTTCCCGATGAGCAAAGTCGCATCATCAGAAAGTGAAACGACGGATATAGCGAAGCAGTTTTCTAAAATTATTTCCGCCGGTGAAATAGTTTTATTGAACGGCGAACTCGGTACCGGAAAAACTTTTTTTGTTAAGTCCGTTTGTTCGGATTACGGCATAGCGAACGTTTCGAGCCCTAGTTTTGCCATTGTGAATGAGTACCATAATTCGAAAAAGATAATTCATTTCGATTTTTACCGTATAAAAAAAGCGGGAGAGCTTTACGACATCGGGTTTGAAGATTATCTAAACGAAAGCGGCTCCATAATATTTATTGAGTGGGCAAATCTTTTTCCCGAAGTATTGCCCAAAAGGAATTATCAAATTAATTTTAAGATGCTAAACAATTCTTCACGAGAAATTAGAATTCTAAAAAATGACTAGTTCTTTACCGATACTTGGGATTGAAACGTCTGGCGAACTTTGCAGCGTAGCTTTGATGATTGATGAGAAGTCATTCGTCGAATTCAATTATCTTCAGAAGCACATTCACTCCGAAAAATTAATTGAGATGGTTGAAAGCGTTCTATGGCATTCAAAAGTTGAATTAAGTAATGTGAAAGAGATAGCTGTTTCAATCGGACCAGGCTCGTTCACCGGTTTGCGAATAGGACTTTCGGCTGCAAAAGGTCTGGCGCTCGGTTCAAATTTACCGATCGTACCGGTATCAACATTTTCAGCGTATGCCTTGCAGCTAGCAGATTATCTGACCGAAGGTGAAGAATTTGGGATTATAAGCAATGCAAGTCTCGATGAAGTTTATTTCGCCGAGTTCAAGAAAAAAAATCAGCAAGTCGAATTAGTCACCGAATTAAAACTGATCGAAAAAACTTCTTTAGCGTTGTTAACCGAACAAGCCGGAAAAATTTTTGGGGACACGGAAATCAAAAACATCATAAAAACACCGTTTGGAGTTACGGCTTCTTCGATTGCAAAGTGGGCTTATTTATTTGGCAAGGATTTAGTAACTTTTAATTACGATTATCTCGAACCTAACTATTTTAAGAAATTCATACCAAAGGTAGCGCGATGAAAAAATATATGATTCTTTTTTTGTTCCTTATCGTTTCGTTTGCTTTCGCTCAGAACGGACCGAAAATTACAGCAAAGGTTGATCATTTTGATTTTGGAACCGTGGTTGAAGGTGAAATGGTAACTCACAGTTTCGAAATTGAAAACGCGGGCGACGCAAATTTGAGTATTGTTCGTGTAAATGCTTCGTGCGGGTGTACGGCGGCAAAACCGGAAAAATCACTTTTGAAACCGGGAGAAAAAACTTTCATCCATGTAGAGTTTAACTCCGAAGCAAGACTTGGTCAGCAGCAGAAATTTATTTATGTCTTTACAAACGATGCTAAGACTCCGGAATTCAAATTATCGCTCACCGGAGTTGTTGCCGATAAAAATACTGCTTTCATAGCTAAAGACGGTAAAAATCCCAAACTGGCGATTGACATGCCGCGATACGATTTTGGAACAGTTGCCGAAGGTAAAGTTGTCGAAGCCAAAATCGGTTTTAAGAACGAAGGGAAAGCGGTTCTGAAAGTTAACGACGTCAAAACATCTTGTGGCTGCACTGCGGCTTTGTTAAGCAGTAAGACTTTGGAGCCGGGACAAAAAGGAACATTGAGAATTGAGTTAGATACTTCTGGACGCGAAGGCAAACTTACGAGAACCGTTACGCTATATACCAACGATCCGGTAGATCCAAATCAAACCCTAACCTTATTTGTAAATATAGAGAAGAGAAAACAATAATGGCATGGTTCAAAAGAAAAAAAGAAAATATTTCTCCTCACAGCAAGAAAGCCGAAATTCCGGATGGTCAGTGGGCTAAGTGTGAAGAGTGCGGAGAAATAATTCATACCAAACAATTGGAAGTAAATCTTTGGTGCTGCCCGAAATGTAATTTCCATTTTAGAATCGGCAGCGATCAATACATTTCTTTTCTGTTTGATAGAAATTCTTTTAAGGAGTTGGACCGCAAAATGAAATCCGGCGATCCGTTGGAATTTACCGATACAAAAAATTATGCCGATAGAATAGCAGCCACAATTAAGAAAACCGGAATCAATGATGCCGTTAAAACCGGAACGGGAAAAATTGACGGCAAGAAAGTTGCGTTCGCATGTATGGATTTCAGTTTTATCGGCGGCAGTATGGGCTCTGTTGTCGGTGAAAAAATTGCGCGGTGCATAGATATAGCTTATGAAGAAAAAATCCCGTTAATCATTATCAGTCAAAGCGGCGGCGCAAGAATGATGGAAGGCGCTTTCTCGCTGATGCAGATGGCTAAGACGAGTGCCAGACTTGCAAGATTAGCCGAAGCCAAAATTCCATTTATTTCTGTATTGACCGATCCGACCACGGGCGGTGTTACCGCAAGCTATGCAATGCTTGGTGATTTGTTAATCGCCGAACCGAAAGCTCTTATCGGTTTTGCCGGTCCGCGCGTAATCAAAGATACAATCGGTAAAGACCTTCCGGAAGGCTTCCAGCGTTCAGAGTTTCTGCTTGAAAACGGTTTTCTTGATTTCATTGTTAGCCGCAAGGAGATGAAAGAAAAACTTTCGCAAGTGATAGACTACTTAACATAGCGGTTAGTTTCTATCTTTGCCGGCATATATCACAAAAGAATGAAGTCCTTTGTCCCCATTCGGAACTTTCAATCGTAATTAGAATGAAATAACAAAATTTATGAACAATGCTCATCTCTTCGAAGCAGGAAAGGAGTTAGAATAATGAAAGAGTTCGTATTAATTTTCAGACTCAACAGCAAATCCGATGCTAAGCCATCACCTGAACAAATGCAGGAAAGGTTGAATTGGCTTGGAAGCATTGCAGCTCAAAATAAATTAGCCGATAGAGGAAAAACGCTATCTGTTAGCAATGCAAAAACTGTGAAGCCAGGTAAAGTAATAACCGATGGACCATACACCGAAATCAAGGAATTTATCAGTGGCTTTATGGTTGTAAAAACGGATACTATTGATGAAGCAGTTGAGTTAGCAAAAGGTAACCCAATCTTCAAAATTGGCGGTAATGTGGAAGTAAGAGAAGTAATAATACCTGATGTTAAGAGTTAGAAGCTAATGGAAGAAAATCCTAAATCACGAAATGAGCTTTTGCCTCATTTATTCAGGTTAGAGTATTCTAAAATGACGGCTGTATTATGCCGTCATTTTGGTTTAAAACACATTGAAATTGCCGAAGATATTGTCAGCGAAACATTTTTAAAAGCAACCGAAGTGTGGGAGATAAATGGTATACCTGAAAATCCAACTGCATGGCTTTATACAGTCGCGAAAAACAAAACGAAAGACTATTTAAAACGGCTAACGATATTTGAAACTAAAATTAAAGACACGATTAAAGAGGACGAATTTCAATTTGAACTTGATTTCGATTTTGCACAGCAGACGATTGTTGACAGCCAATTGGCTATGATTTTTGCTGTTTGTAATCCAATTAACTCAGACGAAGCGCAAATCTGCTTAGCTCTTCAAATCCTTTGTGGGTTCAGTGTGGAAGAAATTGCCGATGCGTTTCTCACGAAAACAGAAACAATAAAAAAACGACTCTTTAGAGCAAGGACAAATCTTCGCAATAATAATTTTCAGATTAAGGTCTTGCATGAAGCAACCATTCAGTCTAGACTTGATACAGTTTTAATGACATTATACCTGTTATTTAATGAAGGTTATTCTTCTAAATCTAACGATCATTTAATTAGAAAAGATCTTTGTTCGGAGTCTATCAGACTAGCACTTATTTTAACCGAAAACCAATTGACAAATACTCCTAAGACTAACGCCCTTCTTGCGTTAATGTGCTTTCAAAGTTCAAGACTCGATGCAAGGGTGAATGATTCTGGGGAGGCAATTCTCTTTGAACAACAAGATAAAAATCTGTGGAACAAAGAACTAATCGAAAAAGGTAATTATTATTTGATCAATGCCTGTTCATGGGACGAAATTTCAAAATACCATTTGGAAGCGGCTATTGCTTATTGGCATACAACTCCTACAGA
Source organism: Bacteroidota bacterium (assembly GCA_023381535.1). Next base: position 49,503 of record JAMCSN010000277.1, read on the forward strand.
CAGAAATAAATGGGAACATATTTTACAGATATATAATCAGCTTATTCTTATAGAATATTCTCCAATGACGGCATTGAACAGGACTTTTGCCTTGGCAAAAGTTTACGGAAATGAACAAGCAATTAAAGAAGCGGAAAAGTTAAACATGATAGAAATTAACTATTACCATTCTTTGCTTGGCTATTTGTATTCAGACATAGATACCGTCAAAGCCATAGCCCATTACAACAAGGCATTAGACTTGACCAAATCTACTTCAGAAAAGAAAACGTTGATGAAAGAAATTGAACGACTTGAAAGAATGAAAAACGGTAACTAACTAACCTTTGCAAAACAATTTCATAGTAATATGGTTTTGAGACTATTTTTAAGTTTGTAGTGCAATTAGCCATTGCTGAATTAATTGGTCATTCGAACAATAAATATAGAATACGGTTTGCTTGGTTGTAGCCTGAAACTGTTTGCTTAATTTGAAGCAGTTGTTTTGATGTTCGATACTATATACTGAGATTTCGATTATGGACAATGTATTATTTTTGAAAAGCGAGCATTCCGATCATCTTTGGAATTTCTTCGCCATCTTTTCGATGACTTCAATCGTATAATCAATTTCTTCGATTGTGTTTTGTTTTCCAAATGAGAATCGTATCGTTCCTATCGCATCTTCCACCGAATAACCGGCTCCGAGAATAACATGTGAAGGTTTTAAAGTGCCGGATGTGCACGCCGAACCGTTTGATACCGCTATGCCGTTGATGTCTAAATAAATCAGCATCGCTTCGGAATCGTTCTTGTAAAATTCCGATTTGAATGTTACGCTTAGAACATGCGGTGAAACTTCTGTGCCGCCGTTGATGCAAATTCCAACTTTGTCTATATCGGAAATCCCTTTGATCAATTTTTCTCTCAGCGTTCTGATGTGCTTTACATTCTCTTCCATGTTCGCATGTGCAATTCGTGCAGCTTCTGCAAATCCGGCAATTGCGGCAACATTTTCTGTTCCGCCGCGACGGTTACGTTCTTGCGAACCGCCGAATAGAAGCGGTGAAACGGGAATTCCGCTTTTCACAAATGCAAATCCGATTCCTTTCGGCCCGTAAATTTTATGAGCCGATCCGCATAGAGCATCAACGCCCAAATCTTTAACATCAATTTTTATTTTACCGAAGCTTTGCACTGCATCTGTGTGAACATAACTTTCTTTTTTCTTGGCTAGCGCAGCAATACTATTGATAGGATTAACCGAACCAGTTTCGTTGTTAACATGCATAACCGAAACCAAAGCCGTATCGGAGTCAACACATTTGGCAAGCGAATCCAAATCAACGGAAGTTGATTGCTGAACATCGGCAAGACGTAAGCCGAATCCGTTTTTCTCTAATTCAAGGGACGAATCGAGAACGGAATGATGTTCGACTTTAGAAGTAACTACAAATTTTCTTTTTGTTTCTTGAAATGCGCCGCGTGCAATTCCAAACAGCGAAAAATTGTTGGCTTCCGTTCCGCCGCTGGTAAAATAAATTTCACTGGTATTGGCGTTTATGAAACCGGCAATGGTTTCGCGCGCTTCTTCAATTGCAACGCGTGAGGTTCTTCCGAACGAATGAATCGAAGATGGATTGCCGAAGTCGTCGGTAAGAAAAGTTTTCATTTTCTCGAAAACTTTCGGATGTACGGGAGTTGTAGCGGCATTATCTAAATAAACTTTCATGAAATCCTTTCTTGCGGCTATCGTATGCTCACGTCGCCGTAATGAATCTTCTCGCGCTTGTCGCCTTGTTTAAGAATCAAGAATCCGTCATCATCAATATCTTCAAACAAACCGAACCTTGACTTTTCTTCGTCAACAACTTTCACTTTTTCACCGATCATCTTACATCGTGAGCGCCAATCATTCAAAATCTTTTTGTAATCTTCTTTTGCCTCGTCCAAAATACTTTCGAAATTGTTAAGCACTTCGCTAAGAAGTTTTTCGCGGCTTACGAGCGAGTGAAATTCTTTTCGCACGGAAGTCGGGGGAATATCGAACTTACCGGGAAAGTTCGGCTGGTTAACATTGATTCCAATGCCGACAACCAGTTTGGAAATTTTATTTCCTTTTGAAGTTGACTCGATTAATATTCCGGCAATTTTTTTCTTGCCGATCAGAACGTCGTTTGGCCATTTCAACTCAACGTTTAGCTGGTAGAGGTTTTCAATGGCTTGTGCAACTGAAATCGCAGCGCCGAGATTAATCATGTTAATTTTCGATTCCTTCAAATCGCGTTTCAGCAAAATAGAGAATGTTAAATTTTGTCCTGGGCTGCTAATCCATTCACGGTTTTTTCTTCCGCGTCCTTTGTTTTGATGTTCAGCAAGAATCACAGTCCCGTTTTGTGCAAATTCTTTGCTGGTCAACAAAACCGAGTTTGTTGAATCGACTTCGTCGCTGTAAATAAAATTTCTTCCGACAAATTCTGTGTCTAACTTGATATCAAATTCTTCGATGTTGAACATATTCTCTCCGTATCAATTCAAAAAATGAACAAAAGTCTTTCTCTCTGCCATAATTTCCGTTCAGTCATCAATATTGAACGATTGTCTGCCAAATTTCCAGATTGCTGTGATTTTTGCATTGACCATCTAACTTCAACAAAACAAAACACTTAACAAAATTATCTGTCTGGCACATGGCTTGTATATATATGATCAAAAAAAGTTATAGGAGGATAAAATGACACTCATAAAATTCGAACCTTTGAGAGAAATTGAAAGTCTTCATGACAGAATCCAAAAATATTTTGACGACTTCTCTGGCTTTGGATTGAATTTCAATTTCAACGACAATTTTTCTCCGAGAATTGATGTCTCGGAAGACAAAGATCATATTAACGTTGTTGCCGAAATACCTGGCGTAAAGAAAGAAAATATTAAAATCACTCTGCAAGATAATATTTTGACCATTGAAGGCGAAAAGAAAAAATCGACCGAGCAAAAAGAGAAAAATTTCTATCGGAAGGAAAGAATGTACGGATCGTTTAAACGCTGTTTTACGCTTCCGGCTGAAGTTGATTCCGAGAAAGTTGAAGCCAAGTTCGAAGACGGAATGCTCAATGTTCAATTGAAAAAGATTGAATCAAAAACCAAAAATGAAAAAATAATAGAGCTGAAGTAATGCTTCAGCTCTTTTTAAAAACTATTCATTAATAGGAGAGAAAATAAGATGGGAAAAATCATAGGTATCGATCTTGGTACTACAAACTCATGCGTTGCGGTGATGGAAGGTAATGAACCGGTTGTGATTCCAAATTCCGAAGGTGGAAGAACAACTCCTTCTGTTGTTGCTTTCACTAAAACCGGCGAGCGTTTAATCGGCCAGCCGGCAAAAAGACAAGCTGTTACAAATCCGAAGAACACTATTTTTTCTATAAAACGATTCATGGGAAGAAAAAGAGAAGAAGTTGATACCGAAGCAAAAGAAGTTCCGTATGAAGTTGTTTCCGGCGATAACGGTTCGGCAAGAGTTAAGATCAGCGATAGATTGTATTCGCCTCCGGAAATTAGCGCGATGATTCTTCAGAAAATGAAAAAGACCGCGGAAGATTATCTTGGTCAGGAAGTAACCGAAGCGGTTATAACAGTACCCGCGTATTTCAACGATGCGCAACGTCAAGCAACAAAAGATGCCGGTGAAATTTCCGGACTGCATGTTAAAAGAATTATAAACGAACCGACTGCTGCTGCTTTGGCTTACGGTTTAGATAAGAAACACAAAGATCAAATCGTTGCCGTTTATGATCTCGGCGGCGGTACTTTTGATATTTCAATTTTGCAACTTGGCGAAGGCGTATTTGAAGTTAAATCAACAAACGGCGATACCCACTTAGGCGGTGATGATTTTGACCAGCGGTTGATAGATTTTCTTGCAGATGAATTCCAGAAACTGGAAGGTATCGATTTGCGCAAAGATCCGATGGCTCTTCAACGTTTGAAAGAATCTGCAGAAAAGGCGAAGATAGAACTTTCATCTTCTGTTCAAACCGATGTAAATCTTCCGTTCATTACTGCTACACAGGAAGGACCGAAACATCTTAACATTACAATTACACGCGCAAAATTTGAGCAGTTGATTGACGATTTGATTCAGAGAACGGTCGGACCATGCGAACGCGCAATCAAAGATGCTAATCTTTCCGCATCACAGATTGATGAGGTTATTCTCGTCGGCGGATCGACCCGCGTTCCGAAGGTTCAAGAACTCGTAAAAAATCTTTTCGGAAGAGAACCGCACAAGGGAGTTAATCCCGATGAAGTCGTTGCTATCGGCGCTGCAATTCAAGGCGGCGTTTTAGCCGGCGATGTAAAAGACGTTTTGTTACTCGACGTTACTCCGCTTTCACTCGGTATCGAAACATTGGGCGGCGTATTCACAAAATTGATTGAAGCGAACACAACAATTCCTACTCGCAAAAGCGAAGTTTTTTCAACTGCTTCGGATAATCAGCCTTCGGTTGAGATTCATATTCTTCAAGGCGAGCGTCCAATGGCTGCCGACAACAGAACTCTCGGAAGATTTCATCTTGATGGACTCCCGCCGGCACCGCGCGGCATTCCGCAGATCGAAGTAACATTCGATATCGACGCAAACGGAATTTTGCATGTTGCTGCGAAAGATAAAGCAACGAGCAAAGAGCAAAGTATCAGAATCACTTCTTCAAGCGGATTATCGAAAGAGGAAGTTGAGAAAATGAAACAGTCTGCAAAAGAACATGCTGCCGAAGATAAAATGAAGAAGGAAGCAGTTGAAACTAGAAACCAAGCCGATAATCTTGTCTTCCAGACTAAAAAGCAGATGGAGGAATTGAAAGATAAATTGACATCTGAAAACAAAAATAGATTGGAAAGCGAAATCAAAAAAGTTGAAGATGCAATCGCTTCGAATGATAATGCACAGATTAAAACTGCAACGGAAGGTTTGACGAAAGCATGGAACGAGATATCGCAGACATTGTATCAACAGCAAGGTCCGACAGGCGGCGCACAGCAAGGCGAACCGTTTGCGGGACAGCAACAGCAAGCTGGTCAGCAGCAGCAACAAACGTCCGAGAAGAAAGACGACCGTGATGTGCAGGATGCATCTTACGAAGTTGTTGACGATGACAAAAAATAATTTTGAATTAATAACAAAAAATAAATAGGAGGTCGAAATGACTGACAATAAAGAAATGGTTGAAGTAAAAGATAAAAAAAGCTGGGACGAAGCATTGGAGAACGAACCTTGGGTCGCTCCTTTGGTAGATATCTACGAAACCGCAGATGAATACTATTTAACTGCAAACATGCCCGGCGTCTCAAAAGAAAATGTTAAAATAAAACTCGAGGAAGGTTTTCTCGTGATAATGGGCAGAGTGAATGTTGATGAAGCGAAAAACCGGAAATATGTTCTCAACGAAATCGAAGAGGGGAACTATTACCGCCGGTTCAAAATTTCCGAAAGCATTGACGAGCAGAAAATTGATGCTAAGCTGGAAAACGGTGTTCTTAACATAAAGCTCCCGAAGCATGAGAGAGTAAAACCGAAATCGATCGAGATTAAATAAGTCTCGGTAAATCGAAGTCAAACAGAATCCCGCCTCGGCGGGATTTTTTATAATCAAAATTGAATTAAACCCGGCTTCTCTTTAACTTTCAATAGCATGAAACGATACCCAACTTTTTTACTGCTTATAATTTTAGCGGGGATTCTTTATTTCGGTCAAGAAGAAATAACTTCATTTCAAAATCAAACGTTTCGAGACTCTTCAAGTTATTCCGACGGCATATTAAAATCCGAGGAAAGCAAAGTTCAAGCAATCGCAAATTATGATATTGATGTTGAGCTGAACGCCGAAACTAAAACCATTTATGCAAAGGAAAACGTTACCTGGATCAATAGAACGAAGGCGCCGGCGAACGAAATCCAGTTTCATTTTTATGCGAACGGTTACAAGAATAACAAAACATTGTTCGCTCAAGCGTATCCGATAAACTCCGAAACAAAAACAGAGACCGACGTTAAAGTCTTCAAAGTTAACGGACAAGATTCACGTTTGATTTATTTCCAGCCTGACGTTGCCGATCCGTACGACAGCACTGTTGCAAAGGTTTTGTTGAGCAAACCGGTTTTGCCTAACGACAGCGTGAAGATTTATTTTGAGTACTCAATGAAGATTCCGCTTTCTGTAAAGAGACTCGGTTACGCATCAGGACGGAATTTCTTTTTTGTTTCGCAGTGGTTTCCCAAAGTTGGAGTTTTTGAAAACGGCAAATGGATATGCAGCCAATATCACCCTTACTTAAACTTCTTTTCAGATTTCGGAAAATATTCTGTGAACATAAAAGTGCCGAAAAATTATATTGTTGCCGCTACCGGTGTTGAAACGGAAAATTCGGTCATTGGTCAAACGGCAATATTTCATTTTATTCAATCTGGGGTTCATGATTTTGTCTGGCTTGCAAGCGATGATATTCTCCATCGCAGCGAAGTTTACATGCGCCATGACGGTTCTCATGTAGTAATCCAAGCATTTGTTCAGCCGGAACGGGAAAAATATTTTTCAAGATACTTCGAAGCGGTAAAAAATTGTCTGAGATTTTTTGAAGATAATATCGGTATTTATCCTTATCAAAATATTACGCTAGTAGATGTCCCGCGTACATCGGCTGTCGGCGGGATGGAATACCCGACACTATTTACCGTGAGTGCAGAATTATTTTCGCCTAAAGGAACCGGCTGGCCGGAATATTTGGTCGCTCATGAATTCTCACACCAATTTTATCAAGGGCTATTAGCCAATAACGAAGTTTACGAAGCCTGGCTCGACGAAGGATTCGCATCGTATGTCTCTACAAAAATAATGTACAAATATTACCCTGACATTTACGAGAATTTCAAAGTTGCTTCTTACGTGCCGGTTTACGGGATGAATTTCTTGTCGTACAAAGATATTCCTTTGCTTTACACGCTTGCGCAAATTCATGTGCCCGAAGGTGCAAGAAGTGTGATCAGCTATTACAAAAATTTAAGGATTGGAACGATTGCAGATACTTCTTACAAACTTCCAACTCGACTTTCTTATGTGGTTAATTCCTACAACAAACCGGAATTGATGCTGCATACTCTTGAAAGATATTTGGGACGCGAGAAGATGATGAAGATTTTGAAAGACTATTACGATGAATTCAAGTATCGTCATCCGACGGCAAAAGATTTTATTTCCGTTGTTCAGAAAAATTCCAACGAAGATATGAATTGGTTCTTTGATGAATTCTACCGCTCGGCAAAAGTTTTTGATTATAAAGTCGGCTGGATTAGAAAAGTTGGAACAAACGATTACGATGTAATGCTCGAAAGACTAGCTGACGGTGCTTTTAAAAACGACGTTGCACTTTACACCGATAAAGATACGCTTTATCAAAAGTGGGATGGCAGTGACCTCTGGCATATTATGCGGTTTCACACGCCCAACGAAGTGATTGGCGCCGAGATCGATCCGTTCAGGAAAAATTTGCTGGATATAAATTTTGCAAATAACTCTTACACTACGCATGAACAGATAGGCGCCTCGCTTTCGATCTCGATGCGATGGTTTTTCTGGATTCAAAACGCTTTAATGATTATAGGAAGCATCGGCTGATGTCGGCAATAAAACAAATACTGCTTCACGGGATACGCACAGTTTTTCATAATAAAAAGTTCATCACACTTTTCTGGGCGTTCAATGCAGTTTCTGCGCTGGTGCTTACCGGACCGATCTTCAGCGTTTTGATGGATGACCTAAGTTGGTCGATGATAAGTAACCGTCTGACGCACGGATTCGATTATTTGTGGTACATCCAGCTTAGAAATCTTTATGAAATTCAGTTCAGCCAGATTCCATTGAACATTTATTTTGTCGTTGGTGTGTACACTTTGATTCAAACATTTTTCTTAGGCGGATTGATTGCCGTCTTTAATACTCCGGAAAAGAATCACACGGTAGATTTCTTTTACGGTGGAGTGAAATATTTCTCACGCTTCGTTAAAATTCTTTTGATCACTGTACTGCTTTTTGCGTTCGCTTTTATAACCACCGACTATCTCGGTGATCTGATCACGCTGATTTTCAAAAACTCGGAAAATGTTTTTTTAGATTTTATTCTGAAAGCACTGCGTTACATCTTCCTCGTATTTTTTATCGGCGTGGTTACGCTGATTTCTGATTATACAAAAGTTTCACTTGCAGTAAAAGATAAGACGGACATTCTGAAAGAGCTATACTTTACGCTCATATTTTTAAAAAATAATTTCAACAAAATCTTTTTCATTTTTTTAATTGTGGCGGTTATCGGCGCGTTAGGTGTTGTTGTTTACAACATAATTGACAAAGTTATTCCCCGGACGCCGCTCTATTTTATGGTGCTCACCTTTTTTCTTCAGCAAATGTTAATTATCTTTCGGCTGCTTGTTAGAATGCTTTTTTGTTCAACCGAGGTTAATTTATTTAAGGATTTAAGCGCAGACTTTGTTAAAGTCGATGCTTAGTTATACATAATGGCCATAGTACCAATTACAGTTTACGGAGATAAAATTTTACGGCAGAAGGCTAAACCGGTCAGTGCCGTAGATGATTCGCTCATCGAAAAAATTAAGAACATGCTTGATACGATGAGGAATGCAAATGGTGTCGGCATTGCAGCAAACCAGCTTGGCTATCGCGAGTCGGTGTTTGTGATTGATTTAAAAGGCGTTGATGGTTACGAAAAATTTAAACCCGTTATTATGATCAATCCGAAAATTGTTAGCGAGTCTGATGAATTGGTAAAGATGGAGGAAGGTTGTTTAAGTCTGCCGAATCTTCGAGCAGAAGTCGAACGTCCGGCACAAATTAAAATCCGTTATCTAGATACCGACGAAAAAGAAAAGGAACTTGACGCAGATGAATTTTTTGCGCGTGTAATTCTTCATGAGTACGATCACTTGCTGGGGAAAATGATTCCGGATCGCGTTGATGAGGATATGAAGAAAAAGCTGAAACAAGAACTTACTAGAATCATGAATCGAGATATCGAAATTGATTATCCAATCACGGAAGGTTAGCAACTACAAAATCTCTCACCACAATTTTTGAGCGGAGTCATAGATGAAAATCGTTTTCATGGGAACTCCCGATTTTGCTATACCCTCGCTCAAGAAACTTTTGTTCCTAAGGAATCCCTTCGGGAAAAGCAAGCACACGATTGCGGCTGTCGTTTCCGCACCGGATAAAGAACGGGGAAGAGGAAGAGAAGTTTCGTTTACTCCCGTCAAAGAATTCGCACTTCAGAATAAGTTGGAAGTGCTAACGCCGGTTTCGTTGAAAGATCGGCAATTCATTAATAGATTAAATGAGCTTAGTCCCGATTTATTCGTAGTGGTTGCGTTCAGAATTTTGCCTAAAGAAGTTTATTCGATTCCGAAGAGAGGTTCTTTCAATCTTCACGGTTCGCTCTTGCCGAAATATCGCGGTGCAGCGCCGATTCAATGGGCGCTTATTAACGGCGATACCGAAACCGGGGTTACAACTTTTTTCCTAGAAGATAAAGTTGACACCGGTAATATTATTCTTCAGAAGAAAATTGAAATTGATTCCGCCGATAATTTCGGTTCGCTGCACGATAAACTTATGATGCTTGGTGCCGATGCGGTTTTGGAAACAGTTGAACTGATTGAGAATGGTTCTTTCAGTCTCTCAAAACAAAATGATCAAGATGCTTCTCCAGCGCCGAAAATCACAAAAGAAATTTGTCGCATCGACTGGAATAAAAGCGCAGCGGAAATCCATAATCTTGTCAGAGGATTGTCGCCGTATCCCGGAGCGTTTTTTATACATCAAGAAAAAATTTACAAGGTATTTACGACAAGATTAATTGCGAATGGAGAATTGCAAATGGAGAATTCACAATCTTACCTGTCGGCAGACAGGTTCTCAATTATCGATTCTCAATTGCAGTTAAAAATTTACCAGACCAAGAAAGAGATTTACTTTCAGACCGGCAACGGACTAATTCAAATACTGGAGCTTCAGCCCGAAGGACGAAAACGGATGACGGCTGAGGAATTTTTAAGAGGTTACTCTTTAATCAAATAACGGAATTAAAATGAGAAACAATCGTTACGAAAGTGTAATGGACGCAATCGGCAGAACTCCGATTGTTAAACTGGGCAACATTTCGAAAGGACTTAAAGCAAACATTTGGGCGAAGCTGGAATACACTAACCCCGGCGGAAGCATCAAAGACCGCATTGCAAAATATATGATTGAGAAAGGGGAACGTGAAGGAAAGATAAAACCGGGCGACACGATAATTGAGAATTCTTCCGGCAACACGGCGATGGGATTAGCGATTATCTGCCGACAGAAAGGTTACAATCTTAAAATTGTAATTCGTGATACAACGAGCAAAGAAAAAATAAAAATGCTTGAGGTGCTTGGCGTTGATGTAATTAAAGTTGATGCGAGTCTGCCTCCGGAACATCCCGAGTCTTATAATCAATTAGCTGTTAACCTTGCCAAGAATGATAGCTCGCTCTATTACATCGATCAGCATAACAATCTTGATAACAATGAATCACACTACGTGAGTACCGGACCGGAAATTTGGGAACAGATGGAAGGCAAGATAGATTATTTTGTTTCTGCCGTTGGTACGGGCGGAACTTTGTTCGGCGCCGGAAAATATTTGAAAGAAAAAAATCCGAAAATAAAGTTGATCGGTTTGGATCCTGTAGGCTCAATTTTTTATGATTGGTACAAATACAAGAAGATGATTAAACCTTCCCATTATTTGGTCGAAGGAATGGGTGATGAGTTTCTAATCAAAACCGCTCAACTGGAAATGATGGATGAAATGCTGAAGGTGGAAGATAAAAAAGCATTCGGATGGGCAAAGAAATTAGCGTTCGAAGAGGGAATCATATCGGGCGGTTCAAGCGGCGCGAACATTTGGGGTGCGGTTCAGATTGCCAAACAGATTGATCGTGAAGCGAATATAGTTACTATCATTTGCGATAGCGGCTACAAATATTTTTCCACCATCTATAACGATGAATGGCTTAACAAAAATAATTTGTTATAAAAAACCTTCGAGGTTCTTAGTAAACCTCGAAGGTTTTTGTGATTCTTATTTTAACACCATTTCTTTAGAATGCAACCCAGCATAAAACATACAGCGTATTATTGTCTGAAGCATTCCTTCCTGCACCATCATAGTTTGTGCTGTCACCGTTAAATTTATTATAAGCAACATATTGAAGAGTTAATTTCGTATTCAGCCAGGGTAGGTAATTGAACTCTGCGATAAATCCGTTGCTGTCCGGCAGTCCTTTCAGACTTCCTGTAACACCGGCAGGCGCGTATAAAATTGCATCGCCGTCGCCGCTCAGGTCAAAGTAGCCGAGCGAGAATCCAATTTGTGAATGCAAATAATAATTTCCTACAACTTGAAACGAATTTAGTTTTCCCGAGGTGTTGAATGCACTTCCGTTTGCAACCGATGCATCCAAAGTGCGGGATTCATGAATATAAGAGCCATGTGCGGTAAACATATTATCACCAACAGCTTTTTCAATGTTTACATCGAAACCTAGATCCGAATATTGATCGGTCAAACCGGTAATACCTGTTGGATACATCGTTGCAGAAATTCCAAACGTACCCAGTTCCAAATAAAAATCATCAAATTGTTTTTGTAAAGCAACACGCCAGTATGGAGCTAATGATTTCAATACTCCTGCTGAAGTGCTGTCTGGAGGATTAGGACTTCCTTGTTGTGCAGACTTATATAAACTTATTTCTGTGTAAAGAAGATTGTTCCAAAAGCTATATAAACCGATACCTGCAACGCTTTGCGCCAAGCCGCCTTCAATCAATGTTGCTGCCGATGGAGTTGGAGAAGTTGAAGATGCTGCGTACGGTTGTCTCCATGCCGGTGTGCTGTTCCATAAATCTTGAACGGACGGATTGTTATTTAAGGTTACACCGTAAGTAAACGGCTGCTCTGCCAATTCGGTTTGATCTGCATATCTAATGTCCGTGTTGTCCAGACCAAATGATCCGTCTTGATCGCTGTAAGTCATTTGGATGAAGGCACCGATCTTTGGCGTAAGTGAACCGGCAACAAATAAACTAAGTTGTTGCGGAAACGAGAAATTATCGTTCTGTGTTCCCGGCTGCTCTTTGCTTTTGTATGTATATGATGCTTGAAGCATTGCTGAGAATGGTGAAGTCTTTACGAGATTCAGAATTGTATTGTCGCTATCTGCCGGTGCCAGCGCCTGCACAGTTGGAATACCAATCATGGTATAACCGTTCAACTTAAATTGTCTTCCGAAAGCGGTTAGCTCTGGAAAAATAGTATGACATGTATTACAAGACATTCCTGTTTGGCGTGCAAAACTTGGTATTGCCCAAGAATTATCAGTTAATGCGAGAACAAGAAATATTGTTAAGGCAAGACTTACCTTGCTAAGAATATTGTTTTTCATGATTCACTCCTTTGTTTATTTTTTTCTTAATTCACGAATGTAGTTCACCAACGACCATCTCTGCTTTTCATTTAAAGTTTGTTGCCATGAAAGCATTGGTGGCTTGCCAGTGGTGATCTTCCAATACAAAGCACCGTCCGGCTGTTCTTGAACTTGTTTCGATGTAAGATTTTTTGGTTTTGGATTTAATGTTGCGGCAGAAGGACCATTGCCTTCACCTTTATCGCCGTGACAAGTAACGCAATTTGTATTGAATAATATTTTGCCATCCTTGGTTGCTTTAGCATTTCCGGCTAAAGGATTTTTTAGCTTTTCGACGTATTTAGGTGCTACCCAATTTGAACCTCCCGACTGATACGTGGTATATAAAGTTGTTTCAGATTTATGATTCTCTCCCTTTGCCGTCAACAAACTCGCCGATGCAAACAAAGCAACGAACGAGATTTTTATTACAATATTAGGTTTCATTATTTCCTCCTGGAATAAAATGAATTATAGTTTTTTCCTTGAACGGAAAATTTTGCTAAATGTTGTTAGTTGGATTTGTCCTGAGTCTTGGTTCTCAGATAAGAATGGATCTAAGTCGGATCGTTTTTTCGTGAGCGGTAAAACTATTTGTAATATAATTGGAAGATTCCAAGTTGCATGAAGCTAATGCTGCATCCAAACAATCTATCGCCTGATGAATGTTTGCAGCGTTAAACATCTTATAAACTTTATGAATGTCGCCGTAATCGATAATATCTTCGTTAGCAGTTGTCGAATCTGCCAATGCAATGAAATGATGTGCGAAGTTAAACTCGTCGGATGAGTTATCTGTATTCACGCACTGATTTTTAGAGGCGAGGTTATAGTCGGTCGTATGACAGCTAACGAAGTATCTTGTTGCCACGAGTAATGACAAAACTATCAGTAAAGTTATTGCTGGTAGAATGCCCGACCGTGAGTTAATTGAATACCTATCCATCTTAAAATATTCGACTAAATTCTGTTTTCAAATATATTCCTTTCTACTATAGTTATTCAAAAGATTCGAGTAAATGTTCCAATTGTAAAGATTTTTTAATCTATTCAGAGTGCCGAATAAATATCGACCTCATGCCAATCAGAAATTAACGGTCAGATGTTGAGCGCATTCCTAAATTCGTTCATAGAATCACAACATGCATTTCCGTAATTTTACATACAAGAAAATATTTGGAGGCAGCTGTGGCAAACGATGTGACAACAAAAAAGAAAAATTCCGTGGATGATACGAAATACTCGATGGACACACATTTGATTTACGGTAAGGACGTCAGCGACAAATGGGATTATTCGCACCATGTTACGGCTCCGATTTCATCATCCACAACATTCAGACTCGATTCGGTAGAAAGGGGAGCGCAAGGATTCATGCAGTTTGCAAATACGGAAGAGTTTGGCAACCAAGCTCCGATTTTCATTTATGACCGTCTTGGCGAACCAAACAAAGATATGCTAGAAGAGAATTTGGCTTACGTTGAAAAGGGTGAGATGGCGGTTAGCTTTGCAACCGGGATGGGCGCAATTGCTTCAGTGCTGGGGGTTCTTACTACAACCGGCGACGAAATAATTACTCATAACACGCTTTATGGATGTACACTTTCGCTTTTCACAAATTGGTATCCTCGCTATAATATTAAATGGGTTCCTATCGATTTAACGAATATGGATAACATTTACAAAGCTCTAACTTCAAAAACACGCGTGATTTATTTTGAGTCGCCGGCAAATCCCAACATTCAGATAATCGACATCAAGGCAGTGCGGGAAGTTGTAGATGAGATTAACAAAGACAGAAGCGAGCAAAATAAGATTTACATTGTCATCGATAATACTTTTGCAACGCCTTTCTGTCAGCGACCGATTGAACTTGGCGCTGATTTTGTCGTTCACTCTCTAACAAAGGGTATCGGCGGATTTGGTACGGACATGGGCGGAGTGGTAATCGGAAAGAAAAAATTTCGTGATCTGATATTGCTCTACCGCAAAGATTTCGGCGCTGTTCTGAACACGAAAAGCGCATGGGCAATTTTAACGTATGGTTTACCGACACTTGCATTGCGCCAGCGGCATCAAATTAAATCGGCAATGCGCATTGCAGAATTTTTAAATGCTCATCCGAAAATTGCATTTGTGAATTATCCTGGATTATCGAACTTTAAATATTATGAAATCGCCAAGAAACAGATGATCGATTTCAACGGCAACTTTGCACCGGGCAGCATGATCTACTTTGTATTGAAGGGAGGAACTCCCGCCGAGAGCAAAGAATACGGAAGACGTTTCATGGATTACGCCGCAGATCATGCTTATACGATGACGCTTGCCGTTAGTCTTGGTCACACAAGAACATTGATTGAGCATCCCGCATCGATGACTCACTCTGTTGTTCCGCCGGAAAAATTGGAGGAGCGCGGAATCGATCCGGGCGGAATCAGACTTGCGATTGGGCTGGAAAATCCGGACGATATTTTGTTCGACCTTGACGAATGTTTAAAAGTAATCTAATCTGACGCTGGAGGCTGTCTCAAAAGTAATTAATTTTGAAAATAGAACGCTGATAACACAGATTTAAAATGATTTTCGCAGATACACTTTTGAAAAATTACTATTGAGACAGTCTCTATGCATTTCAGAAAATCCAACTATGCAGATAATAAAAAGTGCACTTCTTAATAAATATCCGGAATTGATTTTTGGTCTTTCAACAAAGATTGGTCTGGAAAGAACAGCGCCGTACTTTTTTAACATGTCGCTCACCGTTGGGGATGATATTGAAACGGTTAAACAAAATCGAGATGCTTTCTTCAAAGAGATCGGTTTGAATTCGTCACAGATAGCTCTTCAAAAACAAATTCATTCAGACATAATTACAGTGGTGAATGAAGCCGGGTTAATTGGCGAGAGCGACGCGATGGTAACTACTAAACCGGGAATCGGGCTTGCAATTTCTACGGCTGACTGCACACCAATTTTTATTTATGATAGAGGGAATCATTTAATCGCCGCAGTTCACTCCGGCTGGAGAGGCACAACAAAAAGAATATTGGAAAAAACATTGATTCGGCTGAAGGAAGAATATAATTCTCGAGCTGACGATTTAATTGTTTATATCGGCCCGTCTATTTCGCAGAAGAACTATGAGGTTGGTAAAGAAGTTGCGCAGCAGTTTGATAAAAAATATCTTCGTTACGAAAACAATAAGATATATTTGGATGTTGCAAGTGCGAATCTGGATATGATTTATAATTTCGGAGTTCCAACAAACCAAGTTGAGCAATCGCCGCTTTGTTCGTTTGAAGAAAAAAATCTGCTTCATTCTTACCGCCGCGACGGAAAACTTTCCGGTCGTTCGCTTGGAATTATTGCTCTAAAGGTGAACAGTTGAAAAACGAAAGCCTAAAAGTTTTTAGCGGATACATCCTTATTTGTTTGATCTGGGGTTCAACGTGGATGGCAATTAGAATTGGTCTGGATTCTCTCACGCCGATTTTTTCAGCCGGACTTAGATTTTCATCGGCTGCAATTTTTGTTTTTCTTATGATGAAGTTTCGAAAAATCACGCTGCAGAAAGATTCGCATTCGATCAAGCTCTATCTTATCCTTGGAGTCTTTTCATTTATAATTCCTTACGGATTGGTTTACTGGGGTGAACAATTTATTCCATCCGGATTAACTTCAATTATTTTTGCTGTTATGCCGTTTTTTGTAATTCTATTTTCACGAATATTTATGCCGGAGTCTGCAATCAGCAGAAACCAAATATTAGGTTCGGTAATCGGCTTCGGAGGAATCGTAATAATATTTTCAGAAAATCTTGTCATGAATGTTCCCGGTTACTTGCTCGGCATGCTTGCAGTCTTGCTTAGCTCGTCAATTCAAGGTTGGATTGCTGTACATTTGAAAAAGCACGGCGGCAAATTGGACCCTCTCGCAATGAATTTTGTTCCGCTCGTCATTGCCGGAATCTGCATGACTGTTCTCGGTTTGATTTTCGAAGATCGGACGAACTGGCTATTCAATGCTAATGCAATCGGTTCGATTTTCTATTTAGGATTTTTCGGAACAAGCATTGCATTTACAACTTATTACTGGCTGATGAAAAAAATTAATGTTGTTCTCCTTTCTCTTTCAACATTGATAACGCCGATCATTGCAGTTCTAATCGGCTGGCTGATTCTTGACGAGAAATTCAGTCTTCGAGAGTTGTTCGGAAGTGTTTTGGTGCTAATTGGAATTTTATTTGCTAACTTTACCAAAGTTAAAAATTATTTCACAACAAGAAAAATTTTTACGGCTTAGATGACCAACGTAATTAGAATCAAGAACGCATCGTTTTACGCTTATCACGGCGCACTTCAGGAAGAACAAAACATGGGCGGCAGATTTGAAGCCGACGTTGATATCTATACGGATTTTTCCGAAGCCGCGAAGAAAGATAACCTCAAACTTGCGATCAACTACGAAGATGTTTACAAGTATATCAATAAATTGATTCATGAAAAGAAATATTATCTTATCGAAACTTTGGCTACCGTTATCGCCGATGCGCTGTTGGAGAAATATACCGGTATCCAAAAAATTGCAGTGAGAGTAAGAAAACATCACGCGCCGGTCGGCGGTGTAATCGATTGGGTGGAAGCGGAAGTAATCAAAGAAAATGGCAAGTGATATTTTTTTAGGAATCGGTTCCAACAAAGGAGATAAGCACAATTTTATTTTGCAAGCAGTTGATTTGATTGATAAGAATACAAAGTGTAGTGTAACAAAATGTTCTTCAATTTATGAAACGACTCCTTACGGAGATGTTGAGCAAGAAAATTTTTTAAACGCGGTTGTTAGTGTAGAGAGTTCTTATACACCGGAAGAATTGTTCGGCTATGTGAAATCGGTTGAAACTTCACTTGGCAGAAAATCAACGCTTAGATGGGGACCGCGCGAGATAGATATTGATATTCTTTTTTATAATAGCTTAATTTATAATAGTGATGATTTGGTTATCCCGCATCCCGAAGCTGTGAAAAGAGATTTTGTTATTGTGCCGATGATAGAAATTGCACCGGATTTCGTTCACCCGGTTCTTCGGATTAAAATGAAAGATTTTCATTTACCCAAAATTGAGTCGCACATAATTGGCAGAACAAATTTCCGGATAAGTTAAATGGCTGAATTGAGATACATAGCAATAGAAGGAGTTATCGGAGCCGGGAAATCTTCTTTGGCTAGCAGAATTTCCGAAAAGCTTTCTTCCAACTTGATTCTCGAACAGTTTGAAGAAAATCCGTTCCTCGAAAAATTTTACAGCGATAGAAAACGCTATGCGTTCCAGACGCAAATGTTTTTCCTTATCAACCGCTACAAACAACAGCAGCAATTAAGTCAACAAGAGCTTTTCTCAAAGTATATCGTTTCGGATTACATCTTCGAAAAGGATAAAATTTTTGCCTACCTGAATCTTTCGGGCGAAGAACTTAAACTGTATGAAAATATTTTTCCTCTTCTCGAAAGAGAAATTCCCAAACCGGATTTGGTAATTTTTCTGCAGGCGGGCATCGACCGGCTGATGGCAAACATAAAATCGCGCGGAAGACAATTCGAAAAAAATTTAACGCGCGCGTATTTAACCGAACTTTCCGAAGCGTACAACAATTTCTTTTTCAAATACAGCACTACTCCATTACTAATCGTTAATACAACGGATATAGATTTCGTGAATAGAGACGAAGATTTTGAGGAGCTTTACGCGCAAATTTTTAGAGAGGACAGGGGCTTCATTGAATATTTGAACCCCGAACCAAAAGGATAACGATGAGTTTAATCAGATTAATTTTCTGGGGGATAATTGTTTACCTGGTCGTGAAATTTTTCAAAGGTGTTTTTAACATCTCGACTGCTTACAATAAAAAAAGTATGCAGAAAGAAACGCCGGTTAAACAATCAAAATATTTGGTTAAGAAAGAAGATGTAATCGAAGCACATTTCGAAGAAATAAAAACACAAAAGACCGATAATTCAAAAGATAATTCTTAATGTCATCAAGAGATTTTTTCAGAAAGTCCGCATCCAGCATTCTCAAAGAATTTCTATTTGCCGTCCCGCAAAGTTTAGATTCAATTAGTTCAGCGAAAAATGTTTTGGTAATCCGGCAGCACAATCAATTTGGGGATATGCTTGCGAGCGTTTCACTATTCCGTGCAATTAAAGAATCGCTGCACGGAGTTAGGACTACCTTGCTTGCCAGCCCGGAAAATTATTATGCTGTAATACAGAACCAATTCATTGACGAACTGTTTGTTTTCGAAAAGAAAAAATTGATCAATCCGGAATACTATCTTCGATTGAAAAGTTTGCTCAAATGCGAGTATGATCTTGCCATTGTACCGGCGACTGTTGCTGTCTCGGCAACAAGTAATATACTTGCCGGTTTGTCTAAAGCTAAAATTAAGATTGGACCGAGATCTCTGAACGGCAAAATTAATGAGAACGCTTTTGTTTTCACTCATGCAATAGATTTGAACTGGAAGAAATGTCCCGATGCTCACGTTTCGGATTTTATTTTGGATATAGTCCGGCCGTTTGGAATCAGAACGAAAAATTACGGGTCAAGTATATCTTTCAATGATGAAGATAAACAGTTTGCGAATTCGTTTTTGAAAACATTGCACGGCGATGGAAAACTTGTAATCGGTTTTCATGTTGGGGCTGGCAAATGTCAGAACAAATGGTCGCTGGAAAAATTTGCCGAACTGATCGAGCGGATGAAAAGAGAAATTAATTTCGTCTTCTATTTTACGGGAAGTCGTGCAGACAATGACGAGATTAATTTTATTAGAAAACATTTCGGTTCGCAACCGGGATATTTTTTAGATAACACCGTGCCCCAGCTTGCGGCTCTGATCTCGCGTTCAGATCTGTTCATCACAAACGATACCGGCGTGATGCACGTAGCCGGCGCCACCGAAGTACCGCAAATTTCATTGTTCGGTCCGACGAATCCTTTCAATTGGGCGCCGGTCGGTCATACAAAATATTTTTTGCGTAAATCGGAATTGATAGACGATATTTCGGTTGACGATGTTTATGATCTTGTGAAATATATTTTAGAAAAACGTTATAAGTAATGGAACAAAGAAATCAACACATAGCCGCGATTGATGTCGGCACCAATTCATTTCATCTTATTGTGGTGAAAGTTAAGGATGACGGCAATTTCGAAATTGTTGACCGCGAGAAAGAGGTTATTCGTCTCGGAGAAGGTAGTGCTGGCAGCATCAAGTACATTAAGCCCGAAGCCATCACAAGAGCAATTTCTACCTTGAAACGATTTAAAGGAATTGCGGATTCGCATAACGCAAGCTTGCGCGCCGTTGCAACAAGCGCCGTAAGAGAGTCGTACAACAAAAACGACTTTATGCAAAATGTGTTCGACAAAACCGGCATCGAGTTGGAAGTCATCAGCGGATTTGAAGAAGCGCGTTTGATTTATCTCGGCGCTCTTCGCGCGGTTCCTATTTTCAACAAGAAGTCTCTCATCATCGATATCGGCGGCGGCAGTACGGAATTTTTGATCGGTCACAAAGGAGTTACAAACTTTTCCGTGAGCGTCAAAATCGGAGCGGTTCGTTTAACAGAAAAATTCTTCCCGAATTATGAGGTGACCGAATTGCGCGTTAAAGAATGCCGCAAGTGGGTTGAAGGAGAAATTTTCCAAGTTGTTCACTCAATCAAAAAAACCGGGTTCAGTATTTGCATCGGTTCGTCTGGAACTATAATGTCTGCCGGATTAATGATTCAAGAAGCGCGGAACCGAAAGTCCGCGGCAACATCTATCTTGAATAATTATGAATTCTCTAAGAAAGAGCTTCACCAGATCGAAGAAGAAATTCTAAGCAGAAAAACTTTAGAACGCCGGAAAAAAATTCCGGGACTCGATGAAAAACGTGCGGATATAATTCCCGCCGGAATAATTATTCTTTCGACAATTTTTGATCTGCTCGAATTAGAAACAATGACAATTTCCGGTTATGCGTTGCGTGAAGGGATTATTCTCGATACGCTTCAAAAAAATCATGCCGATTTATCGCTGCCCAACCTTTCCGATATCAGAAACGAAAGCATCAAACAGCTTGCTCAATCATGCAATTACGATCAGTTACATTGCAGACATGTTGCGAAACTTTCGCTTCAACTTTTTGATCAGCTGAAAGACTTGCACGGTTTGGATGACGACTACCGCGAGTATCTTTACGCAGCATCCATCTTACATGATATTGGTTATCACATTTCACATACGAACCATCATCAGCATAGTTATTACATAATTCGGCACAGCGAGCTTCTTGGTTTCAACGAAAACGAAATCAGCATCATTGCTCATGTGGCGCGTTACCACAGAAAAAGTTTGCCTAAGACACGGCACGAAGATTTCAGCGAACTGCCCGAACGCACGCAGAATGTTATCAAAAAACTTGCGGCAATTTTAAGAGTAGCTGATGGTTTCGACCGGACGCACAAACGTTTGGTTAAGTCGATAAATACAAAAGTTACGAACGGCTCGGTTGAACTGAACTTGGAATGTGAAAAGGGGGTCGTTCCCGAAATTGAATTGTGGAACCTTGAACGCCGCAAAGAATTGTTCGAAGAAGTCTATTCGAAAAAAATAAAAGCAATTTGTGTCTCATAGCTGAAGAACAAATTCGTTGCAATCGTTTTGCATAATTAATAACTGCTTACTTATATTTGTCCGTCAATTTTCTGAAAATTATGAGCACTAGACCTTCAGTTTACATTAAAGACCTAAAAAATCACGTCGGCGAAAAAGTTACATTAAAAGGCTGGCTTTATAACAAGCGATCGAGCGGCAAGCTAAAGTTCTTGATCTTGCGCGACGGCACCGGCTACGTTCAGTGTGTTGTGTTCAAAGGAAATGTTACCGATGAAATTTTTGAAAACGCGGAAAAACTCACTCAAGAATCATCGTTTGAAGTAACCGGAACAGTAAAAGTTGAAGCGCGTTCGGTTGGTGGGCACGAACTTGATGTAACTGATATGAAGACCATATCAATTGCTCATGAGTATCCGATCACGCCGAAAGAACATGGAATAGAATTTCTAATTGATAACCGTCATTTGTGGGTTCGGTCGAAAAAACAAGTTGCGATTTTGAAAATCCGAGCACGAGTTGTTAAAGCGATCCGTGATTTTTTTGATTCGCGCGGATTTGTATTGTTTGACCCGCCGATCATCACGCCAAATGCATGCGAAGGTACGTCGACACTTTTTGAAATGGAATATTTTGATCTCGGCAAAGCATACTTAACACAATCCGGACAGCTTTACGAAGAAAGCGGCGCGATGGCGCTTGGAAAAGTCTATTCGTTTGGTCCAACATTCCGCGCTGAAAAATCCAAGACACGCAGGCACTTAACAGAATTCTGGATGGTTGAACCTGAAATGGCTTTTTATGATCTCGACGATGATATGTCTTTAGCCGAAGAATTTTTAGAGTACATCGTCAAATGTGTTTTGGAAGACAATAAAGAAGAATTGAAAGAGCTTGAACGCGATATAACCAAACTGGAAAAAGTTGTCCGTCCGTTCCCGAGAATTTCTTATACCGAAGCTGTTGAAATTTTGAAAAAACACGGCATTGATTTTCAGTGGGGAAATGATTTGGGCGGTACCGACGAAACGATCATCGGCGAACAATTCGACCGACCGGTTATGATTCATCGTTATCCGTCTGAAGTAAAAGCATTTTACATGAAGCGCGATCCCGAGAATCCGAAAGTTGCGCTTGCCGTTGATGTTATTGCGCCGGAAGGTTATGGAGAAATTATCGGCGGAAGCCAGCGCGAAGACAATCTGGATTTTTTGTTGGAAAGAATTAGAGAGCATAATTTACCCCAATCATTTTTTGAATGGTATTTGGATTTGAGAAGATTCGGTTCCGTGCCGCACGCCGGTTTCGGTCTCGGACTTGAACGAACAGTAAGCTGGATTTGCGGATTGGAACATTTGCGCGAAGCAATTCCATTTCCAAGAATGATTTACAGGAATACTCCTTAAATGAATTTCGAGCTGATACTTTTTATAGTGCTTGCCTTAGTTGCCGCCGTTACGTCTGTTATGATGATCACGCGAACCAATCCTGTTCTTGCCGCAGTATTTTTGGTGCTGAACTTTTTTTCGCTTGCCGGTTTATATCTTTTATTAAATGCTCAGTTCATCGCGGTTGTGCAGGTAATTGTTTATGCCGGCGCGATCATGGTTTTATTTCTTTTCGTCTTAATGTTATTGAATACGGAAACCGAGCACAAACTTTTTGTTGATAAAAGAGGTATTAAATTCTTCGCAATACTTATCAGCGCTTTCGTTTTCGTTCAAGTTGCTTATATGATATTTTACGGGAAGCCATCCAGAACTTTAACTCCAGATGAAGCATTAAGCATCAAAGCCGGAACGATTCAAACTATCGGTCAACAGCTTTATACTAATTATATAATTCCTTTTGAAGTTGCCGGATTCTTGCTACTCGCGGCAACAATCGGCGCATTGGTTTTAGCAAAAAAGAAATTCGAGTAAGATATGTCATCGATTCCAATGGAATATTATTTAATACTCAGCGCGTTCATGTTTACCGTTGGCGTTGCCGGAGTATTGATAAGAAGAAACGCGATCGTAGTGTTCATGTGCATCGAGCTGATGCTGAACTCGGCAAACTTATCATTGGTTACTTTTTCTTCTTACCTCGGTAATTCAATCGGACAAGTATTTGTATTTTTTGTTATGACGGTTGCCGCCGCAGAAGCCGCAGTTGGTCTGGCAATTATCATCGCGATATTCAGAAACAAGAAGTCGGTTAACATCGACGAGATAAACATATTTAAGTGGTAATGATAAACTATATCTATCTAACAACACTTTTGCCTCTGCTCGGATTCGTTATTAACGGATTGTTCGGCAGAAAGATCAAGAATGCCTGTCCCGATTCAATCGGGGAAAAAGTCGTCGGCATTATCGGAAGTGCTGCGGTTGGACTTTCATTTCTTGTCGTGCTCGGCGCTTTCATTCAGACGCTCGGTCTTCCCGTTGAAGAAAGATCAAACACAGTAAATTTATTTACGTGGTTAAGTGTTGGTGGACTTCATATTAAGTTTGCATATCTCGTTGATCAGCTTTCGCTCACAATGTCTCTCATCGTAACCGGTGTTGGATTTTTAATCCATGTCTATTCAATCGGTTACATGCACGGCGATAAAGGGTTCTGGAGATTCTTCGCTTATCTAAATCTTTTCATCTTCGCGATGATGAACCTTGTCCTCGGCGATAATTTCGTTGTTTTGTTTTTGGGATGGGAAGGTGTCGGTCTCTGTTCTTATTTGCTCATCGGTTTCTGGTATGATAAAAAATTTGAAAAGGGAACAACGTCGCAAGCCGCAAAGAAAGCTTTCGTCGTTAATCGAATTGGTGACTTCGGATTTTTGCTTGGAATGTTTTTGATCTACATGACTTTCGATTCTCTCAACTTCAAAGAAGTTTTTGCGAGAGCGCAGGCATTCCCGGTTGCCGAATCGACATTTGGTTTAATCGCACTTTTTTTGTTTATCGGCGCAACGGGTAAATCTGCACAGATCCCGTTGTTCGTTTGGCTGCCTGATGCAATGGCAGGCCCGACTCCGGTTTCAGCATTGATACATGCGGCTACAATGGTTACAGCCGGCGTTTATATGGTTTCGCGCACATCAATATTATTTGCATCCGCTCCTGCTATTATGACTGTTGTCGCGGTTGTCGGCGCACTCACCGCATTAATGGCGGCAACAATCGGACTCGTTCAAAACGATATTAAAAAAGTTTTAGCATACTCAACAGTAAGTCAATTGGGTTACATGTTCTTGGCTGCAGGCGTCGGCGCGTTCTCCGTATCGATCTTCCACGTGATGACGCATGCATTTTTTAAAGCGTTATTATTCCTTGGCGCCGGTTCGGTTATTCATGGAATGCACGACGAACAGAACATTCAGAAATACGGCGGGCTGAAAAAATACATGCCGAAGACGTACGCTACATTTTTCATCGCAGCACTCGCAATTTCCGGTGTGCCGGGTCTTGCCGGATTTTTCAGCAAAGATGAAATTTTATGGAACGCATATTCCAACGGCGGATTTGTCTTCTGGTTGATCGGCGCTGTTACGGCGCTAATGACAGCGTTCTATATGTTCAGATTGGTCTCGTTAACTTTTTATGGTCATGAAAGATTTGATCATCATCATGTTCATCCGCATGAATCACCTTCGGTAATGACTGTGCCTTTGATGATTTTGGCATTTCTCTCAGTCGTTGGCGGTTACGTCGGATTGCCAAAAGTATTTGCCGGCGAGCATGGAAATCTTTTTGAGAATTGGCTCGAACCAATTTACGCTCCCGCTCAAGAAAAACTTGCAATGTATTCTACATCTACCCATCTGGAAGAAATTCTTTTGATGTCAATTTCCGTTGCGCTTGCCCTCTACGGAATTTATTTCGCTCTCCATGTTTATAGAAAGAATTCAAAGATTGCCGAGAATTTTGCGAACAGGTTCAAAGGTCTATACAAGCTTTTGTTGAATAAATATTTCGTTGATGAAGTTTACGAAGCCGCAGTCGTTCAGCCGATTCAAAAGGGAAGCGAAAAAGTTTTATGGAAATTTACCGACGTTAAATTGATCGACGGAACCGTGAACGGTGCGGCGACAATAGTTGATAAAATTTCCGGCGTGATTAGAAAAGTCCAAACCGGCGTTGTTCAGTCTTACGCATTAATAATGGTTGCCGGAATTGCATTAGTTTTCTTGTGGCTGATACTAAGTTTATAACACTTTGTGGACTTGGCGTATCCTTTGCGTCTTAGCGTGAAAAGATTTTCTCGCAAAGTGCGCAGCGTGAAGTCGCAAAGGACGCAAAGAAAAATTAAAATTTTATGGAACAAAACTTACTCTTAACATATTTACTTTTTACTCCGGTCATCGGAAGCGCTCTCGTTTTATTTTTTAGAAACGAACAGAAACAATTAGCACGATGGTTCGGGCTGATCGTTTCTTTGGTTGCGTTTGTTATTTCTCTCGTTATCTATTTCCGTTTCGATCCGGCAAATCCGCAATTTCAATTTATTCATCAAGTAACATGGATTAAGAGTTTAAACATCAGCTATCATGTAGGCGTAGATGGGATTTCGCTTCTTCTCGTTCTGTTAACAACTTTTCTTACGCCGTTAACTCTTCTTTCCACATGGAAAGCTATCGAGAAAAATGTGAAGATGTTTACATTTTCTATGCTGTTTCTCGAAGCCGGTATGCTTGGTGTTTTTATTTCGCTCGATATTTTCTTGTTCTACATTTTCTGGGAAGCGATGCTCATACCGATGTACTTCATTATCGGAATCTGGGGCGGCGAACGAAGAATTTATGCATCAATAAAATTTTTCATTTATACAATGTTCGGAAGTTTACTGATGCTCGTTGCCATTATCTGGCTGACGGTTTACGCTTCCGGAATGCTTGGCAAATTCACGACAAGTTTAGTTGATTTATATAAAGTTGGACCGACCATTCCGCATCAAATTCAAGGATGGATGTTCGGCGCATTCTTTTTAAGCTTTGCTATCAAAGTCCCGATTTTTCCGCTGCACACTTGGCTGCCGGATGCACACGTTGAAGCGCCGACCGCCGGTTCTGTTATTCTTGCCGGTGTGCTGCTGAAGATGGGCACGTACGGCTTGATTCGTTTTTGTCTGCCGTTGTTTCCGCAATCGGCAGTGCAATACGCACCGCTTGTTTCTGTTCTTGCTGTAATCGGAATTATTTACGGCGCACTTGTCTCGATGGTCCAAACCGATATGAAAAAGTTGGTTGCGTATTCTTCGGTCTCTCACTTGGGATTTGTTGTTCTTGGAATTTTTGCAATGACTGTTGAATCGGTGCAAGGCGCGGTTATACAAATGATCAATCATGGTTTATCCACCGGTGCACTCTTCCTTTTAGTTGGAATTCTTTACGAAAGAACCCATCGCCGAGACATTGCATTCTACGGCGGCATCGCAAAAATCGTCCCGCTCTACGCAACTATTTTGATGATCGCTTCTCTTTCTTCGATTGGATTGCCGGGACTGAATGGATTCATCGGCGAATTTTTAATTCTGATCGGTTCATTCAAATCATCCGTACTGAATAGTTGGTGGTTCACAATTTTTGCCGCAACTGGAGTGATATTCGCTGCCGTCTATCTATTATGGATGTATCAGCGTGTTGTTTTCGGTGAAGTTAAGAATGAAGAGCTGAAACACGAATTAACCGACATGAATTTGCGGGAGATGATTGTGATAGTCCCGATTCTGATTTTCATTGTTTGGATTGGAATTTACCCGAATACATTTTTGAAACTTACTGAAGCTTCAACTCAATCGATTCTTCAGCAAGTCGGTACATATACTGTTAATCTTTTAAAGTAATTTGGTTTAGAATAAACTATGCCATCAAATAACTACGAATATTTTTTACTGATGCCGCAGATAATTATCGGGATCGGAATTGTTTTATCTGTTATCATCGAAATCACAACAAAGAAGAGCGAGCAAATCCTTCCGTGGTTTTCCATTGCAATGTTTCTTGCTACAGCGGTTTATTCAATTTTTAGTATTAGTCAAAATTTTATTTTGTTCGGCGGAATGATTGAGGTTGGCGGCAAACCGGCAATTTTCAATTTCATTTTCAATATCGGTGCGGCATTGGTTGTCCTCTCGTCAATAGATTATCTGAAAAAGTACGGAACGTATTACGGCGAGTATTATATTTTGGTTCAGTCATCTGTTTTGGGAATGATGGTGATGTCCGGTGCGCGTGATATATTGATGATCTTCATGGGTCTCGAACTGATGTCGATTTGTTTTTACGTTCTCGCCGGTATCAACCGCAAAAAGTTTTCTGCCAACGAAGCTTCGATGAAATATTTCTTGCTCGGAGCTTTCGCAACCGGATTTATAGTTTACGGTATTGCTCTGATTTACGGCACTACCGGATCAACCAGCATTCAAAATCTATCTGAGAATTTTTCAGTTTATTCATCCAACATAGTTTTTGTTTTGGGATTAATTATTTTTTTGATCGGGTTCAGTTTTAAGATTGCCGCTGTCCCTTTCCACATGTGGGTGCCGGATGTTTATCAAGGATCGGCAACAACCGTTACCGGATTGATGTCCACTACAGGTAAAGCCGCTGCGTTCAGCGTTTTGATAATTGTTCTCACAGCAGTTTTTGGTTCTAACACTCACAATGTAGTTCGTCCCTACTTCGCAACGATCTCGGCGCTGTCTATGGTATTCGGAAGCATCGTTGCAATCTCGCAAAATAATTTGAAACGTATGCTCGCATATTCTTCCATCGCGCACGCCGGATATATGGCAATCGGTCTTGCCGCCGGAAATGCTTACAGTATTGCCGGAATAATTTTCTATCTAACCGCTTATGCGTTTATGAATATCGGCGCGTTCGCAATTATCTCGATTGTTGAGGATGAGAACGATGCGAGAGTAGATTTGAATTCGTTCGCCGGTTTGCATTCCAAGAGTCCGATCTTAGCAGCAATGATGGCGCTGTTCATGTTTGCACTTGCCGGAATTCCGCCGTTAGCCGGTTTCTTTGGAAAGTATTATGTGTTCGTTTCTGCAATCCAAAGTAATCTTACTTGGCTTGCAATTGTTGGCGTGCTTTCAAGTGTGATTAGCGTTTACTTCTACATCCGCGTTGTGGTCGTTATGTATTTCAAAGATTCGGTTGAGGATTTCAAAATTACAATCTCGTCATTCAGTCTTGCCGCAGTTGTGATTGCCGCGCTGTTTGTTCTCGTGTTCGGAATTGTTCCCGATACATTGATGAACGTGATAACATCGGTAATTCGTTAAAAGAAATAGAACGCAGATATAACTGATTAAACAGATCAGAACGGATTTATCTGTTTTGATCAGTCCAATCTGTTGGATCAGTGTCCCATTTTTGTTTGCTTGTTGCAGCCTTTTTCTCCATACGGCTGAAGTTTTTCTAACCACATCTTTTCGGGTACTTTCAAATACTCGGTATAATCATAAGCCCGATCATCCTTCGGCTCCAGCTGATCCAATATTTCAAAAGCGAAATTATTTTCGCCATACGTTTTATAATTCGCACTCACTGTGAACTTAATTTTATCCAAATTCTTTCTTATTTTGTAATCAGAAAATCCGCAAGAATAAACTATGATACCACTTTACACTTCCCAGCAAGTACGCGAAGCCGACAGCTTCGCAATAAATACTCTCGGCATTCCGAGCATTGTGTTGATGGAGAATGCGGCGAGAAGTTTATACGCAGCTATTACAGAAAGTTGCGATCAAAAAATTGAAAATAAAAATGTGGCAATAGTCTGCGGCAAAGGAAATAACGGGGGAGATGGTTTTGCCCTCGCACGGCATTTCGTTGTAAATGAGTTCACGGTAAAAATAATTTCGCTCGGTGCTGAAGAAGAATTCAAAGGCGACGCACTTACTAATTTCAGAATAACAAAAAACATTATCGGAGAATATCCGTCATCAAAAATTTTGATTTACGAAAGCGTCAAAGATCTTTCTGCGTTCGATGACTGTTCGTTGGTTATAGATGCGATGCTTGGCACCGGCAGCCGCGGTGAACTTGCCGAACCTTACAAAGAAATAGTTGCAAAATTAAATCAGTTGAACGCATTCAAAGTTGCTGTCGATCTTCCGACCGGACTCGATCTTGAGAACGCATCGGGAGATATTGTATTCAATGCCGATATCACCGTAACGCTTTCAGAATTTAAGACTGGATTGTTTTACGGCAAAGGATACATTAATTGCGGAAAGATAATTAAGGGATCGATCGGAATTGGCAACGAATACTATGCGAAACAAACGGCAACGGATTATTTGATTGAACCTGAAGATGCATACTACGGATTGCCATCAAAGAATCTTGATCAGCATAAATATTCCGCTGGAAAAGTTTTTGTCATTGCCGGCAGCGGAAAACTTCCGGGCGCGTCGTTCTTAACTGCCAATACTGTTTTACGAACTGGTGCGGGCTCGTCAATCCTCGCATTCCCGAAATCGATCAAAACATTGGCGCAAAGAAAATTGGCAAGTGCCGTTGTGCGCGCTTACGATGACGAAGGTAAAGAATTTTTGAGCGATGCCAATGCTAAAGAGCTTGATGAAAAAATTAATTGGGCAAACGTAATTGCTATCGGTCCCGGTCTCGGCAGAGAAGAAGCGACTCAAAATGCCGTAAGGGAAATCTTGCGAACCCACAAAACCAAAAAGTTTGTCATTGATGCGGATGCTGTAACGGCACTCGGCAACGAAGAATTTAAGAAGCTCAGTTTGAAAGGAAAAGTTCTTACACCTCATCATAAAGAATTTGCCGATATGATCGGGATGAACCTTGATGAACTGGAAAAGAATTTATTAGTTACCGGAAAGAACTTTTCTACCGAGAACGGTTGTTATGTTGTATTGAAGGGCGCGCCGACAATCATTTTTAATCCAGCGGGCGAAGCGTTCATTAACACAGTTGGAAATCCCGGACTAGCGAAGTTTGGTTCCGGAGATGTGCTGACCGGAATGATCGCCGGATTTCTTGCCCAGACGGAAGAAATAGAAGAGGCGCTAATCAGCGCAGTTTACATTCACAGTTTAGCCGCCGACTTGCTGCTCGAAGAAAAAACCGAGTATGGTTACACGGCGGAAGATTTAATTCAAGAGATACCTAATGCAATCAAATTCATTCTCAAGTCGTTTATATAAGTTGCTTGACGAGCGAACCAAAACTTTTGTTTATTTTCCTTTGGCGCTCTACTGGTTGACAATCTTCATACTCACAACAATCCCCACTGATGTGTTACCGCAGTTTTTTAGTGCTCAGGATAAGATAGAACACTTCAGCGCATATTTCTTGTTGGCTGTACTTCTGAACCTTACACTTTATTTTCAAAAACAATTCAAATTAATTTCCGATAAATCGTTTTTGTTTGCAGCGCTTTTCGTTGCCGGTTACGGTGCAATCGATGAATTGCATCAGATATTTATTCCCGGTCGAATTTGCGATTTTTTTGATTGGACATCTGATGCGATAGGCGGAATAATTGGCGTTTGGATCGTTTACATTTTTTTACGGAAAATTTCCGCATCCGTTGCTCACGAAACAGTCTCATAAAACGATCAGTCCGGGGATCTATTTCGTACGTATTTTTCTAAAATAATTCTATCTATATTTACGGTCGGGGAGTGAAATCAATCGGATAAGCCGCAATGAAAAAGAACTTTGCAATTGAAGTTGAGAATTTGGTTTTTAATTATTCGGCTAACGGAAGCGATTCGCCGTTCGAGCTCAATGTTACTCACTGGGAAGTTGAGAAAGGTGATTTCGTCAGCATACTGGGACCAAACGGGTGCGGCAAATCAACATTGTTAAGAATTCTCTGCGGGCTTTCAGATCCTAAAAATGGAATGGTTAGAATTAACGGCGAAAATTTAATTTCTTTATCACGTAAAGAACTTGCAAAAAAAATTTCGTTCGTTCCTCAAAGCGGTTTTTCGATTTATCCTTTCTCTGTTTTGGAAATTGTGATGATGGGAAGAACACCGTTTCTAAATTTGATGGGTTTTGAGAACGAAACGGATAGAAGAATCGTTGACGAATCTTTGTCGTTGATGCAAGTTGAACATTTGAAGAAAAAAGGTATCAACGAAATCTCCGGAGGAGAAGCGCAGCGAGTGTTTATTGCCAGAGCATTGGCACAAAAGGCGGATATCATTTTGCTTGATGAACCTAATGCACATCTTGATATCGAAAACCAAATTATGATTTTTGATTTACTGAAAAAGCTAAACGAAGAACAGAAACTAACCGTCGTTTCTGTTTCGCATGATCTCAACCTTGTAGGCATCTACTCAAAAAAAGTTTCGATAATGCAGAACGGAAGAATCCTTTTGAACGGCGGAAAATCCGAAATTCTTAACGAGAAAAATATTTCTGACGTATTCAAAATTGAGACGCAGTTGTTTAAGTCAGGTGAAGATGACAAATTCAACGTTTTGATAAATCCTATTTCTCACAAGAATTGAGTTAGTGTGAAAGCCCGCCGAAGAAATAGGAGCTCGCTTACAGCATTGTTAATCTTGACTATAGTTAACCTTCTTGTTTTACTGTTCCTCAAATACTTTCTTAACGGTCTCTTGCTAACGGAGTTCAGAATCGATTACATCGGCAACATCCTCGATGTAG
Source organism: Bacteroidota bacterium (assembly GCA_023381535.1). The sequence continues at coordinate 81,363 of JAMCSN010000277.1, forward strand.
CGGTTACGATTCTTTTTTTAATTGGACTCGGAATTTTTTCTTACAAAAAGAAAACTGCCGACAATAAGAAGGTTTCGCTTTTGCTTTCATTCCAAATTTTGATCATCATTTCGTATGTACTGATAGTCTTCGTAGAAAAAGCGAATTTCATTAACCTTAGCGGTTATCTATTCGGTTTTCCGATTAAAAAAGTTTACGTCGGTTTTTTATTCATCTCCGGGGAACTGCTGCAACTTTACTCGTTAATTTATGTTTGGAGCGTTTCGTTCGGTGCGGAGAATCTGATCGGAGTGAGAGCAATTGTGCGTACGGCTGCACTTGTAATTTTGCTCTTGGTATTTTCGCTTTCGTTTGTATGGAACGTCCGCGCTTTTTCAGAGAAAAAAATTGAAGGAAATACGTTTGAATACGGCTGTGTGCCTGGCGCCGCAGTCTGGAGTCATGGAAAACCGAGCCCCATCTTTGAAGGACGAATCCGCAAAACTTTGGATCTCTACCGGAAGGAAAAAATAAAAAAAATCATTTTAACCGGCGGACGTGCACCGGGAGAAATCAGCGAATCCGAAGCGGCGTTTAACTACCTGGTTAATCTTGAAGTGCCGAAAGAAATTATTACGCTTGAAACTCAATCTTCCACAACGACCGATCAAATAAAATTTTTGAGGACAAGTTTTTTTGATGTTCAAAAAGAAAAACCGATACTTGTGATCTCCGACGGATTTCACCTGTCGCGAATAATTCAAATCTCTAAATTTTTCAAAGTTAACACAGTTGGAGTAGCATCGGATCATTCGCTCTCAGTCGGCAAGACACTTTTCTACCGAGCCAGAGAGAGTGTGGCATTGCTGCTCTTCTGGTTTTTTGCAATTTAATAGTTAAACAGAATTAACCCCGACAAGCCGTGTAAGTATAAAATGAATTTGATTATAAATTTTTCTTAATTATAAATGATTTAAGTCATATTAGTCATGGCTTGTCGGCACGAAGGGCAAATTTTCCAACAGAAAATTTGGGTTAAAAATAATTAATTTGATCACGCATAAGTATTTGTCACTTTTTTGTATTTTTGGAACGAAAAATTTCATTATTAGATCTTTGAACTGCTGACGGAAGATGAAAAAATCAAATAGAAGAGAACTAAGAGAAAAAGTTTTACAAGTTCTTTACGCTTATGAATTCAATGGGGAGGGATTGACAAATTTAACGGAAGGAATTCTAACCGACGTTTCTTCGGAAGGCGACGCCGCTTTTGCAAAGCAGCTCATCAACAGAGTCGTTTCAAATCAAAAAGTGCTGGATGACGAAATTAGAACCAGAGTTGCCAATTGGGAAATGGAGCGCATCGCGTTGATTGACCGGTTACTTCTCAGAATCGGCATCACGGAGTTATATTACTTTCCCGATATACCGCCAAAAGTTTCGATAAATGAAGTTATCGAGATTGCAAAAGAATATTCCACATCCAACAGCGGCAAATTTATTAACGGCATTCTCGATGCAATCTTATCCGAACTTAAAAAAAGCGGCAAACTAAACAAAAGCGGACGAGGGCTTATTGAAGAATCACTCCCCAAAAAATCCGTCGAAGATTAAAGACAACGAAAAGTTCCGCGTTTTTGTGTGGGGACTTTTTGATTTTGCAAACACTTCATACTCTATTATAGTCGTAACATTTCTTTACGCCGTTTTTTTCAAACAGACTGTTGTTGAAGGCAAGCCGATTGGCGATTTTTATTGGAGTATCGGAACCAGCATCTCGATGTTCATCACGGCAATTATTTCTCCCGTGCTCGGCGCCATTGCAGATTATTCTGCCGGCAAAAAAAGATTTTTGCTTTTCTTTACCCTCGCATGCATCACCTCAACTTCGCTTCTCTATTTTGTTAACCGCGGCGATATTTTCTTGGGACTACTACTTTTCGTAATTGCTAACGTTGGATTTGAAGCCGGACTTGTTTTTTACGATGCGTTTCTTCCCGAAATAACTACGCCGAAAAACTTCGGAAGAGTGAGCGGATATGGATTCGCGATGGGATATCTTGGCTCGCTTACAACGCTCGCCATAATTTATCCTTTTATCAAAGCACAGATGATAAAAGAAACTTTCCCGGTATCAGCGGTTGTCTTCTTGGTTTTCGCCATCCCGATTTTTGTTTTCATAAAAGATTCTAGAAAAAAAGTTGAACGTGATCAGTCGTTTCTCAAAATCGGCGTGTCGCGTGTCTTCAACACTATTACTCATCTGAAAAATTACAAGAACCTTTCACTTTTTCTACTTGCGTTTTTCTTTTACATCGAAGGTGTTAACACGGTAATTTATTTTGCCGGCAACTATGCAAGCACTACTCTCAATTTTACGATGGAAGAATTGATAGTTTTCTTTTTGATTGTTCAGACCACTGCGATCCTCGGGTCTTTGGTGTTCGGCATTCTTGCCGATTCATTCGGTCAAAAAAAATCTTTGGTTCTCTCAATTCTGATTTGGATTTTCACCATATTGCTTGCATTTGTAACGAGCAATCCTAATTCATCCATAATGATTAAGGTAAGCGGTCTGCTGAATACCGATGCGTACCAACTAAGCCGCCACAGTTTTTATTTGGTTGGATTGCTTGCCGGAAGCGTGATGGGCGCGACTCAATCAACGAGCCGAAGCTTAATGTCTAAACTTACACCGTTCGAACGTAAGACAGAATTTTTTGGATTTTATTCTTTATTCGGAAAAAGTTCTGCAATACTCGGACCGCTTGTGTTCGGTTATGTTAGTTTTGCCAGCGGGGAACAACGGCTGGCAATTCTAACGATCGGAATATTTTTTGTGATCGGTCTCGGTGTGCTCAGCTTTGTAAAAGACGCAGTAACCGAAACGTAACAATTTTACTTTTTCTTTTCAGCGTAACTGAACCTTACAGCCAGCACCAAAAATATCAGCGAGATAACCAGCCAGATTAAACCGTATGCAATTTCCGGTATGCCGGTTAAATTGGAAATTATACTTGCATCGGTAATTGCGTTTTGCGTTTCGAGAAGATCATCCTTTATATCGAACAAAACATAAATTGTGCTGAGGAGACCGAACGCGCGTATTAGAATTGAAACGATTGGAACCGACATATAAAATGATGCGGCGATTAATACTCCGGCAAGCAGCGCAACAATTAAAATGAATGTTACACTTTTGACCATGGCAATTGTAAAAATCAGAATCAGAATCGAGAGTGAAAATACAATCCATCTGCCGACTTTTATGTTGTTCGGCGAAAGAAAAAACAGCAATCCCAAAATTAAACTGCCGAGATATCCTGCCGATGCAATCACAACCGCATTGCCGCCGGAAGCTTGGCATGAACCGCCGAGATCAAAACCGATATTCATCGACTCTATCTTGCCGCCGGTTAACAAAGCTGCCAGCGCATGGCACTGCTCATGCAGAAGTACTACAAACAGTTTTATAGGATAGACGAACTTTGTATCCCAGAAAACGAAACTGAATATTAGCAGCAGAAGCAGAACACTTAGTTCAACATTTTTTTCTTTGCGTGTTGAAGCTGTATTCATATTGATAAATTGATTTGCCGGAAAAATAAATAAAAAAATCTTGATTAAGAGTTTGCGCGGCTATAATTTTGTTTGTGTGCGGGCGTAACTCAGATGCATGTCCCGTTTGCGGGAGTAGAGTGCTATCCCGACTGTGTCGAGATAAATAGTGGATATGAAAAAATTGTTCTTAAAAATTTGCGGGCGTAACTCAGTTGGTAGAGTGCCAGCTTCCCAAGCTTGATGTCGCGGGTTCGAGTCCCGTCGCCCGCTCTAAATGTTTTAGCGACAGTAATTGTGTCGCGGGTTCTGCCGAAGGCATTCCTTCGGAAGAGTCCCAGTTTCGCTCTAAAAATTTTTTCTTCCGGTTGAATTTTTATTCCAAATCACATATACTTGTGGCGCAATTTTTAGAATTGTTCTTCAAATTTTTTAGAAGTTTTATTGGGCGCTTAGCTCAGGTGCCTGTCCCGCAAAGCGGGAGTTCAGAGCATCCCGACGAAGTCGGGAGGGTCCTTGGTTCTTATAAAAATTGAAAAGTATAAATTGGGCGCTTAGCTCAGCTGGTTCAGAGCACCTGCCTTACAAGCAGGGGGTCCTAGGTTCGAATCCTTGAGCGCCCACAAACAAATAATCCCGAGACATTCGGGATTTTTTTTATGCCAAAATATTACGTATATATTTTGCGGTCTTCAGGTAATCGTCACTACATTGGGTTTACCTCAAACCTAGCGCGAAGAATCTACCAGCACAACAAAAAGCATAAAGGGTTTACCGGTAGGAAAAATGAATCTTGGGCTCTAATAGCCTCACTAGATTGTCCAGATAAAATTTCAGCAATGAAAATGGAAAAACATCTCAAGTTATTTAAGAACAGTGAAAAGGTAATAGAATTTTTGAAAACTCAAAAAGGTTCAGAGCATCCCGACGATGTCGGGACAGGCCCCGCAATAAAGCTGCGGGACAGGCCTGCCTGACTAATTGAGACGAGGGTTCGCGTGTCCCGGTCCGACGAAGGAGGAACGGGAAATCCTTGAGCGCCCACACAAACAAATAATCCCGAGACATTCGGGATTTTTTTATGCCAAAATATTACGTATATATTTTGCGGTCTTCAGGTGATGGGGGTGGTTGATTAGTTGCGGAATTGTTTTTAATTTGTTTCAACATTAAGGGCCAATAACTCTTGGGGAATACATTTCCAATTTCCTTCTCTTTGTCTTCACGCACGTTTCCGCTTCGCAAGAAGTTTTATATAAATAGATCTGAAAGTTTAGCTGCAATCTTCATCTCACTTTATTGGGCAGCATTCGTCTCAGTCCATATAATTCTACGGCTTAAAGAAAAATAGTTATCAAGCAGAAAATTTAGAAAACAACTTAATAATGCAGTCTTAAGAGGTAGATAAACAACAAACGCCGTGAAGTGCGTTGGCGGGCTTGTCCGCCGCCCGTCTAGCCGAGACGAGTTTTTGTGGCGGATTAATTAATAGTTATATTTTTTAATTTCTTGAGTTTTTTATGAGATATAATTTGTTCTGCGTTGATGAAATACCTTATTGTATTTGGGATGGAGAATATCAAAATATCAATTCAGAATATATAAAACGAGTTGAACCCCACTATTATGAATATGTGGCACAATCAAACTATGATATAATTAATGATTCCGAAGCAGATAAAGAAAGCAAACAATTTGCTGCAATATCGTTAAGGAGTTATTATACCCAAGCAATGGAAACTTTATTCGCTCTCATTTTTGCAACTTTACAAGCTCCAACTTGTATTCCTGGTTGGATGATGAAATATAAAAACTATGATTTGTATAAGCTGGTAGAAAAAACTGATAATAACATTCCATTAAAAATAAGGTTTACAAAAGTCGAGAATATTAGCTGGAATTCAATTATAAAATTGATATTTCATTATTTTGATGAAAAAGAGATTGATGCAAAAAATATAATTGTGAAAAACTTTACTGATCTTCTCTCATCGTTTGCTTCGGATTATTTAGATAAAAATCTGCACAATGAATATAACAGTGTCAAGCATGGATTAAGAGCAAAGGCTGGCGGAAGTGTTCTTGCTATTAAAGAAGTTGATAAGGAAGGAAAACCAAAAGACAATTCAGAGTGGACCAAAATATTGCATAGTGATTACGGTTCTTCATTTTATATTGATGAAAAGTTGTTGGATAGCAAAAACCACTTTCGTTTAAAATACCATTCGAATAACTGGAATCCAGAAGACATATTTTATGAGATTAACTTCATAAGTTTATTACTTCACAATTTACTCACGTTTCTAAAAATATTCAACAAAATTGAAAGTGATAGTATAAAATATAAATCCGTTTCTCCCGAAGATGCATTTAAAACACCTTGGAAAAATTTAATTGGCACTGGAAATATTACGATGGATTTTGGTTTTGATTATAAGTCAATAAAATTGTTTTCAAATGATGAAATATTAGCTTCTTATGACTTTAAAAAAGATGACGAAACATAATCCGCAACTCAAAGCGACTGCTTTAAATGTTGCGGCACCCGTCTTCGCTCAGAAAAACGAGCTACGCCGGGCATGTTTATGAGGTAATAAAGTTGCGCCCGTCTTGCTTTTCGGCAATGCGAGGCATGTTGCAAATGTTAGTTGCTCTTTGAAGTGTGAATAATTAACGAATGATAGTTATTTTGAAAGTTGCAGCTTCGTTATAACGACTCTAAATTTTGTTCACTATATTGTAAATCATGATAAAAGAATATTTATTAAATTTATTTAAGACCTACCAAAAAGGCGATGCACGAGAGGAATCTTATTACAAACATCTCGCCGATTTTATTACAGAATATTCCGAATCGCAGAGAAAAAGGAAAATTGATGTAACTATTCTTCCCAAGAAAACCGAAGCCGGAAATCCCGATTTTAGAATTTGGGACGGAAGGCAAAAAATTATCGGCTATATAGAGGCAAAAGATTTAGGCGTTGATCTTGATAGAGTTGAAGATTCCGAACAACTCAAAAGGTATTTATCAACTTTTCCGAATGTTATTTTAACAAACTTTACGGAATTCCGTTTATATAGAAACGGCGAATCTATTGAGCATATATCAATTGCGCGTCCTTTTGTAATTAAAAAACTTTCCACAATTCCGCCGATTGAAAACGAAGACAAATTATTTGAACTGCTCGAAAGATTTTTAGATTTCTCACTTCCAAAAACCTACACTGCTAAAACTCTTGCGGTAGAGCTTGCCAAAAGAACCAAGTTCTTAAAGGATGAAGTTGTAAGCGAGGAGTTAAAAAACAATAACGATTCTATTCATGGATTTTATAATGCATTCAAAGAATTTCTAATTGCAGGTATTTCGGAGGACGAGTTTGCCGATCTATATTCTCAAACAATTACTTACGGTTTGTTTGCCTCACGTCTGCGTGCCGGAGATGAGTTTAATAGAAGAGCGGCTTACTCGTACATTCCAAAATCTATTGGAATTCTCAGAGATATATTCAAATACATCTCATTGGAAGATATTCCAAAACAGATGGAAATAATTATTGATGATATTGCCGATGTGCTTGCTGTTGCGGATGCAAAGAAAATATTGGATCAATATTATCACGAAGGAAAAGGAAGCGATCCGGTATTGCATTTTTACGAAACATTTCTTTCTGTTTATGATCCGGCAACGAGAGAAAAACGGGGAGTTTATTATACGCCGGAACCGGTTGTTTCTTTTATTGTGCGTTCGCTTCATCAGATACTTAAAGATAAATTTGATATTAGCGATGGGTTGGCGGCAAAAGATGTAACGCTTCTCGATCCCGCCGGTGGAACGCTAAGCTTTTTAGCAAAGGCAATTGAAATAGCCGTGGAAGAAATTAAGGATAAAGTTGGTGAAGGTGTTGTGGATTTGTTTATCAAAGAACGGGTCCTTCAAAATTATTATGCTTTTGAATTGATGATGGCTCCATACGCAATAGGGCACATGAAGATGTCTTTTCTTTTGGAGGAGCTTGGTTACAGAATGGAAGACGATGAACGTGTAAAGTATTATCTAACGAACACACTCGAAATGAAAGAATTAGTTGAATCTAAATTTCCGGGGATGTCTTCACTTTCAACAGAAAGCCACGAAGCCGGAAAAGTAAAAAAACAGGTTCCAATTTTAATTGTTTTAGGCAATCCACCGTACTCCTATTACTCATCAAATACAGGAGAATGGATCTCAAAAGAAATTCAAGAATATTTTATGGTTGATGGAAGACCACTTGGTGAGAAAAACCCAAGAGGATTACAAGATGATTATGTGAAATTTATCCGCTTTTCTCAATGGAAGATTGATCAAGCCGGTGAAGGTGTTTTAGGTTTTATTACAAACCATAGTTATCTCGATAACCCGACTTTCAAAGGAATGCGCCAGTCTCTAATGAACAGCTTTGATGAAATATATATACTCGATCTTCATGGGAATAGTTTGAAGAAAGAGAAAGCTCCAGATGGTAGTAAAGATGAAAATGTTTTTGATATACAGCAGGGAGTGGCTATAGCATTCTTTATTAAGTATAAGAATGGAAAGAGAAAACAAGTTTACCATCATGAAATTTTTGGATTAAGAGAAGAGAAATACAATTGGCTTAATAAGCACAGTATTAAAAAAGTAAAATGGGAAAAAATTGTACCCCATCCGGTATTTTACCTTTTCAAGCCGACTGATAATAAATTAGCAAGTCACTATTATTCTTTTTATAAGATAACCGAAATATTCCCGGTAAATAGTTGTTGGAATTGTAACGGGAAGAGATGATTTGACAATAGGTTTTACAGAAGATGAAATATGGAACCGTGTTAAAAATTTTGCAAGACTTGAGCCCGAATTAGCAAGGCAAACTTATAATCTCGGTGAGGATTCCAGAGATTGGAAACTAGAATACGCGCAAAAAGAGTTAAAGGATTGCGGATTAATTAAAAAATATTTGACACGTATTTCATACCGTCCATTTGATATCCGTTATACTTATTATACTGGTAAATCGAGTGGATTTCATATGACTCCCAGAGGAGCGGTAATGCACCATATGCTGAGAGAGAATATAGGCTTGGTTACTTCACGACAAACAAGTTCAGATTTCCGACACATATTTGTTGCAAGTGAAATTACTGAATATAATTTAACCGGAAGTGCTGGGCGATATGGGAGTGGATATTTATGCCCACTTTATCTCTATCCAGAAAAAAAAGAAGAAAAGAAAGGCGCTCTTGTTCAAATGATAATGTTTGAACCGGAGGAAGAATACCAGACGCGGCAGCCAAACATAAGCCAAGGATTATTTGAAGAATTAAAAAAGAATTACAAAAAGGGAATAAAACCGGAAGAGATATTTTATTACATCTATGCAGTTCTTTACAGCAATTTCTACCGTACAAAATACGTAGAATTCTTAAAGATGGATTTTCCGCGTGTTCCTTTTACCAAAGATTACAAGCTATTCATTAAACTTGGCAAACTTGGTGAGAAGCTTGCGGATTTACACTTGCTGAAATCAAAAGAGTTAGATAAAACCAAAATAAATTTTTCACCAAAAGGAAGTGACAAAGTAGAAAAGCTACGCTTCGACTCCGCTCAGCGTGGCAATGGGAAAGTTTGGATAAACAAGGAACAATATTTCGATAATGTTCCTGAAAAAGTATGGCAATATCAGGTAGGCGGATATCAAGTTTGCGAAAAGTGGTTAAAAGACAGAAAAGAAAGAACTCTAACTTTAGAAGAGATACAAACCTATTGTAAAATAGTAACGGCACTATCCAAGACAATTGAATTACAGAATGAAATAGATGAATTATACGAAAGTGTTGAGAAAACGGTATAATTAGAAACCTACTGAGAAGAATTAGTGATAGATTTGACTTAATTGCAACTTGGCAAGGACAAAATAAAATGAGCCCAAAGGGAAAACAAGTCATACTAACAGCTTTCTTCGGAACAGCCGCGTGCTTGGTTATAGGAATAATTTCCTACGGTTTTGTAATCTTTAGTTTTCATGATACAAGATCACTAATAGTTTTGTACGGTGTTTACGGTTCAATTTATTTCAGCGTGGTAAAATACCTGAAGCGGCGGGAACATATTGCTGCGGTTGCATTTATGATTCTCGGAGTGATTTTACTGCGGGGGCGCACATTAAACATGCTTTATTATCTGCGCGACATTTATTTGTTAGTGCCGCTATATGTATCGATTCTTCTCTACATGTTTTACATTAACAAGAATAACACAACGCCGCTATTTGTTAGGGGTCTTGCGCTGGTAGTGTTTTTCCCGCTGCTCTACGAAATTTCATTGCTGTTGCTGCTACTGACATTGCGTATAAACTTGGAATCTGCTTTTCCTTCATTACTGATACAATTCCGTTTGTCCATAATGGTAAGTGTCGGCATGGCGGTTGGTTTTGATCTTTATGAGAACTACAAAGAAAAAATTAATTCGTTGTTTAAGATCGGTTGAACCGGGCAAATGCAATGTTGTTAGTCAGCATAAATATTTAATAGACTGAGATTGTAAATTCAAATCCAAGTAGAGCGTTACATGAAATTCAACCTTGATGAAACCATAGAAGTTCTATCTCGAACGCCTGTATTATTGAAGGTTTTACTTAATGACTTATCACACAATTGGGTTCATAACAATGAGGGACCTGAAACGTGGAGTCCTTACGATGTGGTAGGTCATCTCATTCAAGGAGAGAAAACCGATAGGACAGATTGCACGAACAATGGCGAAACAATACGATGCGGAACTCGGTCAGTGGCCAGAGTATTTATCAATATTGCATAGAAGAAGCTGATTATTTGAGCAGAGTTAAACCAAGGATTAATTATTTGCGCGGATACCAATTGGTGTCCGCCTAACCACAATATCTGAAAGGTAAACATGATAGATAAAACATTCGCTGAACATTTTGCAACAGATTGGATAGATTCATGGAACAAGCATGATCTTGATCGCGTTCTGTTACACTATACCGACGATTTTGAAATGTCTTCACCGGTAATCATCAAAGTTGCCGGTGAACCGTCGGGATCATTAAAAGGCAAGGAAGCTATCGGCTCATATTGGGCAAAAGCTCTTCAATTAGATCCAACTCTTCATTTTGAATTAGTTGCCACGCTTGTTGGTGTAAACAGTATTACTTTATACTATAAAGGTCCCCGCGGCGCATCGGCGGAGGTATTCCATTTCAACGAAGAAGGAAAAGTTACGAGGGCATATGCACATTATGTTTAATTTATTGCGAAGTAAAATTGAAGATGAAATTAATTTCTATAATTGAAAGCGGACTGGTACCTGAAAATATTTTTCCGAAGTTTCAATTGTCGAATCGGTATTAACAATTTTCAAATTAGAATGAAGAAGGCGAGCAATAGGAAAATGAACTTAAATAGAAACTTGGATTGTAATTCCGCTCGAAGAAAGCAAACTGAAGGAAGTCTTCGCTGAAAAGTATGATCAATACTGTGCAGCTGTGCGGCAGTGGATATAACTGTAAATAAAAAGTATTTTGCATCAAGTTTAAGAGGGAAGATATGACACACAAAAAATTTTTGGTTTCGTTTGCCGCGGTTGTTTTAGTTCTTCTGCTTAGCGGCTGTGCTGATGCAATCCAATATGAATACTCAAAAGATATTCAGCAAGTAGGCTTTTGGTACGGGCTATGGCATGGAATGATTGCGCCGGTAAGTTTTATAATTTCTTTGTTCGATGCGAAAGTCGCAGTTTACGCTGTCTATAATAACGGCGCGTGGTACAATCTTGGCTTTCTGCTTGGCGTAAGTATGCCGCTCGGCGGCGGTTGTTCTGCAAGCAGAAGAAAAAAGAAAGTTTGTTAAAAAAATATTTAGAATTTGTAAGCAGATTTTTTTGAGAGCATCATTCGAGCTTTGCAGCTAGCAGCAAGATTGCAATTGCGTGATTGCAATGTTCCGCTTGTTGTAATTGAAGTCATCCCGGGAATAAATGTGCGCTGTTACGATGGAACTCGCACAGTAGGTACAAGCTGCTACCGATAAGGAAATGCAGTAGCTTAAAGTTTTAATTGTCGCTTCACATTCACTCCGGCTATCATTTAGTTTTCAGTAATCAAATTTTATATATTACCGTAAACTCAAAATCAGTTTTTTTATGAGTCTATTCTTATAATAAAAATGTTTTAGCATTAGTCGGGGATTTCTTAATATCTGCGGTTTTTGAAGTATGGCAATGATAAAAGACTTATTTCTAAATTTTGCTCTTCTAATTTCACTTAGCGTACTTAGCACTTACCTTGAAAGAGTTGTTTCCAAAGAAAAATACCTGGGTAAAATTTCTATCGGCATTCTTTTCGGAATAGTTACAGTCGTTGGCATGAATTTCCCATATACATTTATCCCGGGAATTATTTTTGACGGCAGATCGGTAATCATCAGCGTTGAAGCATTATTCCTTGGTCCCGTTGCTACTATTATCACAGCCGTTATAGCTTTAACGTACAGAATTTATTTGGGCGGCGCGGGTGTTGTAATGGGCTTTTCCGTTATAGTCGCTTCCGCAATCATCGGACTCATTTTTTTTCGTCTCCGGGAGAAGAAGTTTATAGATGTAAACTTGAAAATTCTTTTTCTGCTCGGATTATCGGTTCACCTTGTTATGATCTTACTTATGACGACTCTCCCAAGCAACTATTTTTTGAGCGTCTTTGTTAAGCTTTTCGTTTCAATCATACTGATTTATGTAAGCTCGACAGTCATTCTGGGTCTTCTTCTTTTAGATCAAGAAAGAAAAAACCATAGTATAAAACTTCTTGCAGATAGTGAAGAACGGTTACGGTTAGCAACCGAACTGGCAGACGTAGCGGTTTGGGAATATGATTTTACAACTAACAGTTATGCCAGGTCTAATAACCATGATCAATTATTCGGTCTTAAACACCAGAGAAAGTGGGACTTAAAAATATTTTTGAGTGCAATACATCCGGATGATTGCGAATTCTCCAATAAAATAATTGAGAGATCCGTTGCACCCGGCGGTCCGGATGAATACCAATTTGATTTTCGTGTGGTCTATCCCGACCAATCGGTTCATTGGTTAATGATAACCGGTCAAGTGATCGAACGCAACACGGAGGGCAAAGGAGAAATACTCCGAGGATGTCTTTTCGATATTACCGAACGCAAATTGACGGAACAAGCTCTGCGTCTAAACGAACAAAGAATGCGCGTTATTGTAGAAGGAACTCCGCATCTGTTTTTTTACACTCAAGATGAAAATGCCAACAACACTTATCTTTCGCCAACGGTTCAAAAAATTACAGGGTATTCAGTAGAACAGTGGCTTGGAAATAGAGACTGGTTTACTACAGATTCTGAGATTAATAATGAAGCTAGGAGACTAACCTATGCACACTTGAAAGGTGAATTTAGCGATGATCCCATCTTGCTGGAAATCCGGCATGCCGATGGTCATCTTCTTACGCTGGAAGTTTTCGAAAACCCGATTATTGAAAATGGAAAAGTGATCGGACTGCAAGGCGTTGCTCACGATATCACCGAACGGATAAAAGCAGAACAAGAAATTAGGCTGCTCGCTCATTCACTGGAAAGTATCAGCGAATGCGTTTCCATAACCGATACAGACAATAACATACTTTTTATTAACGATTCTTTTCTCAAGACATACGGATTTGGTAAAGAAGAATTAATCGGCAAGAAAATTACTATGGTGCAGCCAAGCTTGTTAACTAATCGGGATATGCAGAAAGAGATTTTGGATAAATCGATATTGGGCGGATGGAAAGGTGAAATTATTAACAGAAGGAAAGATGGTTCGGAATTTCCTGTATTTCTCTCTACTTCAGTAATTAAGGATGTTAAAGGAAATCCGCTGGCGCTTATTGGCGTTGCAACTGATATTACCGAAGCGAAGCAAGCGCGCGAAGATTTAATTAATGCAAAAGAAAAAGCGGAACAATCCAATAAACTCAAAACAGAGTTTCTTGCGCAAATGTCGCACGAGATTAGATCGCCAATGAATGTAACATTAAACATGGTTAACCTTATCAAAGACGAGCTGGATGAAAAGCTTTATTCGCGGCTCGCTTTATATTTCAACGGAATTGATTCTGCCGGCAGAAGACTAATCAGGACTGTCGATTTGATTCTGAATGCTTCGGAGATTCAAATAGGGAGTTACCAACCGACTTGGGATAAAGTTGATCTTAATAAGGATGTAATGAATAGCATTCTTACAGAATACTATAGCCAGGTACAAACGGCGGGACTAGAGTTAAACTACATTTGCGTTTTATCCGAACCGGTTGTGATTGCCGATAAATATAGTGTTCAGCAAATATTTGCCAATCTGATTGATAACGCAATAAAATATACCGATCAAGGAAGCGTAAACGTAACAATTGACAGGGACGCCGAACAAAATGTGCGTGTAGTTATTTCCGACACCGGCATTGGAATGTCTAAGGAATTTATGACGCAAATGTTCGAACCGTTTATGCAAGAAGAAAGAGGATATTCCAGACGCTACGAAGGAAATGGTTTAGGGTTATCTCTCGTTAAGAAATACTGCGAACTAAATAAAGCTGCAATTTCTGTAGATTCAGAGAAAGGTAAAGGAAGTACGTTCGCAATAACATTCTTAAACAAGCATCCGTTTCAACATTCGCACCGCACATAACACCGCATCATAGAAATAACATTTACTATTCCAGTGAACTCGCCAAAACATAGTGGATGGAATGACAAGAAGAGAATAAATTTTTGAGAGGGATGCTTTCGATAATCAAAGTTCTATTTGCAGGGAATGATGTTTTTCATTATTTTAATTTTTAAGGAATGATTCTATGGAATCATTTTTTTATCTGCAAAAGAATAAAACCTAGCCGAATATTAAGAGTCGCTGCCGCGATAGTTCCGCGTTTAGCAGATGATCTTAATTCTATAAGAAAACGAGGAGAAGTTTTCGTCTTGTTCCCTCGCTGCAATGATGTTGTGAGGTTAACTCTTCAAAGCTGAGTCACTTTTTTGATTTATTATTATCAAAGTAATTAACCGCTTCAAGTGAACCGGGGGAAGATGTAAACAAAATTCTGATAGAAATCTTTTCTAGGTGAAAGAAGGTGTTCAATGAAATTATTCAAAAAAAGTTCAGCGGTACTAATCATTATTTCCATAGCGGTTCTCATTACGCTGTTCTTGAATCTGGTTCTTGATATTTATCCCGTGCTCAGTTTCTTTAAGTATATGGAAAACAAAAAGATTTATTGGACGATTCCTACTACTGTTATTATTTTATTGGTAGTTTGGCTGCTGCATAGAATGATGAAAAAAGAAATTACTAACGAAAGAATCGAAATATTTACCGCGACGATACGAACGATGCAAGATATTCTTCAAAACTCGACTTCTTCGATGCAGCTTTTAGTATTGGATATGAAGGATGAAAATGTGAACGAAGGAATTGTAATGAAAGCGGAAAAAAATATTGACGAGTTGAAGAAAGTCATAAAAGCATTATCTTCTGTGGACCCTGAGACAATAGAGCTAAAAGAATTGAACAGAAATCTTTCAGTGATAAAAATTAATGAGCTGAAAGAACTGGGAAACGCAATGCTTCGTTGAAGATGCGCGTTGAATTCCAAACCGCCAAAAACAAATTATGCCCACCCCATAAATGGAATTGTGGACATCTCTCCAATTTGTTTTATCTTGTATTCGGGAAATAAAAATGACAGGAGTTCGGCAGATGAATAATGAAAAAATCTTAGTGCTTGGAATCGGAAATGTTCTGATGGAAGATGAAGGAGCGGGCGTTGAAGTAATACGCAGATTGGAAAACGAAAACTTGCCGGAAAATGTTGAAATTCTCGATGGCGGCACCGGTGGTTTTCATCTTCTAACTCAACTGGGCGGTTACAAAGTAATAATAATGGTCGATGCAACTTTAGATAACGATGAAGAAGGAACAATCAAATTAACCGAACCAAAATTTGCAACGGATTTTCCGAAAGCTCTCTCTGCACACGATATCGGGTTGAAAGATTTAGTGGAGTCGCTGATTCTGCTGAACGAATTCCCCAAGATTTATCTTTTCACAATTTCGATAAAACATTTTCACAATGTATCGATGCAATTATCTCCCGCCATCCAAAATGCAATTCCTCAGACCGCGGAAAAAGTTGTTGAGCTTATCGATCGGCTCAATCAATCCTTGCCAAAATAATTCTCGACTAAAAGAACAGCAGCGGAATATGTGCCAGTGCAAGTATCCCGAACCGCTGAAATGTTTTTGTCCTTAACGAAGGGACAAAATAGCCGAAGTAAATCCCTTTGATAACTGTATTGCTCAGCATGGCGACAATAATTGCCGTCGAAACAAGTTTCGGATCGAACCCGGATGAATGTGCGATCGAGAAAATAAACGGATCGATGTTGGCAATGCCGACTATACCGGCAAACGTAAATATTCCGTGTGCGCCAACGTATTGATTAATAAGTTTTGTAAGAACAGAAATTGCAACGAACAAAATTCCAAACAGCATTGCCGGTTTTATTTCAAACGGATTCTTCAAGTTTTTAAGTTCTTCCTCCACCGCAGATGTTTCCGATGACGGATCATGTTTGATGTAAGACGCGGCAATTCCAACCACGAACAAAAAAATCATTTTCAACCAGAGAGTCTGCGATATCACGGGACTGATTACGAAGATGATAGCTAAAAATTTTATGTACATGATGCTGCTTGCGGCAATACTTCCTTGAAGTGAGCTTATTGCCAGAGCCGGATCTTTTTTTGCAATTCTTCCGTTGGCAATACTCACCGCAGTACTCGATACAATTCCGCCGATTAAACCGGATAAGTACAAACCGACTTTTTGACCGAGAAATTTCGAGAGCAGGTAACCAATGAAACCGATTGTGGAAACCAGTATCACGATCTGCCAAATCTGTGATGGGTTCAGCTCGAAATCGGTAAAGTTTTTGTTCGGAAGTACCGGCAAGATTATGAGTGTAACAAGCAAAAATTTTAGAACCGCAGTGAACTCGACTCGGTCAAGTCTCTCAACAATATTTTCAAGCTCAGCTTTTTCAGATAACAGCATTGTGTTGATAATTCCGATTGCCATGGCGACCCATATATCGACCATCAGCGCCAATGCGCCAACGACAAATGTTAGGAGGGCAGTGATTTCACTTGTAGCGCCGACCTTCTCCGTCCTAACTTTTGAAAAGTAAGAAACACCCGCGAGTAGAGATATGCTCAGCAATCCGATTGGAAGCATTAATGTTACACCTAATTGATAAAGCCATGCGCAGCCGAAACCTAACATGCTGATTATAGGAAAAGTTCTGATGCCGCCGAGGGCAAGTTTGCGTTTGCTTTTCGTCCCTTCGCGTTCAAGACCAACGAGCAATCCGAGAGCAAGGGCAACTATAAAGCGCAGTTGAAAAGTCCATTCGATCGAATTCATTTCATCTCATTTTTTTGTTATGAATCTAAGATTCTTGACCGCAACATTCAATAAATGAATTGATTCGCAAGAAGATATCCCGCAAGAGGGAACAAGGGATTTATTACGGTTGTGCAATCATCCATGACCTTCTAAGTCTAAGTGGATTTTCCATATATTTATATATATTTGACTTGTCAAAATGAATTTTCGGAAATAGTTTAGCGACAGTTTTTATTGTCAACTCTTCAATATTTTTTAATAAAATCGGGATGGAACCTTAGATGAATTACAAAGTATTTAAAAGAAGTATTGCGTTATTGATATTCATCGCGACCGGAATAGTTTACTATCTAACCGCTCAGCCCTCGGTTTCTTTTTGGGATTGCGGCGAATATTTGGCAACGGCGTATAACTTACAAATTCCTCATCCGCCCGGAGCGCCGCTGTTTCTGCTTCTGGCAAGATTTTTTTCAATGCTTCCCATCGCAACGAATATTGCATTCAGAATGAATCTTATTTCGGTATTAACGAGCGCCGTTTCCGCTTCGATGCTCTATTTCATAATTATCAAAGTGATTGAAAATTACAGAGGCAAGGATTACAAATCCTTCGCTGATGCCGCATTGATTTACGTTATTGCCGCGATAGGTGCGCTGACAAATGCATTTGCTTATATCTCGTGGTGGAACGCAGTTGAAACGGAAGTTTATGCGACCAATACTTTTGTATTCGCCGCTATTATGTATATAATGTTAATCTGGAATGAGCGTGCGGATGAAGTTGATAATGAAAAATTTATTTTGCTGCTGGCTTACCTTGTGGGGCTATCTACAAGTCTAAGATTGATGGGTGCGCTTACCACACTTTCGATCATAATGCTCATTATGTTCAGAAAATATATTACTGATGAAAAAGAATTAAAGAAAACGATCTACTATTTCCTGGTGAACGTAGGCATTGTTTTACTTTTAGCAATCGTGCTGTGGGCAAGTCAAACCGCTACTCAGCCTCCGATGCCGGAAGAATATCAAGCCTTCGATGTGAAGTTTGCGGCGATAATATTTTTTGCCACTGCTGTATTTATCGGTGCTTTCTGGAAAAAATTGATGCATAGAAATTCCATTTACTATGTGCTGCTTGCCGGCGGGATTTTGCTTGTTGTTATTTATCCCGGACTGGTAAGGTATCTGCCCGATCTAATCGGAATGATCTCCGGTTCGAGCAACAATCTTGCGTTAATAACCATGATCGTAATTTTTGCAGTGCTAGGTTATTTGATTTATTTCACAAAGAAAAAGAATAAGCCGACTCTCAATCTTGTTGCAAAGTCTTTTCTATTCATACTTTTAGGATTTACCTCTTATGTAGTAATAATTGTCCGTGCGGAGCTTAATCCACCGATAAATGAAAATGCGCCGTCGAATTTTAGTTCGCTTGTAACTTATCTTAATCGTGAACAGTACGGCGAATGGCCTAGCTTCCAGAGAAGATACACAACGGAATCACATCAGCAGGGAGTCTTCACAAATTATTCCAGCGATCTGGATTTCTTGTGGAATTATCAGATGAACCACATGATGACGAGATACATACTTTGGAATTTTGCGGGCAGGGAATCATGGGATCAGGATTCGGGACCAAACGTCTGGCCGTTTAACGGCGTTGCAAATCTGTTCGGAAAATTATTCGGGTTGAAATTCAGCGGCGATGCATCAAAATCTTATTTTGGAATTCCGTTCTTGATAGGATTGTTCGGAATTTACTTCCACTTCAAAAAAGATTGGAAGATGGCGGCGATCTTTATGGTCTTATTCTTCCTTATCACGTATGCGACGGCATATTATCAGAACCAGCAGGAGCCGCAGCCGAGAGAGAGAATTAAATTTTACGGAACCATGTGTTTCATGTTCAGCATATGGATTGCCGTTGGGCTTCATAATTTGATTGAACTGATCAAACAAAAGTATTCGAAGTTTCAGATTGTAAAATATTCGCCAGGTGTAGTTCTTGTTCTTGCATTTGTTTTTCTGCCGACGAGATTGTTTCAATCGAACTACCGTGAACAAGATAGATCTAAAGATTGGCTGCCATGGGATTTTGCATACAACATGCTTCAAAGCTGCGAGCCGAATGCGGTTCTTTTCACAAACGGTGATAACGATACATTCCCGCTGTGGTATCTCCAGGAAGTTGAAGGAGTACGGCAAGATGTTAGAGTTGCAAATTTAAGTTTGATAAACACTCCGTGGTACATTCGTCAGCTTAAGTATGAATCACCGCACGGCGCAAGAAAAGTCGATATGAATTTGAGCGATCAAGATATCGACGATATCCGTCCGGTTCGATGGGAAACAAAAACAATTGATTTGCCTGTACCGGCAGAACTCGATAGTTCTCTTGAGGTCAGAAAGAAGTTGGCACTACAGGATACAACCGTTACGTGGCAGGATAAAGTCGAGTTCAAAGTTGAGCCGACCCTAAACTTCGGTGATGTTACGGCAGTCCGCGCTCAGGATATCGCAGTTCTCTCAATCATCGAAGCAAACAACTGGAAACGCCCAATCTACTTCGCAACCACGTGCAGCAACGACAGCAAAATAGGTCTGGATGATTATCTGCAGCTTGACGGACTTGCCTACCAGCTTGTTCCGTACAAGAACAAAACTAACATTGAAATGATGGATGAAGGCAGAATGTGGAAAAACTTGATGGAAGAAAATCCGTCATACAGCAAAACTTTTCAGCCGGGATTCAAATTTAGAGGTATGAACGATAAGAGCATTTATTACGACGACAATCATGAAAGGATGATTCAGAATTACCGTGGTTTGTATCTACGTCTTGCCATGCATTTCACAGGTCATAAAGAAAATGATAAGGCGATTCAAGTTTTGGATTTCATGCAAAAAGAAATTCCTCTCGATTATGCTAAGGCGGATTACCGGATACTTTTTGACATCTCAAACATTTATTATGCGGCACATCGGATGGATAGATACAAAGAACTTGCTTCGTACGTTGAAAAGAGTGCGCTCCAACGTATTAATGCAAATCCGAGAGAGATAACTTCTTACTATAATCCTTACACGTTGCTTCTTCAGGTTTACGAAAACCTTGAAGAATATGGCAAAGCAATAGACATTTTGAATAAGCTGAAGGTTTTCTATCCGAACGATCCAACTATTGAACAGTTATTAAGTAAATATCAAAGTTTAATAAAGACACCGGCTAAACCATAAAAAAATTAGTGAGGCATTAATCTTTTAGCATTTTAGTTGTCTAATGCGCGGGTGAAAACCCGCGCTTTTTTTATGAAGAGATTATTGAAACTTACAATGCGTGCTTTATGTTTAACAATAATCTCAATAAAGCACTAACTTGGTCACTAAATCGAGAAAGCCAGTTCATGAGAATATCTACATCTCCGGTATTTACTCCTCGGACTTCGATGTCTTATAAATTCTATTCTGGATCAAATCATAATTCATTTTCAAAGGCAAGGACTTAAGATGCATCTTTCCAAGAAATCCTATTACATTCTTAGCGCCGTTGTTCTGTTTCTTGTGCTGATATTTATTTTGAAAATCGTTTCGTCTAAATCCGCCGTACGACCAAGCTTGAGACCTCTGGTTGTTGTTGGTAAAGTAGCCAACGGAGATGCGGTAAGAACCGAAACTTTGACGGGCGATATACTGCCGATTCAGCAGGCAAGCATTTTTTCTAAAATGAACGGTAATATTGAAAAAATATTTGTTGATATGGGTGACCGGGTTAATCAGAATCAATTGCTGGCGCTTATTGACACTACTATTTACGCGCAGAACGCCAAGCAGGCAAAAGCCAACTTTATGCAAGCCGAAGCAAACTATGTGAATGCAAAACTTAATTACGAAAGAAACAAAAAATTATTGGTACAAAAGTTAATTGCCCAGCAAGACTTGGATAATGCGACTGCAAGTTTCAATGTTGCTTCTGCTCAGCGCGAAGCAACCGAAGCAGCGTACAACAATGCTTTGACACAGTTAAACTACTGCAAAGTTACTGCGCCTTTCGGCGGGACGATCACGAAAAGAATGCTCGATCCAGGCGCGTATGTTGCGGCTTCTACGGGTAACCAAAGTTCCATTATGTTTATGTTGATGAATATTGATCATCTTAAAACAATTGTGAACGTTCCGGAAAGAAGCGTTCCGTATTTAAATAATGTGGAAGATGTTGTGGTTACCGCCGACGCTTTGCCGAATCAGAAATTTTACGGGAAGATCAGCAAGATCAGTCAGTCGGTCGATCTGGCAACAAGAACCATGGCTGTAGAAATTAGTATTGACAACAGTGCCAGAACGTTGAAGCCGGGAATGTTTGCAACCGTGCAATTCATTCTCGAAAAGAAATCCAATACGCCAATCCTTCCCAATCAGGTTGTTCTGAATGATGAAAAAGGCGACTTCGTTTATTTGTTGAATCCCGATACGACCGTTTCCAAAAAATATGTGAAGATTGGAATTAGAATGGGCAGCACGTTTGAAGTCTTATCCGGACTGACCGGAAACGACCGGGTTGTTGTGGTGGGACAAAATTTAGTTAAAGACAAAATGAAAGTTAAAATAGCGAAGTAAAAATTTTATGTGGCTAACCAGACTTGCTCTAAAATACCCCATCACAACATTGATGGCAGCGATTGCAATTTTTGTTTTAGGATTCGTATCGTTTGTTCAACTGCCGATCGATATGCTTCCGAATATTCAGATCCCTGTTGTAAGTGTAATAACATTCAACAGCGGCGCCGGTCCATCTGATATGGAGCAGACGGTTACCGTCCCGATTGAACGCGCGGTAAGTTCCACGAACAATGTCAATTATGTTCAATCCACAACACGCGAAGGCATGTCGCAAGTGCGAGTTAATTTTAACTGGGACGCAAGCACTGATATCGGATTGATCGACGTAATCCAAAAAGTAAATAGAGTTTTGAATTTGCTTCCAACTGCTGCGTCTCAACCGCTGGTTTTAAGATTTGACATAACCAATATTCCTGTTTGTACGGTTGCTCTCAGCGGCGACATCGATGAACGCGCGTTGTACGACATTGCTTACAATGTTATCGAACCACAGTTAGAACATTTGCCTGGCGTTGCGTTTGCTCAAGTTACCGGCGGAAAAATTCGCGAGATACATATTAAGGTTGATCGCAACAGGCTGGACGCGCTCAACTTGTCGCTTCAGCAAGTTACGCAAGCTGTGGCTTCATCAAACTTAATTGTTCCTTCCGGTGATCTTAAATCCGGCGTGTTCGATTACTCGCTTAAAACAGAAAGCCAGTTCAATGTTGTTGAACCGATGGGCAACATCGTAATCAAAAACGTAAACGGTGTTCCAATCCGTGTGCGTGATGTTGCGTTTGTCGAAGATTCGTATCAAGAACAAACTGAAGTTATTCGACATAACGGAAGACCCGGCGTAATTCTGAGAGTGCAAAAAACTTCAGGGGCAAATACAGTACAAGTTGTGAACGCAGTTGTAAAAGCATTGACAACATTGAAAGATGTTCCGCCTTCGGTGAAAGCTTCGCTTGGTCTGGATCAAAGTTTATACATTCGTCAGTCGATCAGCGGATTATCGCAAGAAGCGGTATTGGGCGCATTGCTGGCAACACTGATCATTCTTCTTTTCTTGCGCAATGCCAGAAGCGCTTT
The DNA here is from genome assembly GCA_023381535.1 of Bacteroidota bacterium. The sequence continues at coordinate 104,089 of JAMCSN010000277.1, forward strand.
AATTATTTTTCTTGCTATCCCACTTTCAATTCTTGCAACATTTATATTTTTCAGATTCAGCGGAACAACTCTTAACATTATGACATTCGGCGGTTTGGCGCTTGGCATCGGAAGGCTGGTTGACGATTCTATCGTTGAGTTGGAAGCAATCTCGCGGCATTACGGAACTATGCAGAGCGATAAGAAACCGAAAATGCAAGCAACGTTGGATGCCGCACTTGAAGTCGCTTCGCCGATTTTTATTTCTACACTAACCACGGTAATTGTATTTCTACCGGTAATTTTCTTAACAGGAATTGCAAAGCTTCTATTTCTTCCGTTGGTAATTACAATTACGGTTGCATTGTTTTCCTCATTCTTTGTCTCACGAACCGTAACACCGTTGATGTGCTATAAATATTTGAAAGCGGAGAGGGAATTCGATCCTAATTCTAAGAAGTTTGCCGACCGTGCCCAAAATTTCGCAAAAAATCTTTTAGATCGAATCGATTCTTACTATCAAAACACTTTAACGAAAGCATTGAAGAGAAGAAAGTTGGTAATACTCGGTGTAATCGGTTTCTCAGTACTTTCATTCATGCTGTTCAAATTTATCGGAACAGAATTTTTCCCTGATGCTGATGAGAGTCAATTTTCAATCAACTTGCGATTACCGGTAGGAACCAGAATCGAGGAAACGGAAAAATTTGTTGAGCGCATCGAAAAAATGATTCGTTCCAACGTACCGGAGGCACAGACAATCATTTCCGATATCGGCGTGCCGAATGCGCGAAGCGGAAATTTATTCGGCGGAAATTCCGGCGGGCATTCTGCTAATATCAGCGTAGCGTTAACCGCCCCGGAAGAGAGAGACAGAAATGTGTTCGATATCATAAAAATTTTAAGACCGAAATTGATAAACCTTCCCGGTGCACAAATATTTATCAACAGCGGCGGCTTTTTGAAATTTCTTCTCAACTTCGGTTCGTCTGCACCGATTGATGTTATTATAAGCGGACAAGATTTTGATACGGCGAACAAACTTTCTCAACAAATTTATGACGTAGTCAAATCTACCAAAGGGGCTACCGATGCACAGATTTCCCGCGAGCTTAATTTGCCTGAATTGCACATTGCAATCGATAGAGAAAAAGCCGGCGCACTTGGTGTTAATGTTCAGCAAATTTCCAACACGATTACAACTGCAATCAGCGGAACCGTTGCATCTATTTTTACAGATCCGCAAAGCGGAAATCAATACAACATTTTGGTGAGACTGACCGAGGATTATAGAAATAAAATAGATGATATTAAAAACTTGAGCGTGCAAAGTTCGCAAGGACAAATGATTAAACTTTCCAACCTTGTTAATGTTAGTCTTGTGAAAGCGCCGATACAAATTGACAGACGCTACCAGGAAAGAATTGTAGAAGTAACTGCGAACGTTGAGGGGAGAGACTTGGGCAGCGTATCAAAAGAAATTGGCGAGAAGCTGGCGAATATTCAAGTTCCTTCCGGCTTTCAAGTTCAGCTTAGCGGAAACGTTGAGCAGCAGCAGAAAACTTTTGGCGATCTCGGACTCGCGTTGATACTCGCAATCATTTTGGTTTACATGGTAATGGCGTCACAGTTTCAGTCGCTGGTCGATCCGTTCATAATCATGTTTACCGTACCGTTGGGAATGGTTGGTGTTGCCTGGGCTTTATTCTTAACCGGCACAACTCTTTCGGTTACATCGTTCGAAGGAGTGATAGTAATGATTGGAATTGTTGTATCGAACGGAATCTTGCTTGTTGACTACACAAACAAATTGAGAAAACGGGGTATCGAACTTCATGAAGCAGTTGTAAGCGCCGGCAGAATAAGATTGCGCCCGATATTGATGACAACGTTAGCAACGGTTTTAGGATTGATTCCGCTTGCGCTCGGTGTCGGCGGCGAGAAATCTCAAGCGCCGTTAGCAATTGCCGTCATTGGAGGATTAACCGTTTCGACTTTCTTGACGTTGTTGTTTGTCCCAACACTTTACACATTGTTTGAAGAAAAATTTAGAGCAAAAATTGTTGATGAAAATGAAAGCATTTAACCCTGTTCGTTTGATTTTATTTTTTGCAGCTGTGCTGTTTCTCGGCGGTTCAGCTTTTGCACAGCAAGACACACTCACAATTGAAAAATGTATTGATATTGCACTGAAGAATAATCCTCAACTTCGAATTGCTGAAAACAGTTACGAATTGTCGTCGTCGAATCTGACTGGTGTGCGTTCGGTACTATTCCCGCAGATTTCGTTGCAGTCGAATTATGCTAAAAACGGCGGAACGTTTTTCTTCGGTCCTACCGCCAGACCGGCAGATTACGAAAACTATGCAGTTGGATTCCAAGCACAACAATTAGTATTTGACTTTGGAAAAACGTTTTCACGCGTCTCGGCTACCGCAGATTTGAAAGATGCGTCGCTACAAGATTTAATTTCTGCAAAACAAAATTTGATTCTCAGTACTTACCTCGCATACTTTTCATATTTGCAGGCGGAAAGAATTCAGAAAGTTAATCTGGAATCTCTTCTGCAGGCAAAAGAACATTTAGATCAAGCGGAAAAATTTTATGAGGTCGGAAAGAAACCGCAATTCGATGTGCTGAAAGCGAAGACAGACGAAGCGAACGCGAAAGTAAATCTGATAACCTCGCAGAACAATCTTATCATCAGCAAACTTCAGCTTGAGAACGTTCTCAATACAAAATTAGGCGATAATTTTCAATTGAGAGATAACCTCGAACTGAGTAAAGACACAGTGAGTTTAGATAACGCTCTGAAAATTTCTTACTTAAATCGTCCCGAGTTGATCGGCAGCAAATACCGGGTTGAAGCGAACAAATCTTTTGTTACTGCGGTATGGACCGCGAATTTGCCGACAATAAGCGCAACGGGCGGATACACATGGCGCGGATACGCACTGAATCAGAATTTTCTGAATTCTTGGAATGTTGGTTTGAGTTTTTCTCTGCCGCTCTTTCAAGGTTTTGCTTTGGATGCCGGAATCGATCAAGCAAAAGCAAACTTGAATATTGCCGAAGCGCAATATGACTATTCACTTCAAACCGTAAATCTTGATGTTCAGCAGCAATATGCAAGCGTTAAGTTGGCATTGGCAAAGATCGATGCAACAAAATCTCTTGTTCAACAAGCCGAAGAGGCATTCAAACTTGCCGAAGCGAGATATAAAGAAGAAGTTGGAAGCCCGATTGAAATTACCGATGCCAGAGTTACGCTGCTGAATGCGCAAACAATTTATATTCAATCGCTGTATGATTACCAGGTTGCTAACGTTCGTTTGCAGAAAGCCATGGGTATTCTTAAATAAGAATTACACGCGGCTTGTGATTGGATTCAAATCCCCAGATTTTAGTTTCCGGAACGTTTGCTCAACTCAACTCGATTCAAGCCATTCAACGCAGCAACTCGATACGCTTCAGCCATTGTAGGATAATTAAAAGTGCTGTTAATGAAATACATAAGCGTATTTCCTTCGCCTTCTTGCGACATGATTGCTTGACCGATGTGAATTATTTCCGAGGCTTCGTAGCCGAAACAGTGTATGCCTAAAATTTTCAAACTATCTCTATGAAATAGAATTTTCAGCATGCCGACGGTTCTTCCGGTTATCTGCGCCCTTGCAAGATGCCTGAAAAACGAATGACCGACTTCGTACGGAATTTTTTGTTCGGTTAATTCGCGTTCATTCAACCCGATAGAACTAATTTCCGGTATAGTATAAATTCCGGTTGGTATATCTTCGATCTTGAGAGTGTTGACTTCACCGGCAACGTAATGACGCGCTGCAAATCTGCCTTGATCATAAGCTGCGCTTGCAAGACTTGGATAACCAATCACGTCACCAACGGCATAAATGTGGGGAACACTCGATTGATAAAATTGATTAACCGGTATCGATCCTCTTTCGTCTGTTTTGATTCCTAATTCTTCAAGTCCCATGTTATGTGTGTTTCCGGTTCTCCCTTGCGCCCACAATAAATAATCACTTCTGATTTCTTTGTTCGATTTCAGATAGATAGTTACGCCGCAATCATCGGCAACAACTTTTTCATATTCTTCGCCGTGTCTGATCAACACACCGTTTTCGCGAAGATGGTATGCAAGCGCATCAATTATTTCGTCATCCAAAAAAGCAAGAAGCTGGTTGCGGGTATTTATCAAGTTCACTTTAACATTCAAACCTCTAAAGATGGAAGCGTATTCGCAGCCAATCACACCGGCTCCGTAAATCGTAAGCGTTCTGGGATTATCGGTAATCTTCAGAAGCTTATCGCTGTTAACAATTCGCGGATGTGAAAAATCAACATCAGGCGGATGATATGGGCGTGAGCCGGTTGCAATAAAAAATGCATCTGCCTCATAAGTCTTTTGCAATCCGGTTGGTTCGGTAACTTCAATTGTATGTGTGTCGAGAAATTTTGCGCGTCCTACTAAAAGATCAACAAAATTTCTTGTGTAAAACCCGTGTCGGAGTTCAACTTGGCTTCTAATAACCGATTCGGTTTGTTTCAAAAGCGCTTGATAATTAGCTCCCTCCAGACGATTGTGATCGTACAAAATTTGGCTGGCGTGCCTCAATGATTTACTGGGAATAGTTCCTTTGTGAGTGTTGCTGCCTCCTACGAGCGAGAACTCTTCGCAGACTGCAACGTGCTTCCCGTCTTTAGTGCAAGTCATAGCAGCGCCTTCGCCGCCGGGTCCGCTGCCAATTACAATTACATCGTACTTTGTCGCCATCAATTAATCCTTATTGCAATTTATGATTGCTGTTCTTTCAAATACTAACATTCTTAATTTACAAAAAATTCATTTTGAATGAACTCATTTTTCGTACAAGAATTGATCGAAGCAGTTCACGTAGGATAATTTATTTAAAACTTCATTCCCATGGCTTAAGAGGGTGTGTGAAAATAGGTCGTCAAGCAAATTTCGGTTTCGTTTTTAAAATGAAATCAAAACATTTTTTCTAAAAAATGAATTATCACACACCCTCTTAACCACAAAGGGATTTTGCGCCTGAATTCAGCGCCGCAGTGCTGAAAAACCTACCGGAAATACATTACAAAAAGAACATCTGAGTTATATCAGATTCTTTCTAAACTAGTATCTCTCCTTTAAATTATTTGTTTGCAATGGTGGTAGAATTTAATTACGAATTGTTAAATTTGTCCCACTAAAAACAAAGTTTAATTATCTAGAGCAATCCATGGGAAGAATTTTTGAAACACGAAAGCATAAAATGTTTGCGCGTTACGCGCGAATGTCTAAAGCATTCAACAGAGTACGCAAAGAGATTGAGATTGCAGTAAAATCCGGCGGTCCGGATCCGAAATCAAATTCTAAGTTGAGAATTGCAGTACAGAACGCAAAGAGCGTTAACATGCCCAAGGACAAGGTTGAATCCGCAATTAAGAGAGCTTCATCGAAGGATACAGCCGGTTACCAGGAAATTGTTTACGAAGGATACGCGCCTCACGGTGTTGCTGTGATTGTAGAATGTGCAACTGATAATCCTACCCGAACCGTTGCAAACGTGCGTCATATTTTTCGCAAGCATGAAGGATCGTTAGGCACGACCGGTTCAATCGCATTTATGTTTGAAAGAAAAGGATTGTTCAAGGTTCCGAAACCACAAGTAGCTGATTTGGAGAATATGGAACTGGAGTTAATCGATCATGGTTTGGATGATTTTTCGTATGATGATGAATCCATTTACATCTATGCGCCGTTCCAAGAATATGGAACGATGCAGAAAGCTCTTGAAGAAAGAAATTTGGAAATTGCAGCAACGGAATTACAGTACATACCTGTGAATAACAAAGAACTTTCCGAAGAACAGCAGAAGGAAGTAAACGAATTGATTGAAGAGTTGGAAGATGACGATGACGTTCAGTCAGTTTATACTAACATGCAGTAAATATTAAAGACTCTCCCAATAAGAATGAGGAGAGTCTTCCCATCTCATTTCATAATTACTATATTCTAATGATCAATTGGTTGTTTGCAAATTGCGAAGAGTATTTTGCGAGCGGTGAGATAAGATCGATATTAACAGTTAACGTTCCGTTTGCCTCTGTACCGGTTAATCTTGCAAATTTGCCTGAGGGCTGTTGGGATTTGTAACCGTATCGCAGTTTTCTAGAAATGTACTTAGCGCAGGTGTAACCGCAAGCAAAGCCGTACCCTGAAGAGTTTTTACGAAGAATTTTCTGCGTGATATTTTCATTTGGTCTCCGGAAAGAAAATTAGATATTGAATACCTGAGTAAACGTAAATCTCAATTCATCTTTAACGGGGATCATCAACAGCGATGGTCTTTCAACTTTGAAAGCGGTTAGACTTATAGAAAAATTTCCTTTAACTATTAGTTTACCGTTTGATTCATTGGTTGTTGCAGCAAGAATAATATCTTTTGTTATGCCGTGAAAAGTAAGCTTGCCCGCGACTTCAAGATTATTTCCGTTTTGAGTTACAGAGGTACTTGTAAAGTTAGCATCTGGATAAGTTAATGCGTCTATCACTTCCATTGCATGAGAATCTCGGTTTGAATTTCCGCTGTTGAAAGTAGTTACATCTACCTGAACCATTACGCTCTTAATTGTTTTAGAAGATTGATCATACTCTATTATGCATTGCGCATCTTTGCTCGTAGATTCAATCTCATGCAGCGGGTGAGTTAATCGGTAAGTGATTGTTGATTCGCCCTTGTTTGCTTCAATCTTTTTTGTCTGGGCAAAAATGATTGAACTGCTGATTAGTAATAATGAAATCACAAAATTTATTTTTGATGACATGATTAACTTCTCCGTTGAATGTGGCTTCCGGAACGATTTATAAACCGGTTAGTGAATAAACAATAATTCATTTCTTTGGATATAATAAAACGGGTTCAAACTTTGTTGTAGCATTAATTCAAAACGGGCATGCGTTAGAAATTCTGTGCCGGCGATTGTTACCGTTGCCGGTTTAACATATTGTAAAACTTTGATGGTAGAAATCCGGCAAGCTCTCTCAATTTTTTATTGATAAAACATATTGTCCCTTTGTTTAGTTCCCATGGTTTTATAAAATCCGGTACAATTTGTAGTACCTCCCGTAATATTTTAAAACTGAAAAGTGGCGAAAAACATTTGCAGAAAGTATTGCGGTACTCAAACAACAATGTACCATAGCCGCGGAAATTCTTGACATCTCAAGAGTTAACCACATCGACAAACTTAAGAAGCACCATTTGTGCTAACCTGGGCTGCAAACCGCTCGTGTCTGTGCAATAATAAATTTGGGATATTTGAATTTATTTTTTTATGTTGAACCAAAAGCAGCGGGGTTTATTACGAAGGGGTTTTATTGTACGCTTCTAGAAAGGGAAGCGGAGTTAAAGAAAGCTAATCTGCACACGCAATTTTGGTATGCATTTCTCACTGATTATCTAAGTCTATACGGTTATAAACAATATAAATTCTCGATTAAAGCTTCAAATAAGATAAACAACAACCGCCATGAAGTCTGTTGGGGGTTAATTAATTGTTATACATACGGTAAATTATGATTGATGAAAAAGAATACCTAGCTTATCTCAAATACGATGGAAAACTAGTTGAAGAAGGTTTCCTTGATGCTCGCAAGTCAGCAGAAGCATTATATGGCTTGGATGAGTCTATAAGATATTTTCTTGAAAAAGATTTCCCGGAATTGAAAAGTCTCGAGTATGAAATTCCTGTAAGAGTTCAGAAAGGCACTTGGGAAGCCTTAATTCCAAATAATATTGACGAATTTATGATGCATGCGTTGGGCTTATGGATTGCTGGCAAATATGTTGGTAGTGCACTAAGTCAAATTGCTAAAAATGATTTTGAGAATGTTAGTTTCAAACAAATATTTAAAAGTATTTTTAGTGCAATTACTTGGCTCATTAAAATCGCAGTTCATCTTAAGTCTATGCGTAAGAAAAAATTGACTAATCTTAAATTTGAAAACAACAATGAACTTGTTGGTATTCCCGATGAAAATGGAAATCTTCTTTTCGTCCCAAAGCATTATTTAGAGTTGTATGTTAATTGTCCGGAAAACTTATTTGAAAAAATCACGAGTGTAGTTGAGGATGAAAGAACTATGGAAATTGGATTAACCGGTGATGATAATCCAAAAGTTAGAGTTACAAAAAGTGATAAAGCAATATTTGCAAAAAATGAGGAACCTGATGAGATATTATTTCCAGAATTGCAGCACAATGAATTTGTTGAATTGGAGGGTTATGTTACTCGTGCTAATGAAACATCGAATTCTATCGGGTTCCTTTATAAAGATCATATACTTACTTGCTATCCTATCAAAGGTAATATTGTTGATCATAAAGCCGAAATATTTACGAATAGTAAGCTACGCGGTTATATCGATAGACGAGATAAATTTGGAAACATTATTGAAAAACGTCCTAAAGTAAATTTTGTAGAACTTGAGTTGATAAACGATCCAAATAAAGATTCAGAAAATTTATTTAACAAACAATAGTGTGTATAATAAGCGTCAAGCGGAACGCTGTAGTCGATCCTGGTATAAGTAGTTTATCCTTGTTGTGATTGTAAAGAAAGTAATAAAATAACATAAACAATAAGTTGTTGTATTTGTGGCGAAAACTGTGTGGCGTCCACTTAAACGCAAAATCGTTGGGCAAAAAAAATAAAATGGCAATTGTAGAACAAATACAAAGAATAAGAGAAACATTTTCTGATAATGTTCAATCCGTTAATGAGCTTATTAATTTTGATGAAATTGTTGTAAATGTTGTAGTACAACATTTGGAGAGTTTGGCGGAGAAATTAAAAGTTCATCATAAATTGGATAACCCTTATCTCTCAGCAAATAGCACTCTTCAAGCAGTAAAAAATATTCGTAAAAATAATTCGCTTGAGAAAAAGTATAAAAGAGTCTTTAACCAAGGTCTTGTCCTTTTAGTATCATATTTTGCTTCAACAATTCGTGATGTTTTCCAATCTTCTATCGATGAAGCTCTCCCTCTGCAAAAATTTGATAAAATAAATAAGACTCAAGTATCATTATCGCTAAATGATTTGCAAAATGACATTGAGAAAACACGATCGATAGGCGAAATTTTATCAATACAAAAAGACATTAGTTTTCAGGATATGCAAAGCATTGCCAGATCATTTCAAGAATACTTTTCAATTGAGGTTGATAAAAACCACAACACAAACAATATTATTCTTGCTCAAGCATGTAGACATGCGATTGTACATTCTGGATCAAGTGTTGATCGAAAACTAATTAATCAGATTTCAAATGCTAAACCAAGAGAAGTCAAAGAAAACATTGAATTAAATTCTGAAATATTATTTACTCCAGATGAAATTCAAATTATTGGTGAAAGTATGAGGCAATATTTGGAAGATTTATTTGTTCATTTGGCTGATAAGTTTGTTATTGCCTAACCCGTGTCTTATTCCCCTGATAGAAAACAATCGGGGTTGTAGCGTGAACTAGGATTTGCACTTATTATGTTCAATAGTGAATTGATGCTTTATTTAGTTTCCGCTTTGTGGTAAGTTGAACTTGAAAATACTCTTGGCACAAATATGACATTGAAACAAAAGCTTTTCGGTAAACTTAATTTTAGCAAACTTTCCAGCAATCCGGATTTTAAGGAAGACAGTGTTAGAGAAGTAATAATTCTCCCCATCCTCAAAGAACTTGGCTACGAACAAAAAAATATTGTTAGAAGCAAAACGTTGCAGCATCCATTTCTAAAGATAGGAAGCAACAAGAGGATTCCAATAAAACTAATGCCAGATTACGTGCTTAAAGTTGATAAGACTTTTGCATGGGTGCTGGATGCCAAAGGTGTAGATGAAAAAGTAATTGATGATGAACATATTGCTCAAGTTTACAGCTATGCTGTTCATCCGGAAATTAACAGTATTTATTTTGCTATTTGCAATGGGCTGGAATTTGCGCTCTACCGAAAAGATTCTTATAACGTGCCGGTATTGTTTTTCCGTATCGAAGAGATTGATGAAAATTGGGCAACGATTAAAAGATTTCTTTCCATAAATAGTTTTCAAGCCGGTAAGAGCTTTGTATACGAACCAGTTGTCCCATTCAAAGCAAAAGAAGAGTTTAATTATGCAACACGTCCATTGCTTGATGAAATACCCGTTAAGAAACAACAGGCAAAAAGACACTTCGGGGTTCATGGTTACTTTACAAAACAAACTTGGAATGTTGTTGCAGAGTACATCAAGAATTTTTCGCAAGCGGGTGATTTGGTATTAGATCCTTTTGGCGGTAGCGGTGTAACGCCAATTGAAGCAATGATGAACAATCGTAAAACTATCAGCGTAGATCTTAATCCTATGGCTGTTTTTATTGTGAAAGCATTGATGGCGCCAGTGAAGCATGAAGAATTAGCAGAAGCTTTTGAGAGAGTTGCAACTGAGTATAAGAAGAGAGAACCTAATTCAAAAGAAGAAATAGAAAGAGCATTAGAGAAATATCCTTACCCCAAAGGATATATTTTACCAAAAGGATCTGATGTTGTAACTGTGGAACAACTTTTTAGTAAAAAGCAACTCGCTCAACTAGCTTTGTTAAAATCGATTATAAAAAGGGAAAAAGAAAAATATATTCGTGAAAGTCTATTAATTGCTTTCTCAAGTAGTGTGAACAAGTTTAATCTAACATTTCATTATACAAGAAGTGAAGGTGGGGGTGATAGTGGACCATTTAGATATTATCGTTACAGAATGGCACCTAAACCCGGTCAACTAGATCTTATGAGTATTTTTAAGACTAAGATGAAGAAAGTTCTTGATGCCAAGAAAGATATTGCATATTACATAAACGAGAGAACTATTTCTAATGCACAGATTGTGAAAGATACGGCAACAAATTTAAGCTGGATACCGAAAGAAAGTGTTGATTACATTTATACCGATCCACCTTATGGAAAGAAAATTCCTTATCTCGATCTTTCTGTAATGTGGAATGCGTGGCTCGATCTTGAAGTAACGAGAAAAGATAGATTGCTAGAGGCAATTGAAGGCGGTGAAGAAAATAAAAGTAAAGAAGAATACAACCGACTAATTGCCGAAAGTATAAAAGAGATGTACAGAGTATTGAAGTATGACCGCTGGCTTTCGTTTGTGTTTGCACACAAAGACCCGGAATTCTGGCATCTTATAATAAACACCGCCGAGAATTGCGGATTTGAATATGTTGGTGCAGTTGCACAAAAGAACGGACAGACTAGTTTTAAGAAACGGCAGCATCCTTTCACAGTTCTTTCTGGACAATTAATAATTAATTTCCGAAAAGTGCGCAACCCACGCGCAATTATGAAAGCCAATCTGGGAATGGATATCGCAGAGATAGTAATGCAAACAATTGAGGGTATTATTGCCAAGCATCACGGCGCTACACTTGAACAAATTAATGATGAACTGATCATTAAAGGTTTGGAACTTGGATTTCTGGATTTATTGAAGAAAGAATATTCTGACCTAACACCGATACTTTTTGAGCACTTTGATTATGATGACAAAACAGAAATCTTCACGATTAGAAAGAACGCAAAATTCAAAACTCACATTGATGTTAGACTTAGAATTAAGTTCTACTTGATCAGTTTTTTGAGAAGAATGGAGAACGAAAATAAAAGTGCCCACTTCGATGAGATAATTCAACATATAATCCCGTTGCTGAAAAACGGAATAACACCGGAAAACCAAACTATTCTAAAAGTTTTGGAAGATATTGGCGAACAAGTAGGAAAAGATAGTTGGCGGCTCAAGAAAAATGGGGAATTAAATTTGTTTGGTTATTAATAAATTATAGGCGTTAGTTTTCCTCCGAAGGAGTTGCTGCCTGCCAGCAAACGGCGGGCACATTTGTAGCGTCTGTTTAAACTAACGCTGTTATACATTTGGTTTTATTGAGGGAAAAAATTTATTAATAGTTATATTTATAAAAATAGGAATATATTTTGGTGAAAAAACGTGTATATGTCGATACTTCTGTTTTTGGAGGTATTTTTGACGAAGAATTTAAAAATGCAAGTTCTGTTTTCTTTGACCAAGTAAGAAAAGGTAAATTTATTATTGTTACTTCTCCGGTAGTAATTGATGAAATTTCTTTAGCGCCAATTGAAGTGAGAAAACTATATAAACAGTTAAACCATTTTATAGAAGTCATTG
>JAMCSN010000168.1 GCA_023381535.1 Bacteroidota bacterium
CAAAAGCGTTGCCGGTTGTTTCAATGGCAGAAGTCAAAGCAACTGTTACGGGTTCACAACCTTCGCATGGAGGTCACTGACGATGAGCGGAAAAATACTATACAGTTATACCGGAATTTTTGATACACCCGATCAGATTATTCATGCTGCTGAAAAAGCGGTTGAAGAAGGTTACACAAAATATGACGTGAACACACCGTACCCGGTGCACGGGATGGATGAAGCGATGAAACTTAAACCATCCAAGTTAGGATACGTTGCTTTAATCTTTGGTCTTTCAGGAACATTGTCTGCGCTGCTTACAATTTGGTGGATGTCGGCAATCAACTATCCAATAGTAATCGGCGGTAAACCGTTGTTTTCGTTTCCAGCTTATGTACCCATTATGTTTGAAGTAACCGTTCTCTCCGCTGCAATTATGACGGTTGTTGCAATGCTCTTCTTCTTTTTCAAACTTCCGAATAACAGCCACCCGCTTCACGGAACGGTTTACATGAAAAAAGTTTCGGCGGATAAATACGGAATTTCTATACAAGCCGATGATCCTAAGTTCAGCGAATCGTCGGTGAGAAAATTCTTGGAGAGTGTGCACGCTGCTGAAATCATTCCGATTTACTGGGACGAAGAAGAGATAAATCATCAAAACAAAATTTTTGAGCCAAAATTTATTGTGTTCTTAGGCGCGGTTACGTTGATCACTTCCGGTGTAACTTATTTCTCTTTTAATAAACTTATGTATATGGTTCCTTTCAACTGGATGATGGATCAACCGAAACTAAGCGCACAGCAATCAAGTCCAATATTCACCGACGGCTTTGGTATGCGGCAGCCTGTTGCCGGGACAGTTGCGCGCGGCTATATGCCGTATCAATTTAAAGGTCAGCCTGATATTGCCGGCGCGAAGCTGATAAATCCGATTCCGGTTTCGAAAGAATCTCTCGCGCTGGGAAAAACAAAATTTGATATTTATTGCAGTCCGTGTCACGGGTACAATGCCGATGGCGCTAGCCGTTTGCGCGGACAATTTCCGAATCCGCCGAGTCTTCATTCCGACAAAGTTCGAACTTGGACCGACGGAAGAATTTTTGCAGTTATCACTGAAGGACAAAACATAATGCCGTCATATTCCAGTCAACTTTCTGTTGACGAACGGTGGGCGGTAATCAATTATATAAGAGCATTACAAAGAGCGCTCAATGCTAAGGAGTCAGACGTTCAATGAGTTCCTCTTCAGTCGAATATCACAAAAAAGAATTACCGTCTAAGGTTCGGACAATCGGAACAACACTGTTCGCTGCCGGATTGATAATTGTTGCGTTGGGTTATGTAACTGATCCGGTTAGAAGCGCATACAATAATATTGTCGGACTAACATTTCTAATCAGCGTTGGCGTAGGTTCTTTATTTTTACTCGCACTTGAATATGTAGCCGGTGCGGTATGGAGTACGCCATTCAGAAGAGTAACCGAATTTCTTGCGGCAAATATTTATATAATTCCTCTTCTTGCGATTCCGCTCTTGTTAAACGTGAATACCGTTTTTCACTGGACTCATCCCGAACCGGCGGATAAAACTATGATAAATAAAGCGCCTTACCTTAACGTGACTTTCTTTATCGTTAGAGTTGTTGTCTTCTGGCTGCTATGGCTTGGGTTCTACTATTTCATTTCGAGAAATTCGGTTAAGCAAGATACAAGTCACGATCAATCATTATCTAAATTGAATATCAAACTATCCACCATCTTCATCCCGATTTTTGCGATAACAATTTCTTTCGCTGCAATAGACTGGTTAATGAGTTTATCGCCGAAATGGTTTTCGACAATATTTGGCGTCTATTACTTTTCGGGAACAGTACTAGCGGCGCTGGCTGCCGGAACAATTTTCATTGTACTTTTGAACGAGAAAGGTTACTTCGTTAAAGGTCTCTCCAGCGATCATTACTATAGTCTTGGCGCGCTTCTTTTCGCATTCACAAATTTCTGGGCTTACATTGCATTCAGCCAATACTTGCTGATATGGTATGCAAACCTTCCGGAAGAAACAATTTGGTTTATTGCCCGATGGCAAGGAAGCTGGAAATTTATTTCGATCGGTTTGGTGTTCGTTCATTTTGTAATTCCATATTTCGGTTTGCTTTCACAGCCGTCGAAGATGAATCCGAAGCGTTTGTTGTGGATGTCCGGCTGGATTTTGTTTGCTCACTATTATGATTTGTACTGGATGACGATGCCGAACTATGGCAAAGATGGAGTCGTCCTGGGGTGGATCGAATTAGGTTTTCCGTTATTGATTGCCGGTTTGATAATGCTTGTCTTTAACTTCAAAGCGAAATCGCAAAATCTTGTTCCGATCGGCGATCCAAAACTAAAAAGAGGAATTGATTTTAGACTTTAATACTGAACATATATGAACCAGAACAAAAAATTATTAGAAGACGAAATAAAGTTTAGAGAATTGTTGAAAAATCCGATCCGACTGTTCGGCTGGGTCTTTCCATATTTTCTTGTGATCATTCTGCTGCTTGGAATTTACTACGTTCAGCATTTGTCAAATCTTTCGTTTAACAGTGTACCGGTAAGCGTGCCGGATTCGACAAATATGAAAAAAGAAATTCCGATGAAGAAGGGGGGCGTTTTACCCGCGGTCGATCTCGATGTCGTGAAGAATCCTACACCGGATTTTATCGCCAAAGGGAAAGAACTTTTCGATAATAACTGTAAATCGTGTCACGGCGATAACGGAATGGGTGACGGTGCCGCCGGTGCAATGTTGAATCCGAAACCGAGAAATTTTCATGCTGTCGATGGTTGGACAAACGGAAGAAATGTCGATCAGATGTATAAGACTTTGCAAGAGGGAATTCCGAAAACCGGGATGGCGGCTTACGAATACATGCCGAAGGTAGATCGCTTTGAAATTATAGCATACATAAGAACGTTCGCGCAATTTCCAGAAGTTACCGACGATCAGTTGATTAACCTCGATATGAATTATCAAGTCTCGCAAAGTGCAACTGTACCAAGCACGATACCGGTTAGTCTTGCCGAAACCAAACTTGAAGAAGAAAACAGTGCGGTCAACAATCAGTTTTTGAAATTCCAGATGAATGTGAACACAGCGCAAAATAGTTCCGGTGCCGATGCTCTGAAAAAATATTCGGTTAATCTGAGAAAAGTTTTTACGTCTTTCATGCGCTCCAACGGACAAGCAAGCATGGATAATTTTGTTGCCGACGTTCTTGCAAATCCGATTAGTGCCGGGTTCGATCCGTCAGTTACGCTGCTGTCGAAAGACGATTGGAAAACGATTTACGATTATTTGAAAACAGCAACAATATAAATAGATCAATGAAAGCATTTACGAAAAACATAATTCCGTTTTTAATTTTTTGTTCGCTATTAATATCTTCAAATTTATTCGGCGGACAAGGAATAAAAGTCGGGATCGATGAGAAACTTGGTAATTATCTGCCGATGGATTTGAAGTTCACGGAATCAGACGGCAAAGTTGTTACGCTAAAAGAATTGATTACCAAGCCGACGATTCTCGCACTGGTGTATTACGAATGCCCGGGTCTCTGCAACCCGATGCAATCCGAACTCGCATGGACAATTGACAAACTTCAGCTTGAACCGGGAACGGATTTTCAAGTTATCAGTTTGAGCTTTGATCACCGCGAGACTCCCGCTATTGCCGCGAAGTGGAAGAGAAATTATTTGCAGACAATCAAAAGAAAATTTGATCCGAGCGATTGGATATTTCTAACCGGCGACAGCGTCAGCATCAAAAAAATTACCGACGCGTGCGGGTATCATTTTCGCCCCGCCGATAAACAGTACGTTCACGCTGCAACTGTTATTGCAATTTCTCCCGACGGAAAGATTACGCGTTACATGTTCGGAACTCAGTTCAATCCGTTCGATATGAAGATGGCGTTGCTGGAAGCCGAAGCCGGCAAAGCGAGTCCTACTATTGCAAAAGTTTTACAATTCTGTTTCAGCTACGATCCCAGCGGAAGAAGATACACGCTGAACATTCTCCGAATTATGGGCTCGATCTCTTTGCTTGGAGCCGGAATATTTTTAGGGTTTTTGGTGTTTAAGAAAAAGAAAAAAAATAAGAACGAAGGAGTTTAGATAGATGGCTGACGCAACAACTGCCGTTGCCGAAAAACCGTATTATCAAGTTAGTACAAATAAGCACAGCGGAATTTTATCTTGGCTTTTGACGACCGATCACAAAAGAATTGGGCTGATGTACTTTGCAGCCATTATCACTTTCTTTTTGGTCGGTGTTATAATCGGCGTGTTAATGCGTTTGGAATTGATTGCACCCGGGCGCACAATTATGGGACCGCAGACTTACAACGAATTGTTCACGCTTCACGGCGTGATAATGATTTTCTTGTTTATCATTCCCGGTCTGCCGGCAATTTTCGGCAACTTCTTTTTGCCGATTCAAATCGGCGCGCGGGACGTAGCGTTTCCAAGATTGAACTTGCTTTCATTTTACATTTACGTTATCGGCGCAATCATGGCGCTGACCTCACTCTTTTTACCCGGTGGTCCAATCGATACCGGCTGGACATTTTACATTCCATACAGCATCAGAAGCACAACAAATGTTTCGATGGCGCTGCTCGCCGCATTTGTTCTCGGTTTCTCATCAATCTTAACCGGAATAAATTTTATTACAACCGTGCACAGAATGCGCGCTCCCGGAATGGGCTGGTTTAGAATGCCTCTTTTCGTTTGGGCGACTTATGCGACTGCATGGATTCAAGTTATCGCAACACCGGTAATTGGAATTACAATTTTGCTAGTTGTCATCGAACGCGCGTTCGGTGTAGGAATTTTTGATCCGGCTCTCGGAGGTGATCCGATTCTATTCCAACATTTGTTCTGGATATATTCTCATCCAGCGGTATATATAATGATCTTGCCGGCAATGGGTGTGGTTTCGGAAATCATTCCAACATTTTCGCGGCGAACGATTTTCGGCTACAAACAAATTGCATACTCGTCGTTGGCGATTGCGTTCATCGGCTATCTTGTTTGGGGGCACCACATGTTTTCCAGCGGTATGTCGGATACTGATGCTATGATTTTTTCTCTGCTGACATTTCTTGTTGCGTTACCGAGCGGCGTGAAAATATTTAACTGGGTCGCAACTATGTATAAAGGTTCCATCGATCCGCAGCCGCCGTTTTTGTGGGTGATGGCTTTCATAGTTTTATTTTCAATCGGCGGATTAACGGGATTGGTTCTCGGATCGCTCGCAACTGATATACATTTAACCGATACATATTTTGTCGTGGCGCATTTCCATTACGTAATGTTCGGCGGAACCGGAACAATTTTCTTTGCAGCGCTGCATTACTGGTTCCCGAAAATGTTCGGCAAGATGTATAACATAAAATTCTCGAAGATTGCCGTTGTAACTTATTTCATCGGCTTCAACATGCTTTACTTCCCAAAATTCATTATGGGTTACATGGGAATGCCGAGACGGTATTACGATTATCTTCCGATGTTCACTCCATATCAAAGAATTTCTACAATCGGTTCGTGGATTTTGGCTGGCACAATATTTTTTATGGTAGGATATTTTATTCATGCGTTGTTCAAAGGAAAGAAAGCTACATCTAATCCGTGGGGAGGAGTAACATTGGAATGGCACATATCTTCGCCGCCAATTATGGAAAACTTTCATGAGATTCCGACAATCACGCATGAACCGTACGATTTCAGTCAACTTAAGGAGATGAAGAATGAGTAATCATCAAGAAACTGCTGCGGCTACTCATCAAACACATCGCGACGATGTCGGCGCAAAGATGGGAATGTGGCTGTTCCTTTTCACCGAAGTCCTTTTGTTCGGCGGATTGTTTCTTGTGTACGCCGTTTATAGATATCAGTACCAGCAACAATTTCATATTGCGGCGATGGAATTAAACACCGGCATCGGAACGCTGAACACAATTATTCTTCTCACAAGTTCTTTAACAGTTGCGCTTTCAATCGCTGCAATTCAAAAAGGGAACAAGTTCCTCTCAATGATTTTGATTTTGACAACGCTGATCTTAGCGGCAATGTTTATGGTAAATAAATTTTTCGAATGGTCAACAAAGTTTTCTCACGGCATTTATCCCGGTTCAAAAGAATTATCCGCCAAACCGAACGGACAAATTTTATTCTACGGTCTATACTTTGTGATGACCGGTCTTCACGGTCTGCACGTTCTGGTTGGAATGGTTGTTTTGACTTTCATGCTTGTCTTCATCAAGAGGGACATCATTACAAAAGACAGTTACGCAAAACTTGAAAACTCCGGTCTCTACTGGCACTTGGTGGATTTGATCTGGATTTTCTTGTTCCCGTTGTTCTATTTGATTCAGTAATCTTCAAACAAGGATTTTCAAATGAGCGAACACGACAATAAAGTTCATCACATTTCATACGGAACGTATATCCTGGTATGGGTTGCGCTTTTGGCGTTTACATCAATTACCGTTACCATTGCCGGCATAGGTTTGGGAAGATACACTCTTTTCATTGCGCTTCTTATCGCGGCAATAAAATCCACCTTAGTTATAAATATTTTCATGCACATAAAATTTGATGAGCCGATTTTCAAAGTGTTCCTCGCTCTAAGCGGTATAACGCTATTAATAATTTTCGCTTTAACATTTTTTGACGTTCTATTTCGTTGAGGAGTTAAATGTTTCCAGCACCAACAACACATGCAGAGTCAGTTGATTTCGTAATGCTTTACATCGTGAGTATCTCGGTTGTACTTCTGCTGGGTATTACGGCAACAATGATATATTTCGTTTTCAAGTACAACAGAAAGAAGGGGCACGAGCCGGTTGATATTCACGGCAACCTTTGGCTGGAAGTGGTTTGGATTTTAATCCCGACTCTCTTGGTTCTCTCGATGTTCTATTTCGGTTACACAAGTTATAGAGAATTTCGCGATAGACCCGATGAGGCATTTGTTGTTAAAGTTACTGCGCGTATGTGGCATTTTTCTTTTACTTACGATAACGGAAGAAAGTCCGACACGCTTTATGTTCCGATTAACACGCCCATTGATTTGGAAATGCGCTCGATGGATGTGAACCATGCGTTTTATATTCCGGCGTTCAGAATAAAGGAAGACATACTTTTCAGTCAAACGAATCATTTGTATTTCACGCCGAAGGAAGAGGGAGCGTACGACGTAGCGTGTGCGGAGTATTGCGGATTGAATCATTCGGCTATGTACACTAAAGTTGTTGTGATGCCGGAAAATAAATTTGCTGCGTGGTTTGGCGCGCCGGCAAAATTGCAGAAGGCTGGAGTGAATAATTAGTAAATGGCAGAACTGAAAAAACATATCGGAATAATTTTAGAACTTGGCAAAGTGAAGATCACTTTCTTTGTTGCGTTTTCCACTTCGATCGGTTACTTGCTCAATTCAGCGCGGCTTGAGTGGCGAATGATACTTCCTGCATTCGGCGTGTTTATACTTGCCATGGGGTCGTCGGCGCTGAACCATTACCAGGAAAGATTTTCCGATGCATTGATGGACCGCACGAAGGGACGACCGATTCCTTCCGGAAGAATAACTGCAATGCATGCAGTTGTCGCCGCTTCAATTTTAGTTCTATTCGGTTCAATGATTATTTATCTCTCATCAAATGTAACTGCGATGCTTCTCGGATGGCTCGCGTTGATTTGGTACAACGTTGTTTATACGCCGCTCAAGAAAAAATATGCATTGGCAGTCGTTCCCGGTTCACTCATCGGTGCAATACCTCCTGTGATCGGCTGGGTTGCATCCGGCGGCGCTCTGCTGGATCTTAAAATTTTATCGCTCGCGCTGTTTTTCTTTATCTGGCAGATTCCGCATTTCTGGCTGCTGCTTTTACTTTACGGAAAAGATTATGAGAAAGCCGGATTTCCGACACTTACAAAAATATTTTCCAACTCGCAGTTGAGCAGAATAACATTTGTATGGATGGCGGCGCTCGCGACAAGCTGCGTTATAATTCCGTTCGTTAATATCTCCGCCCATTTTATTACTGCGCTGGTGATTGTTGCATTAGGCGTTTGGCTTTTAATCGAATCACGCGACATACTTACGGATTACTTTGAACGGATCATTTTCAGAAAAGCTTTCTTGCGGATCAATCTTTATGTGCTCGCTGTTGTTCTGGTTCTTTCATTAGATAAGTTATTACTTCATGAATTTTAAAACGGTTTGAATATGCAATTCTTAGACAATTCGGTTCTTCCTCAATCAGCGCCTCATTTGATGTTGCTGAAATATCTGCTTGTACTGACTTTCATAATTTTCTTTACGTACACAGGAATACTGTTCGGTTCGCTTTCGTTGTCTCTTTTTTTCAACAAGAAATCCGTTAAGAGCGGCGATAAACTTCTTCATAACTTTTCTAAGAAATTGATCGATCTTATCACGTTCAACAAAGGCGTTTCATTTGCTCTCGGTGTCGTTCCGCTTTTGAGCGCCGTGTTCTGTTACGCACAGTTTCTGCATTTAACAAGCTTGGATGTTACCGGCTATCTGCTTCTTTCGCTTCTGCTGTTCGCTGCCGGATTGATTCTTACTTACACTTACAAATACACTTTTCACTTAAAAGATATTTTCCAATTTGCCGATGAGAAAAAAGATTCCGCCAAGACAGACGAATCATTAAAGAGTGAGATCGAATCATACATCGGTAAAACCGGAAACATTCACCGCAAGAGCGGTTTGTATGGGTTGATTCTTCTTGCAGTCGCCGTTTATCTTTTCTCCGGCGCGGTTCAGCTTGCCGGAGATACTTCACGCTGGCAGACCGATAACAGTTTATTCGGAATTATATTTTCATTCTCAACATTATTTTATTTTCTCCAATTCCTCTTACTTTCACTCGCGCTTACTACGTCGGCGGTTCTCTATTTCTTTTTCAACACAGAAAACATTTCATCGTTCGACGAAACTTACCGGTCGTTTGTTAAATCCTTTGCATTGAGCAGGGGACTGGTTGCCGTTGTTCTTCTTCCTTTGGTAATTGCGCTAACGGTTGTAGCTCAGCCCATTGCGGCTTTGTCCTTCGGCTTTTTCGAGATACTTACTGTTGCTTTAATTCTTCTTTTAGTTCTCAGCATAATGTTCTACATCATGATCAAAGAATCCAGCATCAAGTACCGCGCTTCGGCAATTTATTTATTGATAATCGTCGTCGCGTTATTGGTTATCAAAGATCATTTTGCTTTCGATACAGATACGAAGATGCACACGGAAGTTCTTGCCGCAGAGTACGTTAAGTATGAAAAGAAAACTTTGGAAGAAGCCGGATTAACTGCCGCGCCCGCAATCAACGGCGCAGATATTTACAACGGGCGCTGTATTGCTTGTCACGCATTC
>JAMCSN010000185.1 GCA_023381535.1 Bacteroidota bacterium
AACTTTCTTATTGAAGTTAATCTGAACAACAACGTCTTCAGCTCTTTCGTCTTTTGGATTATTGAGCTCAACGGCAATCCTTCTTGCGCTTCTAGTTTCATATCTGACTTCAACACCTTCTCTGTGAACCCACCATGTTTGCAGTTCTTTCAAAGATGTAACCCAAACCTTCTTGCTCTCTGCATAACGAATTATATCTCCAATAACAGACACATATTGCGGTAACAACTGGTATTGAGTATGCACTTTAAAAACATAAAGTCCGCCTTCAAACAAAATACGATCAACATCTTCCTCATAAGTATATCGCTGAAAATCAGTGTTGACCAATCCGTAGTTACGCACTACCTCATAATCATCTCTTGCTGTTTTAGTGATAACCATGATTGCTTTGTTATTTCTAAACTTAATTTCCGGAACAGAACGATCCGTAAGTGAATCTGTTAACAAGAAATCATAACCCAAGGATGACATTGCCTGCATTGTGTTATCATCATAATATCCGTTCAACGGCATGAAAGCCTTTATTCTTTTGCCGGTTATTTTTTTCAATGTATCTGCGGCGTATTTCAATCCTGAAGTTTGCGAATCCTTGCTATATAATTTATTAACCGTGTCTTCAGGAGATTCCAAAAAACCGATGTCAACGATAGCGCCTAAATCTCCTTTGGAAGCCAACGACCTTACCAGTCCCGAATTTTTTCTGGCAACATCGGCATTAACAAAAAAAGTAAATGGAACGTTATTATAGTTTAGGACCGAATTAAGATTTGAAATGTTTCCTGGCTGTTCGCTAATTGTTGGTATGAAAAGCATTGCTGCATCATACTGCTGAGGCCAATCTTTAACAAATGCCGTCGGTTGATATATGAGCCAGTTAACGGAGTTATTAAAAAGTTTTTCAAAGTAAACGTAATCTTTCTGCACACCAATCACAGAATTAAGTTCAAAACCATACCAAACAAATCGTCCTTTGCCGTATGAACCGTAAGCAATACCCGCACTCTTCTGAATTTCTTCGTGAACTAATCCCGCTTCTTTACGGAAATCATACCAAAAACTTACCTGTGTTGTTCTGGGTTCGAGCACTTCGGCATATATTGGTCTATCCCATGTTGCAATTTTCAGCGCGTAACCGGTGGGGATTCCAGCTGTAAGCGGCAGGTTTCCACGTAGCGTATGAACTTTATATGTTTCTTCCGGCTTAATTTCTTTGTTGAACTTCATTCCGAACAACTCGGTAAAAAAATCCCAACCTCTCCATTTTGCTTCATCCGAATAAGTAGCCGGTCCGCCGGTAACGAATACACTCCCGCCGTTTTCTACATATCGTTTTATTTGAACAATTTCTTTATCACTCAATGCTTTTGATCCAGGAAGAATCAAAAGTTTATATTCATAGTGCTGGCCTAGTTCAATTGTCTGATCGGAAATAATATCGTAATCCATTTTGGCGTTCTTAATAAATCTTTTCCAAGTGTCAACGTTATCTCTAAGCCATGTGCTGCCGGCTGGTAGCATGTTCTCGGTATATTGGGAATAAAGAATGGCTGCCTTACCTTTTTTCTCAGCAGAAGTAAATTTTAGGTTGTTCTTTGTGGGCAATATTTCTTTGAGCTCATAATTTCCGTAAATATTTTTTACTATGAGCAAAAAAACAAGAATAGCAGTAATTAATAATACTAAGCCGCTGAGAAAAATTATTAGATAATTTACTCGTAGGCCTTTAAGGGTTTTTACCGCCACCTTAAATTATCCTCTTGTTTTTTGTCTGGACGCGTTGGTTCTACATAACCTTCGTTCGTATATCGAACAAACTTCTTTCTTCCCGTCGCTCTTTCGGATTCAGTAGCCGGTCTCTGTTCATATGTCGGAGCCGAGCCAACAAACGTCGGTTTCAATTCGGGTCCGCGCGATGACTCACGCGTAGGTTCCTGCTGATACGTTTGAGCTTCAAACGTACGTCTTTCCGGCGTCATTCTCTGCTCAGTTATAAGAGGTGCAGGCGTTACTAGCTCGGCAGGAATTGCGGCCGGCTGCGCGGCTTGGGCGGTGATACCTTTCCTCTCCCGTACCTTATACAAAATGTACGCACCTACGGCAAGAATAAATGTTGAAATAGTCGCAACCAGAATTATTAAAGAAAGTATTGGAATTAATTCCATGTTAACCTCTAATAAATAAAAATTTACTTAGATGCCGCCGACTGAGCCGCAACTTTTGATGTCCCACTTGCCATTCCGGTTCTTTCCAACTTACCCCAGGTCATTCTAATACCCAGGAACTCCTCAACGGTAGCCATTGCTTTTGTAACATCTATCAAAAGTATGAATACTACCCGATAAATTATTGCGTAAGGAACCAATCGGAATTCCTCTTTTTCAGTAGCTATACAATAGACCGCTGCCATCATATCCAAGACCGCAATGCCCACCCACCAAAGAAAAATGAAACTAGACAAGCCATAAAACAATGCAACAATAATAAAATAAAGGTTCACAAAAATGTTCATTGCGGGCCAAACCAGAGCTTCGTAAAACATAGTCCAAAGAAGCATACTGTTGTTAAAATTCACAGTCGGATTAATTAGGTATCTCTTATGCTTTCTTATAGCTTGAAGTATTCCTCTTGTCCATCTGTATCTCTGTTTTAGAAGTTGCTGAATAGTAACCGGGGCTTCGGTATAAGCAATTGCATTTGGTTCATAGACAATCTTCCAACCATTCGCTAGAATTTTCAATGTAACATCGGCATCTTCGGCAAATGTGTCGCTGGAATAAAAGCCAGAATCTCGTAAAGCTGTTCTCCTGAATAGTCCTATTGGACCCGGAATTATATTGACCATTTGCGCAAACCCTTGTGCACTGCGAGCCATATTCAATCCTTCCAAATACTCAAGCGCTTGCAAATCTGTGAGAACTTTTTTTCTATTTTGGACTTTAACATTTCCAGCTACGGCTCCTACATTTGGATCTACAAAATGTCTAACAGCCATTCTCAAAGTGTTTGGTGTTAATTGAGAATCACCGTCCATACACAAAACAAACTGCGCCTCTGAGTATTGAATTCCGGCATTCAATGCTTTTGCTTTTCCACCGTTCGGTTTGTTGATTAGAGAGATTTTCACCATCCCGCTTCTTCCTTTCTGATAACCAACGAGACCACCACCCACAGCAGCCGTGTCATCAGTAGAACCATCGTTGACGATAATGATTTCATAGTTAGGATAGTCTAGGTCAAGCAAAGAATCGATCGATGAACTGAGCATCTTACCTTCATTAAAAACCGGTACAATTATAGAGATGAAAGGATAGTAACCTTCCTTGGACTGAACGGTGTATTTTGTTACATACAAGTATGCCATAAATAAAATTGCGAAGTACCTGATCAAGAGAACGAAAAGAAAGATAACAAGCGATACAATAGAAGAGTAAACAAACAATCCGCTCCACGTTAAAACAGTGAGAGGCAATGTTAGAATGATGGTAACAATCAAGAATAGCGACAACAGTCCTGAAACAAAAATCGTTCGCATCTTTTCAGCAGCTAACTTTCTCTTAGGCGGCTGTGTTTCCCGATTATCAAGTGCAATTTGATATTTTTGAGTAGTTTCGTTCATTTCTATAATAATATAGATATCAACTAGTTAACACATATTCAGTGCCAGGGGATTATTCATTTATTCACTCTGAGAGCAACTATTTACAATTTATTTGTCTCAGTTCTTACACCATGGCTCGAATAGGAACAATTTCCAAAGAAATATAACTTTTTATTTAACTTATTGCAACCAAATAAGTTAATCATAACCCTTAAAGGAAGAATATAGGAAAAACTTCTAATTCTTTTTATTTAGTAACTCCAAAATTAGTTTTGGCGAATATTGGTGAGTGCTTCAAATAATAAATTGGCTATTATTTCCCCGCCCTCAGAATTCAAATGTACGTAGTCTCTAAACGCCAGCGGAGGCTCTGCATTTACCCATGAATACATTGAGTTATCCCCGCCCATCACTTCCCAAAGATTCCAGAAAGCAATTCCAGTTTTCTCAGCAATTCTTTTTTGAATATCAATTAGAAAAGGAATATCGGGATTTGTCATAAATCGATTTCCTTTCTTCATTGTTTTGTCCCCAACCGCAACAAGCAAAAAGCTAGTATGGGGAAAGACTTTTTTCAGTTTCTCAATAACTTCTTCCATTTTTTTTTCATAAAGAGTGTATGCAGACCTATCAGAAAATGAAACATTTGCACCGAAATTTAAAATGATGAGATTATAGTTAACAAACCAATCGTACTTTTCATAAGTGTCGGATGAAATATCAAGAAGCGATACACCGGAGTTTCCTCTCAAGGAAAAATTATCAACATAAACACCATTGCCAGTCGATTCCAAACTTACACTATACATGTAAGGAGCTTTACCCGAGATAAATCTAATTCTCACTTTAGTAACTTTTCTTTTTGCATCTAATATTAGTTGTTTTAATCCAGTGCCGTTCTCAAGACTAACCATCTTGGGTTGATCATTATCAAATGCATATTCAACTGTCGAAGTTCTATCTGAGTTACTGTACAACACCCTAACGACTTCAAAAGAGCTGACATTATCAAAAACTCTTGAAGCTTCATATTGTACCCAACTTCCCGGTTTTGGGACACAAACGGTGCCATTCATTCCAAGAGGGTACTGTTCTCTATCTCCCGACACTATTGATGCATAAGTCCAGTCATCGGAGTACGTTTGAGTCACAGTTCTTTTCATTCTACTATCGTCCGCAACGATGGACAGCATACCAACACCATAACCGCCGTATTCGACTTGAAACTTGTTACGCAAGTACTCGGTAATAATGTCCCCTAAAATCAACGAATCTCCGAAGTGAGCTATACGAACCTTTTGGTTTCTCGAATTCTTTAACGCATTCATAAAATATTTCATCTGTTCCAAATTACCTGTTATCGGAACGTACTTACCAATCTTCTGATACTGGAAGAACTCAAGACAGTCTGTAACTGCAAAATTAAAACCAGCATAGTTCATTTTAGAATTTACAAATAGCATGCGAGAATAATTGTTTTGGGAATGACAAAGAGTGAATGATTCTCTTGTAACTAAATGTGTTGCTAACCATACCGAACAAATAATCGATAAGAAAAAGAATATGGATATGTATTTGTTCAACATCAACTAATTTCCTTTCTATATAAAAAGCTTTATGTGATAGGGGTTCAACGGATTTGCAAAATTAAAACACACCCCAGTAAGCATAAACTGAGGCTGACAAACTTTTGTAACTCGAATCATATCTGAAACTGTTGCCGTAACCGACACGACCCGTAATTGCAAGAGAACTGAACAAATTATAAGTCGCCTCACTATATATCTCACTGATAATAAAATCAACTGCTGGTACATAACCAATCTTTCCACCGACTTTTACCTTTAAGTGTTTTTCCGGGAACCATTTCCATTCAGTCCAAAGACTATGTGACTCAAAATTCTTAGGCGAGTAATAGATCGGAGTAACAAAAGCATAATTCGAGAAGTAGTATTCATATCCAATCAGGCTGTAATCAAAGAACCTCTTTCCAAATCTAAGCTGCAAATCATTGCCTTCATTTCCATCGCTGATTCTATAATAATTATATGATCCTGAAAATCTTAAAAGGTTCTTATAATCATAATAACTGGCAAATCGAATCATGTCAGTCGAAAATCTATTATAAAGCAACTGCGGAGAATAGAAAAAAACTCTTGCATCATTGTTTTCATAAGATAGTTGAAGCAAAAGTTCTTCAGGTCGTTCATATTTGAAAATTCCATCGTAAATTTTTCTATCACTCTCACCTAATGGTCTAAGAATTCCATAACTGCCAGCTAAAGACAAATATTTGGAGAAGAAGATTGTTGCAATTCCCTTTAACTGAGTGAGATCCATATTAGTAATTGAATTACTGATTGTGATTCTTGACCACGAGGCACCTAAAGCGAGAAAACCGATAAATCCCGCATCGGCTCTTAAGCCGTAGTCGTAACGTTTCAAGTCCTGATTGTCTCTATAATATGAAGAAAATGGTGATACACCGATATTCGTAGGCAAGAAATAACTCAACACACTACCAATGCTCGTTAATCCGCGCCGGAATCCATAAGGCGGTAACCAACCAATGCGTTGTTTTACAATTCTAGTTTCAGAAGTATCAACCGTAGATCGAAGAATATCGTTGTACATATCTTCAGCTCTGCCGTATCTTTCCTGAAGCACATAAGAGTCTCCCAAAGATAAACGCGAATCATTTAATTCTTTTTGAAAACCGAAATCAGAAATACTTCTTTGATACTTCTCAAGTAATTCACGAGCATCATCCGGTTTATTATTTTGGGTAAGAGCATTAGCAAGATAGAGTCTTCTCTGCATCAATTCCTTTAAGATATCGGGGTTAGTAGTTGAACTACCAACTTCATTAAGGATGCTATTTGCTTTGTCGAAATATTTGTTTTTTATATAAGCTTCGCTGTTATACACCAAGCGTTGATACAATCCATCTTTTTGTTTTTCATCATCGGCATTCTTCAAAAGATCATGGTAAATGATATCGGCTTTTGCCGGTTCATCGGTCATGCTATAGGCGTCTGCTAAAAACAACTGCGCAACGTCATCATCAGGTTTCATCTTACTAAGGTTTTCCAGTTCTTGAACGGCTTTTGCTGTATCCTTATTGTAGTAGTAATTCTTCGCGCGCTGAAGAGCAATTTTATAATCAAATCCGCCTGCTAATATTTTATCGTAAGCATCTATAGCTTTGTCGTAATGTTTTGCGCATGAGGCTACCTCGGCGTACTCTTTTAATTCGTCATTATTCAATGCCGTGCGTTTGGATTTGTATTCTTCGTATTTATTAAACGCCTCAGCGCACTTTCCTTGTTCCACTAATTTTCCCGCTTCCGATCTCAAAGCGAAAACTTGTAACTCTTCGTATGCGGAAAGATGAAGTTGATAATTGCTTTGAGCCGTCGGCACCTCGGGATTTTGCGGTGCCAACTGAACTGCTATATCCAAATATTTCTTTGCTTCAGGAAAATCTTTTTTCCATGAATAAACAGAAACCAATGCCAATAAGCATGGAACATCGTTTGGCCTGGCTTCGATTACTGTAAGAAGATAGCTCTCGGCTAAGTTTGTATCCTGGGATGTCCACGCTCCAATTTGTCCGCGCAAAAGTTTGTAATCTATGTTTTCTGGATCAAGCTTCAATAAAATATTTATTTGCCGTATAGCTTTTTCCCATTCATAGTTATAAGCAAGATCTTTAGCGTACATGAATCTTGCATCTTGATCCTTATCATCCGGCTGATCTTGCAAATACTCATTTAACACCTCCGTAGCGTTATCATAGTAATACAAATTTGCATAAGCTGCCGCCAGTTTCATCACAGACTCTTTATCGGAAGGATTTTCTTTTATCTTTCCAGTGTAAAGCAAAACGTCGCGATTGAATGTACTGTCACGATAAGCCGTAACAGTATTCCACAATGATTTGTAATTATCATCTTCGGAATGTTTAGGAGTTAAATACTGCAGTTGTTGATACGCTTCTTCATAGCGATTCGCTCCGATTAATTCGTTCACCAGTTTAAAACGAAGTTCATCATCATCCGGATTCTTGTTCAACAAGCGATAGTATCTATCAATGGGATATTCAACACGTTCAAAAGCTCTGCCTTGAAAAAGAGTTACATAACCCTGCCGTTTTGCCAGGTCCAGCCCATCTTCGGCTTCTTTGAAATACGGTTTGAAACCAAGAGAAGTAGTGAAAGCATCGAGCGCAATTTTATTTTTGCCAAGCCACAAAGTGAAATAACCGTATCTGCTCCAGAGCCGCCAGTCATCAGGATATCTTCCTACAAATTTTTTGAGAATCCTTTCGCCTTTGATGATTGAACCTGTCTTCGCAAGAATTTCGGTGTACCTAATAATTTCGTCAGGTGAGGCATTATCGTCACGTTTCAAATATTCATCATACCAATATTCGGCATCGCTCCATTCTTCAAGCCAGCGGTAGCATTTGCCAATCTCCAGATACGTAAATGCTCTTTTCGGATCGACTGCCAAATCCCTTTTCAATCCGTCGATTCTCTTATAAAGCAACTCATGCCATGTAGAGATTACCCGGCTTAAATCTTTTCTGATAACTTGGTTTGCTGGGTCCAATCGAACAGCTCTCCTGAGATCAAGAACCGAGTACTGGTATTGAATCATTTTCTCGTAGCAGAGACCTCTGGTGTGATAACCATCGGCGAGATGCGGGTTGGCAGTGATATACTTATTCAGTTGATCAACAGCTTCTGCAAACCTTCCTTCATTAATTAAAATCTGAGCATGCCGCTTCCAGATGTCAGATTTGTTTTGGGCTTGAGAGGTTATTGAAAATATTATAAGTAGTAGTAAAAATATTTTCAAATGCAATTTCATCAACCAATATATTTATTCAAGGGCTGATAAGTTGACGAATGCGGTTTATCTGATGATAAAACCAATTCCATCATGCTTTCACCGTTTTCGATCCTATCATCTACTTCTAGATTGTAAATCGAAATAAAATCCAATACAGCATTAATGTAATTTGTGTCCCGACTCGGTAAATTGTTTTGAACACTAGATATGAGATCAACAACGCTTTTCAAACTTCCTCTAACCAGTAGAACAACGATTTTATTATCAATTATACATAATTTATCTTTTTTGTTGGTTGAGATTCTAATTGCGTTTTGTAATTGATTGAGCGTTAACAGCCCTCGTGTTTGGGCGGCTGGGTCCAATCTGAATGAAATCAGATTAAAACTTTGTCCGGTACTTTTGTAGAGCGCAATCTGGTTATTCAAGATCAAAAGAAAATCATTGTAGTTATACACGTTCGAGAACGCATACGGTTCTGAAGGAACATCCACCATCGTTGGTTTCGAAAATCTGTGTGTCGGTGGAGGTGGAGGTGAGATGAATTCGTCGGTAACACTCGTTGCTTCAAAAGATAAATCCGTGGTTACTCCTTTGTACGGTTCAATTCTGTAAGCCGATGAGAATTGCCCTTCGGTATGACCAACGTTCGGTGTAATCGTAACGAATCCGCCCTGATACCTATCTTCTTTTCCGTAAGCATCTTTCTTCAAACGGATCATTGCGGTAACATACTGCGATAAACCTTCAACAATAGATTGCGCCTTCTGAGTTGCCGGTTCGCTAATTATAAACAAACTGGTGATGTCTCTCTCTTCTATAGTTTCCAACGTGTGAAGAAACGCATCTTTTAAGTAGTCAAGATTTCTGAAACCTACAAACGGAGTTAGTTCATCAAAAATAATTCTTGTCGGATGATACTGTTCAACCACTGTTACAATATCATTCAGATACTCAA
>JAMCSN010000249.1 GCA_023381535.1 Bacteroidota bacterium
TTTTTCTTTTTTCAAGCTCATCTAGACTGCTTCTTTTCCTTGCCAACTCTTCCGTAATTTTTTCTTCGTCGTTTTTAAGCTGAAGAATTTTTTCGTCTATCTCGGCTCTCACGGATTCAAACTTGCTCACATCTTCATATAACCGGTTTCGTCTATCGGCAAGCTCTTTGTTCTCGGCTTCCAACTTGTCTATGTTCTCTTTGGCAAAGGTGTATCTGGTTTCAAACTCGTCGTATTCTTTCTGTTTGGAGCGGATTTCTTCAATCAGAGATTCGCGTTTTGCAATAAACTCAGTGTGTAGTTTCTCTTTCTCCGCCAGCTGATTGATAATGGTCGAAAGAGAAGATTCCAGATTGGATTTTATTTCTTCTGTAAGATTTATTTTTTCATTGATGGTTTTGAGCGCTGTGGTTCTTTTGTTCTCTTCTGTTTTGAGCTGTGTAAGGCGCTCGTTCAAATCCGCTTCAACTTCTTTGATCTTCTCAAGCGATTCGGAAAGATTGCCGCCGTATTGACCGACTACAACGCGCAGTTTCTCTTCCTCTTCTCTAAGGTAATTCAAATTCTGCTGGGTTGTGTTGTATTCTTCAGAAAGTGCATCGAATGTGGATTTTAGCTGATTGTATTTCTCATTCAGTTCAGAAATTTCCTTTTCTTTTGTTTCGGAAATTCTTGCTGCTTCATGTGAATCAAACGATGTTATCTGTATTGATGAAATCGATTCTTCCAGAAAATTTTTTTGCTGTGTGAGGGAGGAAACTGTATCGGTTAATTCCTGTAGTGTTTCGGTTTTGGCATGAATATCGGTTTCAAATTTAACGAGATCTGCTTTTTGCTTATCAATTCTGGCGAATAATTCCGACGTTTCTTTCCGAGCTTCTGCCAATTTGTTTTCAAGTTCAGCTAAACCCTGGTTTTTTTGAAGGAGCGCGTGAAGGGTATTTTTGAGTTCGTCGTTCTCTTCAACTAGCTTTTCAATTTCGCTTTTCCTAGACCTCGAGAAAACGCCCATTCTATAGTTGCTCCTCCGTTGGATGCAGTAATATATCTTTGGCAAAGATAATAAACTTTGTGAAATGTATTCCTATTTTCTCTCATGCCTGCTGCCTCTTTGTCGGATCGGTCGCAGACCGATCCCTACGTTTATTCAGTGAAGCGGGCAGGTAGTCAGAAAAGGGTGGACTTAGAATTCTCTTGATAAGAAAGGGGAATCTACTCGTTGTAAATTCTTTCCAGATAGTCTCTGTAAAGCGACTTTGGGATTCTGTTGATAAG
This sequence comes from Bacteroidota bacterium, assembly GCA_023381535.1. The sequence goes on from JAMCSN010000249.1 coordinate 1,276, forward strand.
CGCTCCGAACTGATCTTTATTAATAAATCCTTTTTGGTACGCGATCTCTTCGATGCAGGCAACCTTCAAACCCTGGCGGTCTTCAATGACTCCGAAAAAGTTTGCGGCTTTAAGCAACGCTTCTGGCGTTCCCGTATCCAGCCATGCAACGCCGCGCCCAATCTTCTCAACACGCAGTTCACCTTTTTGAAGATACGAACGGTTAACATCTGTAATTTCAAGTTCTCCGCGCGCAGAGGGTTTTAAGTTTTTGGAAATTGAAACAACATTGTTATCGAAAATGTAGAGACCGGGAACGGCATAATTCGATTTCGGCGCTTTAGGTTTTTCTTCTATGCTGATTGCTTTTCCATCGTCACCGAACTCAACTATTCCGTATCGCTCGGGATCGGTTACCTGATAAGCAAAAATTGTTGCGCCCCTTTTGTTCTTTTCAACAGCGTTATAAAAGAAATTAAGCGTGCCGTAGAAGATGTTGTCTCCCAGGATCAATGAAACGTTGTCTTTGCCGATGAACTTTTCGCCTATGATGAACGATTCGGCTATTCCGTTCGGTGATTTCTGAACCGCATATTCAACTTTCAACCCGACGTGTGAGCCGTCCTCAAATAATTTTTTGTAAAGGGGAATTGTATCTTCGTTGGAGATGATAAGAATCTCCCGTATGCCGGCTAGCATTAGAATCGAAAGCGGGTAATATATCAGTGGCTTGTCGTAGATTGTAACGAGCTGCTTGCTGTAAATTTTTGTTATCGGGTACATGCGCGTTCCCGATCCGCCGGCAAGAATTATTCCTTTCATAAAACCCTAAATTGAATTAACAGTTTTTCTTTTGGTAATATAATCCCTTTTCTAAACTATTTCTTAGAATGTTTTAAACGATCTTGCCGGCATCGTTCACAAACAACTTTCACAATCTCGTTGGATAAGAAAACTTGATCAGTCTCGGCTTTACCAATCTCTCGAAATCTTTATACGGCATTTGGATCAGCTCGGTATGAGTACAAGCATTGAACGCAATCTCTTCATCTTTGGCAAGAACATCGGCAACGTAAACATCCAAACCGTAAAGATTTCCGAACGGCGGCATTGCGCCAACATCGCAATCGGAAAACTTGTCTTTAAATTCCACTTCGTTAGCAAGCCGGATATTTTTTGTGCCCAAAGTTTCATGCAATTGATCGAAATTAACTTTGTAGGAAGCGGGCAGAACAAACATCGCCATCTTGCCGTCAATCTTAATGAGGACGGTCTTAGCCATTTCGGTTCCTTTGATGTGAGCCGAAGCGGCAATCTCCTGCGCTGTAAACGCCAGTGAATGTTTGATCGTTACGTACTTGATCTTGTTCTTATCCAAAAACTCTTTTAACATTTTTGAAGGCATAAGCACCTCACAATTTTAATAGTAAAACAGTTTCCTAATAATTTATCAAGCAGAAGGTTGAGAATTTATTTTTCTCTTTAGTATCGCGAAGAAGTCCAGAAGATTTTTTTTGACCCGCTAAAATGTAGCAACTAATCTGTCGTGATTCAACCGCAATATTATATGGTCGGATTACTCAATGAAACTGAAGACATTACAGCTTTTAAGTTCATTCTATTTTCTATATCTTAATACCCAATTTTGAGAAACTGCAAATGGGTTTATATGTTGGAATTGACGGCGGCGGAACGAAAACCAAATGTGTTCTTGCCGATGATCAATTGAAAATTCTTGCAGAAGCCGAAGCTGGTCCCACCAATCCGCTTGCTGTTGGAGTCGATAAATCTTCCGAAATCCTTTTTGAGTTGATTCAGAATGTTTCGAAAAAAGAATCCGAACAATCAATCACCTCAGTTGTAATTGGGTTGGCTGGTGCCGGTAGAAAAAAGATCGCCGGAGAAATTGAAAACCGTTTGAAGCTTTTGGTAAAACGGAAGAAGGTCTCGATAAAGAACATAAAAGTTTTGAGCGATGTTGAAATAGCTCTTGAAGGCGCTTTTGCCGGAGCGCTGGGTATAATTTTGATTGCGGGAACTGGCTCGATTGTTTTCGGCAAAAATAAAAACGGTGAACTGTTCCGTGCCGGCGGATTCGGAAAAGTTATCGGCGACGAAGGAAGCGGTTACTCGATCGGAAAGAAAGCGCTGCAATTAGTATCAAAAGAATTTGACGGCAGAGGAAGCAAAACTTTTCTAACCACAATTCTCGGCAAGAAGTTTGGAATAAAAAATAGAGATGATTTAATCACCGCCGTCTATTCTTCCGGTTTCGACATTGCGCGTTTTGCCGAACATGTCATTGCGGCAGCACAGCTTGGCGATAAAATTGCCCGCAATATTTTGGCGGATGAATCGGACGAACTTATTTGTCACGTTGAAACCTTGTATAAGCAACTTGGCGAAAAGAAAATGAGTCTTTGCTTGTCGGGCGGATTGTTGTCATCGAAAAATTATTATTCTAATTTGCTGCGCAGAAAAATCAAAAAAGTGTTTGGTGACATCGAGATCAAAAAGAATATTTATCCGCCTGAAATAGGGGCTGCAGTTGTTGCGAAAAAATTCCGTCAATAAAAAATTATACCCCTAAATGATCGAACAAGAATATAAAAAAGAGAAAAAGATTGTAAAAAGAAATCCGTGGTCGTGGATTCCATCGCTCTATTTTGCCGAAGGACTGCCGTACGTAATTGTAATGTTTATTGCCTCGGTCATGTATAAGCAGATGAAAATCTCGAATGCCGATATCGCGCTCTACACAAGCTGGTTATACCTTCCGTGGGTTATCAAACCGTTGTGGAGCCCAGTTGTCGATCTTCTTAAAACAAAACGGTTTTGGATTTACACGATGCAATTAATTATCGGTGCGGGAATAGCCGGTGTTGCGCTCACGATTCCACTGCCAAGTTTTTTTCAATTCACGCTCGCATTCTTTTGGCTATTGGCATTCAGTTCAGCTACTCACGATATTGCCGCCGATGGTTTTTATATGCTCGCGCTTTCGGAAAGTCAGCAATCATTTTTCGTTGGAATAAGAAGTACGTTTTATAGGATCGCAATGATAACCGGGCAGGGACTTCTAGTTATTTTTGCCGGTTTCTTAGAAACTCGTTTCACAATTCAACTTGCTTGGATTTTTACTTTTGGAGTTGTTGGAATTTTGTTCGTTCTATTTTTCATTTACCACAGATTCATTTTACCGTTTCCGAAAGATGACAAACACGCTGAGTATAGTCACAATCAATCGTTGTTCACAGAATTCTTCAAAACATTTTTTAGATTTTTCGAAAAGAAAAAAATTCTGCTGATTATTCTCTTCATGTTGTTTTATAGATTGGGAGAATCTCAAATTGTGAAAATGGCTCCGCTGTTTTTGTTGGATAAAAGAGATGTCGGCGGACTAGGATTGAACTTGACGGACATTGGATTTCTTTACGGCACAGTTGGAATCATTGCCTTAATGCTCGGCGGAATTCTTGGCGGGCTCGCTGTTTCAAAGAAAGGATTAAAATTCTGGCTCTGGCCAATGATGTTCGCGATCAACATTCCTCACCTGTTGTATGTTTACCTTGCGTTTGCCCAACCGACAAATTATTGGATTATTAATGCATGTGTTGCCGGCGAGCAGTTTAGTTATGGATTCGGATTCACGGCATTTCTTGTTTACATGATGTATGTTTCCGACGGCGAGTTCAAAGCGTCACATTATGCAATTTGCACCGGATTTATGGCGCTTGGAATGATGGTGCCCGGCATGTTTAGCGGAATGATTCAAGAAGCGCTGGGTTACAAAACATTTTTTATTTATGTCGTGATGACAATAATTCCTTCGCTGTTCATTCTGAAATTTATTCCTCTCGAATATTCGTACGGGAAGAAAAAAACTACGGAATCATAAATTTTCGCCAAGCGGATGTGTAACTATTAGACTTGTCCGTTCGTCTTAAATTACAAATAATCGGAGTATTGTTGCATTCCAATCAAGTAATTGAAGTTAGAGGGCTGACGAAAAAATTCCGCGATCTTACCGCGGTTAATAATCTGGATTTGAACGTTTATCAAGGTGATGTCTTTGGATTCTTGGGTCCTAACGGCGCGGGCAAAAGCACTACCATCCGCATGCTGCTTTCATTAATTAAACCTACAAGCGGTGCGATGAAAATTTTTGGAATGCCGCTCAAAGAAAACCGGGAAAAGATTCTGAAGAAGGTGGGCGCAATTGTTGAGAAACCGGATTTCTATTTGTATCTCTCAGCATACAAAAATTTGGAAATTTTAGGAAAGGTCTCCGGCGCAGATGTTTCGAAGAAAAAAATTATGGAGATGCTAGAACTTGTCGGGCTGGACAAACGTGCAAAAAGTAAAGTGAAAACTTATTCGCACGGAATGAAACAGCGGCTCGGTTTGGCTCAAGCGCTTCTTCACGATCCGGAATTGATCATACTTGATGAACCGACCACAGGACTTGACCCGCAAGGTATGAAGGAGATTCGCGACCTTATCATTTATCTCAGCAAAGTGAAAAACAAAACAATTTTCTTGTCTTCGCATATTCTTCATGAAGTCGAATTGATTGCATCCAGAATGATTATCATCAACAAAGGCGCAACTCAAGTTGAAGGCACGGTAGATGAATTATTAAAGAGCGATAAAGTGAGCGTGACTTTCGAAGTTGATAAAATTAAAGAAGCGCTGGAGACAATTGAACTTTCTGCTTGGCAGGAAAAATTTCAATCAACAACAAAAAGCGAAATGACTTTTGAATTAGCGAAAAATGAAATTTCCGAATTGAACAAATTTCTAATCGAAAAGGAATTTGCCGTGAGCGCCGTTGTTCCGGTCCGTTCTTTGGAAGACTTCTTCTTGAGAATTACGGAAGGAGGCGGAAAATGATTAGTCTTGTCGGCATTGAGCTGTATAAAATTTTTAGAAAATGGCGGACGTACATCGGCTTCATCGCAATTTTTGTTATGACGGGTATCGTTCAGACTGCGATGTACTTCACGCGCGACCGGTTTGTTGCTGCGACAACGAGGGGATTGAGCGACGCTTTCGTTATCCAAGGAAATTTTTTCAACGGCTATGTGGTTGCTTACCTAATATTGAACGCGCTGTTTGTTCACATCCCGTTTTTGATAGTGCTCGTCGGCGGTGATTTGTTTGCGGGCGAGGCAACTGCGGGCACATATAGAGTTCTGCTTACGAGACCCGTTTCACGGCTGTCGCTGGTTACATCAAAATTTATTGCCGGATTTGTTTACGTTTTTCTTTTTATCGCGTTCTTACTTTTGCTGAGTCTCGGTGGAAGTCTCTTGCTTTTCGGTTCCGGCGAACTGCTTGTCTTCAAAGAGAAAATAATTATTTACACGGGCGGAGAGATTTTGTGGCGGCTCTTTTCAGCATACGGCTTTTCGGTACTCAGCATGTTCATGGTTATGTCTCTCTCAATTTTCTTTTCTTCGCTGGTAAGCAATGCCATCGGTCCCATTGTTTCTGCAATGGCGGTAATAATCGTGCTGCTGATTCTCTCGGCAATACCTGTTGAAGTATTGCAGAATATGCGCCCGTACTTTTTCACAACGCATTTGTCCGGCTGGTCGGATTTTTTCGGCGATCCCGTAAACGCTACGGAAATTGTTAAATCCGCCCTGGTGTTAATTGCCCACATAATTTTTCTGTACATGCTTACTGCATATATCTTTATTAAGAAAGATATTCTGACTTAAGAAAAAGGAATGATATGAAGAAGATATTTTTGATTGCGTTTGTATTCTTTTGCGGCTTTGGTTTTGCTCAAAGCAAAGACCCGAACAAGATTTTGAAGGCGGTAGAAGCCAGATTCAGTAAAGTGAGAGATTACCAGGCAAACGTGAGCGTTAAGCTTGATATGGATTTTGTTAAGGTCCCGGAATCGAAAGCTAAATTATATTTCAAACAACCGGATAAGGTTAAAATTGAATCGAATGGTTTTGCGATGCTTCCGAAACAGAGCGTCAATTTTTCCCCGGCAAAACTATTGAAAGGTGATTTCACAGCGCTTTATGTTAGAAATGAAACTGTTAACAACAAAAATCTTGATGTCATTAAGATAATTCCCAACAGCGACACAACCGACGTTATACTTACAACTGTTTGGGTCGATCAATCACAGTCGGTGATTACGAAAGTTGAAACCTCTACAAAGAAAGGTGGAACAATTCAAACTGATTTCGTTTACGATCCCAAAACGATTCCACTTCCTACAACTTTGAAGTTCTCTTTCAATTTAGGTGATGTGCAAATACCGGCAAATGTTGAAAGCGCCCAGGGCAACCAAAATGATAAGCACGACAACAGAAGATCCGGCACCGCCAAACTGAAAGGTTCTGTTATAATGACTTATTATCGTTATAAGATTAACACCGGCATACCGGATAGCTTTTTCGACGAAAAGAAAAAGTAAATAATAATTTTCCTATAGTTTATTCGATCCAACAATATTTATGTGCACCGGAATATTCTGCGAGACTTTGCTGCCGATAATTGCGTTATCGATGTCGTAATCGGAAAGCTGGACTTGAAATGATGCTTGAACACCGAGCAAATCACCGGGCGCACGCTTCTGTGTCTGATCGTTTTCGTCTAAATAAATTGCCTGCGCATCGGCAACAACTTCTTTTGTAACACCATGAAGTTTGAAATTGCCTTTCACTTTGAATTCAAGTTTGTTATCCGCGATCTGTTTTACATCCGAAACGGATTTTATTTCAAAAGTTATTTCCGGGTAGTCGGCTGCGTCCAGCCAGCTGTCGCTTTTCATGTGATGGTTCCGGAGTTCAATGCCGGTATTGATCGATTCGACCTTAACGGAGAGTTTTCCCTTTAAGGTTTTGGCAAAGTTAGCTACATCAAACGAAACCTTTCCCGAAATTTCATTTGCCGTGCCTGTGAAATCTTCCAAAGGTGTTGTGCTTGAAAACACAACCTGGTTTCTTCCCATCTTATCTTCAAAGTTGAAAGTCTGTTCTCCTTTAGCTTTTACTTTGAAAGTTTGTGCAGATATTACTGTGGCGGATAAAATAACGAAAACTAATACTGCGGCAGATCGCGTCATCACTACTCCGGGAATTATTAACTACAAACGAAAGTTGGTTTAAGAAAGTTCAGAAGGTTTCTTTTTGCTTCTGAAAATAAAAAAGAGTGCCGCGGATATCACGGTGGTTATTGCGCTGATTAGAAGACTTAAATCAAGACCCCAAACAAATTTATTTACCCATTGTTTATCCGTCCATCCGAAAAGTTCGTCTTTCTTTTCAACAAGAACTTGTGTCTTTGTGAATATTTCTCCGCCGTATGCCAGCCAAACTATTAACGAGGCGACAATTACAATCGAACCCGTAACCAAAACAGTTTTCTGTTTCTTGTTCATCGTTAAGTCTTTCTATTGTTACTGCGTTTAATATACAATAATTAGTTTTCTAATTCACCGGCAACACTTTTACATCAAATTGAATATTACTTCGAAATGATTTAATTTTTCCCCGCGATTATTAAAGCAAATCTGATTATTGAATAAACTTCAAGGTAAATAATGAAAATTCATGAATATCAAGCGAAAGAAACTCTTAAGAAATTCGGCGTACCGGTTCAGGATGGAATTGCAATTAAGAATTTGTCGGAATTCGATTCGGCTGTTTCACAACTTCAAGCCCGCGGTATTAACCAGTTTGTTGTAAAATCTCAAATTCATGCCGGTGGAAGAGGCAAGGGAAAACTTTATAACCCTTCAAGCAAACAAGAATTAATTTTGGAAGGCGGAGTTAAGTTTACCACTTCAATTGACAAAGCGAAAGATTATGCGTCGAAGATGCTCGGTAATTTGCTGGTAACTCATCAGACTGGACCCGAAGGAAAAATTGTGAAAACACTTTTCATCACCGAAGGTCTCGATTACAAGAAAGAACTTTATCTCGGAATCCTTTTGGATAGAAGCGTTTCTAAAAATGTGATTATGGCTTCTACTGAAGGCGGC
>JAMCSN010000165.1 GCA_023381535.1 Bacteroidota bacterium
GCTCTTCTCCTTCAATGCTGATTTTGTTGAAGGAACTGTTGTGAATCAAATTCTTGCTTGCTTCACTCATCTCGTTCAAATCGAGCGGATTGAGTTTTAACCGCACTTCGTTTGCACCGATAATTTTGTTGATGGCGGCTTTAATGTTTTCGTTAATTATGGTTTTATCTTCAATTTCGTGTTTAAGAATTTTCTTCGAAAGTTCATACGCGGTTTGGATTACAAGTTCTTCAAACAATCGTTCCAACTCCAGTAAATGCTCGTCGTGACTTTGCAGGACATTGTAAACTTCTTCATATTTTCTGTACAGCTTCGAAGAGTAATCCTGTTCCAATTCCCGACTTGCTTTCTGATATCCTTCTTCAAAACCGCTTTTGTAATGTTCTTCAAGCTGGCTTTTGAACAAATCCGTTTCGTCAACTGTTTGAGGTACGCTGAATCCAGCCACCTTAATAGCAGCTTTCTTCGATCTCGGATTAATTTTTATCACATCAGACATATACTTCTTCCGGACTGCCGCGCATGTTGAGCGATATCTCGCCTTGCTCTTCCAGCGATTTAATCACATCAATGATTTTCGCCTGTGCCGCTTCAACTTCTTTCAGTTTAACCATTCCCATGTACTGCAATTCTTCTTTTAGTAAATCTGCTGCCCGTTCGGACATGTTTTTGAAAATCTTTTCCTTGAGATTTTCGTCGGCAATTTTGAGAGAGAGCGCAAGATCTTTGCGGTCTATTTCTCTAAGAATTTTTTGAATGTCTTTATCGTTGATGTTTATTATTTCGTCGAAGATGAACATGAGCCGTTTCACTTCGTATGCGGTTTCGGCATCCATGTTTTCAATCTTAGTAAGAATCTCTTTTGCAATTCCGACATTAGCTTTATTCAGAATCGTTGCCAAACATTTTGGTCCGCCAAGTTTTCCGACGGATTGACTCATTGATGAACCGGCAATTTCATCTACAACATGTTCGATCTGCTTCAAAGTTTGAGGTGCAATTTTTCCAAGCGTTGCAATTCTAATTGCAACGTCCACGCGGAGCTCCTCCGGCAATTCTTTAAGTGCATTTGCAGTTTGATCGGGCGATAGCTGCGATAAAATTAACGCCATTGTCTGCGGATGTTCTTTGTTGAGGAAGTTGACCAATTGTGCCGGTTCAGCTTTCTTAAGAACATCGAAACCTTTGAGAGTTGTAAGCCGCTTAATTTTATCTATCATCTCAATAGCTTTGGAAGGTCCGTATGTCTTCTCAAGCACCGCCTGCGCATAATCCAGACCTCCTTCCAAGACATACTCGCGCGCAGTCACCATGTTGTAGAAATCTACAATGACGGCGTCTATCACTTTGGAAGGAACATTTTTAAGTTTTGAAATCTCCGCCGTAATAACTTCAACATCGCCGGAATCCAGATACTTTAGCACCGAAGACGCGGCTTCAACATTGAGCGCAACCATCAGCATTGCGGCTTTTTGCAATCCCGGCACTTCATCTGCGGGATTCTTTCGCACTAATTTGTCGTCAGACCTCATCTTCATGCATCCAAGCGTTAATTAGTTTTGCGGCATCCATTGGGTTCTTCGTAACGTAATTAATAATTTTATCCTGCTGATTCTTTTTCAGCATTGCTTCATCGGAAATTTCATCTTCGATATCACCAACAGGCAAAATCATTTTTTTCTTTTTGGTTGCAAGCATCTGAGCTACATTGTTTTTCGATTCGCTTGTTCTAGCCGCCGGCGCCATAATTTCTGCCGGAGAAGGATAACTTCCGGTATTAACCGTTCCGATTACAATTCTTTCGTTCTTAAGCCGCTTCATCAAACTCTTGAGAACAAACATTGATGCAACAATTGCAAAAACGATGAACGCAAGATTTATCCATTCGTTTGCATCATTGATAACCGACGACGTACTGACATCCTGAACATTATCAAGCGACTTAACTTCGAAAGGAATATCAACGATTGAGAACTGGTCGTTCCTTTGAGCGTCAACACCGATTGCGTTTCGAACAATCTCTTCCAGCTTTTTCATTTGATCGGCGGGACGCGGGTCATAAACAGTTTCCGTCTTTTCGCCTTTCTTAATTTCCTTTGGTATATCATTTATAACCGCGGCAACGCTCAATCGCTTTATGTTTCCGCTTCCTTCAACTACTTTTTGAATGCTCTTACTTACTTCATAATTCGTGAGTGTGTTGTCGTTGGAATTGGAAGTCGAATCATTCTTTTGTCTTCCGCTGTTGTTGGCTTTAATCGATTGCTCGCTTATTGCAACTTGAGATTCCGGGTCATACTGTTCCATTGTTTTTTCTACTTGATCAAAATTAAGATCAGCATTTACCTGAATCATTGAATTGCCGTAGCCGAGAACATTATCCAGCATGCTTTGCGCTTTCTGAACAAGATAATTCTCGACCGATTTTTTTATTTCATATTGCCTCGACGAAGCATACGCAAGCGGACCTTCATCGTTATCGTTATTAAGAATTCTTCCCCTGGTATCAATGACGGAAACTTTTGCTGGGTCAAGTCCTTCTACGCTACCGCAAAGCAGATTTACAATTGCCTGAATATTTTCTTTTGACGGCATAGAATTGTTTTTCAATTTCAGAACTACCGACGCCGTTGGAGATTTTTCCTCCTCTTTAAAAACTGTTTTCTGTGGAATAACAATATGAACACGAACTCCAACAACACCGTCTTGCTGTTGAATAGTTCGGGCGAGTTCTCCTTCCAACGCGCGTTTGTAATTTAATTTCTGCATGAACTCCGACATTCCCATAGTTGTCTTGTCAAATATTTCGTAACCAATTATTCCCGAACTTGGAATGCCTTTGCCGGCTAGAGTAAGCCGGAGTTCATAAACTTTCTCTCGCGGAACTTTGATTGATTGACCGTTATCTTCAATTTTGTAAGGAACTTTCTGCGATGTCAAATGCTCAATGACTTTTGAGGCGTCTTCCTGAGACAATCCGGAGTACAAAGTTGTGTATGTAGGTTCGTTAAGAACGATAATTAGGAATGCAAGAAACACAACCGTCAGCAATACGCCGATTCCGAGCATCAGCTTTTGTCTTGGATTAAGCTTATTAATAATGTTTAGGAATGTCTGTAATGGATTTGTGTTCATCGTTAGACCGGCATTCTTGTTAATTCTTTAAACATGTCTATTGCTTTGTTTCTGATTTCCATCAGCAGTTCGAGATTGGTTTTTGCTTTTTCGCCTGCAATCATAACATCGTGCAATTCAACTCCGTTGCCGCTTACAAAATCTTTGACTGCTTTTTGCGAATCCTGCTGCGATTGATTTACATCGTTGATAAATCCGGTTAATGTGCTGCCGAAATTATCGGCGCCGCTCACTTTAATTTTTTGCGGTTGAATCGGGTTAGGTATTAGTTCGCCGAGTCCTTCTATTTTCATTTTATCCTCTCTTATCGAAGTTTGAACCTACAAGTACTCCGGAAACTTTTCCTTTGGCGTTATAGAACTGGTAGTTCATCACGTCTTCATGCTGTGCCGGATAAAGATTTGCGAAGAACTTTTTTTCATCGGTTGAAATTACCTTTTGAGCTTCAGCGGATTCCGGTTTGCTCTGTACATTTGCTTTCGATTTGAAATACGCCGGCGAATAATTGCCGATTGAGTCGGTAATAACTTTCATCTATATCTCCAATGAATCTTTTGCCATTTGTTTTGCCGAGTTGAGCGACTGAAGATTTGCCTCGTAACTTCTTGTTGCAGCAATCATATCAACCATCTCGTTAATCACATTTACATTAGACATTTGAACGTATCCGTTCTGATCGGCATTGGGATTATCGGGCATGTAAAGAATATCTCCGGCTCTCTGATCAGTTTCTTCATTCATCATAATGCTGCCGGAATCTGTTGAGATATTTACTTCGTCCGGGACAGACAATTTTTCCATATGGTTTGCGTCACTAACGTTCAGTCGAAGCACCTGTCCTTCGGTAGATAGATTGGCTGCAAAGTTGTTTTTGTCAGCTTCAACCTTCAAAAATTTTCTCTGGTACGGCTCACCGTTTTCCGTTCTTACATTATCTGCGTTTGCAATGTTCTGCGAAATGAGATCCATCTTTTTTCTTTGAATGCTCATTCCGCGTGCGCTGAAATTTAGACCGAACAAACTTCCACCGATTTTCAAGCGTTACCTCCGGTTTTAATTACTTCTTGAAGTGTTCTGTAGTAATCGCCAATTTTCCGTGAAGCGAATTTGTACCGCAGCGTGTTCTCTGCTAGATCACTCATTTCTTTTTCGATACTGACATTATTCACTCCGGACTGCATGTCAGTACTTTGATCGTCAACATATTCAAATTTTGATTCGCCGGTACCGGCGGTTTGCATACTGCCGATATGTTTTTGATTTGTAGTTTTCAGCAGAGAGTTGGAGCTTTCGTTTAGTATTTCTTTGAACTCAACATCTTCACGTTGGTAATTCTCCGTTCCTATGTTGGCAATATTTTTTGCGATGACGCGGTTTTTTTCGGTACAATAATCAAGAACATCCTGAAGCAGCTTAACAGACGACGGCATAAATACCTTTCAGCTTTTTGATTTATTATCCCAAATCAAATGCCAGTTGAAAGGTTGAAAAAGATGTGAAAAGTTCGTTTGAAATGTTTAGAGATGGCTAAAATTCACCAATTGGAATTTATTATTCAGAGTTGGCGCCGGATTCGCCGTAATCCAGCAAAATAGATTTTGTTTGACCGCACGAGCACATGAATTTTATTTCTTTCAGATTGTCGTTCGCATCTTTCTTCAAAAGAATTTTTACATCATCCAGGTCGTTGTCTTCCAAAGAAATTTTTGACGATCCAATCACTTCATATTCATTAGCTTTTAAGAGGTTGCCGGTCTTGCTTGTATTTTTTACGCGGGCGTCTCTAAATAGAGCGTCTTCATAATTGCTTGTCATTTTAAACCACCTTGTTTATCATTTCTGGAATTTTTTCTGCGGGCAGAACCGCGTCTGCCAAACCGCCTTCAACAATTGCTTTGGGCATTCCGTACACTACGCACGATTCTTCATCCTGCGCAATTGAACTGCCGCCTAACGATTTCAATCTTTTCACACCTTCGTATCCGTCCTTACCCATTCCGGTCATCACAACGCCAAGCGCGTGTTTACCGTAAACATCAATAACCGAATCGAACATAACATCAACCGATGGTCGATGCAGGCTATCGCTCGGTTCTAAAGTTGTACTAATAGATACATGGGAATTAGACTTGCTCAATTTCATGTGATAGCCCCCGGGTGCAACGTATATCACGCCGGGCTCTACGGAATCTCCGTTTGCGGCTTCTTTCACATCAAGCTTGCACATTCCGTTTAATCGATCTGCCAGAGATTTTGTGAACTTTGGCGGCATGTGCTGCACTACAAATATCGGGACTTGAATTTTTTCAGAGATCAACGGTAAAATTTTCTGCAAAGTAAATGGTCCGCCGGTAGAAATTCCCATCATCACTGCTGAATAACCGATTTGCGGCAACACATTTGAATGCGTGTTCTCTTTGGGTTTAGCATTTGTCCGCTCGCCAATGGCTTTAAGCCTGCTCAGTCTTTCCCGTAGAGATTTCTGCCTGGTAATCTCTTTTACTTTCGAAATTAAATCTTCTTTAATCTTCGAAATGTTTACGCTTACGTAAGACATTTCTTTCGGAATAAAATCAACCGCGCCGAGTTCCAACGCTTTCAACGTTGCTTGTGCGCCTTCCGTTGTAACCGAGCTAACCATGATAACCGAAGTCGGACAATCTTTCATTATTTTTTTTAGAGCAGTAAGTCCATCCATCACAGGCATTTCAACATCGAGCGTAATGAGGTCGGGCTTATGTTTCAAAGCCAGCTCGATTCCTTCTTGACCGTTGCGCGCAGTGGCGATAACGGAAATTTCCGGATCGCTGCCGAGCATAATCGAAAGAGATTTGCGCATGAACGCCGAATCATCTACTACCAATACGGTGATTTGATTTCTCAAGAAACTTTTTCCAGCCTGTTAAATAATTGATGAACATCGAGTATCATCACTACGGTGCCGTCTCCCATAATTGTTGAACCGGCAATTCCATCTATTTCTCCAAGATAACTTCCCAACGACTTAATAACTACTTCATGCTGACCGATCAGTTCATCCACTTTTAAACCGTAGCGTTTTTCCGCTATGCCGACTTCAACAATGTACTGCCATTTATTATTTTGCTCTCGTTCACCGTTCATCTTGCCTTTAAGAAGCTGGTTAACAGAAACAAGCGGAAGAATTGAATCTCTAACTTTTATTACTTCTTTGCCCTTGATTGTGTAAATCTGCTCGGCATTAACACGGAACACCTCAACGATTGATCCCAAAGGAACAACCATTAAATCGTTTTTAGCTTTGATAACCATTCCGGAAATAATTGCCAGCGTTAGCGGAAGTTTGATTACAAATTTTGCCCCTTTTCCTTTTTCAGATTCGATATTAATTATGCCGCGTAATTTTGAAACGTTTGTTTTGACAACATCCATTCCCACGCCGCGTCCTGAAACACTGGAAACTTTTTCGGCTGTTGAAAAACCCGGTAGAAAAATTAAATTGATCGCCTCATTGTGCGTTAGTTCTTTCGCTTTCTCCTTTGTTATCAATCCTTTTGCAACGGCTTTGTCTTTCAGCATTTCAACATCAAGACCTTTGCCATCGTCTTCTACTGTAATTAGAATATTATTTCCAAGTTGTTCTGCTGAAAGAATAACGGTTCCTTTAACGGGTTTGCCGGCTTTTATTCGGTCTTCAGGTTTTTCAATTCCATGATCAATCGAATTACGTATCAGGTGAACCAAAGGATCGTTGATTTCTTCAATCAAATTTTTATCAACTTCGGTTTCTTCGCCTCTGATTATAAGCTCTGTATCTTTATTGGTGTCTTTGCAAAGGTCTCGCACAAGCCGCGGGTAACGGTTAAATATTTTGGCAATTCTTATCATCCGCAATTTCATTGCAACCAGTTGAAGTTCGGTTGTCATCAGGTCAATTTGTTTTGTTACCTCGCCAAGGTCTTTTGTGAATTTGCTGCCTTCATGAGTGTTTGCAAATTCTGTGTAAACTTGCGACAACCAGTTCCGACCGAGCACGAGCTCAGAAACAATATCGAGCAGCGAGTCGAGGCGTTCAACCCCGACACGTATCGTGTTGTCCTTTACCTGTGCTGTTGAAAACGCTTTTTCAATACTTTCTTTTTTGCTTTCAGGAAAGGTGTTTGTTACTGGCTTAACCTTTTGAACTTCTTCTGCTGCCTCGCCTTTACCCGGGTTTGAAAATTCATTTTGCTCTTCAACTTCGTTTGCGGATTTATTTTTCTCTACAACAGCAACTTGCGGCACCGCGTTGTCTAAACTCTTTAACAAGTTTTCCAGTATTGAACATGCATGTTCAATGTCAACGTTTTCATTTTGATCGGTTTCAATTTTCCGGACAAGTTCTTTAATCGTATCGACAGAAAGAATTATCCCATCCATAATGGCATCATTTAAGGAAGCTTCGCCTTTGCGGAGCTTGTTCAAAATGTCTTCACACTTATGGGTTACTTCCGGAAGAGACTCCAATCCTAAAAATCCCGATGTGCCTTTGATGGTATGGAAAGAGCGGAAAACTTGGTTAAGAAGTTCTTTATCGTCAGGTTTCTTTTCCAGTTCAATCAGGTCAATATCCAACTTTTCAAGAATTTCTTTGCTTTCAATTATGAAACTCTCAACGATTTCTTTCATCTCCGGATCGATGAGAGTCGGATTTTTTATTGTCTCGCTCATCGTTTTGAAAAAAGTTCGTCTATTTCTTTTTGTGAAGCTGCCGACCGATTTTCTTCAACCAACGAATCGACCAAAACCTGAGAGCTATGATTCTTCTCATAACGCGCTTCAGGATTAAAGGAAAGATTGTTGTTGAACCTCTCGTCTATAGCCGTTATCTCTTTTTCACCTAAGTCCACCAGCAAGGACGATAACTTTTCCTGTATAGATTGAATCAAATGGTTAACCGACAGCAGCTGCTGTGTCGTTATGTCCTGAACCTGTAACGATAGCGTGATATTCATCATGCTGTCGTTAATTTTTGAAACCAGCTTGGAAAGATCTTTAACATCGTCGCTGAAATACTTCGAGTCAAATTCATTCATAATTAATTTCTTTACGTCTTCATCCCTCGGATATTTTTCGGCAATCTTCACCAGAAGCGTTTGCTGTTTATCAAATTTCACTTGAAACGAATTTATCTGCGAACTGATTTCGCCCAAGTCCAGCATAACTCCGTCAACTATATCAAGAATTTCTGTAGTTGCAACTTCCGTTGCGCTGGTTACGTTGTTGATTTGATGCGCGGCTTTCGGCATTTTACTAGTGCTGTCCGCTATTGATTTATTCACTGTTTCCAAAAGCGGAACTGTATCCTGCATAAAATCTATGATCTTCTGAAGAATCGGTGCCAGCTTCTGACCGTATGTGAAAAAATCTTTTAGATCGCCTAGTTTTTTAAATATCTGTTCCATATTTGATTGCATTTCCATTTCTCCCCCTTTTAGGCTGGTGTGGTAGAAACAATTTGCTCTATTTTTTCTCTTAGTACTTGCGGTGTGAATGGCTTCACTATATAATTATTCACTTTGGCTTGCAGCGCTTCAATGATATCCTCTTTCATGCCGCGCGTGGTTACCATTAGAATCGGCAACGAAGAGAGCTTCTGATCCGAACGGATACTTTTCACGAGATCCAAACCGGAAACTTCAGGCATATTCCAATCGGTGATTAGAAAGTTTATTGACGGATCGCTTACTAATTTCGTAATGGCTTCTCTTCCGTCAGCCGCTTCGCAAAAATCATTATGACCGATTTGTTTTAATGAGTTGATCACGATTCTGCGCATTGTTACCGAATCATCTACTATCAAGAATTTTATTGCCATCGAACGACCTCTAGTTTAAGTATTTTGAAACTTCATACACTACCCGTTTAGGATCAAACGGTTTTATCAAATAAGAATTTGCACCGCATTCCAAACCTTTTTGAAGATCTTCAGTTGCACCAAGAGAGGAAAGAACTATAATAGGTAATTCCCTGTAAGCGGAATTGTTTCTAACGGAAGAAATAAGCTCAAAGCCGTCTATGTTCGGCATGTTTAAATCGGTAATTATCAGATCGATTTTTTGAGTGGGCAGCTTTTCAATTGCTTCCATTCCGTCCGAACAAGAAA
>JAMCSN010000145.1:0-7781 GCA_023381535.1 Bacteroidota bacterium
AAATTTCAGAAAAAAATTACGTGGTTAGATTTTACATTGTTTCTGCTCGGCATGCATCTTCTTGTCCTCGGCGCTCACGTTCAAATTGTGTTTTATTTTATCCTTGCAACGATTATTTATTTCATTTATTTCTTCGTTCGTTCCTTCATCACAAAAGACAATGCACTGCAGAAGCAGCTGCTGAAATCTGTAGGCGTTGTTGCCGCAGCAGGTTTGATTGCTTTTCTAATGTCGTTCGATACGTACGCTCAGCTCTACGAATATAAACCGTATTCTACACGCGGAACGAAAAGCGTTACGGAACTGAAAGAGACCGGCGCGGAATCGCAGAACAATGCTTACGAGTACGCAACAAATTGGTCATACTCGCCCGGTGAAATTTTGACATTCATCGTTCCTTCTTACTATGGTTTCGGAAAATCAACTTACAACGGTCCGCTCACGCAAAATCAAGATTATGAAGTGAATACTTACTTCGGACAGATGACCTCGGTTGATGTTGCCATGTACATGGGAATCATAATTTTTGCGCTTGGTATTTTCACTTTAATTGTCCGGTGGAGGGATCCGATTGTGCAGTTTTTTGGAATTGTGGTAGTGCTCTTTCTCTTGCTCTCTTTCGGAAGGAACCTTTCATTCTTATATAATTTATTTTACTATCATTTTCCGGGATTCGATAATTTCCGCTCGCCTTCGATGACTCTTCACATAATTCAAATCATCTTTCCAATTCTTGCCGGACTAGGTTTAATGAAAATTATTTCTTTGCACGATGAAAAAAATGCAAAGACAGAAAAAATTTTCAAGTACACCGCGATGACATTTGCGGGATTGTTTGTTTTGTTTTTCCTTCTCAGCGGAAGTATCGGCAGCTGGTTTACACAACGTGTCAGCGATTACGCCGCATCACTCGGTCAATCGCAGCGTGCGCAGCAAGAAGCTCAAACGTTCAACGCACTTGCCGAATACATGGCCGACATGTTCAAGGGCGATCTGCTGGCGTCGTTTGCATTGCTCGCTCTAACGTTCGGTTTGATTTATGCGTTCATAAAATCAAAATTGAACAAAGAACTTTTCATTGCTGGAATAGCGGTGCTTGTTCTGTTTGACTTGTTTAGAGTGAGTCACCGCGGTGCATCTTACGTCGATTCTGAAAAAGTAAACGATCTATTCAGAGAACCGAATTACATTTCCGTGATCAAACAGCAGAACGATAAAGAACCGCACCGGCTTTTGAATTTGAAACAAGACGGTTCGCTCGGTTCATTTTCCAGCAACGCAAATTTTAACGTTTATTTTTTGCAGGAAGATTTTTACGGTTACTCTGCGGTAAAACCAAGAAGCTATCAAGATATTATGGATGTCGTCGGACCGGTTAATCCAACACTCTGGAGAATGCTCAGCGTAAAATATGTTGTAACGGATCGCCCGTACACCCCGGATGGATTTGCAAATATTTATCAAGGTAAAGACGAATTTGTTTACCGGAACGAAAAGGCGCTGCCGAGAATTTATTTTGTTGATAGCGTCGCACAAAAATCCGGTGTTGATATTTTGAACGCGATCAAAAACAATTCTTTCGATCCTAAGAAATTGGCATTTGTGGAAAAGTTAGATTTCAAATTCGATAAAGGCGATTCAACAAATTCGGCGCAGATCATTTTTTATAAAGATGAATCTCTTGCCGCCGACGTAAATTGCAAGAGCAATAACTTTTTGTTTTTCGGAACGACCTATCTGCCCGGCTGGAAAGCGTTTATAGATAATTCGCCGACAACTATTTACAAAGCGGATTATGGATTTCAAGGCATCGTTGTTCCGCAAGGAAAACACAAAGTTGAATTTGTATATGAACCGGGTGGATTTGTTGCGGGAAAATATTTGTCGCTGATTCTTAACGTAATGATATTTGGCGGACTCGGGTACATTCTGTTCTTATCAACAAAAAAGAAAGCGCCGGGAAAAAAGTAAATGCTTGAACGGTTAAAAAGTACTGTTCGCGATACTTTCGTTTATAGCCTTAGCAATATTGCGCCGAAAGTTGTTGGTGTAATTCTTCTTCCGTTATTTACGGCAAAACTTGTTTTAACCGACTTCGGAAACTGGGACCTCCTCGATAACACAATTCAAATTCTTGCTGAAGTTGTAATTCTTGGTCAGGCAAGCTCGTTAATTTTTTTGAACAACAATAAAGAATATGAAGAGCAGAAAGGTTCAGCACTTTTCACTCTTACAACTTTTGTCCTTGCTGTTTGCGCCGTTCTTGTTCTTGCTTCAGAAATTATTACCGCAAAGTTTTCGGCGTTCTTCGCTCATTCTCAGATTACCGCCGAATATATTCGTCTTACCGCTTACATTGTTTTGCTGCGCGTGATGAATAATCTTTTTCTCGCTAAAGTTAGAGCCGATGAAGAATCGGCATATTACTCAACCGTAAGCGTTGCAAAAACTCTCGTGATGACTTTCTTCACTGTTTATCTCGTTGCGTATGAAAACCAAGGTATAACCGGAATATTATTAGCGGCGCTGATCGCCGAATTTTTGACAACAATAGCGCTGCTTACGAAATTAATTCCGGTTATGAAGCTGAATTTCAACAAAGAAATTTTGTCGGTGGCATTTAAATTC
The DNA here is from genome assembly GCA_023381535.1 of Bacteroidota bacterium. The sequence continues at coordinate 2,629 of JAMCSN010000145.1, forward strand.
GGATTTCCACTTGTCTTCAGTTCTCTCGGATTCATGCTGTTAAACCAAAGCGATCGATTCATTATTAAAATTCTCCTCGGCTCGAAACACGTTGCATTGTACGGGTTGGCTTACAGAATAGCCGGCGTATTAAATATGTTTCTTGTTCTTCCGTTCAGTCTTGGACTTTTGCCGATTGCTTATAAATACTTCGGACAACCGGATGATAACCGTTTTTTCTCTAAGCTGATGACGTATTCAACTTTTGTTTTCGTTTGGGGTTTTGTTTTTCTTTCTCTCTTCAGCAAAGAAATCGTAAGACTTTTTGCGCAACAATCAGATTTTTATTCCGCCTATTTGGTTGTCCCGCTTATTTTGCTCTCTTATGTCTTCAGCGGGATGCGCTTAACCGCATCGCTGGGAATGATGCTGACCAAGAACACCAAACATATTGCGTGGATTACGATCGGCGCTTCGGCGCTAAACATAATTCTAAATTTTATTTTTATACCGATGTACGGAATAATGGCTGCGGCGGTGAATACGCTTGTGTCATTCGTAATTTTTTATTTGATCACACAGAAAGTCTCAAACAAATATTTTAGAATCGATTTTGAGAACCGCAAACTATTATTGATGATCGTTGCCGGATCGATTTTTGCGTCGGCAATTTATTTGCTGCCGGCAATGAACAACATTTTACAAATTGCGGTCAAACTTATTATTACAATTCTTTTCCCGGTTGTTCTATTCCTTTTCAAATTTTACGAAAAAGCCGAATTGGATATTCTAACAAGTCCGTCAAAGATAATCGATTTTATTAAGGGTATTATAAAAGGCGCGGCGAAACCGCCGACTGATACCGATGCAATGATCCGGCCATGAAAAAAGTTTTGATCATATCATATTACTGGCCGCCTGCGGGCGGAATAGCAGTTCACCGCTGTCTTAAGTTCGCAAAATACTTGCGGGAGTTTGGCTGGGAACCGGTGATCTGCACAGCCGATAATCCGGAATATCCCGTTCTCGACGAAGGCAATTTTAAGGATGTGCCGGAAGGCGCGACAATACTCAAAACAAAAATTTGGGAGCCGTACTATCTTTTTAAGTTGATAACGGGAAAGAAAAAAGGAGAGCGGATTCATAACGTTTTTTTGGAAGAAGAAAAACCAAGTTTCGGTCATAAACTTGGAATATGGATCCGCGGAAATATTTTTATCCCCGATGCCCGCAAGTTTTGGATCCGTCCAAGCGTGAAATTTTTAACCACGTACTTAAAAGAAAACCCGGTTGATGTTTTGTTCACAAATGGTCCGCCTCAATCAACTCACATGATTGCATACGGTGTGAAAAAGAAGTTGGGTATTCCGTGGCACGCGGATTTTCAGGATCCGTGGACGCAAGTTGATTACTTTTCGCAGCTAATGCTAAATCCAATTTCGCAAAGGATTCACGAGGCAAAGGAACAACACGTGTTCCGTTGGGCTGATAAGGTTACGATCTGCAGCGACACATGGAAACGCGATTTGGAATCCATCGGCGCAAATGATGTCGGCGTGATTGTGTGGGGGTACGATGAAGATGATTTCAAAAATATTAATGTTCCGCTTTCACAAAAATTTACTTTGAGCCATTATGGAAGTCTTGGTCCGGATAGAAACGCAAAAATTCTTTGGAAAGCTCTGTCAATCATAGCCGCCGAGAACGAACAATTTAAAAATGAATTGGAAATTGAACTTGCCGGCTTTGTCGGTCACGCAATAATTGATGAGCTGGAATCGCTTGGTTTAAAAAGTAATCTCCGATTGTTTGAACATTTGTCGCGAAAAGAGACTTTGGAAAGAATGCATCGGTCACAAGCGCTATTGTTGATTCTAAACAACATGCCAAACGTGAACGGACGATTGCCGGGCAAACTTTTTGAATATCTCGCGTCGCGTAGACCGATTCTTGTTATCGGACCGGAGGAAAGCGACGCATCAAAAATCGTTCATGGGGTTAACGCTGGATCCACGTGCGGTTTCAACGATCTAGAGACAACAATTAAAACCGTTAAAGAGTTTTACGAAAAGTTCAAGCTTGGGAAATTGGTTTCAAACCAAACGGATATATCACAATACTCAAATAGAAATTTGACGAAAATGCTTGCGGGATATTTAGATCAACTAACAAAATCGTAGGGAACGGTTTATAACCGTTCCGAAAACTTTGGAGGGGTCTGTGACTACTTCCCTGTTCTCTAAAAAAATCGGAAAGGTCACAGACCTTTCCCTACATAACTAATGGATAAAAAAATAAAAGTCCTTTGTTTCACAGACGATGCCGTCGGGCGCGATGTGGAGATGCTTTTGCCAATCCGCTACTTTGCGGAGCGATTTCTAAATTGCGAATTCTACCACGCGCTGAATATTGATATCCATCAAATCTATCGCGTTAAACCGGATGCAATTCTTCAAGCCAACACGATCGGGTCCAATCTTTATTTCGAGATTTCGAAAATTGCGCACGAGCAAAACATTCCTCTCTTTGCATTAATCTCCGAAGGAAATTTTAGATCGGATGGTTCGTTCAATGTATGGGGTTTCAACCGCGATAAAAAGTTTTACCAAGATTATGTTTGCTGCTGGAGCGAGCGCACCGCCGAATTTTTGAAAAAGGAAGTTCCAGAAGCGGCGAACAAAATTGTAGTAACCGGCGGAGTTGGTTTCGATCGATACACGATCTACAAGTTCATGCACAAGGATGAATTCCTCAACAAATACAATAAGAAGCAATACAAGAAAGTCATCGGGTATGCCGGCTGGGCATTCGGTAAACTTGATCATCCGCGCGGACGAAGCGAACTCCTTATATGGGCAAAGGGGGACAAATCAAAATTGGTCTGGATTGAAGAGCAAAGAAAAAAGGTCAGCGATGTTTTGGAACATGCGATTATAAGTAACAAAGACACTCTCTTTATTCTAAAACAGCACCCGCAGGAAAATGCGCCGGAGCGACCGGAGCCGGTTAAAAATGAAATGAACGAGCTTGCCCATTATGAAAACGTTATCTATTTGTGCAGTGAGGAATCAATCCATGATCTAATCAGTGTTTCGGATTTGTGGACATGCTTCGAATCAACGACAGCTCTTGAAAGTTGGTTAATGAATAAACAAACGATTTTTATCAACCCGGAAAAAGATTTCAACCGCGACCCACTCTACAAAGGATCGGCGCTTGTACAATCGTCCGAAGAATTCCAGAAATTAATCAATGAGTTTTTCTCCATCGGCAAAATCAAAGATTTTTTTGAGCATGAGAAGAAATCAATGCGTGAAAAATTGATTGCAGACGTAATCGGTTACGGCGACGGCATGAATCACCTCCGCGCAGCATACTATTTCCAAAAAACAATCAAGAATTCTCAATTCTCAACTCGCAATTCTCAATTCAAGTTTCATTTCTGGCATTGGCTGGTTTACATTCTATTGCGAATCGCCGGTCCGCTGTACAATCGCGCCATTTATTCTCGATTGTGGAAATTCAAAAAACATCTCTGGGTTTTCGAGAATTACAATATGGAAAAGCTTCATAGACTTTATGAAAAGTATACCCGGTTTTTTGACGAATTCTACAAAAAGGATCATTTACAAAATAAATTCGTTTTTAAAAATAACTTCATGCAAAACATTAAATTATTTAATAATTCGAAATAAATTTTAGGATAATCTAAATGATTATAAAAGAAATAAAGTTTGACATAGTTTGTGATGAAATTAATCTGAATAAGAAAATTAACATTGCCGACCGAAGGCAGAGTTCTCACCCAGAATATAATAACTGGGATAATTTTCAAAAAAGTCTCGATAAGGCTGCAAGCGTATTAGGATATTGTTATTATCCAAAATCTTTCAACGATTATTTAATGTCTCTACCGGGAAAATTTTCCTACCTAAACCCGATCGAAAAAACATTTAAGATTTTGGGCGATTGCAAGGGAATTATAAAATTTGCTCACCAGCATGGAAAATCAACATTCTCACGTTACAGCGACGACTATGAAAGTTTAAGAATCCTCACAACCGCTCAACCGCTAAAACATAACGGTAAAATTATGATAGGTAAAAATGCATGGCCAAGAATTGAATTGATAGAACATATTTCGTCTCTGTGCAATGGTATACAAAATCCAACTGTTCTCGATGCTGGTTGTGGAACCGGTCTAAACATGTATTTGCTCGCTAAATCTAAACCCGAAATGCAAATTTCCGGATTTGAATACACTCACTCGCGTATGGCGTCGTGCTTTATTAATCTAATATACGAATCATTCTATGAGGAACTCTTTTTAGGTGATGTAACAAAAATTGATTTGCCCGATGAGTCTTATGATGTTGTCTTTTCGAATCATGTTCTCGAACAGTTGGGTCAGGCAAACGCCGAAATTGCTCTAAAAGAAGTTTTTCGCGTTTGTAAAAAAGGTGCTGTGTTGTGTGAACCGTCGATTCATAATGCAACCGCTTATGAAAAGTGGCGAATGACAAAACTTGGCTACTGCCGGGATTTATTGGCTATCACAAAAAAAATTCCGAACTGCATTGTTAAAGAGTACAAAGAAGATACTATTCGATATTATCCGAACACAAGTTATACGCTCGTATTAGAAAAAAAATTGTAAAGAAATAGTTTTTATATAAACTAAAAAGGTGCTAAGGAATGGTACGGCATTTCTGTTAAAAAAATAATAAATTATATAAAAGAGTCAGTTAAATCAGATGAACACGAAGGGAAGTTCAACAAAAAGATTTTAGAGTCATTTAAAATTTCATGCGTAATAAAAATATTCGTAAAATCTTCAATAGCCCACTGCAAGCAGAAAATTATTTATAACTAATTTATGGGGTGGTCCCAATGAAAAAAACTATTTTATTCTTTCTCTTTAGCTTTACTATTGTATCGTATTCGCAATACTGGAACAATGTTGGCTATATCGGATTTACTCCGGGAACTGCTTCGTTTACATCATTTGTAATGAAGGGAACAACACCATGCGCAGCTTATACTGATTTTAATAATTATAGCCGTGCAACTGTAATTAAATATGTCGGAAATAGCTGGGTAACTGTTGGTTCGCCGGGTTTTTCTGCGGGTGAGGCCGATTATATTTCTTTAACAACGAAAGATACTACTCTCTA
>JAMCSN010000145.1:7791-9295 GCA_023381535.1 Bacteroidota bacterium
CATTGGGGAAATTACGGCGCTGTTACTGTGATGAAATTTGATGGAACAAGTTGGGTAAATGTTGGTTCGCCAGGTTTTTCTGACGGGAGTGCATATTATATTTCTTTAGCATTTAATGGATCGACACCTTATGTAGCTTTTATGGATGTGACGAATTCATACAAAGCAACAGTAATGAGATATGATGGGAATAATTGGATAAATGTCGGTTCACCAGGTTTTTCTGAAGGAAGTGCATACTATACGTCTTTGGCAATTAACAGTTCTACACCTTATATAGCTTTTACCGATGAATCGAACTCTGGTAAAGCAATAGTAATGAAATATAATGGAACCGATTGGGAAATTGTTGGCTACCCATGGTTTTCTGCTGGCGGAACTAGTTACACTTCCTTAGCCTTTAATGGAACAACGCCTTATGTAGCTTACTCAGATAAAGTGAATTTCGGCGGAGCTACTGTTATGAAATATGATGGTTATCATTGGGTGAAGGTTGGTTATCCAGGATTTTCTGCCGGTCAAGTAGATTACATTTCTTTAGTATTTAATGGCTCGACACCTTACGTTGCCTATAGAGATTGGGGAAATTCTGGACGACTCGCTTTACCTATAGAGATTGGGGAAATTCTGGACGACTCGCGGTAATGAAATTTGATGAAATCTCCGGGGCTGCTCCAAATAATGAAGTTCTCGCAAATTTTGCTGTTATGCAAAATTATCCAAACCCCTTTAATCCAACTACAAAAATAAAATACGAATTGCCGAGAAGTAGTTTTGTGACATTGAAAGTGTTTGACATTATTGGAAGGGAAGTTAAAGTTTTAGTGAATGCTCAAGAGTCTGCTGGCAGCCACGAGGTTGTATTTGACGCGAATAATTTCCCTAGCGGAGTATACATTTATCGCCTTACAGCAGAATCATTCGCTGATACAAAGAAAATGTTGTTAATAAAATAGTATCCATTGATACCCAAGTAAAGTGGAAATACAATTAATAGTCGGCTGGCATTAAGTGAATATACCGGCTGACTATCGATTTAAATAATCGAGTAGTACAAAAAATAGTACCGGCCTTGCATAACTGGAATCAGAAAAAGTTTAGCAATTTCGAAAGTGTAAATGTTTCGTTCAATAAATTCTGTTTAGTAATTGGTTTGCTTACAAAGTAATCTAAAGTAAAAATCTTTACTGTTATAAATGAGAACTGCCTTTTATTTATTTGCCCTCCACTTAAGAGTTCGGTGTTACCTTTAGTAGAAAGAGACTTATCATAAAAAGTTTAGAACGAACCCATAGACTGTACATCTATAGACACTCTAAAACAGTTAGAGCAAATTGATCGGGCTATATATAATAGGTGATTTTGAGCATAAGTTCATTCGGTGCACCTTCCAGGTTTTTTTGGAAATCGATATTGAATCAAACCCATAGGATATTTAAGAGTTATTTTGATTCGCAGCATAAGAATTGAAAAGTTAGTCGTCAACATTGATGGGATTTCCACT